>DKRQ01000010.1 GCA_002472275.1 Caryophanales bacterium UBA7278 | reverse complement strand
CAAAAATCGATAAAAAAACTCGGGAATTCCCGAGTTTTTGTTAGAAAAACGCTTATTCTTCCGGCTTCTTCTCTTCCGCTTTCGGTTCTTCTTCGGCAGGGGCTTCGGGTTGTTTTTCCTTAGGCTTTTCCTTAGGTTCCTCTACGGGAGCGGCATCGATGACGTCAGCTTTCTCTTCGCTTTCGACCGGCTTCTTTTCGGCCTTCTTGTTCGTCTTCACATAGAGGGCGATCGTGAGGGTGAGGGCACCTAGACCCGCGAGCATCAAGATCACGCCGAAGCTGATGAAGAAGACTTTCATGAAGTTTTCTTGGTTACGGCAGAAGACAAGGACGAGGATGCCGATCGTGATGGCGATGGCGGCGCCGATGCAGATGCCGACGTTCTCGGGGATCGAATTGGCCTTCTTGATGAAGTAGATGGTCGCAAGGCATGCGGACACTGCGCCACAGACGATGAAGACCGTCCCGATGAAGTTACCAAGGAAAACGAAGAGCTGTTGGAAGCCGGGGCCACCGTCCTTGATGGTGTTGGAGATGCCGATGAGGGCAACGCCAATCGCAAGTTCGGCGCTGGCGGCGACGATCGCGCCATAATCGGTTTTGACCACGGTCGCGTGCCCGATATGGATGACCCTTAGGACATCGAATAGGATCCTGAAGCCCGCATCCACGATGACGAAGATCGCGACGATGAGAACGATGATGCTCTGGAATTGCGATTCGCCGGAATTGACGCAGGTGAGGACGCCTAAGACGACGAGTAAGGCGGCGACAACGACGTTCCAAATCAACCAACTGAGTTTTCCACGTTGAAACATGATTTTTCCTCCTTTGGGCAAATCATACATTCACGCGCGTTTTATTAGAAGAAAAAGAAATGAAACTTAGAGACGGAAAACATCGATTTTGCCTTGTTAAAAACAAGGAAACGGCTAGCATTAAGAGTAATGATATCGAAAGGATTCCTTTCCTATGAGTTCTAATCCCTCCAACTACCGTCTTTTTAACATCGACTTTGGCGAGAACGAAGGACAGAGGGAACTGATACGACTCATCAACGACGACCCCGTGAGAACGCCGGTTGTTTTCTGCAAGGGTTCCGCCGGCACCGGCAAGACGTTCGCCGCTCTTGCCGCTAGCCTTAACCTCGTCAGGGGAAAAGGGGCCAAAAAGAAATACAAAACGATCTTCTACGTCAGGGAACCGGTCGAGGTCGGCCATCGCCTTGGCTATCTTAAAGGTACCGCGGAAGACAAATACGGGCCCTACCTTGGCCCGCTTCTAGATAACTACAACCACCTGATGGGGAACTTGCCGCCTAACGACCCCTCCATGAGGGCGCCCCGCCGCAAAATGAGTCGTGACCTAGAAGACGAGATCATCGATGCGCCGGCTTATGACCGCTTGCCGCCTGATATCGTTCCGCTTGCCCCCGAATTCATGAGGGGCCGCTCCTTCAACGATTGCATCATCATCGTCGACGAGGCGCAGAACATGACCCTCGATGAGATCCAGACGATGGTTACCCGTATTGGCAACTGCTGCAAAATGGTCGTCATCGGATCGCCGAACCAAATCGACGTTCCCGACCAAACCGTGGAGCACAACGCTTTCGAAATCGCCTATGAAATCCTTAAGCCCACGAAACTCATCGGATATGTGAAACTCGTGAAGCCAATGAGGACTTCCTTCGTCGTGGACTTCGACATGAGATTCGTCGAGTACAAAGCGAAACATCCTGACAAAAAGAAATAAAAAAGCGAAGTTTTGCGGACTTCGCTTTGGAATTGCTTGGTTATTCGCCTTTGCTTTCGATTTGCTTGGGCTTCTCGCTTTCAATCGCGTCGATGGGTCCTTCTTGCTCAATCGAATCAACGACTTCGGCTTTCTTAACCGGTTGTTCCTGGGCATCGACGATTTGATAGGTTCCCTTTTCCTCGTCCTCGAATTGCTTGGTTTGCTTCTTGTCCTTTTTGGAGACGACCATCGTGAAGATGAGCATCGCCAGACCTGCGACGAGGAGGATGGCACCCGCCATGATGAGGACGAGTTTCTCGCGGGAATCGCTCGTGTTGTACATGATCTCAATCGCGACGCCGACGCCGATTAGGATGGCGGCGAGGAGAATCTCCAAAATCGGCATCGTGAGCTTTTCGTATTTCTTAACGAGCACGTAGATGGCAAAGACAAGTAGGAGCAAACCCATCACCATCAGCAAGACGGCGACGAAGTTGACGATGCCATAGACGAAGAAATCGTTGTATTTGACCTGCATCAAGATGATAAGGGTGCCAGCCGCGATCTCGAATCCGGAGGTCACAAAGGGGGCACGGTCATCGTTTTTCTTGAAACGGGCGAGGTAAAGGATGACACGGAGGATGCCATCGAGGATGACGAAGCCCGCGACGAAGTAGGCGAGCATCTGCTCTAGTTGCTGCGCGGCTCCTTGTTCGCCAGGCTTGTGCAAAGCGCCTGCGACGATGGACATGATGCCGCTAACGATAAGCAAAACGGCCTCGATCGTGTTCCAAATCGTCCAAACCTTGGCAACCTTCTTCTTTTTCTCGGTTTCTTTAGACATATGCGCACCTCCGCCTTACGCGGCTCGTGTATAGTATATGCAATTTCCAAAGAGGATTTCTCATGAAAAAGGCATTGCTCAAAAAATACGCCGAACTAATCGTTCGTTCGGGCATCGCCCTCAAGAAGGGCCAATACGTCATCGTCAATTGCAGCGTCGAGAACGAGGCGTTCTGCGAGATGGTCGTCGATGAGTGCTATAAGGCGGGCGCCAAAGGCGTCATCGTCGAATGGTCTTCCCAAAAGGTGACCAAAGTCGCTCTAAAGCGCGGCAAAAAGGAAAACCTTGCCATCGTTTTGCCCCATGTCGAGGCCAAACAAGCCTGGATGAGCGAGGAATTGCCTTGCATGCTCTATCTTTCCTCCGAAGACCCCGACGGCATGAAAGGCGTCGATCCGGCCAAGGTCGCCTATGTGCGTATGGAGGGCTATAAGAAACTCTACAAATACATCCAAGCCCGCGAAAACAAATATCAGTGGTGCATCGCCGGCGTTCCTTCGGCGGCATGGGCCAAGAAAGTATTCCCCGGCCTTCTTAAAGGAAAAGCGGTGGAGAAACTATGGGAAGCCATCCTTTTGACTTCGCGCGCCGCGGATGGCAATGGCATCGAGAATTGGGAAAAGCACGAGGCCGATTTGAAGGCTCGTTGCGAGTATCTGAACTCCCTGAATCTCAAATCGCTCCATTACACCTCCAGCAACGGAACCGATTTGACCGTTGGCCTGATTCCTGGTGTCATCTTCCTGGGCGGAGGAGAAAAACTCCTTAACGGAACCTTCTTCCAGCCTAATATCCCTTCCGAAGAGTGCTTCACTTCTCCGATGAAGGGCGAGGCCGAAGGCATCGTCTATAGCGCCAAGCCCCTTTCTTACAACGGTCAGCTCATCGAGAACTTCTATGTCCGTTTCCACGAAGGAAAAGCGGTGGAGGTGCACGCGGAAAAAGGCGAGGAGGCGCTCCGCTCCATCCTTACCTTGGACGAAGGCTCTGCCTATTTAGGCGAATGCGCCCTTGTTCCTTACGATTCTCCGATCAACAACACGGGTCTTCTCTTCTATAACACCCTCTATGATGAGAACGCCTGCTGCCATCTTGCTTTAGGGCGCGGCTTCACCAACCTCTATCCTGACTTTGAAAAGTACACCGAGGACGAGATTCATGGTTTTGGCATCAACAAGTCAATGAGCCATGTCGACTTCATGATCGGTTCGAAGGACCTAAAAATCGTCGGAACGACCGCCGAAGGCAAGGAAATCGTCATTTTCAAGGACGGTAACTGGGCATAAAAAGCCTATGAAAATATTTTCATTGAATTGCATTATTTTCATGTATACGCTTTCATGAAATCAAAAAACATTCGATAACAAGCCACTTTTTAAGAAGACAAAAATGTAAGTGCTTACAGAAAACGCTTACAAAATTGTCTTTTTCTTTCATCGTCCTATAGTGAAGGTGCCTCAAGAAAGAGGCTCAAGTGTAAACCACAGAAAGGAGGTTCGCATATGAAGTACGATGATAGGAACGTCGTCGACGAATTGGACTTCGAAGGCGAAGACATCGATCGCGTGCAAGAGAACACGGCCATTGCCAATGCATATGCTGGTCTCTCGGCGGTCGGCGCTGCTAACCAAAGCTCCTCGAGTTGGACCTTAGCAATTGCCTAATTCAAGTCTATAAGTCGAAAGCCCCCGTTCGGGGGTTTTCTTTTACGCGCGCACTAAATTAATGATGGAGGAGAAGGGGATTCTCCTTTCGTCGACCTCAATCCTGCGGTTATAAGGGTCTATTTTGGAGATGACTCCTTCTAAGTCGCTTAGGAATCCGTTCTCCCAGATCTTTACGATGATCTCTTCGCCTTCGTAGGTGCAAAGGATCTCGTTGATCTCCTCGGCCCGGTCGCTGGAGATAAGAGGCTTAGGCACTTTTTGCCTTTCCCTGCGCATTTCCGCTAGATACATGGACTGTTCAATCAACGATTGATAGGGGGCCCACTTCATCATGCCCCTGTCTTCATAGGCACTCATGCTTTATGGCCTCCGATGAGGGTATGCCTCTCTTTGATCGTCGAATCCGCGGTTAAGGCGGACGCCCTTAACACCGAATCGCGGTTGTAATAGGCATGGAGATGGTCGATCGCCCTATATAGGTTCCTCCTTCTTTCCGCTTCCTCGTTGTCTTCGAAGAGGGAATCCTGACTGATTCCGAAATAGGGTTCTAAACGAGAGAAGGTAACGCTCAACCCTCGGATTGGCGCGTTGATATCCACAAAACGCATGAAAACCTCGAGCACGGCACGGTAAAGTTGGTCGACGTCATCGGTCGGGATGTTCAAGGAAGCTTGCCTAGAGAAAGGCTCGGTTTTGGAAGAAGCGCTATAGAGGCACCAAATAGAGACGCACCCGGCCACCATCTTGTGATAGCGAAGGCGCACGCATAATTCGTCGACAATCTCTCTTATCACCGTCTTGGCTCCGGCGATGCCATAGTCGCGATAGAGCATCTGACCTTGGTTTAGGTTTCTTTCCTTAGGCACGTATTTGACGCGGATGTCCGTGCGGTCGATCCCCCAAGCCATGTCATAAAGCTGGCAGCCGATCACGCCGAATTCCTTTCTAAGCGTGGCGGCGTCGGATTTCGCAAGCCCTTCTAGGTCGTGGATGCCGAGTTTGGCAAGGCGCCTTGAGATACCGCCTGAGATACCCCATACCTTGGTGATAGGGCGGATCTTCCATAACTTGGTTTGCACCTCTTCCTTGCCCCAATAGGCGCGGTAAGGGGGACGCTTTTTGCCCTCGTTATCCAAGCAGGTTTTGGCGAGGAACATATTGGGGCCCATCCCCGCCGTGGCGAGCAACCCGCATTCGTCTTTGATGGCCTTTTGAATTCTTGCGACGAGCTCATCCGCGGTGCAGTGATACATCTTGAGATAAGGGGTAAGCCTAAGAAAGGATTCGTCGATCGAATAAACGTGCAAATCCTCTTCGGAAACGAAATCCAAGAACAAAGAAACGATTTTTGCAGAGATTTTTAGGTAATAAGACATCCTTGGTTTGGCCAAAACCATCCCTTCGACTTTTGGCAAATCGCGGACACGGCACACATTGGGGATGCCATATTTCTGCTTTAGATATGGGGTGGCAGACATGACGATGGTGCTTTCGGTGCGGTCTGGATCGGCCACCACCAAAGGCGTTGAAAAGATATCTAGCCCTCTCGCCGCGCATTCGCAGCTTGCATAGAAACTTTTCAAATCGATTACCGCGTAAACCTCTTCCGTCATGGCCCCATGATAGAAAAGAAATTTTTCTTTTCGGAGTCTTGTCATTCCTTGCTTTTCAAGGCCGGATTTTTCACATAGAACCCCTGTGGAGAAAAACATCCAATCGGTCTAAGGGAAGCCTCGTTTATCCACAAGGTGTGAACAATTTCCACATTCATTCACATGTGATTCACGCCCCTTGCTGTGAGGCATGTGCTACGATTGGGGTGAAAGAGGAGCGGCATGAAAAAGAATCGTGTCTTTGTTTCAATCGGTGCCGTAATCGCTTTGGCCGCTTGTGGCAAAGGGGCCGAAGACGGGAAGGTTTCCTTAAAAAGCCGTCTTCCGACTTTTGAAGACGGGCGCGTCGACACGTCTTTGCTCGAAAACTTGCCCGCCGTCCCCTCCTGGCCAGACTGGATCGACCTCCGCCAAGTTCCGAAGGAGACCAAAACTGCCTTGGTTTGCCACGGCATGATGCGTGGGCGTCTTGTCGTCTCCAGATATTCCGGGGGTTGGCTTAGAACCAGCTGCCTTCGCCTCGGAGACTATTATTTTGCGGGGGGCTTCCCGTTGAATACGGAATTCACCGCGTGCTACGAGGTGGAAGAGGGGGTCACCATCTCTTACAGCGAGTTACAGCAAAGGCCTTTTGCCCGACTCAGCAGCCTTTATATGGAAGGCGTTTTTTCGAGTGAGGACGTCTCCAAGGTCTTTCGCGAAGATTTGGCTTGGCGCGCCGAAAAAGAAGGAGAGGCTTGGAAAAATAGGTTTTTGACTTCTTGGCAAGAAAGCGTTTCCTACCCCAACGGTTTAACCGCAATACGGAATAATTACAGGAACCACGACGTCGTCAGCGCATTAGAAGCCAAGAGCTTTTCGCTGGAATTGCCCGAGGACATCAGGCAGGCCGACAAAGAATTGAGGGGTAATGGCGACAAGCCGATCCCGATTACCGACGATTTTTCGAAATGTCTTTATTTTGGTGAACACCAAGGTTTTCGCTATTTCACTTCCCTGGCTGACCAAAAACCATCTTTTTCAAATGAGCCCTATGAAGCGATAACCGATTATCTCGTTGGTAAAGGCGAGACATACGAAGGTTATTTCTCCGATGGTCGCATAATGAATCTTTCGAAATCCTTTTCCCGTCGTTACTACTTTGGAGAACACCCAAATAACATCTATGCCTTTAAGGACGGCGTGACCCATACTCTCCAAGGCGCCTATGGGTTGGGGGCAGTTTCGCTCGATTGGGTCAACGAGGTGGCGCTGCAAATATATTCATATAAGCTAAGCAAATCTGACGACAAAGCCGCTTTTATGGCGGAATACGTCAAAAGATGGAATGAGAACTACAAAAACGCGGACCCCGTTTTTTACGTTAGTTGATTTCCGTTTTTGCCGTCGAAATCCTTTGTTTTGTTGACAAGTGCGTTCGTGCGCCTATGATTTTGACATCGGCAACGAGAGGGAAGAGTAAGTTCGTCCCTGGCTCACTAGAGAAATCCTCCTTGGCTGGAAGAGGATGGGCAAAGGCGAACCGAACATGGCCCTTGAGCCGTCTAGGCGATAGGTAGTCTAGGCCGGGCGCGCCCGTTAAAGCGCAGGGGTATATCCAATATAGGCGTACCCAATAAGGCCATCTTGGTGACAAGGTGGTGAATCAAGGTGGTAACACGGGAATTTGCGTCTCGTCCTTGAAGTGACAAGGAGAGACGTTTTGTTTTCTCTCCTAGAAAGGAGAGCCATGCCCGAAATCGAAATAAGGAACCTAAGCAAGTCCTTTAACGGCAAGAAGGTGCTCGACGATGTGTCCTTAAGCGTCGAAAAAGGCGACGTTTTCGGTGTCCTCGGCCTTAGCGGCGCGGGTAAGTCCACATTGGTAAGATGCATCAACGGACTCGAGATCCCCGATGGCGGTGAAATCCTCTATCGCGGCGAAACCCTATGCTCGGCAACCCAAAGGATCGCGAAGGAGAAGCGCGGGAAAATCGCGATGATCTTCCAGCAGTTCAACCTCTTGGAGCAACGAAGCGTTCTTGGCAACGTCGAACTCGCCCTCGAAATCGCCAAGGTCAAAGGCAAAGAGAATAGAAGGCAAAAAGCCCTGGAATGCCTAGCAAGAGTGGGGCTAGAGGAAAAGGCGAAGGAATATCCCGCCAATCTCTCGGGTGGACAAAAGCAGCGTGTTGCAATTGCGCGTGCGCTAGCCCTCGAACCCGAGGTCATCCTCTCCGACGAGGCCACGTCCGCTCTTGATCCAGAGACCACCCAATCCATCTTGGCGTTACTAAAAGACCTCAACAAAGAACTAGGCATCACGATCATCATGATTTCCCATCAACTCGGGGTCATCGAGACGATTTGCAACAAAGTCGCGATACTGGATAACGCGCATCTAGTGGAACAAGGCGACCTCTCTGACGTCTTCCTCAATCCGAAGACCGACATCGCCCGTTCCCTTATCTACGCGGATCACGTGCACACCGCGCTCAACGAGCATCATTACATCCGCTTGCTCTTTAACGGCAACTCAGATGAACCGCTGATCGCCAATATCGTCCAGCAATGCTCCATCCTCATCTCCATCGTCTACGCGGACACGAAGGTGATCGATGGCAAGGTCTATGGCCAGACCGTCATCAAAAGGCCAAAGGAAGAAAAAGACAGGGAAAAGCTAAGGAAATACCTTGAGCTGCACCACGTCGAATTCGAGGAGGTGAAGTCCCTTGGAATGGAATGAATTCTTTATCGCCGCCTTGGAGACGGTCGGCATGACCATCATCGCAACCGCGTTGGCCTATTTGGTTGGGTTGCCGCTAGGGGTGCTGCTTTACGCGACAGGTAAGAAAGGTCTTAAACCAAAGCCCATCCTTAACTTTGCGATTGGCACGATTGTGAACATCCTCCGTTCGATCCCTTGCCTCATCCTCATCATCGTCTTGATCCCGCTTACCCGCGGGGTATTCGGAAGGGCCACCGGCGCGTGGTTTACCATGATCATCCCCCTCTTCTTCGCCTCGTTCGCCTACGTAGGGCGCGTCGTGGAAACCTCTCTTAACGAAGTGGATCAAGGCGTCGTCGAGGCCGCGAAATCCATGGGAGCTTCCTCAATGCAAATCATCGTGAAGGTCCTTCTTAGGGAAGCTAGGCCCTCTCTAATCCTTGGTCTTGCCTTATCTACCATCTCGATCCTTGGCTATACCGCGTTCGCTTACGACTTCGGCGCGGGCGGTCTCATCGCCAGGGCCTATAGCATCTACCATAATTACCCGATGAACTACCTGAGCAGACCCGAAATCTGGGTCATCCTCATCCTCATCGTTGTGGTAGTCCAAATCATTCAAGAAGTCGGACTCATCCTCTCAAAGAAAACCGATAAAAGGAGAATCGCCAAATGAAAAAGTCTTTGTTCCTATTGCCCATCAGCCTATGCCTCGCGGGTCTAGCCTCCTGCGGGGGTTCTAGTGAATCCACCATCACGATTGCCGCTAGCGAAGTGCCCCACGCCAAAATCCTCAAGGAAGCGGTGGCCCCCGTTTTGAAGGAGAAGGGCTTTGACCTTCGGGTCACCGTCCTAGAGTGGACGCAACAAAACTCCGCGGTCTCCCGCGGGGAATACGACGCGAACTACTTCCAACACATGCCTTACCTAAGCAGTTACAACCAGTCTGTCTCCGAAGAGAACCAACTGTCCATGGTCGTGAAGGTTCACTTCGAGAAGCTTTGTCTCTATGCGTCGAAACCCGATACCCACAAAACCCTGCAAAACGGCGACAAGATCGAAATCGTCAATGATATTTCGAATATCGAACGAGCTTTGCTTTTGCTAAAAGATAACGGGGTTTTGTCGGGGATTTCCGATAGTTGCTATGAATCTGGGGAGTTCAAGAACTTCAACGTGAACAACCCCAATTCGCAAGTCACCTTCGCGGAGGCCTACTCGAATTGCTCGCTCACCTGCATCCAGGAAAGCAACCTTCCGTCCTCCTTGGGCGACTATGACTTTGGCGTCTTGCCGGGCAATACCGCCCTTCAGGGTCTAGGCGAGGATTACGCCAAGCGCATCGTCTTCGGCGAGAAGGTGACCGAGGAGACTTTGTCCCTTAGGGCCAACGGGGTCGCCGTCAAAAAAGCCAATAAGGACAGCGCCAAGGCCAAGGCCATCAAGGAAGCCTTCGCCGCCGCCTCGGTGAAGGATTACATCACCAAGACCTTTGGGGAATCGGTCGTCTACCATTACGAACCCCTCATCTAATCGGATATGGGCGCTTCTTCGGGAGCGCCCTTTCTCTTACAATTTGGGAAATAGGAGTCAGCCATGCCAAAACACAACTTCGTGAACGACCAACGCGTCTTCGCCGCCATCAAAAACGGAAGGTCAATCCGTTATTACTGCGCTTTTGAATCCAACATTTGCCTGGCCGGTGTCCCTTTGTTGGGGGATGATCCTTTCAAACTTGACCTCTATGTAGTGAAGAAGAAACTATTCCATGGCCCATATCTCGAATACGTCCCCGAAAAGGCGGGGGAAGCCATGCGACAGCAGATTCTCAAGATGCTTCACGAGGACGATGCGGCGCATATCGCAAATCTCAAGAAGGCCATTGAAGGCGGCTATGGGGAACCCAAGGACGAAAAACCCTCGACCTCAGAAGACGAGGAGAGGGAGAGGCAATTGAGGGATATTGCTATGGACAATGTCGCCTCAACCCCCGAGGAACCGGTGAATGAGGACGATATCTTCAACTTTTAGGGGAAGTGGCGCGCTCGCATGTTGAACCGGCCAACTTGCCGAGTATAATAATCGAGCCGTGGGGCATTAGCTCAGCTGGGAGAGCGCCTCGTTCGCAACGAGGAGGTCGGCGGTTCGATCCCGCTATGCTCCACCATTTTTTATTCTCTGTGTCGTCGTTCAAATCCACTTATCCAAAGTTGGACAAACGGCGTATCCATAGATAGTAAACGTCGCCGATTAACACCCTGCCGCCAAGGCGCGTCCTCATGCATACTCCCTCCGCAAGCCAAGGAGGGATTTTTCATGGCAAAGAAGCATTACACCGACAGAGAGAGGATGGAGATCGTCAAGAAGTTCAGGGCATCGGGCCTCCCCATCAACCGCTACGCGAGGGAAAACGGGATCGCGTACGCCACGCTCAGGGATTGGGCCTACGCCTTCCGCGACCTGGAGGGGAAGTTCGTCCGGCTCGACTTCGACGAGTCCGACCCCTCGAGGCTCATGTCCACGCAGGACGTGACCATGCACATGCTCTCCGAGGAGCAGGTCCGGGCCAAGTCCAACGCGTTCTCGCGCT
>DKRQ01000017.1:4267-33027 GCA_002472275.1 Caryophanales bacterium UBA7278 | reverse complement strand
CAGTCGTTTGTTAAAACAGAGCGAAAAAGTTCAAAAATTTAGATACCTTTGGTATCTACAAAAAAAGTTCAAAAAATTTTGCAAAAAAGTGTTGCAACACCCAGATATGCGAGTATAGTTATGTGTTCCGCAGGGAACGCCAGACCTTCGGGTCAGGCAAAACTGCGGTGTCCACCTTAGTTAACTAAGGTGAGGGGAATGCACGATGCCCCTTGGTTGCAAGGCCAGAAAGGACGGCTGCCTCGAAATGAGGTTAAGGGAGCGCGGATCTGTTGCCGCGTCTCCTCCGGAACGCTCCGCCGGCTGGTAGACCAGCAGATGGGAGAGCGGTCGCGAAAGAGGTTCCTTCGGGTTCCTTGAGGATACGACCGCAAAGGGCTCCTCCGCTTCGGCGGGGGGACGCCACTGCCGAAGACCATACCCTGGCAGCTAGTGAATCTAGGAAAGTGGGGGCTCCGGACAGCCTTGCAATAGGAACATCCGGGAGCAGGGGAAAGCGAACTTCATCGCGATCCTCTCGCGGGACGGTCCATCCCGCCTGGTAGACCAGAATCTAAACGGACCTGCCGCGAAACCCTCCCTATGGAGTGGGATAAACGGCGAAGGGTAGCCCCCTGGAGGAATCCCGCCTCCCCCCGGTAAACCGGAAGAACTCGGGATGACGGGTAGCTTGGGTTAATCCCCGAGCGAGCCGCCCAAGCGCCTCTGGCAACCCTGGCGCACGGAACATCCGATCCGCTAGATAGGATCTAGGAACATCGGACCCCGTCCTTCCCCCTCCAGTGAGGGAAGCCGGGAACGGGCTGCGGCGAAAGCCGATGCTCGGGACGGACTCCTAACCGCCCCCTGGTCGAACCAGGACAATCAATCGGGATGGGGCGTGAGCCTCGAAGGGGAGAAAGCCCCCAGGCCGGAAGGAAGGCCCATGGTAAACCTGAAATTCCCTTCTCCTCCCTTCTCCTTCGGGAGTTGGCTGGTAGTGGCCCTTGCCTCTGGCTTGGGTCCGGCGAGGTGTCATCGCGAGTGAAACTCGAAAGGGCAGTGCGAATCGGTCGGCGTCCTCGTGGCGCAGGCATGGTCCGCGAACCCCCGGGAATTCATAACCGGGTCGGTGCCAAAAGAGGCTCTGGCGCGCGGTAAACCGCTGGAAAAGCCTCGAACCTAGGTCCAGTCCTAGGGGAGATCGAAGACCCTCGGGTCCTCGAAGGAAGTCGTTCCACCCTGCAATTCGTTAAGTTGGAACGTGGTTGAGACATTCGGGCGAATGAAGACGTACCCCGTGGTCGAGATCGAGACCTATCAGGAGTGATCCGAAGTAGGCCTAGGAAGATAAGAGCTCTTCTCAGCGGTACACCGCAGAAACAAAAACTTGTCCCTGAAGGCTGCGCTTCGCAGGGGAGCGCTGAGGTAAGAGACGATCACCTCCGGGTGAGCGGTTGGTTGGAATCCTTCCGCAAGGTAAACCTTGAATTGGCCCTTCCCGTCCTGTTTGGAGCTTCGTCGGACGTTAATCTGAAAAAGCCGAGAGACACCCCACAGCAATGTGGGGCGTTTTTTTGCTGTATGCTATTGCCATGAAAGTCATCTTCGTCTGCCATGGATCGATTTGCCGTAGCCCCGCGGCGGAGTGCATCTTTGCTAGCCTTACCGATGAGTTCGAGGTCTGCTCCAGGGCGGTCTCCCACGAGGAAATCGGCAACGACATCTACCTGCCGATGAAGGCGGAGCTCCGTAGTAGGGGAATCCCCCTCATCCCTCATTCCGCGACGCACATCTCTAACCGGGATTATGCCGATGCCGACTACGTTTTCTACATGGATGAGTCCAATAGGAGAAGACTCTTCGCCATGGGGATGGACAATCCAAAAAAGATCCTTCCGATCTTTGCCTTCACCCCTGAAATCACCGAGGTTGAGGACCCTTGGTATAGTGGTAGGTACGAACTCGTTTGCGACCAGATCACACGCTGCTGCAAGGATATCATCAAAACCCTGAAGGGCAGGGGATAAAGAAAAGCGCCTTAGGGGCGCTAGTCTTCGATTTCACCCATTTTGGATAAGCGAATCTTCTTGTAGGCGTTGTTTTTTGCATCGTTTGGATGTGGTTCTAAGGCTATGACCGTTATGTAGTCTTTTTTCGGACCATAGACCCAATAAATCCTCATCGCGCGCGGATTTCTATTTTCGCAATATGACTGGAACACTTTTTCGCCATACCTAGCGGTAAGCTCATCAATTTCGTGCGTGTGAAGCCCCGGATATCTCGGGTCATTTGAAAGCTGGGACAAAGTCTTTTTCAAGAGTTTGTAGGTTCTTGCGTCCTCTTTGCTTGCTCTTTGTTTCAAAACGTTGGTTTCGAGGGTTTCCCAAAAAGCAAGCATCTCAGGGAGACCCATGACAATGGAAAATCTCATATCAAAGCTTTATTGGCTTAGAAACCTTCCCTGCTTTGAAATTGGCCATCGATTTGTCCATGGTTTCTAGGGTGCTTTCGGAAATCTCAAAAGGTGAGACAAGAACCCTAGGGGAAAGGAGAATGTTTCCATCATCCATTTCCTGAACATTGTAATATTCGTATTTGGCGCCTCTTAGAGTTACCCTTTTTTTCGAATCCATCTTCGCATCATATGTAAGAGTTGCTGTTGGCATAAACATGGCCTCCTGTGGGATATCCCACTTAAAGTATATCTTTATTTTGCCCGCTTTCAAACACTTCGGCGCTCAAATGCGATGAAAAAGAGAAAACCTGTTCTATAATGGATAAAACATGGCTAAACCAACCAAAGCGGAAGTAAAACGCATCTTAGGCGCGCTAAGGCGCAGCAAGAAGAAGTTCGTTACCCTCGAGGCTTTGTCGCGCCTAGTCGGGCTTTATCCCGACGTCCTGGCGGAGACCCTCGCCTATTTCGAGCCGATGATCCGCATGGATCCCTCCATCAACACCAGGGATTTGGTGCCCGCCCTTGAGGAATATCTCAAGGAGCCGATGAAGCCCGTCTCGTCCAACCCCAAGCACAAGAAAATCGCGATCTCCAAAAAGGAACTCGCCGAATATTCCTCCATCGCCGACTTCGTCTATAAGAAAATGACCAATGTCGGTGGCCTGGTGGATACCTCCAAAAAGCTATCCGACGAGGAACTCAGGATCCTAGAAAAGCTCGTCCAGCGGGAAACCCAAAGGCGCAGAAAAGCGAAATAAGCAGAACGGAGCGGCGCTCCGTTTTCTTTCGTTAACGCGCCTCTTTTTGAGTTAACAAACTTTTCAATTATGTTGTGGATAACTCTAAGAAAGTTCTTTTAAGATGTAATCGTATCTATCAACGACTTTCTTCGCGAGGCCAGGAACATCCAATCGGGCGGGAGCGGGTAATGCAAAGATACAACGTTCGATGTCTTCTTCGGTTAAGTGAGGGAGCGCGGTGGCAAAAAGGCCGTTTTTTGCTTTTTCGTTCTTTCTCACAAAGGATAGGAACATCTTGATGAGGCCATCCTTTTCCGGAGACGCTAAAACTGGTGTCCTACTGATTAAGGCAAGATTGCAGTCGAAATTAGGGGCGAGGCTAAGGATTTCCCCACTTTGTGCATCGCGCATGATCCCGCAGTTTTCATTATGGCGGTCGACGTTATTCGTAACCGCGTCAAAGAATACCAAACGCATGTAGGCGGGTAGGAGGTTTGGGTTAAGTTCTTCGAGGGCGTTAAAAACGTTTTCGTAGCCATCGTCATCCCCGGCGATGGCAACCATCGGCTCGAAGATGGCCGTTTCAGCGAAGTTAAGGGTCTTGATATATCCGTCTTGATAGGCGTAAGAAGCGGTGGGTATTCCCATCGCTTTGGCGATTTCGACGCAGAGGAGTTCGGAGAAGATCTCCTGTTTTGTCCCCGTTTTGTATAACCACCAATGGCCGTCTTCCCTTTTCCACCCTTTTTCGAACGAGCCGCTGGTCGTTAGTTCCGGGGTGGAGTGGGGTTTGGCGGGAAACAAAGTCATGTCCCCTTTTAAAGATATCTCGGCGAAGGCATCGCTATCGAAGGTGATGTCGGCGTATTTGAGCTTGGAGTGGCTTGGCCTGAACCAGTAGGGGTCGTTAATCGTGGCCGCGTATGCGTATAGGGAAACGATGGGGTCGTCCTTCTCCTGGATTGCCAACGCCTTTTTGAGCAAACGGGCGTTCGTGCGGCTTCCGTCGATGACCCTATATTGGAGGAAGGGGAGGAGGGAATGGGTTCTTTTGATGATGAGAGGGCAGTGTTTCTCGTCTAGGCTCACCAGATCCCCTTTCTCGAATTTGGCGACCGCTCTGTCTCTTAGCATGACGCACCCTGAGAACTCACGGGCGGATTTGGTTAGAGTGGTGGTTTTGAAGCGGGAAAGCGCCTTGATTCTGGATTCAAGTTCCTTCCTTTTTGCGATTTGCTCCTTCAAAGGTTCTACTTGATCGGCATGGAGCAATTTCGAGTAGCGTTTTCCGTGTTCGAAAAACTGATGGTAGTAGTAGGTCCTTCCCTTGATGTTTTTGATATAAACATCCCCTTTCGGAAGGGAAGACACGGCTCGAATGAGGTCGCTTAGGCTTTCCATGACACCATCATAAACGAGTTAACAAACTTTTCAATTATGTTGTGGATAACAGCCTCGGCCCGCTTTCTTTTCGCCATCAACATTCCTTTAAGGAATTTCGCATTGCTAGCACGCACGCGAAGAAATATACTTTTTGGGCAAGGAGATTTCATAACTAATGGCTGAAATCAAAAAAACATTTAAGTCCGTCGACGGTAATACCGCCGCGGCGATGGGCAGCTACAACTTCACCGAAGTCGCGGCTATTTACCCCATCACCCCGTCCTCCCCGATGGCGGAGAACGTCGACATCTTCGCCTCCAAAGGGCAGAAGAATTTCTTTGGCGCCCCGGTCAAACTCGTTGAGATGCAATCGGAAGCCGGCGCCTCCGGTGCCGTCCACGGCGCCCTCCAAGGTGGTTCTCTAGCTACCACCTACACCGCCTCCCAAGGCCTATTGCTCATGATCCCGAACATCTACAAGTGGTGTGGTGAGCTCTTGCCCGCGGTCCTCCATGTGTCCGCCCGCTCCCTCGCGACCCGCGCCCTTTCGATCTTCGGCGACCACCAAGACGTCTACGCGATCCGTCAGACCGGCATCACGATGATCTGCTCCAACTCGGTGCAGGAAATCGCCGACCTCACCCCGGTCGCCCACCTCGTCGCGATCGAGTCCTCCTCCCCGGTCTGCCACTTCTTCGATGGCTTCCGTACCTCCCACGAAGTCCAGAACGTCGAATTCATCGACGATGCCGAGTGGAAGAAACTCCTCCCGATGGACAAAGTCGAGGAATTCAGGGCCCGCGCCCTTAACCCCCACACCCACGCGGTGACCCGCGGTGGTGCGGAAAACGACGACATCTACTTCCAGGCCCGCGAAGCCCAGAACGTCAAAGTCGACGATGTGCTCGCCGCCGCCGAGAAGTATTTCGCCGAAGCCTCCAGGCTGACTGGCAGGGAATACGCCCCCTTCGTCTACGTGGGCGATCCTAACGCCACCAAGGTCATCATCGCCATGGGCTCGGTCACCGAGACCGCCGGCGAAGTCGTCGAGGCCCTCAACAAGGCCGGCGAGAAGGTCGGTCTAGTCAAAGTCCACCTCTATCGTCCTTTCTCCTCCAAGCTCCTCTCCAAGGCGATTCCCGCCTCGGTTAAGAAAATCGCCGTCTTGGACCGCACCAAAGAACTCGGTTCCCAAGGCGAGCCTCTCTACCTCGACGTCGTGGTTGCCCTCGCCGCCGAAGGCAGGGGCGACATCAAGGTCCTCGGCGGCCGTTATGGTCTCTCCTCCAAGGACACCCAGCCCAAAGACGTCAAGGCCGTCTATGACTTCCTCGACGCCGAGAAGAACTGGAATGGCTTCACCGTCGGCATCAAGGATGACGTGACCCACCTCTCCATCCCCGTCGACGACAAGTTCCACGTCCCCGGCAACTACACCTCCTGCCTCTTCTATGGCTTAGGCTCCGACGGCACCGTCTCCGCGAACAAGAACTCCATCAAGATCATCGGCGACGCGACCGGCCAATACGCCCAGGCCTACTTCCAGTACGACTCCAGGAAGGCTGGCGGCACGACCCGTAGCCACCTCCGCTTCGGCAAAGAGCCGATCCACAGCGAATACTACGTCAAGAACGCCGACTTCATCTCCTGCTCGCTCGATACCTACATCTTCAAGTTCGACATCATCGCCAACCTCAAGGAAGGCGGCACCTTCTTGCTGAACACCTCGATGGACGATGAGACCCTCGTCAAGTCCATGCCTAACCGCATGAAGCACCTCCTCGCCGAGAAGAAGGCCAAGTTCTACGTCATCGACGCGAATAAGCTCGCCCTCGAAGCCGGCATGGGCCGTCACACGAACACCACGATGCAGGCCGCCTTCTTCTACCTCAACCCCTCCATCATGCCCTACGCGGATGCCGAGAAGTGGATGAAGAAGTACGTCCTCAAGACCTTTGAGAAGAAGGGCATGGACGTCGTCGAGAAGAACTACGCCGCCATCGATAAGGGCGCCCAAGGCCTCCGCGAGGTCAAGGTCGACCCCGAATGGATCAACCTCTCCGTCGCCAAAGTGGCCGCCAAGGACACCGGCGATACCTACTATGACGAATACGTCGAAGTCATCGACCGTCTCGACGGCGACGAACTCCCGACCAGCGCCTTCACCAAGCACGAGCTCCTCGATGGCACGATGAACGCCAACATCACCTTCCGTCAGAAGAGGGCGATCGCCGACCGCGTCCCGGTCTGGAACCCGGTCTCCTGCATCCAGTGCAACCAGTGCGCCCTCGTCTGCCCCCACGCCACCATCCGTCCCTATCTATTGAACGCGGAAGAAGTGGCGGCGGCCCCCGAAATCGTCAAGGCCGGTTTGAAACCCGCCCTTGGCACCGCCGACAAGACCCTCCAGTTCCGTATCCAGGTTTCCAGCGACAACTGCGTCGGCTGCGGACTCTGCGTCGCCGAATGTATGGGCAACAAGACCGCTGAGAAGCTAGGCAAAGAGCCGGCCCTCAAGATGGTCGACGCCCACACCCAGCGCGAGCAGCAGGTCGGTGCCGATTATTGCTACGCCAAAGTCTCCGAGAAGAAGGGACAATTCCCCGCTGCTCTAGAGTCCGGCGTCAAAGGCATCGGCTTCAAGAAGCCCTACATGGAAGTCTCCGGCGCTTGCGCCGGCTGCGGCGAAGCCCCGTACTACAGGCTCGTCTCGCAGCTCTTCGGCAAGGACATGCTCGTCGCTAACGCCACCGGCTGCTCCTCCATCTACTGCGGCAGCACCCCGCTGACCCCCTTCGTCAACGATAACGGCAAAGATGGTCCCGCTTGGGCCAACTCCCTCTTCGAGGACAACGCCGAATACGGCTTCGGCATGAGGATCGCCTGCGACCAGAAGATGGCCGTCATCCTCGCCATCCTCACCGCGGCCAAAGACGAAGTCGAACCCGAGCTCAAAGAGCTCATCGAAAAGTACGTCGCCAACGTCAAAAACCGCGACCTCTGCAAGGAAATCGTCCCCGAGCTCGTCCGCCTCGTGAAGGCCTCCAAGTCCGAGAAGGTCAAGGAAGTCCTCGCCTATGAGCGCGACCTCGTCGATAAGTCCGTGTGGATCGTCGGCGGCGACGGCTGGAGCTTCGACATCGGCTATGGCGGACTTGACCACGTCCTCGCTAACGAAGCAGACGTCAACGTCATGGTCCTCGACACCGAGGTCTACTCCAACACCGGCGGCCAGGCCTCCAAGTCCTCGCAGACCGGTTCCATCAACAAGTTCACCGCCTCCGGCAAAAAGGAAGCCAAGAAGAACCTCGCCCTCATGGCGATGGCCTATGGCCATGTCTACGTGGCCCAGGTCGCTCTAGGCTCCAACCCCGTCGCGGCGATCAAGGCCTTCAAGGAAGCCGAGTCCTATGACGGACCCTCGCTCGTCATCTGCTACTGCCCCTGCGCCGAACAGCACATCAAGGGCGGCCTCGTCAACTCCATCAAGGAGGAGAAGATGGCGGTCGAATGCGGCTACTTCCGCACCTTCCGTTATGACCCGCGCCTAAAAGCCGAAGGCAAGAACCCCTTGCAAATCGACTGCGCCGAACCCGATTGGTCCAAGTTCCGCGACTTCATCATGCAGGAGACCCGCTTCTCCATGCTCCCGATCGTCAATCCCGAGCACGCCGAAGAACTCCTCCAGAAGTGCGAGAAGTACGCCCACGACCGTTGGGAAGCCATCAAGCGCTTCGCCGACTAAGGCAAAAACCAACCAAAGGCCATGGCAACCCCATGGCCTTTTTCTTGCCTTACGCGCACGTGTATATAAATTGGCTATGGAAACGGGGGCGGAGATGAGTATAATTACTCGTTGCCGGGACGTAGCACAGCTTGGTAGTGCACTACCTTGGGGTGGTAGGGGTCTCGGGTTCAAATCCCGACGTTCCGACCAGCAGTAAACAGAGCCCTCGAGAAATCGGGGGCTTTTTCGTGCGAAAGCAAGGCTTTTGAGTTGAGATTTCGGTGGCGGCTATAAGTTTTAAACTGGTCGAATTCGACCAGTTTAAAAATGAAATCCGACGCAGGGGAGAATCGCCAGCAAACCCATCCTCGGCGCAGAATGGTTGAGACGAGGAAGCATTCTTATGCCCTTAAAGGGCAAACTCCTATATAATTCCCTTGCTTTATGGAAAAGAACTCGAAAAACTACATCATCGTAAAAGGCGCCAGGGAGAATAACCTCAAGAACATCCATTGCGAGATTCCCAAGGGATCCCTGACCGTTTTCACCGGGCTTTCGGGCTCGGGCAAGTCCACGCTTGCCTTCGACACGATCTTCGCCGAAGGGCAAAGAAGGTACGTCGAGTCCCTTTCTAGCTACGCCCGTCAGTTTCTAGGAGGCTTCGAAAAGCCCGACGTCGATTCAATCGAGGGTCTTTCCCCCGCGATTTCCATCGACCAGAAATCGGGCAGCCACAACCCGCGTTCCTCCGTCGGTACCGTCACGGAGATCTACGATTACCTCCGTTTGCTCTTCGCCCGCATCGGCGCGCCTTATTGCCCCCATCACGGACAGAAGATCGAAGCCTATTCGCCGGTCGCCATGACCTCGGCGATCCTTGAATACGAAGCGGGGGAGAAGATCCAGATCCTCGCCCCGATCGTCAAAGAGGAGAAGGGCACCCACGCGGAGACCTTAGAAAAACTAAAAAAGCAGGGTTTTGCGAGGATTCGCGTCGATGGCGAGATGAAATTGCTCGAGGAACCGATCGCCTTAGAAAAGAACAAACGCCACTCGATTGAGCTCGTCGTGGACCGCCTCATCATCAAAGACGGCCTCCGCAGCAGGGTGGCCGAGGACGTCGAACTCGCCTTGGATTATGGCAGGGGATATCTCATCATCCTCTCTTCCAAGGGAGAGAGGCTCCTTTCCCAACACCATTCCTGCCCTAAATGTGGCTTCTCCGTTCCCTTTTTGGAACCGCGTCTATTCTCCTTTAACGCCCCGTTAGGCTCCTGCCCCGATTGCAAAGGCTTAGGCATCAAAAGGGAAGTCGCGATCGATTTGCTAATCCCGACGCCAGAGAAAAGCATCCGCCAGGGCTGCGTTCGCTACCTCGCCAACATCGTCGACACGACCAACCTCGAATGGAAGGAGTTCGAGATCCTTTGCAAACTTTACGACATCGATCTCGATACCCCATGGAAAGACCTGCCCAAGAAGAAGCAGGACATCGTTTTGTATGGCTCCACCGAGCCCCACGATTACACGATCACCTCGGTCTCGGGCAACAAGATGAACCGTCATGGCTTCATCGAAGGCGTCAAAACCCGCATCGAAAGGCTCTATAGGGAAACCTCCTCCGAATGGATGAGGGGCTATTACGAGTCCTTCATGCGCGATTCTACCTGCACGACTTGCCATGGCGCCCGTCTAAACGAAGCCGCCCTTTCGGTGAAGGTCGGTGGGCTAAACATTTACGAAGCCACCTCGCTATCTTTAGACAAATTCGCCGTTTGGGTCGACGAGGTGCAGGCCTCCCTAAACGAATCTGAGCACAAGATCGCCGACATGATCCTTAAGGAAATCCGTTCCAGGGCCACCTTCTTGATCGACGTCGGTCTAGATTACCTGACCCTTTCCCGTTATGCGATGACCCTATCTGGGGGCGAGGCCCAGCGCATCCGCTTGGCCACCCAGATCGGCTCGCGCCTATCGGGCGTCCTCTATGTCTTGGACGAACCTTCCATCGGTTTACACCAAAGGGACAACCAAAAGCTCATCTCCACCCTCAAGGAAATGAGGGATCTAGGCAATACCCTCATCGTCGTCGAGCACGACGAGGACACGATGAGAAGCGCCGACTACATCGTCGACATCGGGCCCGGAGCCGGCATCCATGGCGGCGAAGTGGTGGTGGAAGGCGATTTGGCCGCGGTCGAAGCGGAGCCTAAATCCATCACGGGCGCCTACCTTTCCGGCAGGAAATATATCCCCGTCCCTTCTAAGCGTAGGGAAGGAAGTGGCCAATTCATCGAACTCCAAGGCGCCTATTGCCATAACCTAGCTAACGTCAACGTCAAATTCCCCTTAGGGAAATTCATCGTCGTCTCCGGCGTCTCCGGCTCAGGCAAATCCTCCCTAGTCAACGAGACCCTCGTCAAAGCCATCGAGGAGGCGATCTCCAAAAAGAAATCCATCTTCCCGCCCGAAGTGAAGGCGGTGAAGGGAATGGAAAACGTCGATAAACTCATCAACATCACTCAAGAGCCGATCGGCCGCACCCCGCGTTCCAACCCCGCGACCTACACGGGCGTCTTCGATGACATCCGCGCCCTTTTCGCCGAGACCGACGAAGCCAGGGCCAGGGGCTTTGACAAAGGCAGGTTCTCCTTCAACGTGAGCGGGGGCCGCTGCGAGAAATGCCAAGGCGCTGGAGTGACCCGCGTCTCCATGTCCTTCCTTCCTGACGTCTACGTCCGCTGCGACGAATGCCAGGGGAAGAGGTATAACGAGGAGACCCTCTCTTGCCTCTATAAAGGAAAAAACATCCACGACGTCCTCGAGATGAGGGTCGAGGAAGCCTGCAAATTCTTCGAAAACCGCCCGCAAATCCTGCGTAAAATAAAAACTTTGCTTGATGTCGGCCTAGGCTATATCAAACTCGGCCAACCCGCGACTGAACTCTCTGGCGGCGAGGCCCAACGCGTCAAATTGGCCACGGAACTGCAAAGAAAACCCACGGGGAAAACCGTCTATATCCTCGACGAACCGACGACGGGCCTCCATACCGACGACGTGTCGCGTTTGCTCAAAGTCCTACAGGGAATCGTCGACCATGGCGACACCGTGATCGTCATCGAGCATAACCTCGACGTCATCAAGGTGGCCGACTGGATCATCGACCTAGGACCCTTAGGCGGGTATCGCGGCGGCAAGATTGTCGCCCAAGGTACCCCCGAGCAAGTGGCCAAGGTCAAGGGGTCGTATACGGGCGAGTTCCTCGCGCCTATGTTGAAGGCCGCTCTCGACAAAGGGCAGATGGAGTAGGAGACTTAAACCCATGGATTACTTCTATCTGGTCCTAGGGTTGGTTCTGCTTCTAGGCGGAATCGGCTTCAACATCTACACGATTCGCAAGTTCGCGATCGACAAAACCCGCAATCTTCTTTCCAAAAAGGAATTCTTTTCCTTCATAGGCGGGGAGGTCGCCCTTTCTATCGGCGGCGCCCTCGTTCAGGCCGCGATCGCGGGACTATCCAAATGGAACATCGATTCGGGCCGCATGACGATGTCCGTCTTCGGCGCGTTCTTCTTCTGCCTTTCCTTCTCCGCTTTGTGGTTCTCCTTCTACCTCTACTTCTGGAGAAAGGACGCCGATGAAATGCAAAGGAAGGCCACGCGCCTCACTCTCATCGTCTCCATCCCTCTGTCCCTCGTCTTCTTCTTGCTTCTAGGAGAAGGGGTGGGCGAATTCCTGAGCTATCCTCTTTCCTCGGGCTTCTCAATCGATGGGTCCGGCTTCCATTTCATCACCTATCAAAGCGCCCGTTCGGGCCTTACCATCACCTGGTATGGCGTCGTCATCATCTTCGGCGCCCTCGTGGCATATTGGGTCTGCGACCATCGCTTCTATAAGAAGTTCGGCCGTCATGGCATTTTGGATACCTGCTTGCTCTTAGTTTTGCCAGCGGGCATCATCGCCGCCCGTATCTGGTACGTCGTCGGCAACTGGAATGGCGACGGCGCGGGCGGACCCAATTTCAGCCAATACTGCGCGAATGGGCAGTGGTATAAGATGTTCGAGATTTGGAATGGCGGCATCACCATTTTGGGCGGCGCGGTCGGCGGTATCATCGCCGGCGCCCTCTTCGTCATCTTCCGCCGCAAATACGTCGACGTCCGTTGGGCGGCCGACATCATCGTACCCTCCATTTTGATCGCCCAGTGCATCGGCAGGTGGGGCAATTTCTTCAACCACGAGGTCTATGGCTCGGTGGTGAACATGTCCGATTGGACGATCCTTCCCACCTGGATCAGGAACCAGATGGCCGTCTCCTTCGATGGCGGGCATCCCGTCGGAGGGCAGATGTTCATCCCCCTCTTCCTCATCGAGGGCATCATCAACTTGGCCGGGTATTTCGTGATCGCCTGGGGCGTCGCCAAACTCTGGAAGCCCAAGACCGACACCCAATCCCCGAAATGGTTCCATAGGTCTTTGGGCGACCTCGCCGCCTTCTACATGATTTGGTATGGCATCACCCGCATGATCATGGAGCCGCTTCGCGACCCCCATTACAACATGGGTTCCAACGGCATGTGGAGCTTCTGGAACTCGATGGTCTACATCATCATCGGCGTCGTGGCCATCGTCTTCTTTCACGTCTTCGATTACTTCCTCATCAAAAAGGGCAAACCGCTAGATCGCAGCGACCTGTCCTACCGTCCCGCCAAGGCGGCGAAGGAAACCGTCCCCGTGGTGAGTAACAAAAAGGAAAAAGAGAAGGTCGACCTCTCCAAGGCCCCCAAGAAGATCGTCATCCAAGAGGACAAAGAAGAGCCAAAGGAATGAAACGTGACCCGCACGAGCAAATCCCGTGCGGGTTTTCCTTCCTTTCCCCATAATATGGGCATGGAAAGCAAACGTTACGATTGCCTCGTGATCGGGGCCGGCATCGCGGGCATCACCGCGGGCATCTACCTAAAAAGGAGCAACCTGAGCGCGCTTGTCATAGACAAAGGGGCGCCCGGAGGAAAGCTAAACAACATCCATCGCATCGACAATTACCCCGGCATCGCCTCGATCCCCGGGCCTGAACTTGCGATGAAGCTGCTCGAGCAGGCGACTACCCTCGGCGTGGCCTTCGATTATGGCGACGTCATGGACGTAAGGAAAAACGAGGATGGCCTATTCGTCACGACGACTGATGTCGGAACCTTCCTTTCCACGACGGTCATCGTCGCTAGCGGATTATCCGCGAAGAAGCTCTCCATCCCCGGCGAAGAGGAATTCTCGGGCAGGGGGGTCTCCTATTGCGCGACCTGCGACGGCAATTTCTTCAAAGGCCTCCCGATGGCGGTCTATGGATACCAAGACCACGCGGTGGAGGACGCGATCTATTTGTCCGCTCTTGCTAGCGACCTCTACGTCATCGCCCCTAAGCCCTTCGAGGCCACCGAGGCGCATCTAGCCGAACTTAAGGCCCTAAATAACGTCCATATCATCGAGGAAGCAAAGCTTTCCGCGATTAAGGGCGAGCAAAAGGTCTCTTCCATCTCCGTAAGCGGGAAAGAAGGGGAGAGCGAAATCGCGGTGAACGGGGTGTTCCTCCTTACCGGCGAGCAATCCTCCTCGGCCTACCTAGCCTCCATGAGGCCTGAATCCAGCAAAGGATTCCTCAAGGTGGACCGCGATAATCAAGAGACCTCCATCCCTGGCCTATATGCGGCGGGGGACGTGGTGGATAAGAAACTCCGCCAACTCGTCAACGCCGGCGGGGAAGGCGCGGTGGCGGCCACCTCGGCGATCAGCTACATCCACGCGCATCGATAAGAGACTTAGGGCCACGAGGAGTTCCCCGTGGCCTTTTCCTTTGGTTTCGACACGCCGGAAGCCGTGGTATTATAAGGCCCATGAAAGAGAACAAGCCGTCCTTTGCCATGGAGGCGAAAGAGGAAATCGCCCAAATCGAATTCCCGCCTTCTTGCCAGGCCTCCTTCCTTTCGGCGTTTGCCAGGATCAACGGTTCCATCCGTCTCTCGGCGATGGGGGAGGAGCTCGATTTGAGCAGCGAATCCGCCAAGATCGCGAAGGCGCTCTACCTCATGGCCTCCTCTTTGCTAGGGAGACAGCCTAGGTTTTCCTATTCCAGGGGCATCGGCTTCCGCAAGAAGATGAAATACCACGTCCTCGTCCCCGAGGCACCCGCGGTTTTGGAAAGGCTCGAGGTCGACTATTTCTCCCCGCGCATCCCCCATGGGCTCGTGGATTCCGACGAGGAAGCCTCCGCCTATCTTTCGGGGGCCTTCCTTGCCTCGGGCTCGGTCAATGACCCCTCTTCGAGCAATTACCACCTGGAAATCGCCACGAACGACCAATCCTACGCGAAATGGCTTTGCCATCTTCTCACCAAGGCCCAAGGCCACCATTTCTCGCCCAAGGTATCCGTCAGGAGAAACCAGTGGATCGTCTACCTTAAGAAAGCCGAGCAGATCTCCGAGTTCCTCGTCCTGGTGGGGGCCACTTCGGCGTGCCTCAAGTTCGAAGACGTCAGGGTGAACCGCGACTTCGCCAATATCGGCAATAGGCTCACCAACTTGGACACCGCGAACATGTCCAAGACGATGGAAGCCGGCGCTAGGCAAAAGAAGGAGATTGAATTCCTGCTGTCCCATTTCCCCGAAACCCATTGGAACCCCAAGGAAAGGGCCCTCATGGAGCTTAGGGTCGCTAACCCCGAGGCCTCGCTAGGGGAGCTCGCGGTGGCCTTATCCGAGGAACTCGCCTCAACCATCTCCAAATCCAACGTGAACCATATCTTCCGTTCCATCCACGAAGCCTATTTGAAGGAGCATCCAAATGAGAAGGAATGAGACCCCGATGGAAAAGGAAAGCCTGCTCGCTTTAGGACAAAAAATAGCCCTTTTGCGGAGGAAAGCGGGCCTAACCCAACTGACCCTCTCTTTGGAGACGGGCATTTCCAAGACGCATATCAACGACATCGAAAAGGGCAGGAGGAACCCTAGTTACCTCACCTTGCTCCGCATCGCGACGGGTTTAGGCGTATCCGTCAAAGACCTGCTCCCATAAGGAAACTGGGCCGTTTTGAAATGGACAAAGACAGGCGGAAAAAAGCCCGTCTTTTCATCTTTTCAAGCAAAACCGTTGCAATTAACAACTGTTAATTTATGATTATCCATCGCGTATGCTATTTGGAAGACACGTCAACAAATACTACCGCAAATACTGGGCCTTCTTTCTTCTAGGCGTCATCGCCCTCATCGTCGTTGACGTGGCCCAGACTTTCATTCCGCGCTTTTTGGGTCAGATCATCGACGAGGATTCGATTCTCGTGGACAATCTCGACGAACTCGGCAAGATCGTTGGCTTCATCATGCTCTGCGCCCTCATCATGTTCGTGGGCAGGGCCATCTGGAGGCTTTCCATCTTCCGTGCCTCCACGGGTATCGCCGCCGGCATCCGCAAAGAGATGTTCGACAAGGCCGAGAAGCTTTCCGCCTCCTATTACCACGAGACCAAGGTCGGCAACATCATGAACTGGTTTACCTCCGACATCGAGGAGATCAGCGACTTCTTCGGATGGGGCACCGTCATGATCGTCGACGCGATCTTCCTCTCCGTCTCCGTGTTGGTCTCCATGATCCGCTTGAACCCGTGGATGACCCTTTTGGCCATGGCCCCGATCGGCCTCATCATCGTCTGGGGCGCCTTGGTCGACCGCTTCATGTCGGCCAGGTGGGAACTCCGTCAGAAGGAATTCGACCGCCTCTATGACTTCGCCAACGAGAACTTCACCGGCATCCGCGTCATCAAGTCCTTCGTCAAGCAGAACAAGGAAATCCACGCCTTCGCCAAAATCGCCCGCAGGAACCAGGAGGTCAACGTCGGCTTCGCCCGCCTCTCCGTCTTCTTCGACGTCATCATCGAGATCATCCTCGTCGCCGAGATCGCTCTCGTCTTGGGCTTTGGCGGCTGGTTCGTCTATTGCTTTGCTAGCGGCAACCCGATCGTGGTCGCGGGTCATCCGATCGAGCTCACCGTCGGCGGCCTATTCGAGTTCGTCGGCTACATCGACCTCCTCATCTGGCCGATGATCGCCCTCGGCCAAATCGTCTCCATGCGTTCTAGGGCCAAGGGCTCCTTGCGCCGCATCAGCGCCTTCCTCGACACCGAAATCGACGTCAAAAACCCCGAGAATCCGGTGAAACTAGAAAACGTGAAGGGCCAAATCGAATTCAGGAACTTCACCTTCACCTATCCCGGCACCGCCTCCCCGGCTTTGTCCGAGGTTTCCTTGACGATTGAACCTGGCGCCCATATCGGCGTGGTCGGCAAAGTGGGCTCAGGCAAAACCACCTTGGTCAATTCGCTTTTCCGCCTCTATAACATCGACAAGGGCTCCCTTTTCGTCGACGGGGTCGATTTGATGGACGTCGACATCGCCTCCTTAAGGGATGCGGTCGCCTATGCCCCGCAGGATAACTTCCTCTTCTCCGACAAGATCGAGAATAACATCGCTTTCTCCGCCGATAAGCCCGAGCACGAAGCGGTGGTGGAAGCGGCCGAATTCGCCGACGTCAAGGAAAACATCGAGGGCTTCCCCAAGGGATACGACACCGTCTCCGGCGAGAGGGGCGTCACCCTTTCGGGCGGACAGAAGCAACGCGTCTCCATCGCCAGGGCCTTCTATAAGAAAGCCCCGATCCTCGTCATGGACGACTGCGTCTCCGCGGTCGACGTGAAGACCGAGGAGAAGATCCTCAAGAACATCGCCGAGCAACGCAAGGGCCAGACGACCATTTTGATCGCCTCCCGCGTTTCCTCGGTCATGCATATGGATAAGATCATCGTCCTCGATAGGGGAGCTGTGGTGGCCTATGGGTCCCACGAGACCCTCATGAAGGAATCCCCCTTGTACCAAAGGATGGTCTATCTCCAGGAACTCGAGAAAGAAGTGGAAGGGGGTGAGCGTCGCAATGGATGAAGAAGCCATGAACGAAGAAAAAGAGAAGCTTCTTGGCGATCGGAAGATGTCCCTAAGGGAACTGCTTTCCCATAGCCGTCCCTACATCGCCAAAGAGAAGCTCGCCATTTTCCTTTCGCTTTTCCTCATTGCCGTCAACGTCGGCATCGACATCGTCCTTCCCTATTTGACCTCCCGTTTCGTCGAGGTCCTAAAAGGGGTCATCGACAATACGACGATGCGCGCCTTGATGCTCATCGTCCTCGGCTATGCCCTTTTAGGGGTGGCCAACCAAGGCATCCGTTACCTGCAGTCGATGGTTCTACAAAAGGCGGGCCAACGCATCGTCTATCGCATGCGCATGGAGGTCTTCCAGCACATCGAGTCGATGTCGCAGAACCAATTCAACCAGATGGCCACGGGCTCCTTGGTGACGAGAGTCGCCAACTACACCGCGGCGGTCTCCGACCTCTTCACGAGCGTTTTGGTCAACCTCATCTCCAACCTCATGACGGTCATCGGGGTCCTCATCATCATGATGATCATCTCGATCCAACTCTCTTTGTGGCTGCTCCTATTCGCCCTCACCGCGGGGGTCGTCTCCTTCTTCTTTGGTAAGATCGTCGGCAAATTCTTCCGTCAGGAAAGGCGTTATATCTCCGACCTCAATGCCTTCCTAAGCGAGAACCTCTCCGGCATGAAAGTCACCCAGATCTTCAACCAGGAGAAGAGGAAAGAAGCCGAATTCGACGTGAAGAACCAGAACATCCGCAAGGCCATCTACCGCGTGGTCATGGCATTCGCCTTCTACCGCCCCTTCATCAACTTGCTCTATTTCGGTTCCATCGGGGTCACCTTCTTCGTGGGCCTATCGATTCCTTTGATGGCCGCGGAGATCGTCGCCTTCTACCTCTACCTCTCCCGTTTCTTCAACCCGATCCAGAACATCGCCGACCAACTCAACCAGATTCAGCGCGCCCTGACCGCCGCCGAAAGGCTCTATAGCCTCCTCGACGTGCCGCCCGAAGTGGTGGATAAGCCCGAGGCCAGGGACGTCGATTCCTTCCAAGGCAAGATCGAGTTCCGTCACGTTTGGTTTGCTTATGAAGGCGAGAACTGGATCCTCAAGGACGTCTCCTTCGTCGTGGAACCCCGCCAAACCGTGGCCTTTGTCGGGGCGACCGGCGCGGGCAAAACCACGATCCTAGGCCTCATCGTCCGCAACTACGAAATCCAAAAGGGCCAGATCCTCATCGACGACGTCGACATCACGGAGATCAAGATCGATTCCCTTAGGAAAGCGGTGGGGCAGATGCTTCAGGATGTCTTCCTCTTCTCGGGTTCCATTAGGAGCAACTTGACCCTCCATGACGATTCCTTCACGGATGAGCAAATAAAGTCCGCCTGCGACTACGTCAACGCCTCCCCCTTCATCGAAAGCCTCCCCAATAAGTACGAGGAGGAAGTGCTCGAAAGGGGCGAGAACTTCTCCGCGGGCCAAAGGCAGCTGCTTTCCTTCGCGAGGACCATCCTCCATAAGCCGCAGATCCTGATCCTCGACGAGGCGACCGCGAACATCGACACCGAGACCGAGCTCCTCATCCAGGACTCCCTCGAGAAGATCAAGAACATTGGCACGATGCTCGTCGTGGCCCATCGTCTATCGACCATCCAACACGCGGACAACATCATCGTCTTGCAAAACGGGGAGATCCTAGAGCAGGGCAACCACCAGGCGCTTCTTAAGAAGAAGGGCCATTACTACAAGCTCTATCAGCTCCAATATGCCGACCAGGAAGCCTAACCCGGTCGGCTTTTTCCAAGTTGCACAAACTTGCACAAAGTTGCACAAAATTTTCAAAGTTGCACAAACTTGCACAAACTTGCACAAAGTTGCATAATATTTTCGAAGTTGCACAAACTTGCACAAGGAGGAACTTATGTCCGAAAGAGAAAACCCATTCACCTTGATGTATGGCAAGACCGCCCTATCGGTGGTCAAACGAACCGAAGTGGCGGAAGGGGTCCTTTCAAAATTCCTTTCGAAAGACCCCCAGATTCTGGCTTATTTGATCACGGGGATCCGCGGTTCGGGAAAGACCGTTTTCATGCGCTCCCTTGCCGATGAGCTCTCGAAGCAGGGATGGATCGTGGTGGATCTAAACCCCCAGGGCGATTTGATGACCTCCTTTTCCCAAAGGCTCTACGCCCAAGGGCAATTGCAAAAGCTCTTTGCGGATTGGTCTTTGACCGTATCCGTCCCCTATATGAGCCTCACGGTCAAGAAAGGGCAGGTCATCACAGAGCCAGACATCATCGCCGAGGAACTGCTCAAAAAGGCCAAGGAGAAAGGGAAGAGGGTGCTAGTCACGATCGATGAGGCCAACGCGACCAAGGAACTTCGCTACTTTGCCAATTTCTACCAGTCCGCGATCGGACGCGGATACAAACTGTTTTTGCTTATGACGGGTTTGAAGGAGAACATCGAGAGAATTACCGCGGACAAGGGAATGTCCTTCCTTTCGAGGACCCCAAAGATTGAACTCGGTCCTTTGGATGCCTTGGCCATCGCGTCTCAATACCAAAAGGAATTCGCCGTCTCGGAAGAGCGGGCGGTCGAGTTCGCCAAAATAACCAAAGGTTATGCCTTTGCCTATCAGGTTTTGGGTTATTTCCTCTACGAGTCGGGGGGCACCGAAGTCGACGAGGCCCTTTTAAGCAAATATCAGGAATACCTTTGGCATAACGGCTATGACATCCTGTGGAAGGACCTGACCCCGAAAGAGAAACTGTTTTGCCAGGCCCTCGCCGAGACCGATGGCGCCGCCAAAGACGTCATGGCCAAAGCCGGAATGAAGGAAAGCAATTTCCAAAACTACCGTAAGAGATTGATCGATAAGGGGTTCATCGTTTCAAAGGAATATGGAACCCTGTCTTTCGCCCTCCCTTGTTTTGCCCCGTTTGCATCTATGATGGGGCATTTGGAAGCGGAATGAACGCGGCGCATAGTGTTTTCTTGAAAACGCGGCCGAGCGCGCCCATAATTAACACAGCAATTTCTTAATCAAGGAGGACATTTAATGTCAGTTAAAGTTGCGATCAACGGATTCGGACGCATCGGCCGTCTTGCTTTCCGTCAAATGTTCGGTGCCGAGGGCTATGAAGTCGTCGCCATCAACGACCTCACGAGCCCCAAGATGCTCGCCAACCTCTTGAAGTATGACACCGCCCAGAAGGGCTATTGCGGCGTCATCGGCGAGAATCTCCACACCGTCGAGTCCAAGGAACCCATCTACGAAGAAGACGGCAAGACCGTCAAGGTTCCCGGCGCCATCATCGTCGATGGCAAGGAAATCACCATCTATGCCGAACCCAAGGCCGTTAACCTCCCCTGGGGCAAACTCGGCGTCGACGTCGTCCTCGAGTGCACTGGCTTCTATTGCTCCAAGGAGAAATCCATGGCCCACATCGAAGCGGGCGCCAAGAAGGTCGTCATCTCCGCTCCCGCTGGCAAAGACCTCAAGACCATCGTCTACTCCGTCAACGAGAAGACCCTAACTAAGGATGACCAGGTCATCTCCGCCGCGAGCTGCACCACCAACTGCCTCGCCCCGATGGCCAAGGCCCTCAACGATGCCTTCCCGATCCAATCCGGCATCATGACCACCGTCCACGCCTACACCGGTGACCAGATGATCCTCGATGGACCTCACCGCAAAGGCGATCTCCGCCGTGCCCGTGCCGGCGCCGCCAACATCGTTCCTAACTCCACCGGTGCCGCCAAGGCCATCGGTCTAGTTATCCCTGAACTCAACGGCAAGCTCATCGGCTCCGCTCAGCGTGTCCCCGTCCCGACCGGCTCCACCACCTTGCTCGTGGCCGTCGTCAAGGGCGAAGACGTCACCGTCGAGAAGATCAACGCCGCGATGAAGGCCGCCTCTTCCGCTTCCTTCGGCTACACCGAGGAACCGCTCGTCTCCTCCGACGTCATCGGTATGCGTTATGGCTCCCTCTTCGATGCCACCCAGACCATGGTCGCCAAGGTTGGCGAAGGCCTCTATCAGGTGCAGGTCGTCTCTTGGTACGACAACGAGAACTCCTACACCTCTCAGATGGTCCGTACCATCAAGTACTTCGCCGAGCTCTAATACCAGGCAAAGCCACGTTCAAAGGGTCGCTTAACCGCGGCCCTTTTCCTATTGTCTAAACAAAAAAGCACAGCTCTGCTGTGACTGAATCGCTCAAAACTCAAATCCTCTTTTGGACCGATTCCACCCTATAAAAGGGAGAGGAACATCTATGTCCAAAAAGAGAATAGTCGACAAAAAACTGAAGAAGGGGAAGTTCTACGCCGTCCACGAGGGGAGCAAGCACGGGCACCCCGGGAAGCTATATTGGAAGAACGATCAAAAGAACCTTTACCTATTTTTGAAAACCGGAACGACCCCATCCCCAGAGAACATCGTTTTAATCGTGCCCACGGAACGCGGAATCAAAAAATCCTTTGTTTACAAAAGGCCGGTTTTGGCAAAAAGAAGGGACGTTGGAGGAGAGTTTCCATCGATGCGTTTCGGAAAAAAAGACCGCGTCCTCCTTAAGGAAATAAGCGCGAGGAATCCGGTATCCACCCAATCGATAACCAAGCGTGATAAGAGAATCTTTAGAAAGTTCAAAAAGAAACCCCCGAGGTATTAAAAAAATCCCCTTTTCAGGGGCAATTGGCCCACCAGCCGAAGCCAGTGCGCGTGCCGACCATATTAAAGCAGTGGGGGGATTTGCTGTCAACGGCCTTGGAAAAAGAAAATGCCCCATTACAGGGCTGGACCGACCCACCAGCCGGAGCCAGTGCGCGTGCCGATCCTCGAATAGTTAAGCAAAGTGTAAGGCCTCTGTCAATTTCTATATTAGAAAAGACAAATTTCACGGCAATTTGCCGTGAAATTTTCCCTTTAGGGAAAAGAAAAAGTGACGCTTCACAAAGCTAGAAAATAAAAATCCCCTTTTCAGGGGCAATTGACCCACCAGCCGAAGCCAGTGCGCGTGCCGAGCATATTAAAGCAGTGGGAGGACTCTCTGTCAATGGCGCCCAGGAAGGAAAAGCCCTATTAGGGCTGCGCCTTTTGGAATCGGTGGGGTATGACCCGCAAAAAAGAGCAAGAAAACCCTTTCATGATAAAAATCATGACGATTTCAAATAAGCCTCCTATAATGTTTACGCCGCATTCATATAGAAGCGGTGAGTTATATAGAAAGGTATTACAACAATGAAGAAACTCTCCCGTATCATCTTGGGCCTTGCCTCCGTCACGATGCTCGCCAGCTGCGCGAAGTCCGTCACCCCCGAGGAAGCCGTCAAGATCGCCTCCGACAACTGGTCCATCGACAAGGCCAAAGCCGCCTACACCAAAGTCCACGTCGTCAACAAGTACAGTGACTCCTCCAAGGACGAGGAACACGATGCCTCTGGCGTCGCGTTGAACGTCCTCATCGACACCTTGGTCCCCATCAACCTCCTCGCCGTCACCGGTGCCGCCGCTCTCGAAGGCGCCGCCTTCAAGGCCGATGGAGCCGCCATCGAGTTCACCTACAAGGACAAGGATGGCTCCTACGAGTACAAGGTCAATGCCGTCGGTCTGACCACCTACACCAAGACCACGACCGCGGATGGCTGGCTCTCCTCCACCTACACCTGGTCCAAATAAGGAACTGAATCCGCAAATCAAGGGATCCGACAAGGGTCCCTTTTTTGTGCGATCCCCTTGAGCATTTATGCTCAAAAGCCTATTTGCTCCTCCAATTCGATTGAAAAACGTGTAACTTATGCACATTATTCGATTGAAAAACGTGTAACTAACGCACATAATTCAATTGAAAAAGCAGAAGTGCATTGTTTTGCCTCCGTTTAGGGGCGTTATGGGGTGATTATGGAAAGACTCTATTTGGAAAAACTCGAGCGCTGGCTCACGAAAAGAAACAGGAAACCCTTGCTGATTTACGGAGCCAGGCAAGTGGGGAAGACGACTTTGGTGAAGGACATTTTTGCCCCCCTTCATTTCAAAAAGGTCATCTACGTCGATTTCAAAATCGATCACGAGGCCAGGGTTTTCGTCAAAAACAACGTTTCCGCCCACGCGATCGTCAATTATCTTTCCGTGAGGAACAACGTCGTAATCGACGAAAAAACACTCATCGTTTTCGACGAGGTTCAGGAGTGCGTTCCCTGTATCACCTCCCTAAAGTATTTTGAGCAGGATTACAAATCGGTTCCCGTCATCGCCACGGGGAGCATGGTCAGAATCCGCTTGAAACAACTCGAATACCAAAACAGCCGAATTCGATTGGACCCCGAGATCGAGCGGGAGAGGCAAGACGGGGTGAACAACTTCATGTTCCCGACCGGGAAGATCGATCATCTCAACATGTACCCCATGGCCTTTGGGGAGTATCTAAACGCCAGAAATAAGATGGCTTACCAGCACATCAAGGAATCCTATTCCAAAAAGGAGCCGCTCGATCCCGCCTTCCACAAAATGGCGATGGACTATGTTTACGAATTCCTATGCGTCGGCGGCATGCCGGAAGTGGTGCAGACCTTTTTGGACACCGACTCCTTCGTGGAGGCGAGGAAGGATCTTGCGAGGCTATATTCCGATTACCTCGCCGACATGGCCCTATACCAAATCAGTCAGGAGACCATCATGAGGACCAGGGCGCTTTTCAATAACGTCTATGCCCAACTGAACAAAGAAAACAAAAACTACAAAATCTCTCTCATCGAGCCCGGGAAGCGCAACCGCGACTACCTTTATCCCATGGATTGGCTCGCCCAAGGGCGCATCGTCTTCAAGTCCAATCAGCTGAAGGAGAGAGTGACTCTCCCTCTGCGCGAGGAAAGCGAATCCCTATATCGCGTTTATTTAAGCGACTTGGGTCTTTTAGCCTACCAAAGCGGCCTCAATGGGGTGAATTTCCTCGACGCTAGCAAAAGGAACGACCTCGCCGGGCTTTTCTTCGAGAATTTCGCCGCCATCGAGTTCGGCACCCGCGGCATTCCCCTTTTCTATTGGAAGGGGAAGACCACGAGCGAACTCGAGTTCGTCCTTAACCTCGCGAATTCGCCCGTCGTGGTCGATGCGAAGAAAAACAAGGGAAGCCTGGCGTCTTTGGAAGTCTATCGACGCCTCAATCCCAGCTCTTTGGCCATCAAGGTAAGCGGCAACGGCTATGGCTTCGACGAGTCGCAAAACCTTTTGACCCTGCCTTTTTACTATCTCGGGTTTTTCTTGGACGAGAACCTCGATAGCATCCAGCAAACCGAGGAAATATAGGCCAATTCGTGGCTAGGACAACAATAGGCGCGCCTTCGCTCAGGTGCCGTGCGCGTTTTTGTTCCCCGCACCCTAGTTAGGGTGTAAGATTATCCCAAAGCAAGGAGTAACCATAAACAATGCTTACCGTAAAACAACTTCCGGACCTTCATGGAAAGAAGGTCTATGTTCGCGTCGACTTCAACGTTCCCCATAAAGGCGACGTGATCTCCGACGACAACCGCATCCGCGCCGCGATCCCGACCATCAAGGCCCTCCTTGAGAAGGGCGCCAGGGTCGTGCTCATGTCTCACCTTGGCAAGGTCGAATGGAAAAAGCTAAAGAAAGGCGAGAAGACCCAAGAGGAAATCGATGCCCAGATGAAGAAGAACGACCTCTCCATCGCCGTCGAGCCCCTCAAGAAGCACATCTCCGAGGCCCTTGGCCGCGACGTCGAAGTCAAATTCTGCAAGGAAAACCGCGGCGAGGCCCTCGCCGAGGCCGTCGCTTCCCTCAAGGATGGCGAAATCCTCCTCGCGCAGAACACCCGTTATCAGCCGGGCGAAGAGAAAAACGATCCCGAACTCGCCAAGGAATGGGCGTCCCTCGTCGACGCGTTCGTGATGGACGCGTTTGGCTCCGCGCATAGGGCCCACGCCTCCACCGTCGGCGTCCCCGAATGCCTCAAAGCCGAAGGCAAGCCGGTCTATCTTGGCTACCTCATGATCAAGGAAGTCGAGAATTTGACCCGTTGCGTCGAGGTCAAGCCCGAAGACCGTCCCTACGTCGCCATCCTCGGCGGCCTCAAGGTCTCCGACAAGATCAAGGTCATCGACGCCCTCATCGACAAGTGCGACTACATCATCATCGGCGGCGCCATGGCCTATACCTTCAAGAAGGCCCGCGGCGAGGAAATCGGCGATTCCTTCCTCGAAGCTTCCTCCCTTGATTACGCCAAAGCCTGCCTCGAGAAGGCCAAGGGCAGGATCATCCTCCCGGTCGACTCCGTCATCACCGATTCCTTCGAACCCGTCGAAGGCAGGAAGATCCAGGTTGCCAAAGCCATCCCCGAGGGCTTCCAAGGCGTCGACATCGGCCCCGAGACCGAAAAGCTCTTCGCCGAAACCATCGCCAAGGCCCACATGGTCTTCTGGAATGGCCCGATGGGTGTCTTCGAACAGAAGGAATTCCAAAGCGGCACCAAGGCCGTCTGCGAGGCCATCAAGGACCTCGAAGGCCATGCCTTCACCGTCTGCGGCGGCGGTGATTCCGCCTCTGCCATCAAGCAGTTCGGCTATAAGGAGAACTTCTCCCACGTCTCCACCGGCGGCGGCGCTTCCCTCGAGATGATCGAGAACAACGGCCACCTCCCCGGCGTCGACGTATTGAGGTAATGCAAATGCGCAAGAAACTTCTTCTAGGCAACTGGAAAATGAACAAAACCCGTCCTGAGGCGAAGGAATTCGCCAAGGGATGCGGCGAGATGGTCGAATACGCCGTCTCCCATGGCATCGACGTCGGCGTTGCCCCGACCTTCGTGTGCCTTTGCCCCGTGCTGAAACACGCGCCTAAGGAACTGATCGTTGCTGCCCAAAACGTCAACGAGCACGACCATGGCGCCTACACGGGCGAGATCTCCATCCCGATGCTCAAGGAAATCGGCATCGGCTGGGTCATCCTCGGCCATTCGGAACGCCGCGAATATAACGGCGAGACCTCCGAGGCCTGCAACCTCAAGATCAAGGCCCTCTTGGCTAATGACATGGTTCCCGTCTATTGCTGCGGCGAATCCCTAGGCACCTTCGAGGAAGGGAAGACCAAACCCTTCGTCGAGGAGCAGATCCGCGTCGGCTTGGCCGACCTTAAGCCCGAAGAGGCCGAGAAGGTCGTCATCGCCTATGAGCCCATCTGGGCCATCGGCACCGGCAAGTCCGCGACCAAGGAAATCGCCGAGGAGACAATCGCCCATATCCGCGGCGTCCTCGCCTCCATGTTCGGCGCCCCCGTCGCCGAGAAGATCCGCATCCTCTATGGCGGCTCGGTCAAGCCCGGCAACATCGCCGAGTACATGTCCATGCCCGACATCGACGGCGCCCTCGTCGGCGGTGCCTCGCTCGAACTAGACTCCTATAAGGGTCTCATCGAAGGATTGGTGGGCTGATATGCCGATCGCATCTTATAAAGACGCGGAGGAAAAACAGTCCTATTTTGAGGAAAGCGGTAACGGTCCCCGTTCGATCGGCAAGATCCTCGCCAGGGTCTATGGCTACATGGCCATTGGCCTCGTGATCACCGCCGCCATCTCCCTCCTCGTCGCGTGGATCTTCTCCTCGCGCATCAACTCGGTCGCCTCGCTGGATGAGAAAAACGCCTGGACCATCGGCTACATGGCCACGGTCATCAGCTGCGGCGTCGTGATCCTCATCATGACCTTCGCGTTGCCGATCGGGCTAGCTAGGAACAAGCATTCCATCTGGCCCTATTACATCATCTACGCGATCGCGATGGGCGGCCTCCTATCGGCCTTCCTGCTCGCGGGTATCTCCTGGTATACGATCGGTGAAGCCTTTGGCATCACCGCGGCCGGGTTCCTGGTGATGTTCCTGATCGGTTGGTTCTCCAAAGCCAACATCACCTTCGCCGGATACGTCGTCACGATGATCCTCTCCATGGCGCTCCTATTCGGGGCGGTGTGGGGTCTCGTCTGGCTCATCAATGGCATGACGTGGCAACAGTACTACACCTGGAACCTCATCATGTCCGGCATCATCGTGGTCATCACCTTGATCGTCATCGCCATCGATTCCTATAACATCAAGAAGACCCTCGAAAGGGGAGAGAACTCCTCCAACATCGTCCTCTATTGCGCCTTCTGCATGTATAGCGACTTCATCGCCTTGCTGATCCGCGTCCTCTACATCCTGGCCATCAGCCAAAAGAATAGCTAATAGCGAAGCGCCCCTCCGACTAATCGGAAGGGCGTTTTCCTTTCTAGGAAAGGCAAAACAAGCTACAATCAAGGAAATCACAAGGAGATATTTATCATGGTCAAATTCTACCGTTGCCTACATTGCGGTTCGGTCGTCGCCAAACTCAACGACCTCGGCCCCGGACCGGTTTGCTGCGGCGAACCGATGAAAGAGCTGAGGGCCAACGAAGTCGACGCCGCCCAGGAGAAGCACGTCCCCGCCTTCGTCGAAGCCGAGGGCAGGATCGACGTCCAGGTCGGCGAGGTCATCCACCCGATGGATCCCGATCACTACATCGAATGGATCTTCCTCCTCACCACCAAAGGCAGCAGGTTCGCCTTCCTTAAGCCAGGGGATGCCCCCAGGGCCAGCTTCGCCCTCGCCGATGACGAAGTCGTCCTCGAGGTCTATGCCTATTGCAACAAGCACGGACTCTGGAAGAAAGCCGCCTAAGATCCTCGCGCATCCACGAACACCCGCCTCGGCGGGTTTTCTTTTTGATACCTAATATATATGTATGCGGGCGCGCATACACACGAAAATCAAAGATTTTGCAAAAAGGCATTGACAGGCCCTTCGGAATCGGTAGAATAACGTGTCACGCCGCTAGAGGTTACGGTGGCGTGAGGGACCCGGAATTGGCCATTGCCGAAGCCTCCGGGAACAACGGTTACGACAATTTGCAAAAATCGCAAAAAAAGTCCTTGACCGACAATACCCAAAGGCATATAGTAATCGAGCACGCCGCCAGGGGAGACCTTGGCTGCGAGAGCAAGGCGTGCCTCTGATCTTTGAAAACTAAACAGATAGACAAACAAACACTTAACGTCGATTCTTTTGAATCAAAACACAACCAGATAATTTCAAGGGACAGATCAAATCAACATTGAGTAATCAACATTGATATTTCATTGAGAGTTTGATCCTGGCTCAGGATGAACGCTGGCGGCGTGCCTAATACATGCAAGTCGAGCGAGGTAGCTTGCTACCTAGCGGCGAACGGGTGAGTAACACGTAGGTAACCTGCCTTTGAGACTGGGATACCCGAGGGAAACTTCGGCTAATACCGGATAACAACGGGGATGGCATCATCTCCGCTTGAAAGGTGCGTTTGCACCACTCTTAGATGGACCTGCGGCACATTAGCTAGTTGGTGAGATAACAGCCCACCAAGGCGAGGATGTGTAGCCGACCTGAGAGGGTAAACGGCCACAATGGGACTGAGACACGG
>DKRQ01000017.1:3393-4243 GCA_002472275.1 Caryophanales bacterium UBA7278 | reverse complement strand
ACTCCTACGGGAGGCAGCAGTAGGGAGTTTTCGGCAATGGGCGAAAGCCTGACCGAGCAACGCCGCGTGAGTGATGAAGGTCTTCGGATTGTAAAGCTCTGTTACAAGGGACGAATGTTCCGATCAGGAAATGGGTCGGATTTGACGGTACCTTGCCAGAAAGTGACGGCTAACTACGTGCCAGCAGCCGCGGTAATACGTAGGTCACGAGCGTTATCCGGAATTATTGGGCGTAAAGAGTGAGCAGGCGGCATAGCAAGTCTGAGGTGAAAGCGTGGGGCTCAACCCCATACAGCCTTGGAAACTACTAAGCTAGAGTGCGTGAGAGGTAAACGGAACTCCATGTGTAGCGGTGAAATGCGTAGATATATGGAAGAACACCAGTGGCGAAGGCGGTTTACCAGCACTGCACTGACGCTCAGTCACGAAAGCGTGGGGAGCAAATAGGATTAGATACCCTAGTAGTCCACGCCGTAAACGATGATAACTAACTATTCCCGTGAGGGAGTGGTGAAGCTAACGCATTAAGTTATCCGCCTGGGAAGTACGGTCGCAAGACTGAAACTTAAAGGAATTGACGGGACCCCGCACAAGTAGTGGAGCATGTGGTTTAATTCGACGCTACGCGGAAAACCTTACCAGAACTTGACATGAAGGCTAATATCGGGCAATGCCGAAAAAGTGTGCCTTCACAGGTGGTGCATGGTTGTCGTCAGCTCGTGTCGTGAGATGTTAGGTTAAGTCCTGCAACGAGCGCAACCCTTGTCATTAGTTGCCATCATTCAGTTGGGCACTCTAGTGAGACTGCCGATGCAAATCGGAGGAAGGTGGGGATGACGTCAAATCAGCA
>DKRQ01000017.1:2248-3355 GCA_002472275.1 Caryophanales bacterium UBA7278 | reverse complement strand
GGCTACACACGTGCTACAATGGCCGTTACAAAGAGATGCAATATCGCGAGATGGAGCAAATCTCAAAAAGGCGGTCTCAGTTCAGACTGGAGTCTGCAATTCGACTCCACGAAGGCGGAATTACTAGTAATCGCGAATCAGCATGTCGCGGTGAATACGTTCCCGGGGTTTGTACACACCGCCCGTCAAACCATGAGAGGTGGTAACGCTTGAAGTCGCTGTCCTAACCGCAAGGAGGGAGGCGCCTAGGGCGGGACCGCTGATTGGGGTTAAGTCGTAACAAGGTATCCCTACGGGAACGTGGGGATGGATCACCTCCTTTCTAAGGAGAAAGTCGTCGGACTCATCGAGTTCCGACAGTACACACATTTACCTAACCGATCTTGATCTCTTGAATTGGTTGTGAGTTGAGTGAGTCGTTCTGTTTAGTTTTGAGAGATTAGTAGTCTCTCAGCTCTTTGTTCTTTGAAAACCGAATATTACAAAACATGTTCTTTCTGTTGTTGTTGCGAGAAGAGACTGGTTTCAGCCGAATCAAGCAAGGACAATTGAGATCAATAAGATCGAAACAAGAAACAATTACTTTAAGCCGATTTAACTTATGAAGTTAAGTTAATAAGGGCGCACAGTGGATGCCTTGGCACTAGAAGACGACGAAGGACGCGACTACCTGCGATAAGCGGCGAGGAGCTGGATGTGAGCTTTGATCCGTCGATGTCCGAATGGGGAAACCCGGCGTGAGTTATATCACGTCACCTGGCCCGGTTTTGCCGGGAGGAGGAATACCTAGGGAATTGAAACATCTTAGTACCTAGAGGAAAAGAAAGATTTAATCGATTCCGTAAGTAGCGGCGAGCGAAAGCGGAGGAGCCCAAACCGAATTTATTCGGGGTTTGGACCGCGACATGGGATTGGTAATGGATAGCTGAAGGACTTGGGAAGGTCCGCCATAGAAGGTGATAGCCCTGTAAGCGAAATCTCGAACCACCCTAGCGAGTTCCAGAGTACGACGGGGCACGTGAAATCCTGTCGGAAGGACTGCAGACCATTGCAGAAGGCTAAATACTAACTAGTGACCGATAGTGAACCAGTACCGTGAGGGAAAGG
>DKRQ01000017.1:1733-2238 GCA_002472275.1 Caryophanales bacterium UBA7278 | reverse complement strand
CCCCGGGAGGGGAGTGAAAAGAATCTGAAACTGTGTGCTTACAATAAGTCAGAGGGCGTTAAAGCCTGATGACGTGCCTATTGAAGAATGAGCCGGCGAGTTGCGTTCACATGCGAGGTTAAGTCGAAGAGACGGAGCCATAGCGAAAGCGAGCCTTAACTGGGCGTGAGTATGTGTGCGTAGACCCGAAACCCGACGATCTATCCATGGCCAGGTTGAAGGTGGAGTAAAATCCACTGGAGGACCGAACCGACGTTCGTTGCAATGCCCGCGGATGAGCTGTGGATAGGGGAGAAATTCCAATCGAGTTGGGAGATAGCTGGTTCTCCTCGAAATAGCTTTAGGGCTAGCGTTTGGTATACCTATTGGGGGTAGAGCACTGAATGTGTGATGGCCGCGCATAGCGGTACTGAATACAATCAAACTCCGAATTCCAGTAGGGTTTAGCCAGGCAGTCAGACTGTGGGAGATAAGTTCCATGGTCAAAAGGGAAACAGCCCAGACC
>DKRQ01000017.1:0-1651 GCA_002472275.1 Caryophanales bacterium UBA7278 | reverse complement strand
CATTCAAAGAGTGCGTAACAGCTCACTAGTCGAGTATCTCTGCACCGAAGATTTACCGGGGCTAAAGCATCATACCGAATTCACGGATTCTAGATTTTCTAGAGTGGTAGAGGAGCGTTCTTAGCGGGGCGAAGCTACACCGAAAGGAGTGGTGGACTGCTAAGAAGTGAGTATGCCGGTGTTAGTAACGATAAGGGGTGAGAATCCCCTTCACCATTTGACTAAGGTTTCCTGGGCAAGGGTCGTCCTCCCAGGGTTAGTCGGGTCCTAAGACGAGGCCGAAAGGCGTAGCCGATGGACAGCAGGTTGATATTCCTGCACCCGTATGCATGCGATGTAGTGACAGATCAGATTAGCGGTACCGGTTATTGGATTCCGGGCCAAGCACCGTGGCTGACGCGTAGGCAAATCCGCGCGTTAATGTGAGGTGTGAGTGCGACCGAATGGGCAACCTAGTAGGGAAGTCCGTGAGATCTGGTCTCGAGAAAAGCTGCTAGCTTAAGTGCATATGGCCCGTACCGAGAACGGACACACGTGGTCAAGGAGAGTATCCTAAGGTGAGCGAGTGAACTGTTGTTAAGGAACTCTGCAAAATAGCTTCGTAACTTCGGAAGAAGAAGCGCCGGTGAGAGCCGGCCGCAGTGAAGAGGCCCAAGTAACTGTTTATCAAAAACACAGCTTTATGCTAAGCCGCAAGGCGATGTATATGAGGTGATGCCTGCCCAGTGCTGGAAGGTTAAAAGGAGGAGTTAGGCGCAAGCCAAAGCCCTGAATTGAAGCCCCAGTGAACGGCGGCCGTAACTATAACGGTCCTAAGGTAGCGAAATTCCTTGTCGGGCAAGTTCCGACCCGCATGAAAGGCGTAATGATTTGGGCACTGTCTCAACGAGGGGCCCGGTGAAATTGAAATACCTGTGAAGATGCAGGTTACCCGCGACTGGACAGAAAGACCCCATGGAGCTTCACTGCAGCTTGAGATTGAATCGCGGTGACAGATGCACAGGATAGGTGGGAGGCTTTGAAGAATGGACTTTGGTTTATTCTGAGCCAATGTTGGGATACCACCCTTCTGTTGCTGCGATTCTAACACGGAGACTAACAACCTCGTGGACCATCTCAGGCAGGCGGTTTGACTGGGGCGGTCGCCTCCGAAAATGTAACGGAGGCGCCCAAAGGTTCCCTCAGGCCGGACAGAAACCGGCCGCAGAGTGCAAAGGCAGAAGGGAGCTTGACTGCGAGACAGACAAGTCGAGCAGAGACGAAAGTCGGGCTTAGTGATCCGGTGGTACTGAGTGGAAAGGCCATCGCTCAACGGATAAAAGCTACCCTGGGGATAACAGGCTAATCTCTCCCAAGAGTTCATATCGACGGGGAGGTTTGGCACCTCGATGTCGGCTCATCACATCCTGGAGCTGGAGTAGGTTCCAAGGGTTGGGCTGTTCGCCCATTAAAGTGGTACGCGAGCTGGGTTCAAAACGTCGTGAGACAGTTTGGTTCATATCCATCGCGGGCGCAAGAAGTTTGAGGGAGGCTGCTCCTAGTACGAGAGGACCGGAGTGGACGGATCAACGGTGTCCCAGTTGTCGCGCCAGCGGCACGGCTGGAAAGCCGCATCCGGAAAGGATAAACGCTGAAAGCATCTAAGCGTGAA
>DKRQ01000031.1 GCA_002472275.1 Caryophanales bacterium UBA7278 | reverse complement strand
ATTTGGTGTGCTGCTAGAAAAATTTTTAGTCTCTGATTTTCGACGGGCGAAGCTTAACTTTGCCTTGCGCCTTTATGGCTTTGTTAATGCTATTTGGAGCCGAATTCTGCAGCATTTTGCTCATGGATTACAAATATTAGTCACGGATAGGTGCGTTCTTAGGAAGCCGAAAAAAGAAGACGCAGAGCCGATGTTTCAAAACTGGGCCAGCGGAGCTCACCAAGTGCTTAACTTGGACGCCCCCCGAAAGCAAAGCGAGGCCGATAACGCGCTTCCGTCTTGGAATATTCACACTTTGTTTTTGGTTTTTTATAATAACGAAGTTGAAGTACAAAAAATGCCAGCCACCAATGAGAAAGCCCGACGTTATAAAACGATCGGCAAAACATGTTATGCAGCGAACATCATGTATCTGTTCCTGCACGCCTTTTATTTGGTTCTTTTCCTAGTGGCCAAGATTTACGTCATGGTCTATGTGGTCGCGGGAATCATCGCCCTTTATTTGCTCTTCTTCCTGCTGATCAAATTCGAAAAGTACTTCATCTACGCTTTAAGCGTGGGAAACGAGTTCTTCGCTTTCATTATCTTGGCTACGTTGATGCTAGGCTTCTCGACGGGATTCCACTTCTTCTTGATTGGGTTCTGCGTCGTATCGTTCTTCACCACCTATTTTTCCACGAAAAAGAACATCAAGGGGTCTTTTCTTTGGGTCGGCCTTTCTATGGCGATCTACCTGACCCTATATTTCGTTACCAAATTCAACAAGCCGTATTACCAAGTGGACACTTGGCTAGAACTCACTTTGTTCACCACCCACGCGGTAATCGTATTCCTCATCATCTCCGGCTTCCTTTCTATCTTCTTGAGATACGCGCTCTCCTTGGAAAAGAAGATTATCAACGAATCCCGCACCGACGAGCTCACCCAGATCAGCAACCGTTATGGGCTTTATGACTTTTTCGACTTGGAGAAAGACAAATCCACGCAGGTCTTGGCCTTGTTTGATATCGATGACTTCAAGGTCATTAACGACACCTGTGGCCATGCGGCGGGGGACATCGTCTTAAAAAGGGTTGCCGAAGTCGCCACCCAATCCCTTGGAGACGCGTTCGTCTGCCGTTATGGCGGAGAAGAATTCGTCGCGGTCTTGGACGACAAGCCGCAAAATCCTGCCCTGGATAGGCTGGAAGGATTCCGCAAGGTCATTGAAACCGAGGAAATGGAATACGAAGGCCAAAAGATCCATCTCACCATCACCATCGGGGCCGCGAAATACATGAATGGGTTGAAGCTAGACAGGTGGGTCGAACTCGCCGACCAGAAAATGTATAACGGCAAAAAGACCGGGAAAAACAAAACCATCATCTAAAACAAAAAGAGAAATGGCCGTCCAAAAAAAGGCTGCAAACTTCAATGATTTCGGAGAGAATTGCAGCCTTTTTGTTATTTTTGGTCGCGATTTCTAGGCTTATTTATCCCAGCTGGAATTAGCCCTTTCGTTTAGGAAGTCCGCTGTTTTGCTTGCTTGTATGCGCGAAGAAAAAGACCCTTCGGCCGGGTGTTCGGCTTCTGGGTCTTGTTTTTCTTTCCGCTGCCTTTTGGGGTTTGGCGTTTTTTGCCGTTCGATTATTATTTAAATAATCTCAACGCGGCCTCGCTGTGGCTATGCAGTTTCCTAGGTCGCCCCCTTTCTTGAAAGGAGATTTAGCTATTACGAAGTCAAGTAAAGAATAAATCGTATATCAAAAGTTGCGCTTGTGCGCGAAACGACGTTTAGGCGCCTGGCCGCCTACCTAACCATGTTGGGATCGAAATCGATCTTCTCGGTCTCGACCTTATAGATGATCCTCACCAGCTTCCTCGCGCAGTGCGAGACGGCGACGCGGTGGGGCTTCCCCTCACCCCTCTTCTTCCTGTAGTAGTCGTAGAAGACCGAACTACAGCAAAGGAGATACTCCGCGGCGTTCATCAGGACCCGCCGGAGCACGACGGAACCCTTCTTGTTCATCCGCCCCTGCGCCTCCATCGTCCCCGATTGGTATACCCTCGGGTCGAGTCCGGCGTAGGCGAGCAGCTTGGACGCGGAGGAAAACCTGCCCATGTCCCCGATCTCGGCGACGATCGAGGCGCAGGACACGGGCCCAAGGCCCCTTATGGTGGGTATCTTGGAATCGATCTTTGACAAAGCGGATCCGATCAGCGACTCGGCCGAATCGATCTCGGACTGCAGCGCGCCGTAGACGCTTAGGAGCGACCTCAGCTCCCATTCGTCCACCTCGTAGCAGGTACCCACGGTGCCTTTGGCCAAGGACTTCAATTCCGCGAATTTGGCGGATGAGAAGCGTCCCTTCGAGATCCTGCGGAGCCTTTCGAAGGACGCCTGGTTCATGCTGGCGACCCTCGACGGCGACCCGTATTCCGAGAGGACGAACATCGCCGTCGCGGACTTGAGGTTTTCCCCGAAGAACGGCTTGAGCTCGGGGAAGCAGCGGTCGAGCCAGTCGGTGATCTTCTCGAGGTAGAGCGTCCTCTGCTTCACGAGGTCGAACCTGCGCTTGGTGAGCCTGTCCAGCTCGTGGATGTGGTATGCTTTCGGCGGATAAGGTTTGAAGTCCGTCTGCAGCAGATATCGGGCGATCAGGAGCGCGTCGGCCTTGTCGGTCTTCGTCCCCCTGAGCGTCCCGGCCCCCCTGAAGCGGTGCACCAGAAGCGCGTTCAGCTCCATGAAGGGCAGTCCGGCGTTCTCGAGGAAGGTTTCCAGGTTCCCTTGGTAATGGCCGGTGGACTCGAACCCTATCCTTTTCTCTTGGGATGGGTCCAGCTCGTTGATTACCGACAGGAGCTGGTTGAATCCGGATCTGTCGTTGGCGACGGTGAACTGCTTGATCACAACGTCGCCGGCATCGTTCAGGACGATGCAGTCGTGTTTGTACTTCGAAACGTCGATTCCGATTACGAACATCGTTCATTGCCTCCTTGTGGCTATGTGGTCGCCGCGTCATGCGATGGCCTCCCACCCTCGTAAAATCGCGAATGATGAAACGTCGGTGCGTTACTTAGCCAATCAACGATGGTAGTGAAAAGCCATGCCCCGAAAATCTCCTGAACAGTCAAGCCGTAATTATGAAACACGGGTGCACGGCATAAGCATTATAGGCCCAAGAAAGGAGAGATTATCCAGTTATAAATGGGCCTGACTGGATAATACGAACCCTTATGAAAAAAAGAGCGATTACCCTCGTGCTGTCCACGCTTTTCCTGGTTTCTTGCGGAACCCCGTCTAGTTCTCCATCACAATCAGCTTCACCGAGCGCTTCCCAATCGAGCGAGCAGACCGAAGAGATTCTTTTGGTGAACGGCAAAAGCAAATTGATCGGCACCCCGAAACTGGATCCGAACAACCAGGTTGCTTCTTTGCCTGAGCTCGAGGAGAACCTATTGATCGGAAATCTCCCCACCTATCACCGCAAAGGCAAAGGCGCGGTTCCTTACGTGAACCTTGCCGATATCTCCGGCGCCTTCGACGTGGCTTTGTCCGCCGTGATCAAGCCCGGCATCTCTGGCGAGGCCAAAACCGATGGATATCATTTCTATTCCCTAGGCAAGAAAGGGGAAATCATCCTCGACGCGAAAAACGACGTGGCGAAGATCAAAAACGGCCCGACGTTTGGTCAGGCCGTCTTGATTGACAATAACGGCCTCGGGGGCGACTACATCAGCTTCCGCGGCAATTCGATTAGGCCTAGCGACAAGACCAAGGCCTATCAACCCGATGGCTCCGCCGTTCCAGAATACGAAACGATTGCCTTAGGCAAATACGGTTTCGATATCTATGAGGAAGGCGGGAAGTACTATGCTCCGCTAGAACTACTCTCCAAACTCATCTTCCGCGATGTCAGCCTCGACCTCGCCTATAACGGCGCCGACTTCTATGTCAGCGCGATCGCCGAAGGCCACTTCGCCGCCTCCCGCATCTACTCCTCCAAGGGTTGGTGGAAGGGATATGGTTGCATTTGGCAGCCCACCGATCCCGGCAAAGACGAAGCCTATCGCTTCGCCTGCTCCGTGCAAGTTCCTGGCCAAGGCGGCGAGATGATCGCTTGCACGAAGTTCATGCGCCTATTCGCCGACGAAGGCAAAACCGGAAAGATCGTCGTCTGCAAAGGCGACAAATACGACGAATCCGCCATCGTGCACACCGATGAAAGCGATTATGACTACACTTGGAAAAAGGATGGGGATTTGCTGAGAATTCGCCTATTCGAAAGAGGAAATCCTAACGGGGACTATTGGGTCCACCTCGATGAAACCTACTTCCTCCGTGGCACGTTTCCCGCCGAAGTGAGCGCTTATAACTACGGCATCCTCCGCTTCCTTTTCGATAACGCCTACGGCCTTAAGGACATCAAGGGTTATACCGACGCCGAAGCCTATTTCGCTAGCGTCGGCGTGAAAGAAGGCCTCCAGAGCACCAATGCCAACGTCTATAACGACGCGGTCGCCAAACTGATCGGCGCCGTCGACGATGGTCACTCCGGCTTACAAAAGCTCACCGTCTTCACTCCGCTAGATAACTTCACCGACCTAGAGACGCTGCAGAAAAAATACGTTGGTCCTCGCCTAAAAACCCTCGCCCAGAAAGCGTCGACCTACAAGCAGGCCCGCGTTGATCAAAGGCACAAAACCGAGCCTGGTGCCCCCGAAGACCCTAACTACTATCAGGGAATGCGCATCTCATCGGATAAGTCCACCTTGGTCGTGACCTTCGACGGGTTCTTAGAGAACTCCCTTGAGATCCCCAACATGAAGGAGCTTTTCCCCCAGGGCATCGGCGATAGCGACTCCACCTATGAGAGCCTCAACTACATCGCCCGTAGCAAGTTCGTCAATAACGGCACGCCCGAGGGCTTCAGCACCGTCTTCGCCTCTTTGGATTTGCTTAACAAAGGTGGAGAGACCAAAAACGTTGTCTTTGACCTCACCTGCAATGGCGGTGGCACGATTGCGACCCTTGCTTACCTTGCGGCCTTCTTCACCGATGACCCGGTTTATACCCTAAACGACGTCAATACGAAGACCGTCTACGAATACCATTACAAAGTCGACATCAATGGCGATGGCGTCTATGGTGGGGCTGGTGACACCTACAAAGGCAAATACAACTTCTTCTTCCTAACAAGCGCCTTCTCCTTCTCCTGCGGCAACTGCCTCCCCGGCATGGCCAAAGACGCCGGATGCAAAATCATCGGCGAACGCTCCGGCGGCGGCACTTCCCCCGTTGGCGTCTTCACGGATGCCCTTGGCTCTAGGATCGACCTCTCCGGCTATCGCAGGATGTCGGTCAAGGGAAGCGATGGCAAATACACCCATAACGACGCGGGCATTCCTCTTGATCACGAATTCCCCTTGCAAAACGGCAATTGGTATGATGTCGATGCGGTGAGCAACTTCGTCAAGACCCTTAACTAATCCGACCTTCGATTCCTTATCTAACCATGAGCGACATCGCGTGTATTTGGGATTTGGACGGGACCCTGCTTGATTCCTATGGGGTCATCGTCTCTTCCTTGCGCGAAGTCTACGCGGAAAAAGGGATCTTCCTCTCCGAGAAGGAGATTCTAAATGCCGCGATCAACGAATCCGTGGCCGCCTTCATCAAAAAGATGGAGGTAAAGCACGGGCTACCCTTTGAGGAACTAAAAGGGAGATATTCTCTTATCAGTGGGTCAAAGCTTGCCGACATCAAGGCGATGAAACACGCAAAGGAGACCCTGGAATCACTTCGAAAAGAAGGGGTTTTGAACCTCGTGCTCACCCATCGCGGGACCACGACGAAGACGGTCCTAGAAAACCTTGGGTTATCCACCTATTTCGAGGAAGTGGTCACGAGCAAAAACGGCTTCGCGAGAAAGCCAAACCCCGAGGGTCTTAACTATTTAGTTAACAAGTATCATCTAAAGCGGGAATCCACCTACTATATCGGGGATAGGCCGATCGACGTCGAATGCGCGAATGCCGCGGGCGTCAAAAGCATAATGTTCATCCCTCCGACAAGCGTTGCAAAACCAACGGGGAAGGAAACGTTGGTCGTCCATGATTTGCTTGAGATAGTAGACGTCGTGAACGAGGACTAAGAGAAAAGCCGGGAAGTGAATCCCGACTTTTGCTTTATTCTTCCTCTTCTTTGAGTTTAGCGACCATCTTTTCGAGATCGTAGAAGTCGCGGTAATCGAAGTCCACGTCGATTTCCGGACCTGCTTCATCATAGATGAATCCGCCGTTTTTCGGCACGCAGACGCGGAGGGTGGAGGAATGGTAGATGGCTTGGCCATTAGGCATGATCGCCTGGCCTAAGACGCATTCGCCGCCGCCGGGCTTCTGACCGATGATTTTGGCAAGCCCTTGCGCCGAGGCGAAGAAGGGATAGGCGGTGCCGCAGGAGAAAGCGGCGGGGGAGACCAGGAGGTAGATCTTATATTTGCCATAGGTCTTGTCTTTTTCGTCGACCTTGCCATCGCGGTTGGTGTCTAGCCTCGTGGTGACCACTTTGGTGGCGCCGGTAAAGATGTCCTGCAAGTGCATCTTCGACTGGTTGTTCTTAGAAAGGAGGGTGAGGAGGTTAGCCATCGTTCCGGCATCGCCGCCATCGTTGATGGACATGTCGATGATGACATTGGTGACGCCGCCCTTTTTGTCGATTTCCTCGAAATGGGTTTTGCTTTGCAAATAGGTATCCTGTTTGGCGGCTTCCTCAACCGTGGTGGTCGGCTCGCCGCTAGTTTCGTTATAGAAGTTATCGTAGGCGGCGAACTTCTGCAGCGTGAACACGGCGGTGGAGCCGTCTTTGCTATAACGGACCTGATCGGTCTTTAGACCAATTGAGTCATAGACCGCTTTGCGGGATGCCGCGAGGGATTCTTCGATGGTGGTGCGGGTATCGATGATGCTTTGGGGGATGGTTCTCTTCGCGGACTCTTCCCAGGCATTGGCTTCGCTGGCGAGGGCGGTGTGGCCATCGTTCCATTGCTGGATAAAAAGGTTGAGAGCGTTGGCGCGGGTTTCGGCATCCTCGCTGATCATATCCTCGTAATAGGTGGTGGATTTGAGGTAAGCGGCCACCGACTTAACGTCTTTGGCGTATTTGAGGCCATAGTAGTTGTCGAATAGGAAGGTGACCATGTCGCGGTTGATGCGCCTTAGGTACATTGGCATCTTCGCGCCTTGGACGGCAGCGGACATCGACTTGGCGAGGGTATAGGGCGTATCGCCTTGCTTATCGATGAATTTGAACTTGGGAAAGCTCGAGGGCTCCGCGTAGATGTAGACGCGGTCATAGGCGAAGTAGTAGCCGGCCCCGGCGATCTTAAAGAAGATGTTATCCAAGAGGGTAAGAGGGGCGTAGAGGGCGCCTTGATAGGAGAAGGTCGCGATTTCCGTTTCCTTATAGGAAAGGGCGTATGCGGCGTTAAAGTCTCCGATTTGCGAATTGGTGACGCGGCCTTCGATCGCGTTGGAACTCCTATCTTTGTCCTCTTGGCCGTTCATGATGTAATGGAAGTCCCCGGCTATCGTGATGGCCTTCGCCTCCGAGTCAAAGGAGAAACCGAAATTGATTTTGTTTCTGGCGAAGGTGACCGTGTAGGTCTTCCCGTTGTCTTGCTCGCCGGAGATATAGGCATCGACCTCGTCAAATAGCCTCACGTAATCGGAAACTTTCACATAAGGGAGCAAAGGCTGGTCGGGAAGGAAGGCCAAAGGGAATTCTTGTTTTTTCTGTTTGCTTAGGTCGATGACCCCGTCCTCACCGGCTAGGCTAGAAACGGCGGTGTAGACTGGAAAGCTCTTGAACGAGAACTTTGCGTCTTGGGTTCCTTGGCAAGCGGAAAGCAAGAACAAGGGAACTAAGATCAATAGGGTTTTCCTTTTCATGAAAAGACCTCCGAATACTTAAATTTTGGAAATTATATAGGTTTTGCAGTTGATTTTTAACAAATCAAGCGCGGATTACGAGGCGGACGATGAGCGCGACGAGTACCGTGAACAGTCCGTTGGTGGCGATGGAGACCGAGGCGATGGCCCCCGCTTTGGAGGAGTAGTCGAACGCTTTGCTCGTGCCAATCGCATGGGAGGCTGAGCCTAAAGCAAGGCCGACGGTGACGTCGTTTTTATCGCGGAAGAGCTTGATGAGCAGAGGTCCTAGGACGGCGCCGACGATGCCCGTCAAAACGACGACCGTAACCGTGATGGAGGTATAGGCCGAAACACCTAGCATCGCGGAGACTTCCTTGGCGATCGCGGTGGTGACGCCTCTAGGGATAAGCGCGTAGGTGATGTCTTGCTGCAAATTGAGGGCCCAACCTAGGAGGAACACCGAACCGACCGAGGTCAAAGTTCCGACCACCGTGGCGACGATGATGGCGACCCAGTTTTCTTTGAGAACATGGCGGTTTGCATAAAGCGGGATGGCCAAAGCGACGGTGACTGGGGCGAGGAGGATATCGAGAATCGAGGCGCTTTGCTGATAACGGGCCACCTCCGCCTGGATGTTGGCTTCCTCCACGTTGCCCTTGTCGATGAAGACGATGAGGAGGATGTAGCAGACGATGATCACGATGGTCCATAGAAGTGGATTGAACAAAGCCGTTTTGAACCGTTTGGAAAGCCAAGCGAAAAGGACGTAGATGCCCACCGTGATGAAAACGTAGAAAAGCGGGGAGGTGACGATGGCCATCATGACTCGGGTTCCTCCTGCTTCTTTTGTCTGACTTTGTTTTGGATATACAAAGTGAGCTTCACGGAATAGAAAGTGGCGGTGAAGGAGATGATGAACGCGGCGAAGATGATGATGAGCAGCTTCCACCAAATCGCGGAGAGCAAGGCGATGTTATCTAGGATCGCCACCGCGGCGGGCACGAAGAAAATGCCCATGTTATCGATGAAAAACTGGCCGACCTCGTGGATGGAATCCACCTTGATCCACTTCACGAGCAGGAAGATGAAAAGCAAGATCATGCCGATGAGCGATCCCGGGAAGGGGAAGTGGGCGAGGCTAAGCAAATAGGAAAGCAACGTCCCCGCCAAAGCGAAGGCGATGACAATCACGAGCTGTTTGAATATCTTCACGGCCTTGATTATATAGGAAAAAAGACATGACAACGCGCGGCGGCTATTTATAATTGCCTTGTCCATTAGGGGGCAAACAAATGAAACTCATCGGACGAATCATCCTCATCGGCGTTGGCATCGCTTTGCTTGTCATGGCGGTTCCCGTCATCATGGGTCAAATCCCGACTTTGCAACAGCCCGTCGCTGACATCAACGAATTCTTCCAAATCAAGATGCCCGCGATTATGACCGTCGTCGGCCAAGGCGTCAACGTCCTCGCGGCCGTCGTGGCGATCGTCGCGGCCTTGCTAGGCAAGAAGTCCTTCTGGCTCGCCGTCATCGCGATCATCATGATCATCTCGCCGATCTACACCCTCATCGTCGGCATCCAAAACGGGACGATCAACGGTTGGCAGCCGATCCTGCAGTACGTTGGCCAATTCGCCTTGCCGCTGCTCTACTTCATTGGCTTCCTGCTCATTTGAGGAATTCAGCAAAAGAAAGGCTCTGTAACTTCTGATGGGGT
>DKRQ01000008.1 GCA_002472275.1 Caryophanales bacterium UBA7278 | reverse complement strand
AAAGCCTAATTTGCAAACGGGTGGTGACTTTCGCTACGTGGTATAATCTTCCCGCCCAGCGAAGGATGGGCATCAATGGCCCTTCCCGGGGACTGTGGCAGATTGACTTGGCGGTCCTGGCACGCTCCCCCGGAAGAGCCGACCGCCAAGCATATGAAGGACAAAGACAAGAGGCCGCGCTTTTCGTCGCTCCGGCAGTTTTCCTGGTCGGGGAGCAAGGACAAAGGCGAGGACGAAAGGCTCATCGAATCCACCGTTTTGGAATGGTATGAGCAGAAGCACAGGAAGCCCTCGCCGGAGGAAATCGATTTCATCAACTCGATCCCGATCCGCGACTGCCCGCATTGCCGCTCGCGGCTCTTCGCCAGGCACGGCAAGGGGGCCAACGGCATCCAAAGGTACATGTGCCTGGGATGCGGAAGGCGGTTCACCCCGCTGACCGGGACGATATTCGATTCGCGGAAGATCCCCATATCGGAATGGATCGAGTTCCTCCTCCACCTGTTCGAATACCATTCGCTGAAGACCTCCGCCAACGACAACAGGAACGCGGAAACGACCGGTGGCTACTGGCTTTCCAAGGTCTTCGCCGTCCTAAGGGGGATCCAAAGGGACGTCGTGCTGAGGGGGACCGTATGGGCCGACGAGAAGCTCTTCGACGCGCCGAACGCGGCAAAGGAGAGGGCCAAGGCGAAAACGGGTTCGTCGCTTTCGAGGGGATGCCAGTACTACGTCGCCACCGCGACCGACGGGGACCTGGCCATCTTCATCGTCATGGGAAGGTCCAAGCCGAGCGACAAGTCGTGCATGAGGACCTACGGGAGACACATCGCCGAGGGATCCGCGCTCATCCACGACGGGGAGCCGAGCCACAGCTCCTTCATCGACGCCCTGGCGCTGAGGAGCGACGTGCACACCTCCGCCGAGACGAAGGGACTAAGGGATTCCGAGAACCCGATGGACCCGATCAACGACATCCACGACAAGATGGAGAAGTTCATGTCCGCCCATCCCGGATACGATAGGTCGCGCCTCCAGGATTGGATGAACCTCTTTTGGTTCGTTTGGTGCACCCCCGGGGACAAGATGGACAAGGTCAAGGCCTTCCTGAAATTGGCGATTTCCAAGCGAATCAGGATAAAATTTCGGGACGTATATGGCAAAAAGGGCGGCGACAGCTGAGTTATCGACCACCCGTTTGCAAATTAGGTTTTTTAGCCGTTTCGGGCGATTTTGGAGACGAGTCCCATGTCGGCCTGGCCATCGTAATTGGCCTTGAAATGCTTCATGACCGAGGGGATGGACTTATCTTCCAGCGAGGCGATGACCGCGCGGATCTCATCCTCGCCCATCATCTTGGGGAGGAAAACCTCCACCGCGGAAAGCTGGGCGTCGATCTCGGCGGCGGATTCCGCCCTGCCGGCTTGCAGATACCCCTGCTTCTCCTCCTCGAGTTCCTTCACGAACTTCTGGATGATCCGGATAACGTCGGGGTCGCCCGGGTTGGCCCCTTCTTTGGAAGTGAGAAGGGTTTGGTAACGGGTGATGACCATCGCGTAGGCGGAACGCTTGGCTTGGTCATGGTCCTTCATGGCTTGGATGTTTGCTTTTCTGATATCGTCGATGAGCATTGTTTTTTCTCCTTTTAGATGACGTCGGGGTCAATGGTGCGGGACTCCCTCCTACGGGCCACCCTTTTGGCGACCATGTAACGGGCTTCCTCGAAGGTGTTCTTGCCCGCATAGACGAGGGGCAGGATCTCCAGTCGGCCTAGGAACATGTCTAGGGACAAGACCCAGAAGACCACGTGGCTCGCCTCGGGGTGGTAGGCCATGTAGTCGACGTAGTTATGGACGGAAAGGCCCGTGTTGGACATCGCGGAGGCGACGTCGAAGCTCGCCGCGGTGATGCCGTCTAGCCCCGTCATGATGGCCTTGCCGCCATCGTAGCCGATCATGCCGTAATCGGGCACGAAGCCGAGGATGAGGACGGACGCCATGAACACACAGAGGAAGAGGAGGGTGTAGGTGTAGGCCTCCTTCTCCATCTCGGGGGTGAGGTCGACGAGTTTGCCATGCCTCCTGACAACCCTAGGGTTGATTTCGTTGGAGGGGGCGAAGCGGTAACGCATCGAATAGTAAAGCGACTTCAAGCAGATGACGATGCGGAATTGCTTGATACCGCCTGCGGTGGATCCGGCGCCCCCACCGATGAGCATCAAGATGATGCATAGGTATATCATCGGCCTTCCTAACTGGACCATGTCCGTCAAGGAGGTATTCACGAAGCCCGATGTGGTCCCCGCGGCGATGATGGTGAACGAGGAATCGCGCAGATTCATCGCGGCGTCCTCGAAGAAGGCCCCGCCATCGACAAGGGATTTGGCCTGGCAAGCGCCGAAGAAGGCGGTGAGGATCGACCCCACCATGATGATGCCCATGTAACGAAGCTCGTCGTCGCGGATGAGCTTCTTGAGCTTGCCGGTGAGCAACAATAGGTGAAGCACGAAGGAAATGGCGGAGAGGAAGACCAAGACGTCGACGGTAATTTCGACCGCCATCGAGTTAAGGGGGAACATGGCCCCTTGCATCTTGCCAAGTTCGGCGGCTTCGAAGCTCTTGTAGAAGCCGATGTTGCTCGAACGCACGGACATGCCTCCGCCGGCAAGGGCGCACATCGAGGTGTTGACCGCGTCGAACCAGGGCATGCCGAATAGCCACAAGACGACCGTGCCGATCGCGGTGTAGAGGCTATAGATGCCGAAGATGAGCTTGGAAGACCTTCCCAAGGAAGGAAGCAGCTTGTCGTTATGGCCTTCCGCCGAATAGAGGGCGACGTTGCCTTGTTTGCCTAGGACCATCGTAAGGACGAGGACCAAGCCGATGCCGCCGATGAATTGCATGAGGGAACGGTGGAAGCAATAGACATAGGGGCAATAGGAAGAAGGCAAATCGACATAGTCGACGAAGGCGGTCTGACCCGTCGAGGTATAGGCCGAGGTCGATTCGAAGAAGGCGGCCGAGAAGTTCATGTTCGGCATGTCGCCGCCGATGAAAGCGAGAAGGAAGGGAAAGGCACCGGAAAGAAGGGCCAAAAGCCAGACGATGAAGAGGAGGCTAGAATCCTCATAACGCCTAAAGGGGGCCTTGGGTCGGCGGAAGAGCAAGGCGAAGAAAAGCAAGAGCCCGATGCCGATGTCGAAGGCGCTCACGGGCCAGAAGTAACGCAAAGCCGAGGCTTCCTCAGGATGGAAGGCGACTAGAATCGTCGGCACGAAAGTAAGGAAGCCGATGAGGATCATGAAAATGCCAAGGTATCCAAATACCAGGCGAAATCCAGTCACTTCCTTCTTGGAATTCATTGCAAAACCCCGCTTTTTTACTTTTTCTTCGCGGTCTTCGCGACGGATTTGGTCGCGGTCTTGGTGGAGCGGCGCACGGCCTTGAGTTCCTTCTTCGCGGAGGTCTTGGCCTTATGGTCGGCCTTGGTCTCCTCGTGGTTTTCCTCCTTCACGGCGCGGCGCTGCTTGACCACTTGGACGGCGGCCTCGAAGACCTTGGGGGCCGAGGTAAGGTCGCGCTCGGTCTGGACATAGGCCAGTAGCCTCTTGATGTTCTCGGGGGCGGTGACCATGAGCAAAGTATCCTTGGGTTCGAGGACGATGAGACCGTTAGGGATGATGATTTGGTAGTTACGGTAGATCGCGGCGATCGAGGCGTAACGGGGGAAATGGATGTCCTTAATGGGCTTGCCGCAGATTTCGTAGGAGGAAAGCACCACCGCTTCCACGACGTTGACCCTGTCGTTATCGAGGGAAAGGGTCTTGATGAGGCTTTCGACCGAGGATTCGCCGCGGATCGATTGGGCCAATAGGTAGGTGGAAGAGATGACGGAGTCGACGCCTAGTTTCTTATAGAGGTCGACGTTTTTGGGGTTCGTGACGAGGCAGATGGTCTTTTTCACGGAGAAGACCTTCTTGGCCATCATGCAAGCGCCGTAGTTGTCGGTGTCGGATTCGCAAAGGGCGATGAAGACGTCCGCCCCATAGGCGTTGGTCTCCTCGAGCACGTACTTTCGCCAAGGCAGGCCTTTGTAGACCTTGACGCGGGTCCTCTTGACGAGGGTGTCCGCGACCTCTTGGCTAGGGTTGATGACGATGAGTTCGTTCTCCTTCCCCTTGAACATGGAGATGATGAATTCGGCTTGTTGGTTGCCGCCGGCGATGACGATTTTCATTTGGATTCGGCCCCCGACTTAAGCAAGTTGAAACGGTCCCAGGATAGCTGGAACGGATAGATCGGCTTCACGTTGAGGCCCTGGATCAGGAAGCCCTTCTCGGGGTCGTCGAAGCGGACGTAGACATAGGGGATGCCCAAAATTGTGGCGCTAACGTGGGCTAAGAAGAGGTTCACGTTGTCGTTTCCGGTCGTGATGATGACCTCTTTGGCGTTACTAATCCCCGCGTCGCGGAGTTCGTCCAAATCGGTCGCGTCGCAGACGATCGTGTAACCGGAAAAGGAGTCGTCGAGACGGGTGAAGGAGGTCTTCTCGCTATCGATGACGACGACCGACTGCCCCTGTTGCGAGGCGTAGTTGGCGATGGAGGCGCCGAGGCGTCCGCATCCAATTACGAAAGTAAGTGTTCTCATAATCAGTTCCGTGGAATTATAAACTCACGTGCGTCGCTAGGCAATTGCCCGGGCGTGGCAAGGGATTCGAGGATTTCGGTCTTAGGGTATTTGGCGGTGAGCTCTTCATATTTGGCTTTGGTGTCTTTCTTCTTCAGCCCTTTGAACCCCAAATCCTTGAATCTAGTAAGACCCCATAGGATATATTGCCTCGTGGCCTCGGTCATGTAATTCCTTCCCATGCGGGTGACGAAGTATTCGAGGGTCTTCTCACCAGAGAAGCCTTTTGGGTCGTAGCAATAGGAAGCCGATAGCATGTCGCAGATATATTCCGTCGCGTAGACCCAGGGCATCGTCATGACGACGAGCCTTCCCTGGAAGAAGTCCACCCAGTATTCCCAATGGTGTTTATTCCTATGGGTGTGATGCTGGCAGATGAAGGAAAAATAATGGTTTTCCAGCCTCTCCTCCATGACGGGGGAATGGTTGCCCGCGTAATGCCTGACCGAAGGCCAAAACTCCGAAGGGGAGAACTTGCTTAGGTCGTGTCTAAGGCAATGCCAGCCGATTCCGCAATGGAAACCATTTCGGATGACGCGGTGGCGATGACGCAATATGAGGCCAAGGTGTCCGAAGAACTTCCTCATGCGAAAAGCTCCTCCAAAGCGGTCCCTAAATCCTCGTGGATCACATAGTCGCAATGACGGTCATAGGCGGTCGGCTCCAAGTTGATGATGATCTTGGTGCCGCTTTTCATGTAATCGGGAAGCGCGGCGACGGGGTAGACGTTCATCGAGGTGCCCCCGATGATGAGGACGTCCGCCATCGAAACCACCTGCACGGCGGTCAAAATCGTGTCCTCGTCCAGAGGTTCCCCATACATCGTGACGTCGGGACGGATTAGGCCCCCGCAATCGGGGCAATGGGGCACGCCTTCGTGCTGGAGCTCGTCCAAAGAGAACTTCTTGCCGCAACGGGTGCAATAGTAACGGTAGGTCGAGCCATGGGCTTCCAAAACCTTCTTGGAGCCGGCGAGCTGATGCAGCCCGTCGATGTTTTGGGTGACGATAACGAGGTTATGGTCCTTCTCGTAGTTAGCCAGGGCGATATGGGCCTTGTTTGGTTTGGCGTTAGGATAGACCATAGTCGACCAATAGAAATCGTAGAAGGTCTTCGTGTTCTCATAGAGGTAATCGTGGGAGAGCATCACCTCATAGGGGACGCCGTATTTGCTTTTGATGTTGTATAGCCCCTGGGGCGAACGGAAATCGGGGATGCCCGAGGCGGTCGATACCCCCGCCCCTCCCAAAAAGACGACGCGCTTGGCCTCTTTTAGGATGGCTCTTATCTCCTGTTTGGTCTTATCGTCCATCGGCGAACTCCTTCACTTTCTCTAGAGGGATCAATTCGAAGGTGATCATGTCGGCCTTGCCTTTAACTCTTTCTAACTTCTCCACCGAATCGATGGTCCAAACGTTGACCTTCCTCCCCTTCTTCCTGAAGGAGACGACGCGCTTGTCGTCGAGGAGGCAATCCTCCACGTCGAGATATTCGAAAAAGCGGCGAAATGCAAAGATATCGGTCCTTTTGTTATAGACGAGAAGTCCCCTCGTGTAGCCTTTATGGCGACATTTCAGCAATGCGCGGGGATCGAAGGAGATGATCGTGACCTTGCTTTTGTCGGGGCAGCCCGAGAGTTCCTCGATCGTCCTTTTCGCGAGCCTTTTGTAGTTGCCTTTGTAGACCTTAAGCTCGACGACCATGCCGGAACGCCACTGATTGAGAGCGAGGACTTCCTTAAGGGTGGGGATCTTCTCCCCGTCGAGCAGGGAATAATCCCTTTTGATTTCCTCAAGGGTCAATTCCTCGATGATCCCCTTCTTGCCCGTGACCCTTTCTAGTTCGGAGTCATGGCAAACGAGGACCTCGTCGTCTTTGGTGAGATGGACGTCGTATTCGAAACAAAGCCCGGCGTCGATGGCCCTTGAGAAGGCAAGCAGACCATTTTCGGTCAACTTGTCGTCATGGAGGCCACGATGGGCGATTCCTCTAAAAAAGGAAGGATGCAGTTTTGCTTTAGCCATAGGAACATCATACTCCCTTCGCTGCGTATGCGTTCGTGGGAATCAGGAGAGACGCATTGAGCCTAGCCTAGTTGACGACCTTGCCGGATATTCTTCGCTCTTGCCGCAAGAAAACCGGCACCAAAAGACTAATGCGGGGTAAAACCCCGCTTTGTATTGACTTACAGCACTACCTTTGTTTTAATGGATGAGCCGGGGATTGAAACCGGGCGGGTTATTGCCCGCGGCGTGGATAGTAGCTGCTTCGGCGGTGAATTCCGTTAACGTCACATAGGACGAGCCACGACCAAGGCCTTGCGCGTTGGTCATTTTTTCTTTCTTAGAATCGTTTTGACTTTCTCTTTGTCGTAACGGCTAAGGGGTTTTATTCCCTCGGAAACTATTTTTGTCTCGTAGATCTCGGAACGATCGATCCATATCCTCATATCGCCGATTTGCCTTGTCGGATCGTTATCCAAAATGATTGCCTTTGACGTTCGGCGAACTATGTTGCCGACTAAAACCCTTCCTTTGTCATCTGAATCAATGACGACGGCCAATCGTGGCTTGTCTAGGGTATCGCCAAAATGCCTATCGTTCGTGGGAATGAAAAGTTACCGGCCTTGCTCAACTATGTTGACATCATTTGGACATCGGCTTAAATATTGGGATCCGGACTGGTCGCAAGGCCGTAACCCCGGATACGGCTTGGTAATACCGTCAATCGAGGGGCAACCGCCAAGGGGATTACCCTCTTTTTTGTTGTGCCCAAGCGGGTTGACATTGCGGGGTTAACATTGTTAAATAGGTTTGCCCGGTGGGTGAATCGACACCCGCAGTAGTTCGGGAAACCGGCTAGATCAACGGGCATTTTTTTCTTGGCGCGCTTGAGCCTTTCTCGCTCCACCTTGCGGAGTAATTCTTTATTGGCCTTAGACAATCTCCAGTTTTTCCTTTTCAGGCGTCCTGTGGTCTTCCCTGGTTTCGGGGCGTTGCTTATTCGAAAAAAGCCTAATTTGCAAACGG
>DKRQ01000007.1 GCA_002472275.1 Caryophanales bacterium UBA7278 | reverse complement strand
AAGCGGGGCGGCTAAATCGCGAAGCGTACCCCACACGGTGCTTCTAACTCAATAAAATAATCCCGATGGCGTCGGGGTTTCGAAAACCCGAATCATTTTTTCCGTCTTTCCTCCCTATATATAGGCAGGGGGTGAACCAATGGCAAAAGCCAACGGGGAACTTCTCAGTGGGTGGTCGGCCTTCTCCCCGGGAAACCGGCGGGACCCCCGCGAAAGAAACGGAGGCGCCCGTCCTGGGTCGCTTGATACGCCTGCTTCGACTTGCAGTGACCCTGCTCGTCGTCGCATCCCTCTGTCTTGTGGTCCTAGGGATCCGTAGGTGATAAGAAAAGGCGGGAAGCACCCGCCGAAGTAATTTCACCTATATTATAGCCCGGTTTGGGGGACCCGCAAGAAGGTCCGGCCCCCTTATCGGGCTATGAGAAGGGTTTCGAAGAGGCGGGTGTCCTCCCTCCCTCTATCAGGGCCTGGAAACGGGCCCTTTTTCATGAATAGTCTAGCGTCTTTCGCTGATTCCGTTTCTCCAAAGGAGAATTTCCCTGATGATAAGCAGTACCAGGCATATCATCGCAATCCAGGCGAAGGCGAAGAAGAGGAAGGGAAGGAAGCCCTCGGGGTGATCGAAGCTGAACCTCCACTCGCCCGAGTAGTTCGAAATCTCGCGGACGAGGAGATAAGAACCGATGGCCCAGTTCTCGATGATGCCGATGATCGGGATGATCGTGGCCTTGAGGATTCTTTTCGCGAAGATGAGGAGAGTCTGCATGGACGAGGGTAATTTAGGCCAAGCGTCCATAAAAGAAAAGGGCTAATGCCCTATTCCATGTTTTTCTTGGCGCGGTAGCGGTCGACCGCGAGTTTCATGGCCAGGAGGATGAAGCAGGCCAAGGCGATGAAGGATAGGCCCACGAAGACTTTGATGAGGACTTGAAGGGCCTGATAGACGCTGTCGTACCTGGTGGCCGAGGTGTTCCTAAGCAGCGAGTTGGCTTGCTCGGAGATGAGTGTGGAGATGACCCAGTTCTCGATGAAGCCGAGGAAAGGAGGCAGAAGCATCTGCATCCTGATCTTGGACCTTATCCAATTGACCCTCATTTCGGTTCCCCTACTCTACGATAAGCGAAATAGCGCAAAAGAAAAGGCCCAATCGGACCTTTTCGCTGATGGTTAAGCGTCTTCGGGAAGCTCGTGGACGAGGACCTGACATCCTTTGGATGAGGTCGGCGAGTCGGAAGCCAGGGCCACGATGCCCTCGCTTTGTAGCCTAGAGAATATCTTGCCAGCCCTCGGGAATCCGACGCCGAAGTCGCGTTGGATCTGCGAGATGGAGGTGAATTCCCTCGCCATGATGGCGCGCTTGATCATCTGGTACTTCTCCTCGTTGGAGGCGTTGCGCAGTTCCTGTGGGGAAGGTCCGGCATCGCCGCCTGCGATGCCTTCCATGCCTGGAGTGGGCGCGGGTTCCTCCTCGTCCTCCAAATGGAGGAAGTTAGGATCGTAATCCACGGGAAGCTGCCTTCTAATGAAGTCGGTGACGGCGCGTAGCTCGTGGGAATCGCAGAAGCAGCCCTGGGCACGGACGAATTCCTTCTTGGCGATCTCGATGCAGTCGATGAGCATGTCGCCCCTGCCGTTGAGGTCCTCGGCCCCGCCTAGGCCCAAGATGGTCTGCGAGTCGACGGCGCTAGCGACAGTGAGGGCGACCTTGACCGGGATGTTGGCCTTGATCGTGCCGGTGATGACCTTCACGTCGGGACGCTGGGTGGCGATGATCATGTGGATGCCCGCCGCGCGGGCCTTTTGGCCAAGGCGGAGGACGTAGTCGGAAACGTCTTTGCAGGTCTGCACCAAATCGCCGTATTCGTCGATGAAGAGGACGATGTAGGGCATCTTCTTCTTGTGGGCGTATTCGCAATAGTCGTTATTGAATTCCTCAAGGTTTTGCACCCCTGCCGTCTCGAAGACCATGAAGCGGCGTTCCATCTCCTCGACGAGTTTCTTGAGGGCGTTCCTTGCTTCGTTAGGCTCCTTGATGATCGGGCAGAGCAAATGGGGAAGGTCCTTATATTTCGTGAGCTCGACCCTTTTAGGGTCAACGAGCACCAATTTGAGGAGTTCGGGCCTATTTCTCATTAATAGCGACATCAAAAGGCCGTGGGCGAAGATGGATTTGCCTGAACCGGTCGTACCGGCAATCAGCATATGGGGGAATTTGGCCAAATCGGCTTCCTTGACCTGACCCGAGATATCGACGCCAAAGGGGATGTGGAGGGTCGCCACACCTTCTTTTCTAGGCGGCAAGGCGCGGAAGAGTTCGATGAAGCTGACGGTCCTGGAGACCCTATTGGCGACTTCTAGGGCGCAGCTAGTCATGCCGGAGACCCTCTCCGCGAAACGGGTGGGAACGCCGCCTAGACGGACTTCGATGTCCTTGACGTAACGGCCTAAGGTCGCGACGGAGACGTCGCTTCTAGGCTGGATGGCGAAACGGGTGACGGAAGGGCCGATCGTGTGGCCGACGACGGTCGCGCCGACGCCTAGATCCACGAAGGTCTGGTCGATGATCTTGGTCTTTTCGAGGCATTCGGCCTCCATTTCCTCCATGTTCTGCTCGGATTCGCGGACGGTAAGCAAATCCATGCCAGGGTATTCATAGGGCGGGAGAGGCACTGCGTCGGGAATCTCGTCCTCGGGGTTCTTCGGAGCCGGGGGTTCCGGTGTGAAGGGCTTTTGCGGGGCGATTGGTTCTTGGGCGGGAACTTCCTCCACTTCTTCTTCCTTGGGTTCCTCAAAGGGAACGGGCTCGACGCTTTCTTGGACAAAGGGCGCGGGTGCGGGCTCAATGAAAGAGGGTTCCTGCAAGGACGGCTCTAAGACGGGTTCGGGGGTCGGCTTGGCGAGAGGCTCGCTGACGGGGGTGGATTCCACTTGGGGGACGATCGAGCCGTAATCGGTCATGTCCTCGCCGAAATCGGGTTCGCTAGGTGGGGTCATAACGGGCTCGAAGGCATGGGCGGGAGAAGGCGTGACCATCGGCGCGGACCCGGCCAGGACGGGTTTGACGATGGGCTCTTGGACGGGGGTTGGAGCGGGTTTAGATCCTGGGAAAAGCTCCTCGGGATCGAAGAAAGCCTCCTGAAGGCCCGCGTGCTTAAGTTGGGTTTGCGCTGAGGTTGTAACCGTCGCGGGCATCGGGGTGAGGACCGCTTCGCTAGTGACGGGGGAAGGATCCTCGGCTTGCCTAAGCTGACGCCTCGTGATGACCGGGCTTCGGCCGGCTTTTTCGAAGCTGAAGGCGGCGAATTTGTCGTCCTCGTCCTTATCGATTTCCTTTTCTTCCTCGACTTTGCTCGGGAAAGAAAGCATCGGGCGTTTGGGGAGTTTTTCCTCCTCTTGCTCGCCGACGATGAGGAGTCCTTCCTCTTCTTTCTTAGTGGCCCGACGCGACTTTGCGACCGCGATTTTGACGGCGATGGCCCTGTAGGCTTTCTTCACCAAAGGGAAGAACACGACGAGAAGACCCGAGAGCAAAACGAAGGAGGCGAGCATGATGGGGAGCCATTTGCCGACCGATTCGGCCATCGGAAAGGCGACGAGGTTGCCGATGGAGCCACCGCCTAAGCCGATGTCGAGGAATAGCCCTTCCCCACCGCCGGCACTAGCGGCGTTAAGGATCTGCAAAAAGGTTTCCTGGGTGGATGGTAGTTCAGGTTTATAAACGATGCCCGAGGCGAGGAACACAAGAGAGAGGAAAAGGATGGCAAGGCCGACGTAGACCCTTCCCTTAAGGGGCTTGATGCCACGATGGAAAAGCATGTGGACCCCGCCCACGATAAGGCCTAGGCCGATGAACCAATACCCGGGGAGGCCGAAAAGGAAATCCAAGCCATAAGCTAGACCCCTTAACCTAGTCCTAGGCGAGAGCAAAACCAGCACCCCGAATAGGGCGATCGCGACGCCGACGATGGAGATGATGTCGTCGATACCGAAATGTTTCCTGACTTTGGAAGGCATAGAGCAATTATAGCGATGGGAAATCTCGCATTACAAGGTAATGAAAAGACGGTTTTGCGATTATTCGACTTCGACTAGAAGCGGCAGCACCATCGGCTCCTTGCCGGTGGATCTGCGGATGGCGCGCAAGCACTTTTCGTAGACGTTTTGCTTGAGCTCGGCCATGTTGAAGTCGTGGGAGGTGACGAGTTCCTCGACCGTGGAGAGCAGGATCTTGCTTAGGTCGCGGGTCAAGGCATCGGCTTCCTTGCCGACCACGAGGCCCCTGGTCTGCACCTCGGGGCCGGCGACGATGCCCATCTTCTTGCGGGAGATCGTGGCCGCGACGATGACGGCGCCTTCGGCGAGCTTGGTGCGGTCGCTTAGGACCGAGGTGGAGATGTCCCCCACTCCCGAGCCGTCGATCATGATGTCGCCATGGGGGATCTTCTCGTCGAAGACCCTCGCGCCCTTCTCGTCGATGAGGACCGACATGCCGTTTTCGAGGACGAAGACGTTTTGGTGGGTGAGCCCTAACCCCATAGAGAGGGCGAGCATCGCGTTGGCGAGGAGGTCCTTATAGAACCCCTTGACGGGAATGTAGTACTTCGGCTTGAAGAGGGAGGCCATCATCTTGAGGTCCTCCTCGGAGGCCTGCATCTTCATGAAGGACTTCTTGGGCACCATCACCACTTTGCATCCGGTGCGGAATAGTTCATCCGCCGCGTCGACGAACTCAAGTTCGGTGTTGTCGTCGCTAGGCGAGGCGATGATGAAGGTGTCCGTGGGCTTGATTTTGATGCGCTTGTCCTCGTTTTCGCCCGAGGCGAGCATCGCGATCTTGCGGAATAGTTTGGCCCCGAACCCGGACATCAAGATGACGAGGTCCTGGTCCTTATGGCGGAGGATGTCGTCGGTTGAGGCGAAGTTCTCACGCGGGATGACGAGGGATCCGCAGGGCTGCATGGCCTTGAGGATGTCGGATGCGCCCGAGTCGTAGCAGACGATCTTTCTCTTAAAGAGAACTGAGAGGCGGATGATCTCGTCGAAGTTATAGAGGTTGGAGGAGAAAAGGGAAACGAAGATCCTGCCCTCGGCGTTTTTGAACGCCTCGAGGACGTGGTCGGTCAGTTTGTATTTCGGGGCGGTGTAGCCGGGCTTCGTCGCGTAGAGGGACTCCGCCAAAAGGGCGAGGGTCGGCTTCTCGGCGATCTGGGAAATCGCGGTGATGTCGAAAAGATAGTCCTTGTCGGCCGCGTTCTCTACGACGTAGTCGCTGCCATAGACGATGTTGCCATAAGGGGTTTCGATCGCCATGCCGGAACTATCGGCGATGTTATGGGCGGTATGGAAGAAATGGACCTTCCTCCCCCCTACTAGGAATGTCGAGGTCGGGTCGACAGTGACGGTTTTATACATGGAGGGGTCTTTCTTGACGTGGGAAGTGAAGATCTTAAGCATCGCCAAGGTGACCGCGGAGCCAAAAACCGGGGCCGGGACGTCCTCGTAGATGTAGGCGAGCGCCCCGATCTCATCATCGTGGCCGTGGAGTAGGAAATAGCCTTTGACCCTGTCCTTGTTCTCCTTGAGGTAATCGTAATTGGGGATGAGGTAGTCGACGCCCGGCATCGTTTTGTCGGGTTCGGCGATGCCGGGACCGATCACGTAGATGTCGCCGTCGATTTCGATGACGATGCAGTTTTTGCCCGATTCGTCGAGGCCGCCTAAGGCGAAGATTCTGATTTTGCTATTTGTGACTGCCATTTCCTTATCGAGCCTCCAACTCGTAGATGGGGGTGTCGTCCTCGAGGCTAAGCACCTTGATGAGGCCCCTATCGAATATCGCGTATGACGGCGGGAAGCCGTTTTTGGGGAACGAGGGCGAGCCGGGATTGAGGTAGATGACGCCGTCCTCGCGCTTAAGCATCGGGATGTGGGTGTGCCCATACATCAGGATGTCGCCCCTTTCGACCTGCAATAGGTTCGAGGTCAATAGGTCGCCATGGATGAGGTCGCAACGGAACCCGTTGACGTAGACCACACGGGAATCCTGCATCCTGAAGCGGAGCACCGCCTCGTCGACGCGGGAATCGCAGTTGCCGCGGATGCCGATGATCTTGTCCGCGTAGCGGTTGAGAATGTCGGCGACTCCCATTGGGTCGTAATCCGCGGGGACGCCGTTGCGGGGCCCGTTATAGAGATTGTCGCCCAGGACGATGATCTTGTCGGGCTTCACTGTGTCGAAAAGATCGGCCAGTTTCTTGGCGACCTTCAAGCGCCCGTGGATATCGGAAACAACTAAGCAACGCATTGGACGAACATTCCTTAATGGAATCTTACAATAAAAAACGCCCTGTTGGGCATATTTTTAGGGAAAACGCTTTCTTGGTTTGACTTTATCCTTCCTTTTGCCCTCTCTGCATTGGTTTTTCATCTTTTCCCACTTTCTTTCTGAGGAAGACACCGAGGACATCCAAAGCAACGAAAACGAGCAAGAGAACGAGGCAGGTGACGTTTTTCAAGGTTTCACTAAGGTTCTTTTCAGGAACGATGTGGGGATAAATGAATATCTGGGAAATGAGGGACGGGACGCCGATCGCGCAGCCAACGAAAAGGAGCAGGCCGTCGAAGAAGCTGAGCTTTTTCGACCCAAACAATTTGCGATTCCGCTTTGAAACGATGGTGGGGAGGCGCGAGCAGAGGAAATAAACGAGGACAAAGAGCCATCGGAATTCGCCTTCGAGAAGGAAATTCCCGCCAACCGTCGGTGCGTATTTGGGATATTCCCCCATTCCGTTAGGGACCCCTTTCCAGAAGGCTAAGGCGAAATAGGCCTGCAAATCTCCCCTTTCCTTGGCAAGAACCAGGAAATAGTGATACGTCGCGACGACTGCCATGGCTATTGCGAGGCAACCTATTCTGAAAAGACGATCGGCCGTGGATTCCTTTGCTTTTGCCCCCGTTTCCAAGGTGAAAAACTCCTTGTCGGAAAGAAAAACTAAGAAAACCGAACGAACGAGGAACAAACCGGCGAATCCAAAAAGGAAAAAGACGGAAAAAGGAACCCCTCTGACATTGGACTTTCCATAGAGAACAGAAGTTTCCAATCCAATCAATGCAAAGCAAGCAGCGATCGCCAAACATCCGATCGGAAGAAGAATCGAGATCCATTTCGAACGCCCCATGCTGGTTACCAAGTGGTATGAAGAGACGGTGGATTCCCGTCTACGTACCCAACGGTCGATCCGCAATTGAACGAGACATTAGTCCCGTGCCCGGCTTTGTTGGTTATCGCGGTCCTCAAGGTATAAGGTGCGGCGATTGTTGGCGAGAGGATCCAATAAGACGGCGCCACGGCATTCCATATTTGGACGGCGAGATGGGTGCAATTATGCGTAAAAAGATCGTAGTAAGAATTCCCCGCGGTGGTGATTATGTCGGCAATAACCGCCCTCCCCAATTCGTCGATGGTTGTGGTTAGGCTTTGACTCTCCAAACTCAGAAAACCCTGTCCGCTCGGCTCCCAGGATTCCCGGTTATACCAAATCCCATCACTACCATAAACGGGGTTTCCGCCGGATTTTATCCCTGAAAAACAGCCAATTGTCATACAAGAATTATTTCCAAAACCGAGTAGGCCAACCTGCAAATAGGAGCCGGATATATTCTTCAATTCAATAAAAGAATGGCCCCAAAAGGCGCCGTCGTCGCTCCTTCCGCTTGGCTCATCGGTTCCAACGTCCTCGGCCATCGAATCGGCCGAGCCATAAAAATTAATAATTCGGATGCGTAAAACGTCATCCAAATAAGGGTCGTCGTAGCCTTTCGAACCGCCCAGCAAACACAATGCTGATACGAGAATAGAAATGGCGATTGTTTTCATGCTCTAAGAATATGGTCATAACAGGGATTGTCAAGTCGACAAGATCTTTGGGTCTACCTCTGTCATAAAAAGAAAACCCGAGTTAACTCGGGCAATCTCGATTTTTAGTCCAGGATTTCCCTGGTGGCGATGAGGTTCGCCTCGGTCCCGGCGATGCCCTTTAGGAGGACGTCGCCGATGTGGACGGGCACCTTGGCCTTCACGGCGTTGACTTCCTTCATGGCATCGAAGAGTTTTCCTTTTGGGATCGCCACGTCGGTTTTGACGGGGCAGACCCATAGGTGGCCAGATCCTTCGACGACCACGGTGCTCGTGAGGGTCCTGACGGGGTTGGATACCTCTTGTTTGCCATAGACGGCGCCCCTAGGGCAGCTATTGCCGGTCACGTTGAGGTCATCGTCGACGTGGAGGTGGCAGCCCCTGGGACAAACGATGCAGGTTAGTTCGACGGCCATTATTTCTCCTCCTTGGGTTCCAGGGAGACGGTAAGGGGTCCCCCGTCTGCTTTTAGCAGGTTCTTGGGTAGTTTGTAGATTTCCATCTCACTTGGGATGATGGCGAGCTTGAGTATCTTCTTGATGGGCACGCCGCCTTGGGAATAGACGACGTAGACGTTTTTGGAGGGGCGGGACACGCGGAATTTGACCTCCAGCGCATCTCCCGGGGCGTCCAAATCGAGTTTGGCGGGAACGACGTATCCGATTCCCTTGCCGGCTTCGGTGAGGATCCCTTCCTCGCTAGGCTTAAGCTCGCCTTTGATATAGGCGGCCGCGCCTTCGCCGGCGGTCCTGCCTTCGGCGACCACGTAGTCGACGAGGTCATGAACATGGAGGACGTTGCCCGCGGAGAAGATACCGGGGGCGGAAAGAGTCATCATCCTGGAGTCGACCTTGGCCCCGCGGGTCTTGGAGGCCTCGATGCCGGCTTTGTCGAGAAGGTCGTTATTGGGGATAAGCCCGATGGAGAGCAAGAGGGTATCGACCTCGAACCTCTTCTCGGTCCCGGGGATAGGCTTCATCCTCTCGTCGACCTGCGAAATCTCGATGGCTTCTAGCTTTCCCTTGCCGATGACCTTGGTCACCGTGTGGGAGAGGTAGAGAGGGATATCGAAGTCCTTGAGGCATTGCTGGATGTTTCTTTCTAGGCCATTGCTATAGGGCATAAGCTCGGCAACGCCGAGAACCTTCGCCCCTTCGAGGGTCATGCGCCTGGCCATAATGAGGCCAATGTCGCCCGAGCCTAGGATGAACACCTTTTTGCCGACCATGTAGCCGTAGGCGTTGAGGTAGAGCTGGGCCTGACCGGCGGTGATGACGCCGGAAGGACGGTCGCCGGGAATGCCGATCGCGCCGGCGTTCCTTTCGTAGCAGCCCGCCGCCATGACGATGGCCTTGGCCTGCACCTCGACGCAGCCATCCTCACCCGAGAAATAGGTGACGACCTTGTCCTTGGTGACACCAACCACGTTGGCGCTAAGTTTATATTCGATGCCACGTTCCTCGACCTGTTTGACGAAGCGGGTGAAGAACTCGGGTCCGGTCAGCTCCTCCTTGAATTCGTGGAGGCCGAAGCCGTTATGGATGCATTGGTTGAGGATGCCGCCGAGAAACTCGGTCCTTTCGAGGATCAGGATGTCGTGGACGCCCTTATCGTAGGCCGCGACGGCCGCGGCCATGCCGGCGGAACCGCCGCCGATGATGACGAGATCGCGCTTTTCCATCACTTGCTCCTCCCTTCTAGGACTTCGCTATGGTCCCTATCGTATTTGACCTCGGTGGGGTCGATCCCGAGTTTCTTGGCTAGTAGCAGCAAGACCTTGGGTTGGCAGAACCCGCCTTGGCACTTGCCAAAGCCGGCCCTTGTGCGCTTTTTCATCGCCTTGATGGTAAGGCAAGGAAGGGAACGATTGAGTTCGTCTTCGAGCTCACCGAGCGAGACCTTCTCGCAATTGCAAACCATGATGCCGTAATGGGGGTTTTCCTTGATGAGGCGGTTCCTTTCTTCCATAGGAAGGGAGGCAATTCTAACGTGCTTCCTGACGCAAGGCTCCCACTGCTTCTTTTCCTCTAGTTTCAGGAACGGGGCGATGAGCTGCTCGACCACGTGCTCGCCGATCGCGGGCGAGGAGACGAGGCCCGGGGATTCGATGCCGCCGCAGCAGATGAATCCGGGGTGATGGGGAAGCGGTTCGATGATGAAGTCGTGGGTGGACGGGGTCGCCCTGTTGCCCGCGAAGACCCTGATTTGTTCCCTGAAGGGGATGCCGGGCACCATCGCGGTGGCCTGTTCCTTAACGTTAGCCAAGGTCGCCGCGTCCGTAGAAAAGTCGTCCAAGTCCTCGTTCCATTCCGAGGAAGGACCGACGATGTAGTTGCCCGAGGTGGTCTTCGAGACGAGGATGCCCTTGCCCTTTTCGGAAGGAAGGGGGAAGAGGACGGAATTCACAAAGCCCAACTTGAAATGGTCCAAGACGTAGTATTGGCCTTTCCTGGCGTTAACCTTCCATTCGACGGGTTCGACCATCGAGGCGATCTCGGCGGAATGGAGGCCGGCGCAGTCGACGACCATCTTGGCCTGGTATTCGCCTTTGGTGGTTTTGACGGAGTAAACGCCGCCGTTTTCCTTGATGTCCACCACTTTCTCGCCCAAACGGAGCTTCACCCCGTTATCGAGGGCGTTTTCGAAGGCGTGGGCGGTGAGGGTGAAGGGATTGACGATTCCGGCGGTCGGGCAGAAAAGGGCACCTTTGGCACAGGGGTTCAGGTTAGGTTCCATCTTAAAGAGCTCTTCGGTGAGGACAAGCCTCGTGGGGACGCCGTTTTCCTTGGCGCGCTGCTGCAGCCCTTCTAACATCGCGAATTGCTTGTCGTCGAGGGCGACGGTCAAGGATCCGTTTTGTTCGAATTCGACGTCGAGTTCCTCGCAAAGCTTGGGGAACATCGCGTTGCCTTTGACGTTGCAATAGGCTTTCTTGGTTCCGGGGACGGGGTCGTAGCCGGAATGCACGATCGCCGAGTTAGCCATGGAAGTGACGTCTCCGACGTCGTTTTGTTCTTCCAGGACGAGGACGCTTGCTTTGTATCGGGAAAGATTCCTGGCCACGAAAGCGCCAACCGCGCCAGCCCCGATGATGATGACATCTTCCATATGGGAAGCATTATAGATGGTTTCGCCGGCTTTGGTTATTCCTAATCCGCTTTGGCGCCATTCTCTTGGTTTTCCGCCTCGGCCCATTCCTCGGAGGTGAAATCGACATCGAGGACCTCGGAGATCCTAAGAAGCGTTTTCCTCGTCGGTTTCGAAGTTCCGATTTCGATTTCGAGAACCCCTGCCTTTGGGAGTCCGATGAGCTTACCCAATTGTTTTTGGTTGATGCCTTTTTCGACCCTGGCGTTTCTGATCTTCCACCCAAGCGGGGTTTTTGGGTCGTCGAAGGACGTCTCGCCTGCAACCGTCACGCATTCTTTGGCCTTTGCATAGACGATGAGGGCGATGGTTAGATATGCGAGGGCCCCAATGACGAAAAGACCGAGGAAACCGGCCAGAGCCTGGGAAATGGAGGAAAACAATCCATAGGTTCCCTCAAGGAATCCTTTAAATAAAAGGATTGAGATAATGGGAAGAACGAGGTCCCTTTTGCCGGTTTTGGTTAGAAACGGGAGGAATCTTAGATATAGCAGGGTCGCAAGGAGGGAAACGATCATCGAGGTGCCCACCCCGGAAAAATGGGAGAGAATGGCTCGGGTGATGGCCTCCCCTTTCCCTTGGCCAATTGGGTAGTTCACGAAAAGGCTTCCTAGATAATAGGCGCCCAAGGAGATAGCCAAAAGAACAATGCCGAAAACCGGCAAATTCCCGTTCAGGAGGCGGAAATCCACTGCTTTGATTTCCCCTTCGGCCTTTCTCCCGCTTTTCCATTTCAAAAGCCAGATTGACATCATTGCCATGGACGCGAGAAGAACCACTCCAAACACAAGGACATAAGGCCACGAGGCAGAAAGGAAGTTCGTGGAATCCCTGAAGATGAGCGAAACCAAGACGAAAGCGCCGAGCCCCAAAACAAACTCGGAGATGAGGAAGATCAATCCGACCCTCTTTTTCATGCCTCTAAAATAGACCAACTTCGGTTTTTTGCGACCCCTTTTCCTTAGAAATCGCCGCTAATTCTTCTAATGATGGGCTTTGCTTGCGATAATTTGCCCATGGAAATCAAACTTAGCCCTGCGATCTTGGAGGCACTCGACGCCTCGCTATACGAATCCGAAACCGCCGACGCGCTCCTTAACGACATCTTCTTCCGCTTCAAAGAGAAGGAACTGAAAAGCCTTGAATCCAGTGGGGATATCCAAAACGGCTACCGCCAGTTGGCGATCTCGAACATGGATCAAGAGCAAAAGGAGGCCTATGCCTCGGTCCAGGTCGGATACGGCTTGGATTCCTTCGACGAAATCGATCCTAAACCCCTTTTGGATAATCCCTACTATAAGGCTCTCTCTTCCTTGAAGGGAACCAAGAAAGGCAAAAGCGAATTCCTGGTGAAGGAAATCCCTGCCTATTCGTTGTTCGTTTATGACGAAGTGAAGACCGATCCCGCCAATTTCCTCGCCTCCTGCTCCCCCGTTGGCTACTTCAAAAAGCCCTTCCCCTATCCCTGCATCGATCGCGAAGGAAGGACCTGGATGTCCATCATCCCCCATGAGGCCAACACAATGGCTAAGGCGATCGAGAAGGCCCACGGAAACGTCCTCACCTATGGCTGCGGGCTAGGCTACTTCGCCTATATGGCTTCCATTAAGGAAGAGGTGAGCTCCGTGACCATCCTGGAAAGCGACCCGAACGCGCTCGCCTTATTTAGGGATGTTCTGCTTCCTCTTTTCCCCCACAAGGAGAGAATCAAGCTCATCCAAGGCAACGCGCTTAAGTTCAGCCTCGAAGAAGGCCAAAAGCCCTATGACTACCTCTTCGTGGACATCTACCACGATGCGGAGGACGGGCTCCCCCTATATATAGAATTAAGGAAAAAGGAGGAGGTCGCCCTGAAAGCCGACTATTGGATCGAGGAAGCGATCCTAGCTTATTTCAGGCGTCACCTCATTTCCTATGTCCTCGAGCAGGCGGACGGATACGGGGACGAGGCATACAAAGGCTACGAGACCTTCTCGGAAAGGCTGCTTTGCTCGCTCCACCGCCACTATAAGCACGCGAAAATCGAAGCCGCGGAAGAGCTCCATTCGCTCCTTAGTTCCGATAACCTCCGGGAGCTCGCCCAAAGGATAAAATTAATTGGCTGACCCAATCCTTTCTTTTTAAGATCAACAAAGGATTCTTTCCTTCGGCCAAATTGGTACAGGTGTGGCGCGATTCGTTGAAATGGCTAACCCCTATTCCTAGAATAAATAGAACCAATGCTTAAGTCGAACCTATGCCCCCGATGCGGGGAACCACTTTCGGAGGAAGGCGGCAAGCTCGTCTGCCGTTATTGCCATGCCTCCTATACCGTCGATGAGGGTGAGAAAGCGAAGAAACTTCTTCTCTCCGTCATCGAGGAAGCCAAGCTAGAGGCCCTCGCCAATAGGCGAAGGATACTTTGGGAAGCCGCCCATAAGCCCCATATCTCCACCAAGGAAATCCGCCGGGCCGCCTCCGACGTCAGGGAAATCTACGCCGAGGATAGGCTCGCCCGCTTTTACCTAAGCGCCGTTTCGAATAACCCCTCCGACCTTAACGATTTCCTCCTCAACGAGGAAGTGGACCTCTTCGACGCCAGGGAAATGGTCCGTTTCATCCTATTGTCCCTGGATTTGCGCAACGTTTTGGCGGTCCGCAACTTCGTCGAAAAGCATTTCTCGGGCAAAGAAAAGCTCGATAACCTGCAAAGAGTGTCGGACGAAACCGAGAAACTCGACCAAGGGGTGTACCTGACTTCCTTGCCCCGCCATGTCTTCCTCGCATATTCGAGCGCCGACATGGACGATGTGATCCGCATCGCCGACTACCTCGAAGAACAAGGCATCACCTGTTTCGTCGCCTCGAGGAACCTCCGCCACGGCAAGGGTTCGGTGGAAAACTACGAGAAGGCTCTATATGACGCCTTGTCCCACTGTTCCTGTCTCGTCTTCGTCTCCTCGGAGAACTCGAGGAGTCTCTCTTGCGACGCCCTAACCGTCGAACTCCCCTTCGCCCAAGATAACCTCCCCAAGCTAAAGAGGATCCAATACGTCATCGAGGAGCCCGGCAAGAAGACGGGTCCCGCGGTGAAGACGCTCCTCAAATCCTATTTTCAAGGGGAGGAATGGATCACCGACCTAGAAACCCTAAGCGAAAAGGTCGCGCTTTGCCTGGTGAGGAAGGATAAGGTCTGTCTCCATTGCCACGCGATCAACCCCGCCGAGGCAACCCATTGCCATAAATGCGGTTATCCTTTGGATAAAGCCGCATACGATAAAAGGGTTTCCGAGGAAAGGAAACAGCAAGAGGCCCTGGCCAAACTCGCCGAAATCGAGAAGAAGCAAAGCGAAAGGAAAGCCGAGGCCACCTCTAAGCCCAGCATCGACAATTGGAACCAAAGACGGGCCGAGAGACTCACCGAAAGGAAGGAAGAGCATAAGCCCGCGCCGAAGGTCGAACCCGCTAAGCCTAGCCCAAAACCGATAGAACCCTCGAAGCCCATCGAAAAGCCTAAGGAACCCACCGCCCCTCTCGCTCCCCAAAAGAGCAAAAACCAGCTCATTCAGGAGCAAATGAAGGCCGATATGGCGAAAGATATCGAAAAGAGGAAGGCCGAAGGACGCGAGGCGTTCCCCTTCCACTCCCTGGACGTCAAACACGTCGTCGACCGCGAGCATCGCGGCGTCAACTGGGAATCCGTCGAATTCACCGCCCCAGTTGGTCTTTCCGTCGGCGTCGAGGCCTTCATGGGCTGCCCTTTCCTAAAAACCATCAAATTCCCGGTCATTGTGGGATCGATTTGGAGTCATGCCTTCGCGAAGAACCCTAGCCTTGAATACGTGACCCTGCCTGGAACCGTGACTTCTTTGGGGGTCGGCATCTTCGAGGATTGCCCCAAGCTCCATAAAGTGATGATTCCCGCGAACAATTCCTTTTCGGTGTTCGAAAACTCCATGTTCAAACGTTGCAAAAGCATTGAAACTCTTCCCATGTCACAGCTAAAAATCATCCGTTCATACGCTTTGCAAGATTGCGAAAAGCTCGCGTCGGTCAAATCCGAAGTCGGTATTACCGAAGTCGGTGATTGTGCATTCAAAAACTGCAAAAACCTCGCTGACATCGGGAAAAATGTGCCCCTACAAAAGGTTGGGTGGGAAGCGTTCCGCGATTGTGTGAAGCTAAAATCGACGATTCATCTCTCCCATTCCGCTCAGGTCGGCTCTGCCGCCTTCTCCGGTTGTTCCATGGACATCGTGATTGAGGGTAAAAAGCCCTTGTTCGGCCTTTACCCCAAAGGCTTCGACTCAAAATGGCTTGACGGATTCCAAGGAACGGTCCGCTATTCCGATGGGAAAACCGTTTTCGGAAATGGCGGCCAATTCCCCAGCGGAAGCAAACTCGCTAAGAAAACGCTCACCGACGCGGAAAGGGACAAGCTCAGAGACAAAATCCTAAGGGAACTAAATGGAGACAAGAAAAAGTAAGTTCTCCGCGCAACTCCCAAGCGTAAATCAAAACCCCGAAAGCGCGATGCCTTCGGGGTTTTTGGCTTGCTTTAGGGTCGATTAACGACGACCGCCGCGGTTGCCACCGTGGCCGTGTCCGCCGTCGCGGCGGGGTCCATGGCCGTGGTCGCCACCCCTACCGTGGGGGCGGGCTTCGCGCTCAGGACGCTCGACGTAGCCTTCGGGCTTGTCCTCGAATTCGCGGTGGGAGACCTTAACCTTGCCCATCTCGATGCCGATGACGACGACCTTGAGGGTATCGCCGACCTTGACGACGTCGTTGGCGTTTTCGACGTAGTCCCACTTCAAACGGGAAACGTGGCAAAGGCCATCGCAATCGCCGAAGAGGGTGACGAACGCGCCGTAATCCTCGACGCGGGAGACCACGCCTTCGTAGATCTCGCCGACCTTGGCCTCGCGGGTGATCTCGTCGATCATGGCCTTGGCCTTGTCGATCATCTCCTGGTTGTGGTGATAGATCGTGATGGTGCCGTCTTCCTCGACGTCGATCGCGGCGCCGTCGCACTCGCGGATCATGCCCTGGATCGTCTCGCCGCCTTTGCCGATGACGTCCCTGATCTTGGAGACGTCGATCTTGAAGGTGACCATCTTGGGCGCGTACTTGGAGACCTCGTGCCTGGGCTCGGGGATGCAGGCGGCAATGGCCTGACGGATCTCAGCGCGGGCGCGATTGGCCTGTTCGAGGGCCTCGTGGAGGACCTCACGGGTGACGCCGTGGATCTTGATGTCCATCTGGAGGGCGGTGAGACCCTTCGCGGTGCCGGCGCACTTGAAGTCCATGTCACCGAAGTGGTCTTCTAGACCCTGGATGTCGGTGAGGATGGTGTAAGGATGCTTGCCATCTAGCGGGCCCGAGGAGATGAGGCCCATGGCGATGCCGGAGACGATGCCCTTGATGGGGACGCCGGCGGCCATAAGCGACATGCAGTTGGCGCAGATGGAGGCTTGGGAGGAGGAACCGTTGGATTCGACAACGTCGGCGACGCAGCGGATCGTATACGGGAACTCGGCTTCGCTAGGAAGGACGTAGGAAAGGGCCCTTTCGCCTAGCTTGCCGTGGCCGATCTCACGACGGCCGGGGGCGCCCATCCTGCCGATTTCGCCGACGGAATAGGGCGGGAAGTTATAGTGATGCATGAACCTGCGCTCGGTCTCGCCGGTGAGGTTGTCGATCAGTTGCTTGTCGGATAGAGGCCCTAGGGTCGTGGTGCCGATGACCTGGGTCTGGCCGCGGGTGAACATGGCAGAGCCATGGGCGCGGGGAAGGAGGTCGACCTGGCAGTCCAAAGGACGGATCTCGTCGACCTTGCGGCCATCGGGACGGATCTTCTCCTCGGTGATGAGGCGGCGGACCTCGGTGGCGACCATGTTCTCGAGGATGTCGTCAACCATGAGCATGGACATCTTGTAGTCGTGCTCGTCTTCGTATTCCCTCTTCTCGTAGTCGTCCTTGATTTCCTTCTTCAAAGCGTCGACGGCGTCCTGCCTTTCGAGCTTATCGAAGATGGAGATGGCCTTGACTAGGCGCGCGCCGATGCGGGACTCGATGTCCGCTTTGATGGCGGGGTCGGGTGCGTAGAGTTGGATTTCCCTCTTGGGTTTGCCGATCTCGGCGATGATCTTCTCTTGGAACGCGCAGAGTTCCTTGATGGCTTGGTGGCCGAACATGATGGCGTCGAGCATCTCCTCTTCGGGGACCTCGGCGGCACCGGCCTCAACCATCATGATGGCGTCTTTGGTGCCGGCGACGGCCAAGTCGATGTCGGATTGCTCCCTCTGCTCGACGGTCGGGTCGATGATGAGCTGCCCGTTGACCCTGCCGACGTAGACGCCGGCGACGGGGCCGTCAAAGGGGATATCGGAGGTGCAAAGGGCCAAGGAGGCGCCGAGCATTCCGGTCATTTCGGGGGTGTTGTCCTGGTCGCAGCTCATGACGGTGGCGACGATTTGGACCTCGTTGCGGAACCCATCCGCGAAGAGCGGACGGATCGGGCGGTCGATCAAACGGGCGGACAGCGTGGCGTGCTCGCCAGCGCGACCTTCCCTGCGGAGGAAGGAGCCGGGGATCTTACCGACCGCGTATTGCTTCTCCTCGTAGTTGACGGTGAGGGGGAAGAAGTCACCCTCTTTGGGTTCGTCGGCGCAGCAGGCGGTCGCTAGGACTACCGTGTCACCGAAGCGAACGAGCACAGACCCGTCGGCCTGTTTGGCGATTTCACCGGATTCCACTTGGAGGTGGCGACCGGCGAATTCGGTTTCGAACACTTTTTTCATTTTTTCTCTCTTTCTGATTCGTTAACGGGCATATCTTACACCCTTAAAGGGTGGGGAAGGAAGCAAATCTTTCCGCGCGAACCTTAGCCGCTCTTCCGCCTTTTCAAAAAAGCCCGTCGGGGCACATAATTTCCTAAACAATCGGGAAAGGAATCGGCGACCGGCTCGTTTCCTATCCTTTTCCGAAAAGGAGCGATCTATGGGACTTTTCTCTAAAAAGAAGGATGGACCTAAGGACGGGGACGCCATACCCGGACACGACCCTGACCTGCCGCTTCGCGTCGCGACGGTGTTCGCCAAGGTCAGTAATAAACTCGACGACCTCCCTCCTAGCGAAGACCTCGACCTCGCCAAGGAACGGGCTTTCCTAAACGAGAGGGAGGAAATGCTTCTTGGCCTAGCCCCTAGAGGGGATTACCGCCCCCTGCTCACCGCCTTCGTCGATTTCGGTGAACGCGCCACGGGCGATCTCGCTTCCCTCCAATTCGCCCCCACTTATTCCGCCTTCAAACGCTCCGTCTATGACTTTCCGATCGAGGATAACCAAATCGGCGATCCTAAAGGGGCGGCTGACGCCTTCCTGGCCATCACCAAATCTCATTTCGAGATCGTCATGCTCGAGGAACGCATCGCCTCCATCAAAAAGCGCGTCGAGCGCCTAAAGGCCACGATGGCGCAGGCCGATCCAGGCGAAGTGCTCGCCACCTTGAGGAACCTCCAAGGCGAAAAACTTCAATGCGAGGACCGCCTGATGAAGGCCAAGCAATCCCTCGACCGCATGCGCATAGCGCTACAGATGACACTGTCCTGATAGCTCCCAAAACCCAGTTGCAATCGAAAGAAAAACGCCGCTTCGGTCGAGGCGGCGTTTCAACTTTCCTTACTTGCGGAGACCGAGTTTCGCAATGAGTTCGGCGTAACCTTCGGGATCGTTGTCGGCGAGGTACTTCAGCAAGCCGGCCCTTTTGCCGACGAGGATGAGAAGGGACCTGCGGGCACCACTGTCCTGAGCGTTGCTCTTGAGGTGGGCGGTGAGGTCTTTGATCCTCTTGGTGAGAAGGGCGATCTGGACCTCGGTGGAACCGGTGTCTTTCTCGTTCTTGCCAAACTTCTTGATGATCGCGGAAGTTTCTTCTTTAGACAAAGCCATTGTCGTTTCTCCTTTCCTTTTTTCTTAGCATCGCCTGAGGCCGCATCGAGGAGATCCGGTGTCGACTTCGGCGAGCCGCAAGCAAAATCATAGGGAAAACCGACGTGGGTGGCAACAGTTTTCTCTCATTGCAAGTTATATTACTTGGGATAGAGTAATCTCGTGCCGATTAGAAACGCCAAAATCGAGGACCTTCCCCTACTCATGGACCTATTCGAAAAGGCCCGTCTTTTCATGGCCAGGCAAGGTAATCCCAACCAATGGGGGCGCACCAACTGGCCGCCTAGGGAAGCTATTGAGAAGGACATCCAAGAAGGCAAATCGTTCCTCTATGAGGAAGATGGGGTGATTCTAGGCACTTTCTTCCTGGATTTCGGGGAGGAAATCGAACCCGTTTATAAGCAACTAGACACCTGGGAACATGGTGGCCCATACGCGGTGATTCACCGCATTGCAAGTAACGGCCAAGGCCACCATATCCTAGAGAAAGCCGTTACCCTCGCCTTAACCAAGGCCAAGCACCTCCGCATCGACACCCATAGGGACAACAAGCCGATGCTAGGCGCCCTGCAAAAACTAGGGTTCGTCTACCGCGGCGAGGTCCATTTCGACCACGACCCCCACGATGGGAGATTGGCCTTCGAGAAATAGATAGGAAAACGCTTACCGACCTCCTAGAAGTCCCGGGAAGTCGGTTTTTCTTGCCCACGCAAAGGCATACGCATACAATTTCTCGCGGTTTTTCTAGGAGGAAAGCTTATGAAAATAAGGAACATCGCCATCATCGCGCACGTCGACCATGGCAAAACCACGTTGGTGAACTCTTTGCTCACCTCCTCCGGCACCTTCCGCGAAAACGAGACGATTCAGGACAGGGTCCTCGACTCCAACCCCCAGGAAAGGGAAAGGGGCATCACGATCCTCGCCAAGACGACCTCGATCGTCTACAAGGACACCAAGATCAACATCGTGGACACCCCGGGGCACGCCGATTTCGGCGGCGAGGTGGAACGCATCATGCACATGGTGGACGGCTGCCTCCTTTTGGTGGACGCCTTCGAGGGCACGATGCCGCAGACCCGCTTCGTTCTTAAGAACGCCCTGGAGAACCACATCAAGCCGATCGTTGTCATCAACAAGATCGACCGTCCTAACGCCGACCCCCAAAAGGCCGTCGACGAGGTGCTCGACCTTCTGATCCAATTCGGGGCGAGCGACGACCTGCTCGATTTCCCCGTCGTCTACGCCTCCGCCCTTAACGGCACCTCCTCCCTTTCTCCCAACCCCGAGGATCAAAAGCCCGGCATGGAGCCGATCTTCGAGACCATCCTAAAGGAAATCCCGGAGCCGCAATGCGACCCCGAGGGCCCCTTCCGCTTCCAACCCGCGCTTCTAGACTATAACGGCTTCGTCGGTAGGATCGGCATCGGCACGATCCGCGGCGGCAAAGCCAGGATCGGCGACATCGTCACCGACATCCGCCTAGACGGCACCACCAAGGACTTCAAGATCATGAAGCTATATACCTTCTCGGGCCTTCACCGCGTCGAGGTCGAGGAAGTCGAATCGGGCGATATCTGCGCAATCGCTGGCTATAACGAGCTTAACGTCGGCGAGACATTCTGCGCGCCGGGCTACCTTAACCCCCTGCCTAAACTCAGGGTGGACGAGCCCACACTTCAGATGGAATTCGGCACGAATAGTTCACCCTTACGCGGACAAGACGGCAAATTCGTCACGGCCCGCGTCATCGAGGATAGGCTCTACCAGGAAGTACAAAGGGACGTCTCCCTCCGCTACTCGAGGATCCCTAATTCCGAGTCCTGGGTAGTCTCTGGCAGAGGCGAGCTCCACCTCGGCGTTTTGATCGAGACCATGAGGCGCGAAGGCTATGAGCTCGAGGTCAGCAAACCCCACGTCATCATCAAGGAAATCGACGGCAAGAAATGCGAGCCCTACGAAGACCTTCAAATCGACGTCCCGAGCGAATTCGTCGGCGACATCATGGAGACCTTGGGCACTAGAGGCGCCCAAATGATCGACATGGTCGAAAACGCGGGACAGACCCGTCTCACCTACGTGATCCCCTCGCGCGGACTATTAGGATTCGTCAATAACTTCCTGACCTTAACCAAAGGTTATGGCATCATCAACCACACCTTCAAGGAATATAGGCCGTTATACGCCCATAACGTCGGGGAAAGGACCATCGGGGTCCTCGTCTCCGTCGATAAGGGCGACGCGACCCCCTACTCCATCGAGAAGGTCGAGGATCACGGAACGATGTTCATCACCCCGGGCACGCTCTGCTACGAAGGCATGATCGTCGGCGAGCACCGCTACCCGGTCGACCTCGTGGTCAACGTCACCGCCCTCAAGCCGCAGACGAACGTCCGTAGTTCCAACAAGGACCAAACCGTCGTCCTCAAATCCCCGAGGAAGATGTCATTAGAGGCTTGCCTTGACTACATCAACTCCGACGAACTCGTCGAAGTCACGCCCAACGCCTTCAGGATGAGGAAGAAGATCCTCCCCACCGCCGAAAGGAAGAAATGGGAAGCCAAGCAAAAGGCCCTCAAGGAAGAAGACTAAGAAGAAAAAAGTGGACCCTAGTCGGATCCACTTTTCCTTTTGGTTTGCCTTTAGGCAACGTAGGCCTGCGGGGCGGCGAGCACCCCTAGCAGGAACAAGACGACCGCCAAAGCGACGATGCCCCCGGCGATGATCCATTGCCACTTGCCGATTTTCAGGGTAAGGAAGTAGACGAATAGGAGCACGAAGTAGCCTAGGAGGATGAAGACCATCTCGATGATCGCGACGGCCATGCCTGAGGCCAGGATCACCTTCCCGGCCGCGGCGCCGATCTGCCCGATCGCGAAGGCAACGACGAGGGCGAAGGCGTGCGGGAATAGGGTTTTCCCGAAGGTATCGAAGGATTTGCCCCCGCAGTATTCCCCGGACATCTCTTTCCTAAAGAAGACGTAGAAGAAGGAGCCGACGCCTAGGCCCAGGGTGACGACCCCGCCGACGACGAGGGCGATGAGCACCTCGTTGGAGAGTTTCGGTTCGATGAAGGCGGCCTTCTTGGAGAAGATGTCGTTCAAACGGTAGACGACGTCCACGCCCGTGACCGAGCCATAGGCGAACATGTCGTAGGAGGGCCTACCGAAGAAGGGGAAGAAATAGCCTAGGATCAAGGTGGGCCCGAGGTTGATCACGAGGTTCCCCAGCAGGAGCATCATGAGCGCGCTCCAAAGGGAATGGCTCATACTTGCGATGGCGAAGTTGGTTAGGTGAACGGCGGCTAGCCCCACCACACCAAGGAGATAGGAGAGCAATATCGGCATGAAGTCGACGCCGCCGACGAGTCCCCCGGAGGAAGCGGCGGCTTGCTTAAGGGAGAGCCAACGCAAGGCGAAAGTCCCGGCGCCAAGCCAATAATGGAGGGTGAACATCGCACCGACCAGGGCCAAGGAAAGGATCATCCTGTGGCGCTTGATCCCATTTTTGCATAGGGGCAGTTGCGCATAGGCGTCATAACGGGCCCTCTTCCACTTGTAGTCAGAGGAGATGATGGCGAGGATGAGGGAGAGGATGACCCCCGTAGAGAGGGCCATGTTGGCGAAACCGCCTATCGCGGAGGCAATCGAGTTCCTCGCCAGGTACTCTGGGACATCCCCGGTGACGATGTAGTTCTCGCTTAGCCTAGGAAGGACGATGGCAAGCAACCCGTATACCCCGAGGATGATAAGGGGCACGAGCCAGGCTTTTAGCTGCCATTTGACGAACTTGCTATTCATGGTCGGCCTCCCTTTCCGCGAGAGTCAGCTGGAGGATGATGGTCTCCTCCGCGTCCAGCGGGATGTTTTCTAGGAAGAGGGACGGGAAGGCCTCATTGACCTTCTCCTCGATCCCCTCCTGCTCAAGGCAGACGAAATTGGTGACGCTGCCGACCTTCTTGAAGGCGATGACGTCTAGCCCAAGGGCGATGAGTTGCTCCTTGCTCACCTCTTCCTTGAAGGCGGCCTGGAACTTCACGAAGGAGGAACCGAGGTCGACGCTTTCCTCTTGGGTCGATAGTTTTCCTTTATAAAGGAACACGTAATGGTCGACGAGCCTTTGAAGCGCGGTGACGTTATGGGAGGAGGCGAGGATCGTCTTCCCTTTCGAGGCTTCTTCGAGCATCTCGTCCTTAAGTTTCTCTAGTAGCAACGGGTCGAGTCCGTCGAAGGCCTCGTCTAGAAGCAGATACGGGACGTTGACCGAGAGGGAAAGGGCGAGGAAAAGCTGCCTCCTCATGCCCTTGGAGAAGCCCGCGACCTTCCTATCTAAAGGCAAGCCGAACTTCTCGATGAGCCCGTCGAAACGGTCCTTGTCGATATCGTAGAAGCAGGCGTAGAAATCGTAGACGCCCTTGATGCCCGCGCCTTGAGGGGCATAGGGGTCGTCGGAAAGGAAGAAGACCTTGGCCTTCCCCTTTTGCGAATCGGCGTTTTCCCCGTCGATCCTAATCTCCCCTTCCTCGGGGAGCAGCACGCCGGAGATGAGGCGCATGAGCGTGGATTTGCCCGCGCCGTTTTCCCCCACTAGGCCGGTGATGCCAGGTTGGAGGGAAAGGGTCAGGGCATTGACCGCGACCACGTCCTCAAACCTTTTAGTGAGATTATTTATCTCAATCATCAAATACCTCCTTGGCCGCCTCCATGAGCTCTTCCTTGGAATAGCCCATTTCCCTTAGGCCCTTAAGGGCCTTCACGAGCGGATCATCCCCTTTTAGTTTGCCAACGCGGTACCCTTTCTTCGGGATCGCGGTGACGATGCCTTTCTCGGCGAGGATCGAAAAGGCGCGCGCCACGGTGTTGGGGTTGATTCCCTCACCTAGGGCGACGTCACGGACGGAGGGAAGATAGTCCCCTTCCTTGTAGACTCCTTTTCCGATCAGGTCCTCGTAATGGGAGGCAAGTTCGGCGTAGATGGGACGACGGCCACTGAAAATCATGCCATCATTGTATTAACTGTATTAATCGATTGCAACATCCACCGCTTATCTTCCTTCAAGCGAATACGCCCTTTTATCCCTCACGCGTTCCATATAAAATGGTTGCCCGAAAGAAGAGAAAACCACATGAACATCACCCCTGAAGGAAAAGCCATCTTCGACGCCGCTCTAAAGAAAGCTGGCAAGGAAGTCGTCCGCATCGCCCTCGTAAGCAAAGAGGAAGACGGAAGCGAAGCCCATCTATCCCTCGATCTAGCCAAAAAGGACGAAGTCGAATCCTATGAGGACATCGACGGGGTCCTCGTCTCCATCACCGAGGAAGCGAGGGTCTACCTCGAATCCGCCGTCTTCGACGCGGAGGGCCCAAACCTCAAGGTCACCGTCCGCCACTCCTGCGGATGTGGATGCGGCCATCACCATCACGATGGCGAATGTTGCCACGACGATTGCGATTGCGGCGAGGAAGGCTGCGAACACCACCACCACGAAGCCTAAGAAAGCAAAGACCCCGGAAAACCGAGGTCTTTTTCTTATGGATAAGAAACTAGCGCTTGAGCATCGACGCGACCGTGGTCACGTCCTTTTCTAGTTGCCCCTTGAGTTGATGGAGCGAAGCGAATTTCATCTCGCCCCTGACGAACCCGATGAAGGCCACGTATACTGTCTTGCCATAGGCGTTGCCCGAATAGTCGAGCAGGTGCGCCTCGACAATCCGATGGTCCAGCTTCCCCACCGTTGGGTTCTTGCCGACGTTAACCATCGCCCTGAAGGGAATCCCGTCGACGTAGACGAGACCCGCGTAAACCCCATCTAGGGGCAAGACGTAATCCGCGTCGAGTTCCAAATTGACGGTCGGGAAGCCGATTTTGGTCCCGTTATGGAATCCTTCTACGACCTTCCCCTTTATTTCGTAGGGTCGACCTAAAAGGTCGTTTGCTTTTTCGATCTGCCCGTTTTCGATGAGGCCGCGAATCACGCGGGTCGAGATCTTGATCCCGTCTTTCTCGACGAGGGAGATTATCTTGGCTTTGAATCTCTCCTTTAGCTCCGAAGGGGTGCCGCTGGCCTTTTCGCCGAAGCGGAAATCGGCTCCGACCACCACTTCCTTGACGCCGATTCGTTCCAAAAGGTCCATGAACGCCGAAGGGGCAAGGGAATATAACTCGGGGGTCGCCTCGATGACGTAGGCCTTTTTGATCCTCATCCTGTCGGCGATGGAGATCTTGTCTTCCAAAGAGGTAAGGCAGGGATACCCCGAAGCCCCGGCCGGGACGAAGGGCGAGGAGAAGAAAAGGACGGACGAGGTGAAATCCGACATCGCCGCGTGGAGGAAAAGGCGTTGGTGTCCCGCGTGGACGCCATCGAAATTCCCCAAGGCCATGCAGAGGGGTTCGTTATCTTTTGGTAGGTCATTAAGTCCGAATCTAATGACTTCCATTAGAAGAGCCCCCTCACGCTGGAATATAGGTTCCCTTGCTTCTCATAGACGGCGATGAGTTCGTCGCCATAGACAAGGACGACTTTATCGTATTGGGAATTTAGTTCGAGTTTCATTCCGTTTTTTGCCTTCTTGCATACTTTCTCATCTATTTCGACTATCGGCAGGGAAATCAGGGTTTTCATATCGACGAAACTAGATTCGGAAACCCCTTCTAGAGGCGTGCTGCGCTCCACTCCTATATTGCCGACCTTCAGCCTTCTTAAGGCGGTCAGGTGCCCTACCGTCCCTAGTGCTTTGGCGATGTCCTCGCCTAGAGTTCTCATGTAGGTCCCTTTGCTCACCGTCGCGATGAAATCCAGACGATCCCCCTCCAAATAAAGAGGATGGATATCGAATACCTCTATGTCCCGGGGCTCCCTTTCGACCTCCTCCCCTTTGTGGGCGAGTTCATAAAGAGCGGTCCCGTTGATCTTGATCGCCGAGGTCATCGGGGGGATCTGCTTGGATTTGCCTAGGAAGGTAGCGAGGACCTCTTTGGCTTTCTTGATATCGAAAGGGGGCACTTCCTTTTGCTCCGTCACCTCCCCGTCTTTGTCCCCGGTCGAGGTGGCCACGCCGAGCTTAAGGGACGCCAAATAGGCCTTGTTCCCGTCTTCGATGAAAGGGAGGACCTTATTGCCCTTCCCCACCCCGACGACGAGGAGTCCCGTCGCGAATGGGTCGAGCGTGCCCAAATGACCGACTTTGCGGTTATGGAGGGCCTTGCCGATGAGGTTATCGACCTTCCTGGAGGTAACCCCTTCTGGCTTATCGATCAAAAGGATGCCGTCTTGCATAAGCAAGAGTATACAACATAAAAGTGAACGAAAGGCAAAAACAACGAGGCCGGAGGCTCAACTAACAGTGAGGACTTGACCACCGTCTTTGTAGTTTTCGTTCCATTTCTCGATATAAGACTTCGCGAAGGCTTCCTTGTCCTTGGAATTGTCCAAATCATAGGAATAAAGCGCACGTGCCACCATCGAGAAAGCCGACTTCGGGATCGATCCGGCAAGATATAGGGCCGCCGCTTCGTAAAAAACACCATTTTTGAAAGCGTAAATCGGATAACCCCTATCGCCGAAATAGAATTCCCTATTGAATGAGCGGGAATAATTGAAAGGCCAGCTAAGCCGCCTGTATGTCGGTTCGAAAATGTCTTCGCTACCCCAGCCGGAAGTGCGTTGCCCTTCTATGGAAGCGCCGTTAAAGGGGTAGTAGTCCCTTTCCAACGGTTTTTGGCTGGAGGATAGCTCCCGGGTTTTCGGCGCGATGGAAGTAAGCAGGGCAAAACCTTCGCTTTCCCCGCACCAAAGCATTGAGGAAATATCGTCGGCCGCAGGCAAATCGACGAATTCGTAGGACCGGATAACGCTTTGCCCGTCGGGGGCTACCGTCTCCTTTCCGCAAACGATCGTTCGAAAGCTCCCCCAGGAATCCGTTACTTCTTTGGGCAAATCAAGGGAATATGGAATCGGTTCAATGGCCTTCAAAAGGTCCTTGTTCCTATAGTTTGGAATCTCGTAGCCTTCGTAAGCGGAGTCTAGAAATTGGGCGGTCTCCGTCTCCCAAGCCTTTAGATCCTCCCCTTTAAGCCCTTCGCTTTTCGCCGCAAGATCTTCGAGGGCGAAGCGATACACCTCCTCGTCGGCGAAGACCCCTTCGCAGTAAAGCTCCTTCAGGGGCCGGTGGTTGGCGGACCGAATCTCATCATAGGCGATGGGTTGTCCCTCCTCGACTTCGAAGCAAATCGTGTTAGTATATGCCGCCGATTCACCACCGAAGAAATAGGCATTTCCGAGGATATAGAAAGAATGCCCCCACCATGCCGAATTATAATTCGAAACCACGAGATAGCCGTGATGGTAACCATGACAGACGATTGGTCCTGGGAGAACGGATTGCCTCTCCCCATCGAATCTCACCCAATCCGGCCAGGAAGGAATCTCGGGAAGATTCTCCAAAAGCGCTGAGGAATCTACCTTTTCTCTAGGCGGGCAAGACAATTTCGAAAGAAAGGGGTCTTTGGCCTGAGCGCAAGAAAAAAGGGGCATCAAAGTTGACAAAAACACTAACGCTTTTAACGAGAAGGATGCCTTAATGCTTTTCACGTTTTTCAGCCAAGCCTTATTTTATCATATTCACAACGCTTCTATGACCGATTTGCACCACGATAACTAGGATTCTCTTATCCACGATCTTGCAGATCATTCGGTAATTCCCGATGCGATATCGCCAGTAGCCAGCGAGATTATGGGTTAGGGGCTTTCCCGTCGTTCGAGGGTCGTCCGCTCCCAATATGTGCTTCTTAATCCATGAGGCAATGAGTCGCTGCGTTTGAGGGTCGAGTTTTCTCAGTTGCTTTTCCGCGTCGGGCGTAAACTCCAATGCCCACTTCATAAACCGAGTTCTTCCTTAACCTTTTTCCAAGGAATCGTGACAGGATCTGCTTCGAATTTGCGAATAGCCTCTTCCGCTTCCGCGATGTCGAATTCCTCCTCGATTTTCTCGAGGATCGCGCGACGGATCGCGTCGGACATGGAAATCCCGTGCAAGGCGCAGTAGCTTTTGACGAGTTTTTCCTCTTCTTTGTCGAATCTAACTGATACGGGCATGGGTCTTTCCTTCTTTTATTCGTAGTGGGTCCACATCCTGAGCACGTAGACCGCTTTCTTTTCTTCGTCCACTTCGTAAAGAAGCCGATGATGGATGTTGATCCTTCGGGAATACTTTCCCTCCAAATGGCCCCTAAGTTTTTCATATGGGGGTGGGTTCTGGAACGGATTCCGCTGCAAAATCTCGCACAGCATCCTCACTTTGGCCCCCAAACCCCCTTCCGCGATGAGCCGCTTGTCTTTCTCGGCCTGTCGGGACAAATATAGACTGTAGCTCATAAATCCTTCTTGGGGTCGAATTTGGTGTAGGTCGCCCTGTCCTGCTCATCCGCGTCCTTTAGCCCTTCCATGAATTCTCGGTCGGACATCAGGTAGATCGTTTCCATGATGGAACGGTATTCCGATTCGGAAATCAAAACCGCGTTGCCGTTTTTGGTCGTCACCGTGACGGGATCGTCGAATTTGATGACCGTATCCAGTATCTTGAACAGGTCTTTCCTAAAAGCGGTCGCGTTAATGCTCGTCATATTTACTACCTCGTTGGCATTGTACATGTACGCAATCATGTACACAAGCATTTTGAAATGACCCAATAGGGTTCTCCTTGGTTCTTTTGGCCATGGCAATGAAAGGTGCTTTTCTGCTTTGATAAGGTTTTTCATATTGAACTTCCTACCTCTTATAGGGTGAAAGCGAACCGAAAAGTGATTCGAGTTATGACGAAAGAAAAGGCGACTCTTAGAGTCGCAAATTCTCAATTTCCTGTCTATCGCCTCAGCTAGCGCGAGTTTTCATAGTAAACGC
>DKRQ01000006.1 GCA_002472275.1 Caryophanales bacterium UBA7278 | reverse complement strand
TCGCCAAGCTCGAGGCCTACGGGGACTTCTTCCTCTACCGCTGGAGCCACATTAGGAAATATGGGCTCAGGGCGACCGTCGACTTCCTGTTCAACCGGGTCTGCGGGACGCCGAAAAGCGACATTTCCTCAAAGCTGTTCTGAAAAAGAGTAGACGGCATGGGGCTTCCGCATCCATCATTTGCTGGTATATCTAGCGTTTTTTGCCTTTCCACGCTCGCCCTCATGCCTTATAATGTACGTGCCGAGATAATGGCCTTCCCCCGGGTTATTTCTCGGTTTTTCTTTTTTGCCCAAAGCGGGCCATAACCCCCTTTCTTAAGAAAGTCCTTTGGGTTAAAATGTTGCCATATTTAAGGAGATTTCCATGGCTTACGGAATTCTATACGACTATTTGATGGGCCAATCCATCGACGCTTTCAAGTACTTCGGTGCGCACTTCGGGTACATCGACATCGAAAGGGACCAGGTCGTCCCCCCAAAGAAGCCCGGCGGCAAGCCCAAGACCGTCAAGGTCCAGGACAAGCTCTATGGCGTCTGGTTCAGGCTCTATGCCCCGATGGCGAGCGACGTTTCCGTCATCGGCGAATTCAACGGCTGGGACGTCAGGACCCACAAGATGAACAAAGTGGATCCCTCCGGCGTCTTCGAGACCTTCATCCCCGGCCTCCACGACTACCAGTCCTATAAGTATCACTTCAAAAACGCCCGCGGCGAATACGTCGACAAGGCCGACCCCTTCGCCTTCTATAGCGAATACCGCCCGCAGTCCTGCTCCAGGCTCTTCAACATCGAGGACTTCCCTTGGATGGATGGCGATTGGCTCGCCAAAAGGACCCGCAACTTCGACAGCGCGATGTCGATCTACGAATGCCACCTCGGCTCCTGGAAGGGCAAGGTGGGCGACCGCTACCTCTCCTATGAGGAAGTCGCCGACTATCTGATTCCCTACCTCCAGGAAAACGGCTACACCCACGTCGAGATCATGCCGATCACCCAGTATCCCTTCGACGGCTCCTGGGGCTATCAGGCCACCGGCTTCTTCTCGGTCGACTCCCGTTATGGCAACCCCAAGCAGCTCATGTCCTTCGTCGACAGGATGCACAGGGCCGGCTTTGGCGTCATCCTCGACTTCGCCCCGGTCCACTTCGCGACCGACTCCTATGCGCTTCGCGAATTCGACGGCACCTGCCTCTATGAATATAGCGATCCTAGGCACACAATCTCGCCCTGGGGCTCCGCGCAGTTCGACCTAGGCAAGGACCCCGTCCGTTCCTTCCTCATGTCGGCGATGAACTACTTCCTCGAATACTTCCATTTCGACGGCATCCGCGTCGACGCGGTCTCCAACATCGTCTATTGGGACGGCAACAAGGCCAACGGCGAGAACACCGGCGCGACCGAGTTCATCCGCCGCCTTAACGGCAAGATCCACTGGGCCCATCCTAGCGTCATGATGATCGCGGAGGACTCCACCGACTTCACCAAGGTCACCCATCCGATCGAATACGGCGGCCTCGGCTTCGACTATAAGTGGGACCTCGGCTGGATGAACGACACCCTCAAGTACTACGGCCTCGACCCGGTCTATAAGAAATACGAGTCCAACAAACTCACCTTCTCGATGGCCTATTTCTACTCCGAGAACTTCCTCCTGCCGTTATCTCACGACGAAGTCGTCCACGGCAAGGGCACCATCATCAACAAGATGTGGGGCGACTACGACAGGAAATTCGCGCTCATCCGCAATCTATACACCTATCAGTATGCGCACCCTGGCAAGAAGCTGAACTTCATGGGCAACGAGCTCGCCTCCTTCGACGAATGGAACGAGCAGAAGTCCCTGCCTTGGAACCTCCTCTCCTTCCCTAAGCACGACTCCGTCCGCAGGCTCTGCCGCGACCTCAACCTCATCTACGCCGCCGAAGACGCGATGAAGGTCGAGGAATATAACCCCGCCCACTTCCGTTGGCTCATGGTCGACAACAACGACCAATCCGTCTACGCCTTCGAAAGGCAGGTCGGCGACAGCGACCTCATCTTCGTCTTCAACATGACGCCGAACTGGTACGAATACTACGAGATCGGCGCCTACAACGAAGGCGTCTATGACGAGATCTTCAACTCCGACAAGGACGTCTATGGCGGTTGGAACCAATACAATGGCCTTCCTTGTTACACCCAGCCGGGCCCCGGCCCTGAGGGCCGCCCGCTCCGCCTAGGCCTCAAGCTCGGCGGCTTCTGCGCCTGCATCCTCAAGCGCAGGATCGAACCTAAGCCCGTCGAGGAGAAGAAGGAGCCCGAGGAGAAAAAGCCGGCCCCTAAGGAGAAAAAGCCGGCTCCCAAGAAGAAGGCCGCTCCCCGCAAAACCACCAAAAAATAAGGCAGATTCACATGTTCGATAACAAAGCAGATTTCAAAGAAACTTTTACTAAGCGCCTAGAAGAGAAATACGGGCGCTCCGTGGCCGACTCCCACATAACAGAACGTTATGAGGTCCTAGGCGAAATGGTCCGCGACGAAGCGGGCAAGCAGTGGCGTACCTGCCGCGAATCCATCATCCATGGCGATCAGAGGCAGCTCCTCTATTTCTCGATGGAATTCCTCATGGGCCGCCTCCTCACCTCCAACATGCAGAACCTCGGCATCTACGAGGTCGCCAAAGAGGGCCTCGCCGACTTCGGCATCGAGATCGGCGAACTCGAGGACATGGAGGCCGACGCGGGCCTAGGCAATGGTGGCCTTGGCCGTCTTGCCGCCTGCTTCCTCGACTCCATCGCCTCCCTCGGCTATCCAGGACACGGCAACACCATCCGTTACGAATACGGCTTCTTCCGCCAGAAATTCGTCAATGGCGCCCAGGTCGAACTTCCTGACCAATGGCTTTCCAACGGCTTCGTCTTCGAGGTCAGGAAGCCTAAGCACGCGGTCGAGGTCAAGTTCTATGGCCAGGCTGAGACCTTCCTTAAGCCCTCTGGCGAATACGGCCTCCGCACCGTCGGGGCCACCGCGGTCAGGGCCGTCCCCTATGACGTCTCGATCCCGGGCTACCGCAATGGCGTCGCCAATACCCTAAGGCTATGGTCGGCCGAGCCGAGTGAGAACAACCTCCCGACCGACCGCTCCTTCGAGGACTACCTGCAGACCCTAAAGGAACTCTGCCACGGCCTATATCCCGACGATTCGACCGAACACGGCCGCATGCTCCGCCTCCGCCAGCAGTACTTCCTCGTCTCCGCCGGCCTTCAGTCCGTCATGCGCGCCGTTAACCGCAGATACGGTTCGCTTGACCGCCTCCCCGAACTCTACGTCGTGCAGCTTAACGACACCCACCCGATCCTCGCGATCCCCGAGGCCATGAGACTCCTTATGGACGAATATGGCTATGGCTGGGACGAAGCCTGGTCCATCTGCACCAAGCTATTCGCCTACACCAACCACACCGTCATGCCGGAAGCGCTAGAAAAATGGCCGGTGCACTATGTGCAGCAGCTCGTTCCGCGCGTCTACATGATCATCGAGGAGATCAACCGCCGCTTTAACGTCTACCTCAACGAAATCGGCGCTGATCCTAGCCGCAAATACGCGATGCAGATCATCAAAGACGGCCAGATCCACATGACCAACATGGCCATCTACACCGTCTTCTCCGTCAACGGCGTCGCCAAGATCCATAGCGACATCCTCAAGGCCTACACCTTCAAGGAGTTCTACGAGATCTTCCCCAATAAGTTCAACAACAAGACCAATGGCGTCACCCATCGCCGTTGGCTGATGTACTCTAACCCCGGCCTGGCCAAGGTCATTTCCGAGCGCATCGGCGACAAGTGGGCCACCGATTTCGAACACGAGATCGGCAAATTCGCCAAATACGCGGACGATGAGGCGACCCAAAAGGCCGTCATGGACGTCAAGCACGCGAACAAAGTCGCCTTCGCCGACTATGTCGCCAAGCATTATGGCATCGAGATTGATCCTAATAGCATCTATGACGTGCAGATTAAGAGGCTCCACGCCTACAAGAGGCAGCTCCTCAACGTCTTCCACATCATCCATCTCTATTTGAGGTTCAAGGAGGATCCTTCCTTCAAGATCACCCCGCATACCTACATCTTCGGCGCGAAGGCCGCCCCAAGCTATGCTTACGCCAAGAAGATCATCGAGCTGATCCTCGCCGTCGCCAAGGTCGTCAATAACGACACCGAGGTCTCCAAGTACATGAAGGTCGTCTTCGTGGAGAACTACGGCGTCACCCTCGCCGAGAAGATCATCCCCGCCGCCGACATCTCCGAGCAGATCTCGACGGCCGGCAAGGAAGCCTCCGGCACCTCCAACATGAAGCTCATGATGAACGGCGCGGTCACTTTGGGCACCTTAGACGGCGCCAACATCGAGATCGCCGACCTCGCGGGAAGGGAGAACGAAGTCATCTTCGGTTTGACCGCCGATGAGGTGCAGGAACTCGTCAATAACGGCACCTACAGCCCCTGGGACGTCTATAACGGCGACCCCCGCGTCAAGGCCATCATGGACTCCCTCTTCTCCGGACCGTGGTGCGAAGGCGACCAGAACCGTTTCCGCATGATCTTCGACGAGATCATGAACCGCAACGACCAGTTCTTCGTCCTCGCCGACTTCGCCGCCTATGCCAAGGCCTGCAAGCAAGCGGAAGCCCTTTATGGCGACGAGAAGAAGTGGGCCCATGCCTCCATCATGAACATCGCTAACAGCGGCTTCTTCACCTCCGACCGCACGATCGAGGACTATAACCGCGACATCTGGCACCTCCAGAAGCTTCAGCCCAAGAAATAAGGATGACCGACGATTTCATCGACCTAACGCCCCTTTTCCCGCTGCAGGAAGCCCTCGACAAACAAATCGAGGAGGACCATGGCGTGGATTACCCCTCCACCTTCGAGCGGAGGGTTTTGGCGTTGCTCGTCGAACTAGGCGAATTCGCCAATGAGACCCGTTGCTTCAAATACTGGTCCTTCAAGGCGCCTTCCCCCAAGGAGAAGATCCTCGACGAATACGCGGATGGCCTCCATTTCCTGCTTTCCTTAGGCATTCCCCTAGGGGTAAGCCAATACAAGCATTATTTCCACGTGAGGGAGAAAGACCTCACGCTTGCTCTGCACATGGTCTATAAGGACGTCTGCGAGCTAAGGGAGCATTACGACGCCGAGCATTACGCCAAGGCGTTCGCCGATTACCTAAACATCATCCCCCTATTCGACTATTCCTCGAACGAAGTGGTGGAGGCCTATCTCAAAAAGCTAGGCACCAACCACAAGAGGCAGGAGGAGAAATACTGATGACACCGCGCAAATGGCTGACGCTAGGATCCATCATCGGGTTCTTGGCCTTCATCGGATTATCCCTATGCCCCTTCTACCGCGTCGAGGTCTTCGATCCCAATGGGGTCGACGTCCGCTCGGTATACACCGGTTCCTTCTTCGAGGCGATTTGGATCCAATACGACCCCAAAAACGTCGTCAGGGTCATCATCTACTCGATCTGCGGGGTCGCAGGGCTCGTGGGGCTAATCTTCCTCTTACGTTCCATCTTCATCCCAAAGGGCGATATGGGGGATAAAGAGGACAAGTTCTACGTCTTCGGTATGTTCTTCATCATCCTCTGCTGCACCCTAAAGGGCATGGGGGACTTCGGGTTCAACCACGTCTATGAGGTGTTCGTCTCGCTAGGGTTCGCCTTGTTTGGCATCCTGGCGGTCGTCTTCCACCATAAGAAAGTGGTGGATTACTGATTCTAAGCAAATCTGAATAAGCTGGCGGAAGCCGGCTTTTTTCCGATTTGATGCATATTTCGCATTTTCGAACTTCCGATTTGATGAATTTGATGGAAATTACCCAAAGCGCAGAATGACGTGATTGTTGACGTGATAGAATCGCAAAAAGATGCCTTTGGTCAAAAAGAACACGTTTTGCCACGATTGATCGGACTTTTTCTCTTGGTCGAAGGTTTCGTCGTCGATGTTCTAGCACTTATAGTGCTTGACTCTATCTTTAATCCAATAGGACTATTTACAAAAACGTTGCCGGATAGGCCGCGGTTCCCCGGTGGCTGCCTTTGCTCAGGAAGGAGTTTTTTCATGCGCGAGAAGCGAATGAACCTCGAAAAGGGCTATCCCAAATACCAGTCCAAAGCGAAAATTGGAACGTAAACGATTCCGTCCTCGTTTTTGTAGTCGCCATCATAAACGACGATGCCGGAAGTAACCCTGTTGCCAAAGGCTTTTTTGAATTTGGTCAGAGAAGTGATGGTAAAACGATCCGATGATTTAACCTCTATCGGTGTCACCTTTCTATTCTCGATAGAGAGGAAATCAATTTCCATGATGGTTCTCGAGTTGACTTTCTCCCTTTTCTCATAGAAGAACAAATCGCGATAGCCTTTCGTCTTGAGAACCTGTGCGACGTAGTTCTCCATGAACATGCCCTCATTGATGTGAAGTTTGTCCAAAACCAACGATTTATAAAAAAGCTCGTTTTCCGTGGTCTTCATAAACGAAAGGGAATATAAAAGGCCCGTATCGATAAAATAGGCTTTTATGGAATCCCCGTTCGCGTTTAGTACCGGGACGACGGATGGGTCGGTCGATTGAAGACAAAGGTTGACGATATAGGCGTTTTTTAGCCAATTGAAAGCGGAGCCATATTCCCTTGCCCTTGCGCTGGAATTGATGTGGGAGAGCTTGAAACGCTTATCGTGATTGGATAGTTCGCTTGGAATCAAATTAAAGATTGAGGTGAGGTAGACCGGGTAGACGTTCTCCTGTCTGTTGAAATCATCGTAGTAGAGTTCGAGGATGGCCCGTTTCTCCTCTTCGACTTTAACTAGATCCTTCGTTTTGAGGTAGGTCGCAACGCACCTAGGCATTCCACCAACGAAGAGGTATTCCCGGAATTCCTTGTAAATGCTCCGATAGGCCGCGGAAAAGGGCTTCTTCATTGCAATGGTTTTCTCGATGAACGCAGCCATGTCCGTTTTTTTGGCGGCCCGCAGGTATTCCTTGAAAGTGATGGGGTGAACAACGAGTTTTACTTCTTCACTAGGCAGAAGATAGGAATCCCCATCGCTTCCTTTCTTCACTATCGAAGCCAAGGAACCGGTTTCCATTATGTCGTATCGCCCATCGAGGATCAGTGTTTTGATCGCCTGTCTAGCCGGTTTGAAAAGCTGGATTTCATCCAAAATGATAAGCGATTCCCCGACGAAGAGTTCCTTGCCATAGGCAATGGAAATCCGATCATAGAACAAATCAAGATCCTCCAAGGAGTTGATGAAAAGGTCCTTAACCTCCTTGGTGGCACGGTCGAAGGAGATTTTGATGAACGAGCGGTATTCCTTGTGAGCGAACTCCAGGGCAAGGCAGGATTTCCCGACTCGCCTCGCACCGCGCAAAAATAAACACTTATGTTCACGGGCGTCTTCTTTCTTCCATTTTAGCAGTTTCAAATAGACGTCACGTTCGATATAGTCGCCGTATTGCAAAGCAATTTCATACTCGTCAAGGTTTTCCACTATTCATCTCACCACAAAACCAACAGCCAAAATATACCATCTCACCACAAAACCAACAAGTGAATTTGGCTTGCTCACCACAAAACCAACATACTTTACAGGCACTTTCACAAAAAACCGCAAAAGAAAAGGACCGCGATTTGCGGTCCATTTCGATGGTTTTGCTTGGATTAAGCGGCTTTGCCGACGGAGCCAAAGAGTTCCATTTTCTCTTTGACCTTGGCGCGGATGGCCTCGAAGCCCGGCTTGAGGAGCTTGCGGGGGTCATAGCCCTTGGACTTGTTGTCGGCGGTGGGGTCGGCTTTGCCGGCGAGGCAGTATTCCTTGGTCGCTTCGGCGAAGACGAGCTGGCAGTCGGTGTTGACGTTGATCTTGGACATGCCACCGGCGATGGCCGCTTTGATTTGGTCGTCGGGGATTCCGGTGCCGCCATGGAGGACGAGGGGGATGCCACCGGTCGCCTTCTGGATCTTCTCAAGGGCGTCGATGTGGAGTCCGGTCCAATCCTTGGGGTAGATGCCGTGGATGTTGCCGATGCCTGCGGCGAGGAAGTCGACGCCGAGGGCGACGATCTTGGCGCATTCTTCGGGATCGGCGATTTCGCCGTCAGCGGTGATGCCGTCTTCGGTACCGCCGATCGCACCGACTTCGGCTTCGATGGAGAGGCCATGGTCGTGGGCGAGATCAACGAGTTCCTTGGTCTTGGCGATGTTCTCCTCAAAGGGGAGGGAGGAGCCGTCGAACATGACGGAGGTGAAGCCGGCTGCGATGCAGGCCTTCACGCCTTCGTAGGAACCATGGTCGAGGTGAAGGGCGACGGGGACGGTGATGCCGAGGGACTCGTCGAGGGCCTTGACCATCGCGGCGACGACCTTGAAGCCGCCCATGTACTTGCCAGCGCCTTCGGAAACGCCGAGGATGACGGGGGATTTCTGGGCTTCGGCCTCAAGAAGGATGGCCTTGGTCCATTCTAGGTTGTTGATGTTGAAATGGCCGACGGCGTAATGGCCTTCGTGGGCTAGTTTCAACATACGGGTTGCATTGACTAACATTGTCTTTATTTGCCTCCGGTTAGTGATGTTGGAAACATTATGAAGCACGAAAGGGCGAATCGCCACAAAAATGATAAAGAAAAAGGCCTGTATAGGCCTGCTTCTGCTTCTTTGCGTCCTTAGCGCTTCCTTGAGGGGCGTAGGCGATAGAGGTTCGTCGCTTTCGCGTAGACCACTTCCGCTTCGGGATGGAACAAGGCGAAGTAGCGCTTGGCGTTGCCCATGTAGCGGTGGAACTGATCTTCCGTGAGGTCGAATCTAGATTGGAAATCCGCTTTGGATAGCTCGCGTTCCGTGATGAGGGTTTCGACCATTTGGGCGAATGCGAAGGTCTTACCAACTTTCATTTTCCCTGTTTCCTTCCTGGGGTATTGGGTACCGAGTTTAGAAAACTGGTCCCCGTTACGAAAAGTAACATGGAAACTCGAAATATGAAAGTCCGTTTTTTGTGAAAAGTGATACGTTTTGGGGGTTCGGCCTTTAAGATTGGCGGTATTTGCCTATGTGCTCATTCGTCCTTTAAGGGTTTCCCAAGGTCGACGTTTTGACCCTCGATGTCCTTTTCGAACGCTTTGACCTGTTCGCCGATGCTAAGGTCGCGGAACTGATTCATGTAAAGCTCGTAATAGGCGCCCTTCTTTTCCATGAGTTCCTTGTGGGAACCGTCCTCTTTAATGCGTCCGCGTTCCATGAAGAGGATGCGGTCGCTGCCGACGATCGTGGAAAGCCTATGGGCGATGACGATGGAGGTGCGGCCTTTAAGCAAGCCCGAAATGGCCCTTTGCACCTCGGCCTCGGTGGCGGTGTCGATGCTCGAGGTCGCCTCGTCGAGGATGAGGATCGCGGGGTCCCTGACCAAAGCCCTGGCAAACGAAAGCAGCTGCTTTTGGCCCTGCGATAATCCGCCTCCCCCGTCTTCAAGGAAGGTGTCGTATCCGTTTTTGGAGGACATGATGAAATCGTGGATACCGACGATCTTGGCGGCCTTTTCGATGTCTTCTTGGCTCGCTTCCTCGTTGCCATAACGGATGTTCTCCGCGTAGGTGCCCGTGAAGACGAAGGGGGTTTGCTGGACGTAGCCGATGTTGGAACGTAGCCATCCAAGGGAACGTTGCATGTAATCGACCCCGTCGACGTAGATCTTGCCCCCCGTTGGTTCATAAAAGCGGCAGAGGAGGTTGACGGTGGTGGTTTTTCCCGAGCCCGTCTCGCCGACGATCGCGACTGAGGTCCCCTTCTCGATGTGGAGGTTAAGCGGGTGGATGACCTCGATGCCGTTACCATAGTCGAAGCGGACGTCCTCGAAGCGGATGTCGCCTTCAAGTTTCTCGTAGTTTTCCTTCTTCGGATCGAAGACGGTGCCATACCTTTCCACGATTTCGGGCGAATCGGCGATCTCGACCTTGGCCTCGAGCAGCTGCATGACCTTCTCGGCGCCGGCTTGGGCCGCCATGAACTCGGAGAGGATCTCGGCGATGGAGGTGAGGGGGTCGTTGACCCCGTTGACGAAGGAGATGAAGAGGATGATCGTGGCCACGTCGATCGCGACCCTGCCGTTATTGAGCCAGCGGAAGCCGACCAGGATGACGAGGGCGATCATGAGGGTGAAGATGAGGGTGATGACGGGCTGGAAGACCGCGTTAAGCTGGCCCGCGAATTCCCTCTTGGTCCTGACGTCCTCGGTGATTTTCTCCGCTTCCTCGCAGCTAGCGTCCTCGATGGCGAGGGATTTGACCGTCTTGGCGCCATCGATGGATTCGGCGAGATACCCCACATAGTGGGAGTAGGCGTTCCTGGCGGTCCTATTGGCCTTGAGGATGGCCTTTTCGAAGATCGGGGTGATCGTGAGGATGACCGGCATCGAGGCCAGGACGATGAGGGAGTATTGCCAGTTGATGGAGAACATCGTCACCGTGATGAAGACGAGTTCGAAGACGCACCAAAGGATCGAGTTGAGGGCCCAGGCCAAGACATCGCCGATCGAGGAGGTGTCGTTTTGCATCCTGGCGATCAGCCATCCCGAGGAGTTCCTGTCGAAATAGGAGAAGGAGAGTTCCTGGATCTTGGCGAAGGTGTCGCGGCGGAGGTCGACCATGATGTGCATAGAAAGGATGTTCGTCGCGTAGAAGGTCGCGATGATGAGGACCGAACGCACCAAGATCATGACGCCCATCGAGGTCACGTAGGCGGCGAAGGGCATGTCGACCTTGATGCCGAAGATGAAGGTGACGGGGATGACGAGCTCTGTGACGTCGGAGACGACCTGCTCCCCGAGTTCGATTTGGTTGGCGCAGGCGATGGCCCCGGCGTTCATGACGGGGACGAAGCTCGAGTCATAGAAGGTGACGAAGAGGGTGCATAGGAGCGAAATCAAAAGGAAAACCCAGTGGCGCATCGCGTATTTGCCGATCTTGAACCAAACCGAAAGGTTCAGTTTCTCCGGCAGCGCTTCTTCTTCGATTCTTCGCGGTGGCATGCTTCCCTCCTTTCTACCCTAGGCTCGACTGGATGTCGGCGATTCGTTTGTATAGTCCGTTGTTGCGGATGAGTTCGTCGTTAGTGCCCATTTCGGCGATTTTGCCATGGTCGAGGACGATGATGAGGTCGGCGTCCTTGGCCGACATGACGCGGTGGGTGATCAAAAGCACGGTGGAACTGCCTTGGAGTTCCTTTAGTTCGGAACGGATGGCGAGGTCGGTGGCGGTGTCGACCGCGGAAAGGGAATCGTCAAAGACGAGGATGGGGGCGCCCGAGATGACGGTCCTAGCGATGGCGACCCTTTGCTTTTGGCCGCCGGATAGGGTCACGCCCTTTTCGCCGACCGCGGTGTCATAGCCTTCCTTGAAGCCCTCGATGGCCCCGTCGACCGCGGCGATCCTGGCGGCCCTGCGGATATCCTCCTCGGTGGCCTCGGGCTTGGCGATCTTGATGTTCTGGGAGATGGTCTTGGAGAAGAGGAAGGGGTCCTGCAAAACGGGGACGATGTTCCTCCTTAGGTGGGACAAGGCGATGTCGTTGATGTCCACATCGTCCAAGACGATTTTGCCCCCGGTGAGGGGATATAGCCTAGTAAGGACCTGGATGAGCGTCGATTTGCCCGAACCGGTTTTGCCCATGATTGCCACGGTCTGGCCTTTCTTCACGGAGAAGCAGACGTCGTCTAGGATCGGGGTGTTCGGGTCGTCAGGGAAAGCAAAACTAACGTGGTCAAAGACCATATTGCCCGAGATGGCGGGACGGGAGCCGGTTTCGGTGTCCTCGAGCTCGATGGAGAGGAGCTTCTGGATGCGGTCGGTCGCGGCTAGCGTCTGGCCTAGGTTAGACAAAGTGGTGGCTGTGTTGCGTAGAGGCCACACCATCATGTTGACGAAGGTGTAGGAGATGACGACGGTGCCGGCCGTGATCTCGTGGGCGAAGACGAGGTAGATCGCGTAGATGATCGCCACGGTGCGGCTAGCGAAAATGAAGATGTCGGAACTGCCGAAGAAGAAGGCGGATAGCCTCTTCTCCCTAGCGAACTTCTTCCCATAGTCCTTGAGGGTCTCCTCGAAGGCGGCGATTTCCTTCTTCTCGCCGTTATAGGCCTTGATGACCCTGACCCCGTTAAGGTTCTGGCTGATCTTATCGACCATGACGGCCTCGGAGTCGTCGGTGGCCCTGAAGCGGCGCCTGACTTCCTTAATAAGGAAAAAGGAATAGACGAACATGACGGGGAAGGCGGCGAGGGAGACGAGGGTGAGCTTCCAGGAGATGGAGAAGAGGATGGAGAAGCAGAGGATCACCGTGAAAAGGGTGTAGGTCATCTGCGAGAGGTCCATCATCATGAACTTCCTGGTGAGGTCGACGTCGCGGGTGCAGGTTTGGATGAGGTCGCCGCTTTTCTGGGTTCTATATTCGCGGTAGGGGAGCCTTTCCAAGTGGGCATAAAGTTTCATGCGGCCCCTTTTGGCTATACGGGCACCCGCCTTGGTGCGGAGGTTGAACCTCCAGAAGGAGACAAAGGCGGTGATGAGGCCCGACACCGCGACGGCGGTGGGGAGGATCCATTTATTGTCGTAGAGGTATTGGTAGCCTTTGCCCAAGGTGAGGATCTGAACGACGAAGCCCTCGAGGGGGTCGACGATGTTGCCGGGCCCGAGGGTCTCGTTAAGCGCGTCCACGAGGACCTTGGAAAGGAACTGGGTGAACACCGAGAAAAGGACCATCAGGAACTGAAAAACGAAGGACGCGACGTAGAGGCCCTTCGTGCCCTGGATCATCTCCTTGAAAGTTTTGCCCAGGTTTCCCATAAAGGGAATTTTACTTTAATCCGCGCATTTTAATAGGACGAAATCACTTTTTGCCGTCCCATTTCCCTATAAATAGGTGGAGGTATCCGTATGAACGACGAGAAATTCGCTTCGATTGCCAAGACGATGAGGTTTTTGCCTTTCTTCCTGGGCGCCCTATTCCTACTAGGGGCATTTCTATCCTTCACCTTGAAGTTCGAGGACATGAACGAGAAGTGGGGGATCCTATTCTTCATGCTCTTTGGGCTTGGGGCGTTGCTCACCATGACGATGGGTTACGCTTTCTACGCGCTTCTATGGAAGAGCGCGCAAGGGAAAGAAGCCAAAGACGAGGAAGAGGAACTGGACTAAACCATTTTCACCAATTTGGCCTTTGGTTGGAGCGCATGTTTTCGTTGCGCTTCAGATATGTATAAAATAAATAGAAAAGCAATTGTTTCGAGGTTACGACCATGAGAGAGGAATACGATTTCAGCAAAGGGAAGAGAAACCCCTATGTCAAGCAAGCCAAGCAGACGGTGACAATCAAACTTTCCGTGGAAGCCATCGCCTATTTCAAAAGCCAATCCGAGGAGACCGGCATCCCTTATCAAACCCTGATCAACCTTTATCTCACCGACTGCGCCAGAAATGGCCGGAAGCTTTCGTTGACCTGGAAAAAATAAAGGGCGGTTTTCGTTCCGCCCTCACTGGTTGTCTTTCTTTTTGAAACGCGGTTTCCCGCCATAGGAACGGGGCTTGTCCCCACCTTTTCCGTACGGCTTTTTGGATTCGAACTTCTTGCCCCAAAAGGATTTCTTCTCCCCATAGGGCTTCTTATCGCCGAACTTTTTGTTGTCGCCGAAGCGTTTCTTGTCAAAACCCTTCTTTTCGCCTTCCTTTTTGGAATCGAAGGCCTTTTTGCGGGGTTTTTCCTCGGTTTCCTGCTTGGCTTCCTCCTTGGCTTTTTGGATGTTGGCCTTCCTTTCGGCCTTGATGCGGCGCCTTTCGACTTCCCTTTGGAGGAACTTTTCGCCTTCCTCCTCGTTCATGACCTCGATGCCATGGAGGCGGAGGAGCCTCGTGGTGAAGCCCTCGCCCTCGATGATCTTTCCTTCGTGGGTGCCGTCGTGGATTTGGTGGACGCCGCAGGAGGGGGACCTTTCCTTAAGGATCGCCAGGCGGATGCCGAGCAATTCGCAGATGGACAAAGCCTTCCAAGCCCCTTCGTTATATTGGCTCGTCACGTCGACCCCTTCCTCGTTCTTCACGCTTTGGCCGCGGATCATCGCCGGGCTCCTGGGCGTGGAAAGCCCGCCTTCCACCTCGGGGCAGAAGGGGACGAGGTCGTAGAAGCGGTTGAGGTCCTTGAGATAGGGTTTCTCGCAGTCCCCGCCGTCGTAACGTGTCTTTTGGCCGATTAGGCAGGCCGATACCAAGATTTTGTCCATGTCGGCTGAATCATAGAGGTTTTGCCAAATATAGGCAAGGCGCTTGAACGGAAAAGGGAAACACGCATAATTTGCTCGTGGACAAACTTCGCGACTACATTTACCAGGGCGTGACCTATCACGCGACCATCTCCTTCAAGCGGATCCGCAACTTGATTTTGAAACTCGGCAAAAAGCCCTATGAGATCAAGGTGTCCGCGCCTTATCTAACCTCGCTTCGTTCGATCGACGACTTCGTGATCAAACATCTGCCTAAGCTCCTTTCTAGGGTCAAGCCCGTCGCCGAGCCCTTTGGCCAAGGCTATATCTACCTTTTCGGCGTCCGCGACGAATTCGAGGGCGGCGAGAAGGAGGCCCATGCCTTATGGAAGCAGAAGGGGCTTCCTTATTTAGAAGAGAGGGTTAGGCATTACGAATCCATGATGGGAATCAAGGAACCTTACAAAGTAAGGATGAGGAAGATGACGAGCCGTTGGGGCGTCAATTCGAAAAGGACCCACTCGGTCACTTTCTCCACTTTCCTGATGTGTTTCCCCAAAGAAGTGATCGACACGGTGGTCGTCCACGAGCTCTGCCATCATTTCCGTTTCGACCATTCTCCAAAGTTTTACGCGCTCGTATATACTTATTGCCCGGAGTACAAGTCGCTTCACCGCTACTTGACCAAACGCATCTATGAAGGACCGAATCACCTCTAGGACGAACCTCAAAGTCAAGGAAGCCGCCGCGATAAAGGGCAAACCCGCCGCGGGTCGTTTCCTCATCGAGGGATTCCACCTTTGCGAGATGGCTTATAAAGCCAACTGCCTCCTCGAGGTATTCGCCCTCGAGGATCCTCGCCTAGAAGGGGTTGACGTCCACCTCGTGACCGAGGAAATCATCGAGAAACTCGCCTTGTCCAAATCCCCTGAAGGGATAGTGGGGGTCGCCAAACTCCCCCAGTTCAAGGAGTCCGAGCCCGAGCGGATCCTCGTCTTGGACCGCGTCCAGGATCCCGGAAACGTCGGGACCTTGCTTAGGACCGCCTTGTGCTTTGGCTTTGGCGAGGTCATTTTCCTCAAGGGTTCGGCCTTGCCTTATTCCCCCAAGGCCATCGCCTCGAGCCAAGGCGCTGTCTTCTCCGTCAGGACCAAAGTCGGCGTGGAAGCCCAGGGCCTAGTGGAAGGGCTCAAGGAGAAAGGCTACGAAGTCGTCGGATCCTCGCTTTCTAGAAGCGTCAATTACGAAACCTATAAGCCAAGCAATGGGAAGGTAGCCTTGATCTTAGGCAACGAAGGACAGGGCATTTGCGAGGAAATCCTATGCAAAACCGACTTCAATTTGCTGATTCCGATCATGGGGATCGACTCCCTCAACGTCGCCGTTGCGGGCGGCATCCTCATGTGCCATCTTAGGAAAGGAGAATAATCATGAAGAAAAACCGTTTCCTTCTATGTCTGCCTTTGGCAATCCTAGCTTCCTGCGGTGGGGGAACCCCCGCGAGCACCGACTCCCTAATCCCCGTCTCCTCGCCCGAGGCCGTGGATTACTTCGAACAGTATCAGGCCGCCTCGAAGAAGACGGCCGCCTCCGATAACGTCGGCGTCTCGATGACAAAGGGCCGTCTTTACTTCTCCTTCGACGGCAAGGACAGCACCTCGGTCGTCGAATCCGGCGTCAAGAAACTCGACTTCAACCCCCTGAACATGAACCTCAAGGCGGGCAATATCCACGCGACCGACCCCAAGCAAGCCGCCCTTTCCTTTGGGCTGGAAAGTGATTCCAAGGCGGTCACCAAAATCACCGCGACGGGTTTTGCCTCAACCCTCGATATCCTCGGCAGGAGCGCCTCATTCGCCCCGAGAGGTTACCTCGAGCAGGGCACTTTCTATGGCGATATGTCGAATGCTTCCTTCCTTTGGATGGCCCTAAACCTAGCGGGCCGTTCCATCTTGGAGGACCAAAGCTTCACGATCCCCGAAAAGGGCAAAGCAACCCTTAGGGACGAGGACCTCGAGAAGGTGAAGAAATACCTTCCGATCGATTCCTACCTCACCGACTTCATCGACCAACGGGTCAAAGGGATGAAGGAGGACTATGCAGAGCATCCTAAATCCTATGCCTTCGTTCCGGAAAACGGGAACATGAAGATCAGCTACACTGCTTCGTCCTTCTCCGACCTCATCGATTCGGTGATTGGCCAAGCCAAGGAAGCCGAAACCTCATCCTCCATCGACATGGGGCCCATCGAGGAGTTCGCCGACAAAATCCGCAACGCCGTCACCTTGAACAAAGGCGCGGTGGACTATGTCTATGGCGGCGCTGGGCTCGTCTCCACCTCCTACGAAATCAAGATGACCTTCGACGAGGCCAAGATCAAAGAGGCCTTCGCCGACGCGGATACCTATCCCTGCGACGAATTCTACTTCAAGGGCACCTTCAACTATTCCCAGGGCGAGGACGCCAAGCCGGCGACCATCTCTGCGGCGAAGAAGGGCGATTACAGCGAATACGACTACGACGCGATGAAGCAGATCATAGATAAGATCAAGGACAACGGCCAAAATAGCGATTCGGCGGTGGATTCCGCGAGTGAGAACTCCTAACCGATGTCTCGATAACGCTAGGTGGATGAGCCCGCCAAGCGTTTTTCTTGCCTTAAGCGTTAGTGCGCGTAGAATTGACCCCGTGGCTTTTCTAAAGAAAGTTAGGACATTGTTCGGCCCCGTCGACATGACGAGCGGCAACCTCTTCGTCAAGATGGGCCTTTTCGCTTTGCCCGTGGCCCTAACGACGATGCTTCAGCTTCTTTACACGAGCATCGACCTCATCACCGTCCATATCGGCGAATCCGCCGAGGCGATGGGCTCGATCGCCTCCAATGGGGCCCTCATCAACCTCATCATCGTGGTTTTTTCGGGCATGGCGCTTGGCGCTAACGTCGTCTTGGCCGAGTCCAAAGGGGCCAATAACCCCCAAAAGGCCGAGAAGGTCATTCATTCCTCCTTGCTATTCGCCCTCATGACGGGCATCGGGGTAGGGGTGGTCGGTTTCTTCGTGTCCGACAACTTGCTCCAGATGATGAACACCGAGGAGCATTACATGGAACTCGCGACTTTATATCTAAGGATATATTTCTGCGGGCTTCCTTTCTTGATGGTCTATAACTACTGCGCCCAGCTTCTCCGCGCCCAAGGGGACTCGCAAAGCCCGTTCCTCATTTTGGTCGCTTCGGGGATCGTCAACGTTGCCATCGACTGCGCCCTCGTCTTCGGAGCGCATCTAGGCGTCGCGGGCGTAGGCTGGGCCACCGTCGCCGCTGAAGGGGTATCCGCTATCTTAGGCATCCTCTTCCTCGCCAAAGGCAAAAGGGCTTTCGTCCGCTTCTCATTTAAGAAACTAAAGATCGATGGATCCGCTTTGGCCGAGGTCATCCGCATCGGCCTTCCGACCGGCCTGCAGATGTTCTTCTTCTCTTTGCCTAACGTCTTCATTCAGGCAAGCCTATACACGATCGATAGGGGCAACGCCGATTTGGAGAATGGGGCGGTGGCATCGGGCAACATAGAGGGCTATTTCCACGCGCTGATCGACGCGATCGGCATGGCCACGATGACCTTCGTCGCCCAAAACGTGGGGGCCAAGAAGGCCAAGAACATCCGCAACTGCGTTCTCTTTGGTTTCGCCTGGGGCGCCATGGTATGCGCCCTGGTGGCTTTGGTCGCCGGCACTTTGTACCGGCCTTTGCTGCAACTATTCGTCGATACCGACGCGGCCATCGAGTCGGGCAAGACGAGGCTATGGATCATGGCCTTCTTCTATTTGCTTAACGCTGGCATGAACATATCGGCAGGGGCCCTTAGGGGTATCAAGAAAGCCGTGTTCCCCATGATGACCACGCTCATCTTCTGCACGGTTTTGAGGATCATACTCATCAAGACGGTGTTCCCCTTACCCGAGTTCCACACGCTTGCTTGGCTCTACGCCCTATATCCGATAACCTGGGGTTTGACCGCGGTTTTCAACGCGGTTGCCATCGCCTTTGCCTATCCTAAGGCCCTCAAGAAAATCGACCAGGGGATCTCCGTCGAGGAAGAACCCGCGGCCGAGGAGCAAAGCCATTGATGGGCTACCATCGATGGCGGTTTTCCTTTAGAATAGAAAAAAATTAGGGAGTTAACCCATGAACAAAAAAATCATTTTGGCCTTACTCGGCCTAGCCCTAGGCTCTTGCGGCGGCACGCCGACGAGCTCTTCCGTTGCACCTGCTGGAAGTTCCGACACCCAATCCACACCGGCGTCGGATAGCTCTTTGGCGCCTTCTTCCAGCGATTCCAGTGTGACGCCCTCCTCTAGCGATTCCAGTGTGACGCCCTCCTCTAGCGATTCCGGTGTCACGCCCTCTTCTAGCGATTCCGGGGGTACCCCGTCTTCTAGCGACTCGGGAAGCGACGCCTCCTCGGGAACCGGAACCAGTTCCACCGACGCGCCTACCGAAGAGAGGAAGGAGAAAATCATCGATTTCCTAACCAAGGATAACGGCGGCATGACGGAAGGGACGTTCGTCGCCGATGTGGATATCCTGACCCCGCTTGCGCTTAGTTTTGACGGAACCAAAGTGTGCCAAAACATCCTGCAAGCCCAGACCATGACGTTTCATTATAGGGTTGGGGACAAGAAGGTCCTTAACCAGATCCGGGTGGGAATAGACTTTAGGATCGACGTGGGCAAAGGCGTCGCGGCCTATCAGGAACTTTCAGAGATGATGGGAGCGGCTATGCTTCCCGCGCCGGAAGGAATTGACGTCGCCACCGAAGAAGGAGCGATCGCCTATTTCAAATACTTTTTAGAGGCCATGTCTAATCGTGGAGAGGGTGCGCAAATCACGATCGATTGCGAAAAGAAGGGCGATTGCTATGTCTATTCCTCGAACCAAATGAGTGGGCTAAACCAAAGCACCTATATCGTGGAAAGCACCGACCATTTGGACTTCTACACCTGGGATGGAAATAAGAAGAATTACGTCCATGGATCGGCCCCGTTAGGAACCGAAACCATCCATGGACTATACCGTTCGCCTTTAGGCGGCAACTTCATCCAATACGTGAGAACCCACCTGGAGAAGGTCTCTGCGGCGATAAAGGAAGAAGGGGTCGGTCTCCTCAAAATCAAGTTCACCGAATTAGCCAAAGACCCCGAAGCAGCGGAGGTGAAAATCTTCGGCGGTGCGGGGCTAAGCTACGTCCCTGACATGAGCGTGTCTTTTGACAATTCCGGCTCGATCCACGGCTTTAATGGTTCATTAAAAATCGAAGGCCGCGAAGTGGAGGTGGAGGCCCTCGTTAGAAGCGAGGACACCTTGCCCATCACGGTTCCCACCAACGCCGTCGAATGTGTGCATTCCTACCCATACGCGAACACCTTCGAAGACGAGCAGGGCGGCGGACATTACCATTATTGCGTCCAGTGCAACAGCGTCTTCGACTACGGGCACCACGAATACCATGAGGGCGACGAGCATTGCCACGTCTGCGGCTTCGTCGAGACGGTCGAGGCCCCGTTAAAGGAAGGCGTGGTCCTTCCTGAGGCCCTTTCCGGGCTCAAGGTCATCGAATCGAAGGCCACGGGAAACTTCCTCCGCGTCGAGAGTCTCACGGACATGTACAGCAGCACGCAGAACACCCCGCTTGACGGCAATTACCACATCGAATTCGAAACTTCGATCAAGGATGAGGAGGACTCTTATCGTGTCCTGGTCGTCGGCACCCAAACCGATGGGGAGGCCAAAGGCTGCCTCTATCCCATGCATTGGGTCGTCTCCTACGCCAAAGACGTCGAAGGCGAGCCCGGAACCCCGGTCGTAATTTACGAGAAGATCTCCATGTTGGAATACCACGAGACGGAGCCTAAGAAGATCGATGGCATGGGCGACGCCTGCCACGTCTACGAGGTTAAGGAGTGCCAGGTTTGCCACCAGGAATACGGCTACCCCGAGAGAACGATCGAACACGAAATCGAAAAGCAGGCGAATCAGGACGGTTCGATCACCCTGACCTGCTCCAGATGCCATGAAAGCGCGGTCGTCAGGATCGGCAAGGCGGAACCTTTGGGGGAAGCGGGGCATAGCGTTGGCTATGATTACGTTTCCGGCAACCGCGAGATTTATGAGTTCTTCACGTACAACATTTACCCAGAGGAACACGTCTACAAGGATGGCGTCTGCACCGTGTGCGGATACGTAACCACCCGTAAGCAAGTGGTGGTGGACGTTTCCTCCTACGTTGGGGAAGAGGCCACGATCACCCTCTTCCTGGATAAGGACCGTCAAGAGCAGATCATCGCGGAAGCTTCGACTTCGGTCGCCGTCCCGATGGCGGCCCGCGTAGGAGATAGCGACGAATACCGCCGGGGATTCGGTTTGGAATCCCATCAAGACTTCATCGTCGTGGTCGAACCGGTCCGCACGCCCGTTCCGGAGACCACCTGCGACTATTATGAGACCTGGCAAATCGCCGTCTTCCCGGTCGAGGTGGATAAGGAAAACCAGGAATTCGTGATCAGCGGGGAAGCCTCCGCCAATTACAAAGACCCGTGGGAACCCGCTCGAATCCAAGACCATGAGAATACCCAAGCCAAGTTCACCCGCCAAGGGGACTCTTGCGTCAAAGCCTAATTTGCAAACGGGTG
>DKRQ01000013.1 GCA_002472275.1 Caryophanales bacterium UBA7278 | reverse complement strand
AGTAGACATGTAAAACAGAGCCCGATTTTTCTAAATTGACCTGCAATACTCAAAAAGAGGACTTTTATGGAACTTTTACCAGCGATTCAAAAACGCGCTTCGATCCGCAAATACAAGGAAGGGAAGCTTAGTGACGAGCAGATCCGTCTGCTTATGGAAGCCGCCATGAAAGCCCCATCGGGCATGAACATCCGCCCCTACCGCTTCGTCGTGGTCCGCGACGAGGAGATGCTAAAGAAGGTCAAGACCGCGAGCAAATACGCGGGCTATAACGCGCCTAACGCGATCGTGGTGATCGGCAACACGAAAGCCTCTCCCTTTATGTGGGGCAACGATTGCGGCGCCGCGACCGAGAACATCCTTCTCCAAGCCGCCCACATGGGACTAGGCACCGTTTGGTGTGGCCTCTACCCAATCCCTGGCAACGGCGAGGCCATGAAGAAAATCCTCTCCCTGAAAGAGGAAGAGGAAGCTTATTCGCTTATCCTCATCGGCATCCCCGCCGAGGAGAAGAACTCCCGCGGGACCTACGAAGAGGACAAAATCACCATCATCTGAGGCCCTCGGCCTCTTTTTCTTTCCCGTAATGGTATCGGTGTCGGAAGAAGAACATCACCGATAGGTTTAAGATTGTGCCTAGCCCTTCCGCTAGAGGCACGCTCCACCACACTCCTTCCCCGCCGATGGCCTTAGGCAAAAGGATGACGCAAAGAACCTCAAAGAAGGCAAGGCGAGTTAACGACAGGAAGATTGAAACTAGGCCATTGTTCAGCGCGGTGAAAAAGGCGCTTCCGAACATATTGAATCCTAGGAACAAATAGGTGATCGAGTAGATCGCCGAAGCGTGCCTAGTGAGTTCCATAAACCCAGGATCACCACCGCCGAAAGCAAAGGAAATCGGCACGGTCATCGCCTCGGCGAAAGCGAACTGAAATAGTCCAAAACCCAGCAAAACCACCATGGATTTGACGTAAAGGTTATGGAGTTCCTTGTGATTTAAGGCGCCTAAGGCATAGGAAATCCTTGGGGCGACCGCGACGTTATATCCGATGAAGCAGGCGGCGAAGATCATCCATACATAGCTGATGGTTCCATAGGCTCCCACGCCATCTTGGCCATAGTAGGTCATAAGGGCGGAATTGATGAGCATGCTGACCACCGCGGCGGAGATGTTCGTCGCGAATTCGCTGCTCCCATTCGCGGCCATCTTGCCGATGTCTCGGAATTGGAATGGGGCGAACCTAAGTCTAAGCAAGGAAGGGTTCTTCCTGGCGAAATAGACGATTGGGATCACCGCGCCGACGAGTTGCCCCGCGACGGTTCCGATTCCCGCCCCGATGACATGGAGGTCGCATCCGACGATTAAGATCGCGTCCAAGAGGACGTTCACCACCCCTGCCGTCAAGGTGACGATGAAACCGAGTCTAGCTTTCTCGGCGGCGGTGAAGAAAGCCTGAAATAGGTTCTGAAGGTTGAACGCGGTGATGCCGCTAACCATGATGATGCCGTAGATGACGCAATGGGGCAGCATCTCCTCATCCGCGCCTAGGAAGCGCGAGATTTGAGGCATGACAAAGACCGAGGCAAGCGTGGAGGCAATGCCTAGAAGAACCGAGAAGAAAACGCAGTTGCTAAAACAACGGTTGCCTTCCTCTACTTTCCCTTCGCCAAACTTCTTCGCGACGAGGGCGGAGCCACCCGTTCCCATCATGAAACCTAAGGATCCTAAGATCATGATGTAGGGCCAAATCAGATTGACCGCGGCAAATTTTGCCTTGCCCGCGAAATTGGCGACGAAGAATCCGTCCACCACCGAATAGACCGAGATGGAGACCATCATCAAAATGCACGGCAAAGCGCACCGCAGCAATTTCTTGTAGGTCATGTGTTCGGATAAGGCGTATTCCATAGGAAACGGAAAGATTATAAGCCAATGCAGCCTATCCCTCCTATGGCCTCGTTATCCAAGAAAACGAGACTTAGATGACGTGCCTTTCGTCCCCTTCGCTTCCAACGCCGATCTTAACAGAGCCATCCCAAATGGATATGCTGGCCCAAACTTGCTTTTTGTTCGGAAGCTCGCCATAGAGGAACCGATTGTTGATTGAGGAATCCTGAACCTGCCCTTCCACGACCAAGAACGCTTTGAAAACGCCGACATATACCAGAACGGCATAACCCTCAATTGTCCTAATTCTGACGCGGATGAAAAAACTTATAAGGAGGTTGATAAAAGCAACAAAACTTAATACGCCAAAAACGACCGTAACAACGATATGCGAGAATTTAAATTGTTCGATGGTGCGACCGCTTTGCTGAACTACTTCCTTATCGAAACCCAAGAAAAGAAGAGATGTGAGCAACGCCAGAAGAAAGCCACATAGAATCAGGGCCCAAGTCAGCCTTACTGCGTTGACTTTTCCTTTCCATTTGGTGACCCATTCCAATTCTTGAGGGCCTTCGGGCGCAAGATGCCTAGCCTTCTTTGCGACCGATTGAACACCGGTCGCTTTTTGCATCGGGTAGCCACAATGGGGGCATGCCGCAGCCGAAGTACTTACTTCTTTTCCACATTCCGGACATTTGATGAGAGCCATACCCATAATTGTATAAAGATGGTCTTCGGGGCACAAACCCATTGAAAGCACGTCTTTGATAAACCGTTTATATCGATCTCAAAAAATGGCATAACTCCAAAATCAAAAATTGCCATTTTGGCAAAAGAAAACGACCCAGGTTACGGGCCGTCTTCTACTCGACTACTTCTTGTAATGCGCGTTGATGAGCGTCCTTAAGTTCGCCGTGTCGTATAGCGCGCTGTAATCGCGGGCCACACCGGAGACGGGGAAGTTCAGTTTGGCGTCGCAGACGGTTTTCCTGGCCACGTCGATGCTCACCTTCGTCTTGGTGGTCGACTGGTCGGGGGAAGAGGCCCTATTGGAATTCCCATAGGCATCATATTGCACATAGACGGAGCAAGAGCCACCGCCGCATTCCTCGCCGATCGTGAACAGGCCTTCGTCATGGAGGTAGACAGGGGAGATGCCACCGCAGGAGAACCCATTCTTGGTGGTGAGGACGGAGATGTCCTTGCCCTGAAGGAGGGAAGCCCTGTATTCCTCGTCCTTGGCGTCGAATTTCTTGTCGAAGTTGAAATCGAATTCGTAGGTGGCAACCCCATGACGGTGGTTAAAGAGGTTGTGGGTATACATGTCGTGGCTGCCCGTGAGCAGGGCGACGAGGAACATCATCTCGTCGGCGCTTCCGCCGCTATTGACGGCCAGGTCGATGACGACGTGTTTGATCTCCGTGTCTTTGGCGGCTTCCTCTAGGCCATGGGTGATGGCCCCGACCGATCCGCCGACGCCTTCACCAAAGGGGATCGTGTCCCTCTGGCCCTGGTAATACTCGTTCCATTCGTTCTGGAGTCCGATCTCGTCCATGAACCCATCGATGTGGATATATGCGACGTCGCCGTCTTTAGTGTAGGTTTCGGTGCCATTTAGCGGCCTATTGGGTTTGCCTAGCTTCGTTTCCCTGGCGCTAGCGACGGCCTCGGCTTCGCTGAACGAACGGTCTTGGTTGATGAGTTCCTCATATTGCTTGCCCACCTCCTCTTGGATGAGGGCCTCGGCTTTGTCATAAACCTCTTTGGTCATCCATTTGGGGGAAACGAGCTGCTGGGTTTTCTCGTCGACGTAGCCGACATAAAGGGGCGTGTAGCCCGAATGGCCGCCGTCTTCGCGCAGGAGCCCTAGCATCGTCGAACCCGCGAGGAATTCACCGAGATCGGTCGATTTCATGTATCTTTTGATCGTCTGCCCTAAGGGCCTGCTTTGCAAAGCCGAGTCCAAACCCTTGGACAAATCGTAATAGGCCTCCAGGCTGCTCCTTCCGGGCCTTCCTAGGAACAAGTCGTAATCGAGGCACATCTCGTTATAGGCGTAGGTGGCATATTCCTGATTGATCGGATTGGCAAAGATCTGGTCGTAATATTGGCCCCCAAAGGAAGAGAGGGACTCGTTTTCCGTGAAATTGGTGATATAGAAGTCCTTGCCGTTATAGGCACCTTGGAGGATATTCTCGCTAGTGAAGAGGTCGCTGGCGAAGGCCAAAGGCAAATAGACCCCGTTTTCGTCGCCATGGATGGTCATCCCGTATTTGGTTAGGTCGATGCTCATGGCGCCAGGACCTTTATCGAAGGTAACCATTTTCGGCTTGGTGAAGGGCAAACCATCGTAGGTGACCGCGAAAATATCGCCCGCGCCGTTCAGATTCGTGCTTTTGAAGTTCCATAGATCGGCGGATTCGATTTTGTTGGTCTTGATGTCGAAGGTCGCGGTGTAATCCCCGGCGACGGTCGCGGTGTATACGTCCCCGTTTTTGGCAAGATCGAAACGGTCCCTTCCCTGTGGGAAAGTCCTGCCTCTAAAGAGGAGCTTGTGGTAATCCTTAAGCGAGACATAGGGGATCACGCTGGTGCCGTAATAACGGATGTCGCAGGTCGTGTTGAATTGGTTCTTCGGATAGTAGACGTTGATTTTCTTCGTCTTGTAGCCAAGGGCCGGCTCGCTCCTAGACTGGGCTGGCTGAGAGCTAGACGATTGACCGCTCGGGACGGTCGAGACGCTGCTAGAACTCGCGGGTTGCCCGCAAGAACAAAGCAATGCGGAGAAGAGGGAGATGATTAGGAGTTTCTTTTTCATAAACGTTCCTTTCTATTCGTCTTGGAGGATTTGTTCCATGAAAATCGATTTGGTCTTTAGGCCCATCTTTTCGTAGAACCTCAGGGCGGCTTCGTTTCCCGGCCAGGCGTTCAGGGCGGCTTCGTAACAGCCGTTCCTTTTGCCTTCTTCCACCACTTTCTGGTAGAGGGCCTCCCCGATGCCTTGATGACGGTAACCCTCGTCCACGCAGAGATCGTCCAAATGGAATATCTTCACCGGGTACATATTGGAACTCGGCATTCGGATTTGGCACATCGCATAACCAACCACGTAACCGCCCATTTCGGCGACGTAGATCGGCTTGGTGTCGTCGCGGACCATCGCCTCGAGTTGGATGTGGCTATATTTGGTGGTGCCCGAGGCAAACAAATCAGGCCTTAGTTTGGCGTGGATCTCCAAGATCTCGGAAAGCAAGTCCAGGAGTCGACCGATGTCTTCTTGTTTGGCCCTGCGGATTACCATCGTTCCTATTTTTCCACAGGGAAAAGAAAAACGATACGCAATCGTATCGCTTCGTGGTGCCGCCTGCCGGAATCGAACCAGCAACCTACTGATTACAAATCAGTTGCTCTGCCAATTGAGCTAAGGCGGCGGCGGGGATATTATCCGCCTCGAAGGCGAGTCTAGAAAGGGGAAAAAGCAAAAACGAGCCAGGGATCCCCGACTCGTTTGCCAATCTAATGGTGGGTGTTGGGGGTTTCGAACCCTCGACCTCTTCCGTGTGAAGGAAACGCTCTCCCACTGAGCTAAACACCCATCCGCCTTATTGCGGCTTGCCTATTATCCAATTTTAGAAAGGGGGTGGCAAGGGCGAAGGGCTCCAAGATAGCAAAAGACCGCGGGATCCCGCGGTCTTTGTAACCCTTCTATAGAAGGTAAGGATGCGATTGGTGGGCCTTAGAGGGCTTGAACCTCCGACCTTGCGCTTATCAAGCGCACGCTCTAACCAACTGAGCTAAAGGCCCATCCGCGCCGAAGCGCCCTAATAATATATACCTTGCCCCCTACCGCTACAAGGACAAAATATCGCTTTCGTTCCGCGCCCTTGTTTATACAAGAAAAGCCCACCGCGAGGGATGGGCTTTGGGTTCCACAAGAGATTAACGCTTGGTGAACTGCGGAGCGCGACGGGCAGCTTTGAGGCCGTATTTCTTCCTCTCTTTGCTGCGGGCGTTACGGGTGAGCATGCCGGCGACCTTGAGGGTCTTCCTGTCCTCACCAGCTTCGAGCAAGGCGCGGGCGATGCCAAGACGGATCGCTTCGGCCTGACCGGTGAAGCCACCGCCTTGGACTTCGGCCAAGACATCGTACTTGCCTTCGACGCCGAGGAGGGCGAGGGGCTGTTTGAGGTCGAGGACGAGGGTCTCGAAGGGGAAGTAATCCTTCACATCGCGGCCATTGACCGAGATTTTGCCTTTGCCAGAGCAGACGTAGACGCGGGCGATGGAGGTTTTCCTCCTGCCGGTGCCGTAGTATTTGGTTCCTTTAGCCATAGGTTCAGTCTCCTTTACTTGCTGAGGTCAAGAACGACGGGGTTCTGGGCCTGCTGTTTGTGCTCGGCGCCTTCATAGACGAAGAGCTTCTTGGCGATGGAACGGCCAAGGCGTCCCTTGGGGAGCATGCCCCAGACGGAACGTTCGATGAGTTCGACGGGGAACTCCTCTTTCATGACACCCGAGGTGCGGGTGCGAAGGCCGCCGTTGTAACCGGAGACGTTGTAGTAGTTCTTCTTGGTCTCAGGGTGGTTACCGGTGAGTTTGACCTTCTTGGCGTTGAGGACGATCACATAGTCGCCGCAGTCAACGTTCGGGGTGTAGGTGGGCTTGTTCTTGCCCATGAGGATGACGGCGATCTTGGAGGCGAGCCTACCGAGAGGGACATCCGTGGCGTCGACGACATACCAGTTGTGCTGGGCGGTCTCGACTTTGGTCAACGAGGTTTGACGCATGGTGTTTCCTTTCTTTCTCTTTACGTGGGATTTCGGTGAGAAACCGAGGGGTATTATCCACATACGCCTAGGCATAAGCAAGGAAATGAATTTACTTTCAAGCAATCGTTTATTATTCTTTATGTGTGAATAAAAAGAAAAACGAGATATTACTCGATTTAATCGAGAATAACGACGGCTACATTTCGGTGCAGGAAGCCAAGGAAAACGGCATCGAAAGGACCTATTTGTTCTCGTTGGAGGAGGATGGCTATCTTCGTAAGGTGGCCCGTGGGCTCTACTTAAGGAAAGGACTAGAGGTCGACCCCTTCTACCTCATCCACTTCACCTATAAGAAGGCCGCTTTCTCGCTTAGGTCCTCCGCCTTTTTGCAGGGTCTATTGCCTCTAGAACAAACTCTATCAGTCAATCTCCCCGCGGGTTATATGACAAAAGGAATCCTAGGCGCGAGGTGCCGTCACGTGGGCGAAAAGGAATATGCGTTAGGGCTCTCTCTAGCGGTATCCCCCAATGGGACCTTGGTCCCCTGCTACGATTTGGAGAGGACGATGGTCGATATCATCCGTTATCAGGAATCCTTCTCTAGAGAAGAACTGGAAATAGCCTTAAAGGAAGGCTTCAAAAAGAACCCATACCAGGAAAAACTCGACTCCTACGCGCAAGCGTTCCATCTAGAGGCCGAGCTTAAGCTCATCCAGAAACTATTTACATGAGAAAACCGCCCGAAGGCGGTCTTTCATTAGAGGTTTTCGACGTTGTGGTAAACGGCTTGGACGTCCTCGGATTCCTCGAGGTCATCCATCATGGCTTTGAGCTTGGCGAGGTCTTCCTCGGAAACGGTGACCCATTCGTTAGGGATCATCGTCGCTTCGGCACGATCGTATTCGCTGACGCCTAGATCCTTGAGGACCTCTTTGGCCTTGTCGAGGTCGGAGGGGGTCACATGGACTTCGATGTTGCCTTCGCCGATGTCTTCGACGGATTGCACATCGACGTCACCGAGGATGAGGGCTTCCTCAACCGCGTCGCGTCCGGCGTCGCAGTGGAAATTAAGCGCGCCTAGAAGCTGGAAGTTATAGGAAACGGCCGCCATCTTCGCGCCTTTGCGAGTGCAGATGGTCCTTACGCCGACGAGGGCGCGGTTTACGTTGTCGGTAAGGGTGTCGACGATGATGTTGCTGCCGCCCGGGCCCATGAATTCATAACGGCCGGGGATGTAGGCGACGCTGTCGCCGCCTTTGGCTTTCTCAATGGCCCTGTCGATGACGTCCTTAGGGCACTGTTTGCGGTATTTTTCGATCGCGGAACGAAGGGCGAGGTTGCTCGCGGGATCGGGATCACCCGATTTGGCGGCGGCGTAGATTTCCTTCGACGCCCTCATGTAGATCGCGGATTTCGCTTTTGCGGTGGCCGCCATAGCCGCGGCCCTGACTTCGAAATGTCTTCCCATTTTGGATTGTCTCCTGTATGCCCCGTAAATATACCACTGCTAAAGCAGAGGAGAAACTAGGAATTTGGGGCAATTTTTCCTTTTATTTGGCCTTTAAGGGGCATTTTTTGATGATTTCGACCCCAAATCGCTTTGCAAAGTCCTCGAAATAGGCATAGTCCGAGGTTCGGTAGTTGTCTGGGTCGTGGGCATCCACCCCCACATACGCCTTGACCCCCATTCTTCCTGCGATTTCCCAGAATCTGGGGTCAGGATAACGGAGGTGGGTCTTGTCGGCAGCTTCCCTAGAGGGACCCATGTTGATTTCTAATGGAACCCCGGTATCCAAGGAGGTTTGGCAAATCCTTTCGATGGTCTTGATGACTTCCTCGTCGAATTCCTCGACCCACGGCATGAAGGTGTCTGGGTGGCAGACATAGAGGAATAAGCCGCTTTTCATGCCGTCGATTAGGTGAGAGGCATATAGGGCGATTTGATTTCTCCACCCCTCGACCCTTCGATACCAAGTGAGCTGCCCTTCATGAAGGAAGCAATGCTGGCCGAGAATCAAATATTCGACTTTGGAGGAAAGGAGTTCTTTGTAATAGTCGCGGAAGGCGTCCCCATACCATTCGGCCTCGAAGCCGAGGTGAATATCGATTTGGCCTTCGTATTTCTTTTGCAGGCTTTTCACCGAGGAGACATAGCCTTCTAGTTCGCCATATTCCCCGCGGATTCCCTTTTGGCTTAGGCCAGGAAGAAAAACATGATCGGAAAAGCCTAAGGTTTTGAACCCAGCCTTCATCGCGGCAATTACGTATTCCTCGTCTTCCCCATAGGCATGACCGCAACGGGCGGTATGCGAATGGAGGTTGAATTCAAAGAAGGTCCCCATATTCGGCCTCCACTAGATATAGGCCATCAGGCGGCGCCTTGAAGGACACGATATGGCGAGGCTTTTCGTTTAGCCTGCCCTTAAGTTCGTCTAGAGACATCCTCTTGGTGGCGACCTTAATGCTCGCCCCGATCATCAACCGGATTTGATAGGTCATGAAGCCGTTGGCCTTAAAACGGACAACTGCTTTCTTTTGTTCTAGGTCGGCATCGACGTCAATCGACTCGATCACCCTTATAAACGAATCCTTGTCTTCCTTCTTCGTGGTGAAGTTAGAGAAATCGTGCTCGCCGACGAACACATTAAGGGCCGCCTTAAACGCGTCGACGTCGAAATCGTCGCGACGGATTTGGGTGATCGTCCCGATTTGAAACGGGTCGATCTCACCATAGGTCAAACGGTATTCGTAGACCTTGGCTTTGCAGCTATGCCTGGCATCGAAAGAATCGCTGACTTTTTGAAACGAGAGGATGCGGATATCGGGCGGCAAAAGCGAATTGATGGCCCTTAGGACAGAAGGCTTTTCCAAATCTTTTTTGGCGGAAAAAGAAAAGGGATAACGAATCGCATGAACTCCGGAATCGGTCCTTCCAACC
>DKRQ01000024.1 GCA_002472275.1 Caryophanales bacterium UBA7278 | reverse complement strand
GCGTTTACTATGAAAACTCGCGCGAAATGAAAGAAAACATAGGCAAATAGGTTTTCGAACAATCTAAGATTGTTCGTTAACTCACAACAAGAAACCACAACAAAAGGGGCGTCCTTTTTTGCTCATTTTATTTCATGAGTTTTCGAACAGCCCCTTTTAGATGGCGGTTTGATCAACCAGCGATGGGGATGCCGGCCGCTTTGACGATGCTCACGCTACCGGCGTAGGCGACGTTATTGTGCATGCCGGTCTTGGGGTTCTCGCTGACCCTTTCGGCGAATCTCGCCATGACGGCGATGTTCTCGTTGAGGAACTTCTCTGCGTCTGCGATGTTGGAGCAGAAGAAGGCGAGGATCACTTGGTTGTTTTCGGCGCAGTAAAGGGCGTCGGTGATGTTGACGTTCCAGGTGATGCCTTCAACGCGGGCTTTGGCCTCGTCCCTGGACATGACTTCGACTTTGGTGTAGCCGGCGCTACTGAGGTTATTTTTCATCGAGCCCGAGGACATGGATCCCTCAAGGCCGCAGCCGGTGAGGCCGAGGGTGGCGGCCATCAGTAGGGGAAGGAATAGTTTTTTCATTGTTTTTCTCCTTATGCGTTAAGGCGGGACTGGATGTAGGTATCCATGGTCGCGTTAAGGTTTTTGGTCCATTGAGCGGGGCCCATGGAGAAGGCGACATAGGCGCGGGAGGCGCCGACGAGGGTGTCGTCGATGACCTCGGTGAAGAACTCAACGATCTTATCGCCTTCGATGCCGGGCTTGAGGTCGATGCCGGCCCAACCTTGGCCTTCTTTGACGATGATGGCGTTGAAGGTCTTATCCGCGGTGGCGGAGCCGGTGGCGCTTAGCCTTGCGGAGTCATTGAGGGTCAGATTGTTGATTTGCGAGGAGAGAGCGGCATTTCCATAGGAAATATGGATGTCGGAATCGACGCCGAGGACATCGATGCGCAGCGGCTTCTCGCCCTGGAGGAAGTCTAGGTAGACCCAGCTTAGGGCGGGCTCACTCGAAGTGGATAGTCCGGTCGGCTGGGACTCCGAGGTGGAAAGGCCAGTCGGGTGGGACTCCGAGGTGGAAAGTCCGGTAGGATGAGACGAAGAAGCGGGCTGACCGCCGCAGGAGGCGAGGGTCAACGCGGCAAGGGCGAATGGGAGGAATTTCCTTTTCATATTGGTCTCCTTTTTGGACAAACGATAAGTTTGTTAGCCAATTATGACCTATTTATCAATATGGGGACAAGAAACTGGGGCAAAAAACGGGACGGAGTTAACAATCTTTGCCTCTTTTTAGAATTGGATGCAATCCAAAGAAAGCATGATGACGAAGCCTAGGATGAAGGACCAGACCCCATAATGGTCGTGGCCCTCCCCGCTCATCTCGGGGATCATCTCCTCCGCGACGACGTAGATCATGCAGCCCGCGGCGAAGGCGAGGGCCCAGGGCATGATCCCTTGGATCTGCATGGCTAGGAATAACCCGATGACCGCGGCGATCGGCTCGACCGCGCCCGAAAGCATGCCAAATAGGAACGCTTTGTGGGAGGAACCGGTCTCGGCCTTGATCGGCAAGGAGACGACCGCCCCTTCGGGGATGTTCTGCAATCCAATGCCAATCGATAATAGCAGAGCACCCACCAAAAGGGCGGCGTTATTCCCTTGGGTCAAAGCCACCCCGAATCCGATGCCGACCGATAGTCCTTCGGGGACGTTATGGATCGTGACGGCGAGGAACATCTTGGAGGTCTTGGACATGGATTTGGTCCTTAGACCTTCCTCTTGGTTTTCACTCGCGTGGAAATGGGGAACCAGCTTATCGATGAGCCAGAGGAATCCGGCGCCTAGGACGATCGAGATCATCACGATGACCCAGGTCGGCATATAGGTGGCCTCGGATTCGAGGGCGGGCTTAATGAGGGAGAAGAAGGAGGCCGAGAGCATGACCCCGGCCGCGAAGCCCGTGAAGATCTTGCTGAGCCTAGGCGAGATTTCTTTACCGCGGAGGAAATAGACGAACGCGGCGCCTAAACTCGTGCAGACGAAGATCAGGGGGATTCCGATTAGGGGATAGGCATATTCAGGCATAATGACTCCTTTCCGCTTCGCAAGGTAAACCTTGGAAGCCCTAGATAATAATAAAGTTAAGTTTAATTAACAATAGAAAAGCATCGTGAAAGGAAAAGAAATTCTTTTCGGAAGGGCAGGGCGGTATCTTCGGCTTGAGTTGGCCTTCTATTTGGACACTGTAAGGTTTTTGCTATTCCCTTAGGGGTCCCGACCTTCTATAATCGGTCTCCCGGCGCATCGAAATGAAGCTGCTTCGTCGCCTGGGCCATAGGGGAAACCCGTTGGAATCTAGCCCCCCTCGCGGAGGCTTTTTTCATGCTCAAATCACTTTTTGGCCCTCTTCCTCCCTATATATAGGCGGAGGTGTTAAACATGACACAAAAAAGAACGGTCGATTCGGAGGCGGCCGAGATGAGGCTACTCAGCACAATGGCCTTGGTTGAATCAATAGAAAGGACAAAATGGCCTTATTCGATTTCAAATAGAGGACAATTGTGCTATGGTTCCATGGGAGGAACCCCCATGAATCTAAAAGAAAGTAGAGTTGCCTATGGCCTCTCGCAGATCGACGCCGCTAGAATCGCAGGCGTTCCGGTGAGAACCTTTCGCCGTTATGAAATGGATGAGGGATATGGCAGCCCCATAAAAAGGAGAATGTTCATCCAACTGCTGGAAGAGCAATGCGAGATTACCGAGGAAAAAGGTGTTTGGACAATCGATGAAATCCAAAGCAGGCTGAAAGAGCTCTTTGATTCCAAATATGACGGTGAAATCGATTTTTGCTACCTGTTTGGTAGTTATGCCAAAGGCAAAGCCACCGATACTAGCGACGTCGATCTCTATGTCGTTTCCTCGCTTACCGGTCTCCGCTTCCTCGGCTTGACGGAGGACATAAGGCAAACCCTTCATAAGAAGGTGGACGTCCTCCGCCCGAGTCAACTTCAGGCCAATGTGGAGCTCATGAACGAAATCATGAAGACCGGAATCAAGATTTAGATTTATGGTTAATAATCTATATCCTTATATAGGAGAACAAGCATGATGGATCCCTTCAAGATGTATGGCAAAGACTGGGCCCTTCTTACAGCGGGTAGCCTGGAAGAACATAACTCCATGACCATTTCCTGGGGTTCTTTGGGAATCCTTTGGGGCAAGGACATCGCCACGGTCTACGTGAAACCCTGCAGATATACCTACGAATTCATGGAGAAGAACGATTGCTTCGTGCTTAGCTTCTTCGACGATTCCTATAAACCCGCGTTAGGCATCATGGGCTCCAAATCCGGCAGGGACATCGATAAGGACAAGGCCGCGGGCCTCACCCCGATCGCCTATAAAGGCGTGACCCTCTATAAGGAAGCCAAGCTCTCGATCATCTGCAAGAAGATCTACACGGAGGACTTCAAACTGGAAAAGGTCCCTGAGGACGCGAAGAAGAACTACTACCAAGTCGAAAAGCCCCACAAGATGTACATCGGCGAAATCCTCGAAATCAAGCAGTAGAGGGCATCGGAATCGACCCGTGAAGGAAACTCGCGGGTTTTCTTTTTCTTTTCCCTCTTCGAAAAACGGGTAAGCGGTTTCTTGCTTGAATCCGCCGATTCGGGGTTGTCTTCTCTCTCTCTCTCTTATGATGAGTTCCATAGGAACCTTTTCCTTTAGTTTGAAGCGGGCGCGAATGCCCGCGAAAAACAAGGGATAGGGTCACAAATTGTTCGTTTCTAAGGGAATGGCCTTGAACTGGAAAAGGCCAAAAGGAGGTAGAAGCATGAACAAAAGAACGCTTAGGATAGCGGGATGGGCACTAGGCCTTTCCTTGGCTTTTGGCGCGATTGGGACAGCCGTTGGTGCGTCTCAGGCTGCGCCGATCGAGGCGGCGGCCTCAGAAACGGTTTATAGCAGTAAAACCCTCGATTGCACTGCCATGTCCAGTTCCCATTCGGCCTACAACGACGAGTGGGAATATGGCGATTTCAAAGTATACGGCGGGGCCAATAACAAAGGTAACTGGGGTTATATCGCCTTTGGCGCCAAGAAAAGCAAAGGTGCTGACCCCGACAAGATTACTGCGGCTTATGTGATTTCGCCGAAAATCGACAAAGCTATTACTAAGGTTCAAGTTATCAATACCACAGACCGAAACTATAACGGAATAGTGAACCTAAGTTTGGATGTATCAACTGTCTCTTCTTTTTCCACAACCACTGATAGCGTTGACCTAGGGGTAATTGCTCATAAAACCGCAGGTACCCACGAGTTTACACCCACCTCTGGCTCAGATTGGGGAACCAACAAATATTACAGAGTCAACATCGATTGCACTAACCAGACGACCAGCAATGGAATGGTTTCCCTTTCCTATATTAAATTCTTCTATGAAGCACCCGATCCCGTGACTTCGTTGGAAACCAGCGTTGATGGCAACGCAATGAACATTGGATCGAGCGACGACCAAGCTCATTCGATAACCGTCACTATTAATGGGGACGCTACCGATAAAAAGATCAACATTGCCCACCAATCTGGAACCAGTTCTTTGTTCACCCTTGGAAGTTCGCAAATTACGGCTACCGGAACTCCTTGCTCCGCTTCATTCACGATAACTGGTACTGGCGCTACGTCAGGAACCGAGGTTTTCCGAATCAGTTCTAATAGTAAGGTTAAGGACGGAGTAAACCCCGATGCGTATGTTGATTTGGCAATCACTGCTGTCAATGATGCCTTGGTATATTGCGATGTATTCACCGATGTTGCCGGTTATTCTTTGACCGGAACCACCCATGCACCACAAGGGACCGCTGATATTGATGATATCGTTTTAATCCCGGGGCCTAAATTCGTTCTCCCTAACGAAATTGAGATTACCGGAGAAGGCGTTACTTCTTCCGACTGGGATTATGATCCTGAATCTGGGGCGATCTTCATCTATGATCTAAAAACTGATATGGAAGTCGAGTTCAATCCTGCTCCCGCTTCCATTGCCTCGATTTCTGCTTCGGGGCAGAAAACGTCATTTGTACGTGGAGATGCCTTCTCTTTTGGCGGCAAGGTAGACGCAACCTACGCTGACGATTACTCCACGGTCGATGAAATCGACGGCGAAGTGTATTCGATCGATTCCTCCAATTTCAATTCAAGCGCCCCGGGGGTCTACACAATAACCATTTCTGCTCCCGGCGCCTCTAAACCTGTCACTTTCGATTACGATGTCACGGTGTCAAAGGTCGTAAACGCTACGATTGTTGACGAATTAGACGTCGCACTGACTGGAGTGGTTGGTTCTTCGTATGCCTCGTGGTCCGATAAAACAAGTAGCAGTAAAGCCGTCTATGCCGGTCAATCTTCTGCTGGAGGCGATCCGGCCAAATACATTCAACTGCGCAACTCAACGCCAAGTGGAATTGTAACTACTGCAAGCGGTGGGACCGCGAGGAAGATTGTCGTTTCTTGGGATTCGTCTACAACCAACGCTCGCTATGTAACCATTTTTGGCAAGGCCTCTGCGTATTCAGAGCCCGCGGACCTCTACGATAGTTCGAAAAAAGGAACCTCTTTGGGTACCATCACCAAGGGATCAACCACTGAACTGGAAATAACCGGAAATTATTCCTACATCGGCATTCTGGCAAGCGCCGCCGTGTATATCAATTCGATCGATATTACCTGGGAAGGCGCCATCGCCTCTGCGGCGGATGTTGCTGCGGTCGATTCGTTCATTGAAGGAAGCAACGGGCTTCACTTTGATCACACGACAAACGACATGTCGTGCAAAAACGAAGGTTGGTATTCGGCGGCAAAAACGGCTTTCGCCAGTCTTAGCAAAAACCAGCAAAGCATCATTTTGACCAGTTCTTCCTGGTACAAAAAGGTCGGAACGGCTGATCTTACCTATGCAGATGCCAAAGCCCGTCTTGCGGCTTGGGCCGAAGCAAATAACGAAGTCTTCAATACTTCGAGTGGTACCTTCGCTTTGAAAGCGGCTTCAACAAACGGCTTAAGCGCCTCCTCAAGTGTAAATAACGCTGCTCTCATTGTTGCAGTCATCGGCACTGGCCTCGCCGCTGCCGGCGGTCTGCTCTTCCTCCATCACCGTCATAGGAAAGAGGACTAAGGGCTAACCTTGAAACCATATCAAGGCCTCAGGCTCAAACGCTTGGGGCCTTATTTCGAATAAGGATAGATAACGATGCCACTAATGGCCCGTGCCATAGTCCAATGCGGCAAGGATGGGAAAGACATCCGATCCTTTGAATCCGCGGAAAAAGCCTGCAAAACCTTAAGTATTTCGAATAAAGGCCACCTATATAAGGCCATCAAATACGGTCTGATTTGCAGGGATTTCCGCTGGAGATGGGCGGATTCCTCTCTTGTGGAGCCGCAAAGCTACGACATGAGAGGCAAAGCGGTCATCGCCACTAAAGGCGAAGGCAAGAAGCGACATAAGAACGTCGCGGAAGCCTCCAGGGCAACCGGGGCAACCGTTTCTTCCATCCAGCAAGCGATCCTTACAGGAGGCATGGCCAAGGGCTACCGTTTCAAACTGGTCGGATCAAAAGCCAAACCGATCGCCAAAAGAAGCCCGAAGGTTTTAGGAGTGGTTGCCCTCAATGAAAAAGGGAAAGCCATCAAGCGGTGGCCTTCCGTTATAATCGCGGCCAGAGAACTAGGAGTCAGCCCTTCCGCCGTCTATTACGCGGTCCATCATCCGGGGTCGAAATGTCAAGGATTTAGGCTGAAATACGCCAGTTGCTGAGCACACGCATGGGAACTAGAGGAGCAATATGGGTTTTCCCTTGAATAAGGCTCTTCTGAAAATAGAATAAAATGGACTAATTTCATTTCTTGGCCGCTAATCCCTTTTTCCTATAAGGGACGTCGACGACGATTAGACGGCCTTTTTCATTAAGATGAAGAAAGAGAAAAAGAAATTCCGTTTCCCGATTCGGGCCAAGACCACGGTGATGATCCTGGTTTTCGGCTTCCTTATCGCCGAAATCGCGATGGTTTTCTTCTCCATCCGCTCCGCCAGGCATAACGAGCAGGATTGCAAGGATAACGCCACGAGCCTTGCCCTCACCGTCTCCCACGCCATGGATGGGGCCGTCGTCAAAGACCTAAGGAACCAAATCGACGCGATTTTGGATCAATCCGCCGAGAAACCCCTAAGCGATGAATGGGGGAGCGAGAGGTGGAACGCCTACATCGCCCAATACGAATCAATCGCCGCAAGCGAATCTTTCAAGGCCATGAAGGCCAAACTAGGCCATTTCACCGAGGATAACGCCCTGCAAAACGTCTCCTCGGTCTATGTGGTCTACGTCAGCAAGAAATACAACCTCTTCGTCTATATCTGCGATGGCGCGAAGGCAGATGCCTGCCCGCCCGGATGTCTCGACCCGATTTATGAAATCAACAAGCCTGTCTTAAGCGATCCTTCCCTCGGGTTCCCCGCTTATATCACCAACACCCAAGAATACGGCTGGCTCGTCACCGCGGGCAAACCGATCTACGATGGGAAAGAGGTGGTTGGCTATGCCACCGTCGACATCTCGATGACCGCGGTTCGCGATAACCAAGCCAATTCGATTGTCACTTTGTTCCTATTCCTCGTGGGTGGCGTTCTAGTCGTCTCCGTCCTAGGCATCCTCGTCATTCAGTTCACCTTGTTTAAGCCGATCCGAAGGATGAAGGCCGCGACCGATGCCTATGCTAAAGGCGACTTAGAGGAATCCCACAAGGCGTTCCAGGAACTCTCCGTTGGCACTAGAGACGAACTGGAGGACCTCGCCGACTCCATGAAACTCATGGAAAGCGACATCCACGATAAGATCAGGGAGCTCACCGTCGTTAACGACCAACTGAGGGCCTCGCAGCAAGAGACCGCCCGCATGACCGAGCTCGCCAACAAAGACGCGCTGACGGGTGTGAGGAACAAAGTCGCCTACGACTATCAGGCCGAGGAAATCGACCTGCTCATCAAAGAAGGCAAGGCCCCGGCCTTTGGCTTAGCGATGATCGACCTAAATGACCTCAAGGTCATCAACGACGACTTTGGCCACCGCAGCGGCGACGAAGCCCTCGTCAAGCTCGCCACCATCATCTGCGCGATCTTCGCCCATTCGCCCGTCTTCCGTTATGGCGGCGACGAATTCGTGGTCCTCCTAAGAAGCTCCGATTACCGTAACGCCGAGAAACTCGTCAAGGAATTCGAAGAGAAGATAGGTGACCTCGCCAAAGACGAGGAACTCTCGCAAGCCGAAAAGATCTCCGCGGCCATCGGCTATTTCCCCTTCGACCCCAAGAAGGACAAATGCATCGCCGACCTCTTCAAGAGGGCCGATGAGGCGATGTATGCCAATAAGCGGGCCATGAAGGCCAAGCACGAATAGCCCTCGCCCCATCCCAAAAAGATGGGGCTTTCAAAAAGAAAAAGTGGCATAGCCACCTTGTCGAGATTTTGCCAACTGGGACAGCCGTGTTTCCCAGATCGCTGACTCCATCCATAGGGATGCGCCGTGGTCGAACGCTGATTCTCCACCTTTGGCCCCTCCATTATAGCAACGATTGTGGGCAAAAGAAGACGCTTTGGTTCGGCTTTCTGAGCAACCATGTGGAAGCCTCAGATTCCTGAATGACCATAGGGATTAGCCTAGTTTCGCATTTGTCCTCAATTTGGAGTAAACTTATTTATCATGACAACGATCGATCAGATTATCGCTAAGAAAATCGGCTCTTGGATGGTCGGCGAATGGCCTGTAGGCAATTTTTGCCTTTGCATCATCGCCCTGATCCTTTCCGTCATCTTGTGCGGTGCGATCGGCATCGAAAGGGAGAGAAGGGGTAGGACCGCCGGTCTGCGTACCCACCTCCTCGTCGGCGTTGGCTCCTGCGTCATCATGATCATCTCAATCTACGGCTTCCCCGCGATCTACGTGGAAGGCACCCTCTTCGATAGGGACGTCGCCCGTTTGGCCGCCCAGGTCATCACCGGCGTCGGTTTCCTTGGCGCGGGTGCGATCATCCACCGCAACTCCGGCACCAAAGGCCTCACCACTGCGGCGACCATCTGGATCGTCATGGCGATCGGCCTCGCCTGCGGGTCGATGAACTTTATCCTCGCGATCACCTCGACCGTCCTTATCATCGTGGTCCTCACCCTCTTCCGCAAAGTGGAGGCCAGGATCAACGGACGCGCGCCCTTAATCATGCTCCGCGCCAAAGCGGGACACCCCATCGTCTCCAAACTCCTTGAGCTCGCCGCCAAATTCGATTGCCACGTCCACGACCTCCACGTCGATCTCCTCGACGAAGGGGACATGGAAGTCACCTTCTTCGCCCAGGCTAACGCGGCCGAGATCAAGACCAACGAGTTCGTCGCCGCCCTGGAAGGGGTCGAAGGCGTGATCTCCGTCGGGATCATCAATTCCCACAAAGCCTAAGAAAACAAAGCGAAAGAGCGTCCCTTGCGACGCTCTTTTTCATTGCCGTTATAGATCTTCGATTTCCTCGATCTTCTTGGGGAAGATCCTGCGGAGGACGAGGTAGATGATCACGGTCGCGACCGCTAACGCCGAGGCGACGACGATATAGGGCACTAGGGGAGACTTAAGGAATATGGTCCCCACGATGAGCGTAACGGAGAGGATAATGGCCCAAAGGAAGTTGAGGAGCATCGCAATGACAACGGAGGCCGAGTTTTTGACCGCCTCGTTCTCGTTGTCCCATTTTAGCTTGGGGTGACGGAGGTTGATGAGCAGCCCTAACACCGCGGAGAAGAGAATGTAGATCAAGGGGATCACGTAGGCCATCACGATGTCGAGAGGATTGTCGTGGCGGAAGATGACGGCGATCGAGGAAGCAATGAGGGAGGCCGGAAGGAAAAGAATCAACGTGAAGGCGAGTTTCGCGTGCATGTACTTCGTGTAGTCGATCGGCAGCGACTTGATGATCCAGAAGGTCTTGCCCTCGATCGAAATCGCGGAGACGGCCGGGCAGGAGATGCCGAAGACGAGGGCGGAGATCGCGACGAAGATCGGCATGAGTAGGAGTTCGAAGACGACCTTCGAATCGGCGGACATGTCGTTGCCGGAGCGGTTCATCAAGAATAGATATATGCTGGAGCCGACGATGCCCATGATGGCCCCCATGCAGGAGTTCACGAAGTAGTTCTTGGAGGCGAATAGCCTTTTGAATTCGAGGGAAAGCAAAGCTTTGTACTCGTTTTTGTTCTTGAGGACCTTGTTGGTTTTCCCTGGTTTCATGCGGACGCCCGTGACCATTTCGTGGAGGCGGTCGAACAAAAGCGAGAGGAAGGCGATGGTCCCGCCTAGTATCGCTAGGTTAACCAAGACGAAGAGCAGTAGGTAAATCCAAGAAGAAGAGGAGGAGGCCATGCCCATCTCGATGAGGATATAGGTGGGGTTAATCCATTTGAGGGCGTTCCCCACCGCGGACAAAGACGACGTGGCCTCTTGGGCGGAGGTGTTCCTGGTGAGGACGCTAAGGAGGGAGAAGCCGGCGATGAAGATCGCATAGAAAATCGCGACGAAGACATTGGCCGAGCGGAATCTCGCGGTAGCCAAAGTCGTAAGAAGGGAAAGCAAAACGCCCACGAGTATCGGGAAGATCGGCAAGGCAAGGCCTAGAAGCAAGGAGGAAGCAAACAGAGTCACGTCCTTGGCGTAGACGAGCAAGACGATCGCACTAGGCGCCATCAAAATCAGCGAGAACGAAAGCTCGGTCAAGAAGAGGGTGAGGATCTTGGCGGCGACGATGTCCCTTTTGCGGATCGGCATAGCCGACAGGGTGTCGTAGTCGCTACCGATATAGATGCCACGGGCCTGGTTGATCGTGGAGACGAGGACGAGCATGGCGATGCCCCCAGCGAATAGCCCGACGACCGGGGCGGCGCTTACGCCCGAGTCGACGAAGGCCTTGGAGAGGATGAAGGTGTAAAGGGCGGATAGCCCGGCGAAAAGGGCGCCCAGGAAGAAGACGACCCAAAACAAAGCCCCGGGGCGGTTGCCCCTCTTCCCCGCGAAGGTGGAGAGGAACTTGGAGAGCTCGATTTTTAGCAAAACGCCGAGATTACTCATCGAATAGCTCCATGAATTTGTCTTCTAAAGATTCCCCGCCGCGGACCTCCTCGGTCGTGCCGGAGGCGATTATTTTGCCTTTTTTGATGATCGCGATCTTGTTGCAGAACTTCTCGACGACCTCCAAAACGTGGCTAGAGAAGAGGATCATCGTCCCTTCCTTGCAGAGTTCCTTCATCATCTCCTTCAGATCGAAGGCGGCTTTGGGGTCGAGTCCGACGAAAGGCTCGTCGAGGACCATGAGCCTCGGCTTATGGAGCATGGCCCCGATGATCTGGATCTTCTGCTTCATGCCATGGCTATAGGTCTTGATGGGGTTGCCTAGGTCGTTATCGATGCCGAAGACCTTCGCGTATTTATGGATCAGTTCGTTCTTTTCCTCGCCGATGCGAAAGATGGAGGCGATGAAGTCCAAATAGGCTAGGCCCGTCATGAACTCGTATAGGTCGGGGTTATCGGGGACGTAGGAAAGCTGCATCTTGAAGCCATAGGGGTCTTCCTTGATGTCCTTGCCGTCGAAGGTGATGGTGCCTTCTTCGTAGCCATGGATGCCGACGATGCATTTGATCGTGGTGGACTTACCAGCCCCATTGGGGCCGATGAAGCCATAGATATCGCCATCCTCGATCTCGAGGTTGATGTCGTCGATGGCCTTGGCTTTGCCGTTACGATAGGTCTTGCTTAGGTGGGAAACGGTTAACATGGCTTTGCCTCCGTCTTATTGCCAATCTAGTATGTCCTATAGGACAGGCGAAAGCAAAGCCAACGGATGAGAAACCATCGAAAGCGTTTGGGCTTTGCGTGGTTTTCCTATGGCGAAAGGCCAATCTATCGTAAACTTCAAATAGATGAAGAAAGCGGTGGTGGACATCCTTGGAATCGTGAGCGTCCTGCTTCTAAGTTTTGGGATGCCTCTATTCATCGTCAACGTCGGAAGGGAAGGTCCGAGGAAATGGATTTATCTAGGCATGGCGGTCGTGGGGTTATTGCTGCTATGCATCCTTACGTTGCTTCGTTTACGGCAGAAAAAAAGTAAAGAATTCGATTTTCCGTTGGCCTATAGGGGCCTTTTCCTTTCTTAAAAAATATGGGATATAATCCATAATTGAAAGAAGGAACCAGCATGGTCGTTCGAGCACTTGATTTGAAATTTTGCGAAGGCGTTACGGTCGAGGTCGCTTATATAGATGGTTCCATTGTCCGTTTCGATCTTTCGACGATGTTTTCGAAATACCCCCAACTCAAGGCTCTTGAGGATAGAAAGCTCTTCGAATCCGGCCATCTTGATGCCGGCGGGTACGGAATCATATGGAACGACGAACTCGATTTTGATGCGACGAGCATCTACGAGAGCGGAAAAGTGATTGGCCGATACGAAGTGGACATAAAACGACGGATTGGTTTCCTGCTTGAGAAAGCGAGGGAAGAAGTCAACCTCACACAGGCCGAACTATCGAAAAAATCACGCATCGACCAGGGGGATATTTCTAGAATCGAGCGTGGCATCGGGAACCCGACCCTAGAAAAAATCGACAAACTCTTCAAAGCCATGGGTAAGCGGCTCTCTTTAGCGCTCCTTTGATTTTGGCCAAATGGCCCTTTTGATCGGGAAGTAGAGGGCGCAGGATAGAATCGCGCAGCCGATTCCCTGGATGTAATCAAACCCAAGCGCGGCCCAGGCGAATTCCCCATAGAAGATCAAATAGGCCGGCAAATACCCTAATGGCATGAGGATTCCTCCGACGAAGAACCCGAGGAGTCCCCATTCCTTTTTGTTTCTAAGGAGGTATTTGACCCCAAACGCCCCTAGGACGAGCAGGGACTTAGAAAGAATCGTGAAGGGGATGAAGGCCGAATAGCCGAGGGCAAGGTCGGAGAATAACGATCCTATGAGCGCGGTCCCTAGGCCCACGATCGGCCCGAAAAGGAAGGTGGCGAACAAACTCACCGCGTCGCCAAAGCAAAAGAACCCGGCCCCGCCGGCGTAAGGAATCGCCAAAAGGAAGGTGCCCAAAAAGCAAAGGCCGCCGAAAACCGCGGTCAACACGAGCTTCTCGATTCGCGAAAATTTCCTCTCCATGAGACAAGATTATACGATTCCCGGCCTCCCCGATTACGAAACGAAATAGGGGTTTTCTGTCCCTTGAGGGGCGGAAAAAAGAAAACCAGGCGCATTTCGCGCCTGGCTTAAGGAAAGTTTGGCGCGCCAGGCAAGATTCGAACTCGCGACCCTCAGATTCGTAGTCTGATACTCTATCCAGCTGAGCTACTGGCGCATCGCCGTCAAAAACGGCTTAGTTACTATAGTCGAGTTGGTTTCGATAGGCAACAGGAAAAGGCGATTTTCATGAATGAAATTCACCTACTCGCCGAGATATTCCCTTAAAAGGGAGCCTAATAGGAGATAACGTTCGTACTTCTCACTCGCTTTGAAATGCTCTTCTCTGGACTGAGGGTGGTTAAGCGAATAGTCTAGGTCCTTTGCCTCCTCCCCGAATTGCTCAGAGGTGAGGTCGAAGACGTGCCCGTCGACGACGTTGAAGCAGTGGTAGCCGCCTTCTTTTAGGGGCACCCCATAGACCTCGCCACCGCAAAGGTCTTGGATTAGGAAAGAAGTGATGGAGCATTGGCCTAGGGTCGGATTCTCCTTGCTCCACCCTGGCCGTAGCCTTGGGGCGCAGGTGGCCTCGCACCAGACGTGAAGCAATGCGTCATAGAGTTCGGCCGCGTTATCGATTCCCTTTAGGGTTCCGGCCTTTACTTTGACTTGCTCCGCCTCGTGTGGATTGTAGAAACCGCGTTTTTCCATCTTCTTTCCTCGTTTAGAAAATGATAAACCGCGGACGCCTTTTCTTCGATATCGGTTGTTTGAAAAAGGCGAGAGTAGGCGAAATCGTGCATTTTGCTGGAATATCTTCGCGTTTGCCCCTATATTTTTCTTCGCGAAAAATGGAAGAGGCAGCGAAGAAGAAATCCTGGTTCCCTTGGTTCAAGGGCAACCTCATGAAGACCACCAACGGCATGGCCATCGGCCTTTTCGGCACCCTCATCATCGGCACGATCATCGACCTCTTCGCCAAGATCCCGAACATGGAGCAGATCTCGGTCTGGTCCGCGGCGATAAAGGGCCTAATGGGCGCCGGCATCGGACTTGGCGTCGCCCTTTCCTTGAAAAGGGATGGCGTATCCGTCGTCGCCATCACCTCGGCCGGTTTCGTCGGCAATTACGCTTTCCACTGGATCACCAACGAGGAATTCGGCTTGGTGCAATGGAAGGTCACCTCGATCGGCGACCCCCTTTCCTGCTACATCGCCGCGATTCTGGCGGTCGTTGCCCTTAAGTACATCCTCCGCAGGAAGACGCCGGTAGACATGATTCTCATCCCGTTGATCGGGATATTGGCCGCGATGGCCTATTCCTTCCTGCTCGCCGAATGGGTCCATTTCATCACGATCGGTATCAGCAAGCTCATCGAGATCTCCTTCGGGGCGGTGCCATTCCTGATGTGCATCATCATTTCCGCGCTTATGGGCATGGCCCTTACCGCGCCTATCTCCTCGGTCGCGATCTGCGTCGCCATCAAAATCGGCACGGTTCCCCTTGCCGCGGCGAGCGCTTTGATCGGCTGCTGCGTGCAGATGGTTGGCTTTGCGGTCCATACCGCCAGGGACAATAAGTGGGGGAGCGTCCTTGCCGTTGGGCTAGGAACCTCCATGCTCCAATTCAAGAACATCATCCGCAAACCGCTCGTCTGGGTTCCGACCATCGTGGTTTCGGCAATTCTAGGGCCTTTTGCGATGCTTTTCCCCTTATCCGGGGTCGATGCGAGCATGGCCTCTAACCTCTCCGTCGGCGCCGGTATGGGCACTTCCGGCTTGGTCGGCCCCCTTAATTTCCTAGGGGCTATCGGCTATGACAATTGGCAATTATGGGTCTTGCTTCTAGGCGTTTGCATCGCCGGACCCATCGTCCTCGTCTTTCTCCTTGATTTGCTCTTCCGCAAGCTCAAGTGGATTGAGGCGGGGGATTTCTCTTTGAAAAACGAAATCTAAGGAGGGAAAACCATGGAGAATGTCGTTTTGAAAGTCGAGGGCATGAGGTGCTCGATGTGCGAGGCGCACGTTTGCGATTACGTGAGGAAAGCTATCCCCGAGGCCAGGGGAGTCAAAGCCTCCCACAAGAAAAACGAAGTCGTCTTCGAGGTGCCTGAGGGCATCGACCTAGAACCCGCGAAGAAGGCGATCGAGGAAGGCGGCTACCACGTTTTGGGCGAGGAAAAAGGCGCGGCCAAAAAGGGCGGTCTCTTCCATATCTTCAAGAAATAAGTCGGTGAGATAACGGGGATAGCCTGCTATTCCCGTTTTCTTTTACGCGTGCACAAGCTATAATTCCTGCCATGAATTGGGATGAGTTCGTAGAAAAGATCAAGACGTTCTTCCAGGACAACATCTGGAACATCGTCCGTTTCGCCGCGACTTTCGTCATCGGCTTCATCCTGATTCAGGTCATCATGTCCACCTTGAAGGCCATCTTCAAGAAGAAGGGCATGGATCCCGTCGCCTCCAAGTTCGTCAGGGCCATCATCCGCTTCCTGCTTTGGCTCGTATTCGTCTTGATCTTGCTCTCCGAACTCGGCATCCCCCTCACGGGAGTCACCGCCGGGCTATCCGCGGCGATCCTAGCGATTGGCATGGCGCTTCGCGACTTCCTCTCCAACGTCGCTAGCGGCATCATCCTCATCGGCTCTAGGAAATACAAGATGGGCGACTATATCGTCATCGGCGACATCGAGGGCTGCATCGTGGACGTGAACTTCCTCTTCACGACCCTTAAGACCTACAACAACACCCAGATCACCTTGCCTAACTCCAAGATGGTCAATGACACGGTCACCAATCTAGGCGCCTATCCAACCCGTAGGGTTGCCCTTAACTTCTCCGTCGCCTACGAATCCGATACCAAACTCGTTTCCAAAGTCGTCGTCGACGTCATGAAGAGCAGCGGCTTGGTGCTTCTAGACCCCGCGCCTAGCTGTAAGCTAAAGGAATACGGATCCTCCTCCCTCAATTTCTTCGCGACCTGCTATTGCGATAACGGGGACTATTGGGATGTCTATTACTACATCATGGAACACGTCTATGACGAGTTTAAGAGAAACGGCATCGTCGTCCCATACCAGCAGATCGAGATGAGGGAAAGGACCGAAAAGGTCGTGTCCCCCGTCGCCTACGAGAAACTTCCCGAACGCGTCGAGAAGAAGAGGGTCGCCATCAAAAAGAAGATGACGATCGAGGATTGGGAGGACATGGACCTCGCCGAAATCGTCAAGAACGAGCAAAAGCGCCAAGCCGTCCAAAAAAGGAAGGCGGTCAGGGCCAAGAAGGCCAAAGAAGCCAGGGCGAAGAAGAAGGAGGAAGCAAAGCAAGCCTCCGAAGAAAAGAAAAATGTTAGTTAGCAAGTAAATCGCA
>DKRQ01000030.1 GCA_002472275.1 Caryophanales bacterium UBA7278 | reverse complement strand
AGGCCGAAGGTAAGGCTCCAGAGATGCTGGGCCCACGCCAGGAGGAAGTTCGCCGACATCGTGAAGGGCATGCCCCGGAAGGCCAGGCCGAAATCCGTCGCATACGCGATCATGTCGGAGATGGACGGGCTGTTCGAGATCGAGGGGAAGGCCCACGAATCCAAGCTGTTCGGTAAGGCGCTCATCGACGTCAGGAAACGCGAGGAAGCACCGATAATCGACCGGATAAAGGCCCTCGTTTTCGGCACGGAGGCGAAGAGGGGAAGCGCCCTCGAGGGTGCGCTGAACTACGTCAGGAAGGTATGGGACGACCTGTTGCCCTATCTTTCCGAACCCTATCTCGAGCTCTCGAACAACCTGGCCGAAAGATGCGTCAAGCCCTTCGTCGTCGCCAGGAAGGCTTTCCAGACCTCGGGCAGCGAGGCCGGCGCCAGGCACACGGTCGCCCTGTTCTCGATAATCCGCACGGCGATCATCAACGGGCTGGACCCATACCGTTACCTCGAGTACGCCATTGAGAACGTCGGCAAAAAGCCGATCGAGGACATCCTTCCGTATTCGAAAAACCTCAAACTCGATTGAGATTCCGATAGTTTTCGATTCCTCGGAATCCAACCGATGTGCCCTTAAATGGGCATTTTCAATGCAGGGGGTGTTATTTGGCGACGTTTACAAAAAGAAAAACTGGAATACCTCCAAAAGCAAGAAACCATGACCCTCGAAAAAACGAAAAAACGCCGAGACTTCTTTCGGCGCTATTTCCCTAGGTGGTGCCGCCTGTCGGAATCGAACCAACAACCTACGGTTTACGATACCGTTGCTCTGCCAATTGAGCTAAGGCGGCGCGAGACATAATATAAACTCCCACACCGCTTTTCTCAATAGAAAAAGGGGCGACTCGCGCCGCCCCGATTTTTAGATGCCTTATTTGGCCTTGGCTAATTTCTTCCTTAGGAAGAGGACGAGGGCCACGATCTCGTGGACCAATAGCGGGGTAAGCGCGAGGCCAAACACCCAAGCCCAGTCGACGCCCTGCGGGGGATAGACCTTGAAGATCGTGTTGACCCCGGGGGTGAAGATGACGAAGAACTGCAAGCCCATGCCAAGGAAGAAGGAGATCCATAGAAGCGGGTTCTTGTCCTTGAAGACGAGGACGAAGCTCTTCTTGACGTTGACCATGCCAAGCATATGGAACAGCTCGGAGAAGGAGAGGACGCAGAAGGCCATGGCCTGCGAGGTCTCGAGGTTTTGGACGTTAGAGAAGAAGTTCACCATGTTCTCGATGGAGAAGGCGAGCCCTTCCGCGGCGATATGCTGGATCGGGTTGACGAGGAAGGCCATCAAGGTGACGAGGCCGATGAGCACGCCATAGCCAAACGTCATCGCGTAGCCACCCCTGGCGAAGAGAGATTCCTTCGCGTCGCGCGGCTTCTCGTCCATGATGTCCTCGGGCTTCTTGTCGGCGCCTAAGGCGACAGCCGGCAAAGAGTCGGTGATGAGGTTGACCCACAATAGGTGGATCGCGATGAGGGGCGAAGGCAAGCCGATGCAGGCCGCCACGAACATGGAGACCACCTCGCCGATATTGGAGGAAAGAAGGAAGAGGATCGTCTTCTTGATGTTGGCGTAGATGCCCCTGCCCTCCTCGACGGCTTTTTCGATGGAGGCGAAGTTATCGTCGGCGAGGACCATGTCGGCAGCGCCTTTTGCGACGTCGGTGCCGGTGATGCCCATGGCGATGCCGATGTCGGCCGCCTTAAGGGAGGGGGCATCGTTGACGCCGTCGCCTGTCATGGCGGCAATCAAACCATTACCCTTGATCGCCTTGACGATGTCGACTTTGTTTTGCGGGGAGACGCGGGCGAAGACACGCACGGTGCGTACCCTCTCGCGTAATTCCTCCTCGGAGCAAGCGTCGATTTGCTCGCCGGTCATGACCTCTTCTTTGCTCGAGGCGATGCCTAGTTCTTTGGCGATCGCAAACGCGGTGTCCTTATGGTCGCCGGTGATCATGATCGTGGTGATGCCTGCTCTCTTTAGCGTGGCGACGGCGGGACCGGCCGCTTCACGCGGGGGATCCACCATGCCGACGAGGCCGACGAAGACGAGGTTTTCCTCTACCGTCTCCTCTTTGAGGTCATAGGAAAGGGCCAGGACGCGAAGCGCGTCTTCGGACATCGCGGAGGCCGCACTAGCGATTTCCTCTTTGTCCTTATCGGTGATCTTGACGACCTTGCCATCCTTAAGGATGCGGTCGCAGTGTTTGAGGATTTGGTCCATCGCGCCTTTGGTATAGACAAGCGAACCTTTTTCGGTTTGATGGCGGGTCGACATCATCTTCCTGACGGAGTCGAAGGGAAGTTCGTCGACACGGGGGGTCTTCTCCTCAAGGGCGGACTTAGGCATGCCCAAAGAGGAGGCGAATTCGATGAGGGCCACCTCGGTGGGGTCGCCATATACACCGCCTTCGATTTTGGCGTCGCTGCATAGCGCCATGCCGGTGGCGAGGAGTTCTAGGGAATCCTTGGAGAATTCCTCTTTGCCATAGGTCTTGCCATCACAATATGCGCGGACGACGGTCATCTTGTTTTGGGTGAGGGTGCCGGTCTTATCGGAGCAGATGACGGAGACGGCGCCTAGAGTCTCGACGGAGGCGAGGCGACGGACGATCGTATTGACCTTGACCATCTTGGTCATGCCCATCGCAAGGACGATGGTGACGACCGCGGTGAGGCCTTCGGGGATCGCGGCGACGGCCAAAGCGACGGAATCAAGCAAAGCTTGGGCCCAGGCGTCAGCGATATTGTTCTGGACAACCGCCCAGATGATTTTGACGACGAGCATCGTGATGACGATGGCGACGGTGAGGATGCCAAGGAACTTGGATAGGCCCGCGAGCTTCTTTTGAAGCGGGGTCTCCTCGTCCCCTTCCTCGGAGAGCATGTTGGCGATCTTGCCGATTTCGGTCTGCATGCCCGTGGCGACGACGACGCCTTCGCCCCTGCCGTAGACGACGGGGGTCGACATGTAGACGACGTTGACGCGGTCGCCGACGCCGACTTCTTCGCTAAGGACCACGTCCGCGGATTTTTCGGCGGGCACGGATTCGCCAGTTAAGGATGCCTCATCGGCTTTAAGGGAATGGGAAGCAAGTAGCCTTAAGTCAGCGGGAACGGTCCTGCCTTCTTCTAGGATGACGATGTCGCCGGGGACGAGTTCCTCGGCCTTGACCTCGATGATCTTGCCATCCCTTTTGACGGTCGCGGTGGGCGCCGACATCGACTTAAGGGCCTCCAGGGCCTTCTCGGCCTTCATCTCCTGGATGGTGCCGATCGTCGCGTTAAGCAAGACGACGCCGAAGATGATGAAGACGTCAGCGAGGCCTTCGGGTCCTTCGGTGCCCTTGTTCATGCCGATGATGGCTAGGACCAGGGAGATGATCGCCGCGACGGCCAAAATGCCCGTCATCGGGTCCTTGATGTTGCCCCAGAAGATCTTGTACCAGGGATCCTTTTCCTTTTCTCTTAGTTTGTTGGGGCCAAACTCGGCACGCCTTTTGGCTACCTCTTCCTCACTTAACCCCTTCTCGGGGTCGACGGAAAAGGAAACCAGGGTCTCTTGGGCGCTTTTGTTTTCAAACATTTGCTTTCTCCTTTTGCTGGATAGAAAGGTCTTGCGAGGCTAATGCGGTCCGATTCCGGCCCCTTTTGGGCGTGATGACGGAACTCGGGCTTAACGCTACTCCCCTTTACCAGGGGGGATTATATCAAAGGCGGCGGAGCCTTTCGAGGGTAAAGACGATGGCCCCCGACATGACGACCTCGGAGAGGGGGATCATGAAGACCAAGAAGGTATAGGCGGGCCCAAAGGCGCCTTGAAGGAGAATAAGCAACGCGATGCGGAAGGATAGGCACAAGGCAAGGACCACCCCATAGCAGATGCCCAATACGCGTATACGCATGTAATTGTCGTCCCTGCCCCTAGAATAGAGGTGGATCCGGAAATAGAGCATGATGCCCAAAATGAATTGCCCTAAGGCCGTGACGAGGAACCCCGCGCATAACGTGATGAGCGTTGGGCTCCCGCTAGAAAAGGAGGCGAGCAGGTTGTTGGAGGCCGGGAAAAGGTCCCAAATCCTTGAGAAGAAAGTGAAGAAGACGAACATCAAGATGCCCATGTAGGCGACGTTGTCGTTACGGATGTTGGCGAAAAGGATGATCGAGTAGACGAGAAGATAAAGCAGGAAGTTCCAGATCTGGAGGAAGTCGCTACGGAAATAAACCCAGCCCGAAAGCACCTCCATCGTCACGTAGTAGCCTAAAAACAAAGCGAACGCGAGGGCGGATAGGCTTACCGCCCAGATCTTGTTGCGGTGGCTTTTGTAGAATCTAGAAAAACCCATGCGATTACTATAAACCGATGGTTTCCCCTTTCAAAACCTTTGCTACAATTTTGCCTATGGTCAAACCCGTGTTCACCCTTGGGGCGGATCCCGCCGCGCTTAAGCTAAGGGAAGAGGTGTTCATCCTCGAACAGGGCTATGACTACGATAAGGACGACTACGATGACCGTTGCTGGTCCCTTACCCTCTATCTAGACGAGACCTGCGTCGCCACGGGCAGGCTCATCGAGGAGGACCCCGAGACCTACCGCATCGGCAGGGTCGCGGTGAAAAAAGAGTTCCGTCATAAGAAAGTCGGCTCCTACGCGATGAAGTTCTTAATGGCGAAAGCCAGGGAACTAGGCGCGAGGAAGGCCGTGGTTCACGCCCAGGTGGACAAGGCCCCCTTCTACCGCCAACTCGGGTTCAAGGAAGTCGATGGGGAAATCTTCCTAGAGGATGGCACCCCGCATGTAGCCATGGTTAGAAGCATCGTAAGCAAAAGAAGATATGGGAAGAGATAGGGATTACGAAGATCGCGGATATAGGGCGCTACAAATCGCGCGCCCGCTTTTGTTCGCTTTGATGATCGCCCTTAGCCTTTTGGGGGTGGCCTTCCTATTTTGGAAGAACCTATTCGCCAATTACGCGACCTACCCCTTCATCGTGGGGCTGCTACCGATGCTGCTCGCCTTCCCGATTTTCCTCTCGGTCGAATTCGCCTTCTCTCTTCACCCCTACACGAAGAGCAAGAAAAGGCTCCTATTCCCCGTCGATATCAAGAAAAAACTTAGGATTTACGTTAGTTTCGGCATCGAAATGGCTTGTCTGCTCGCGGGAATCATCGTCAGCATCATCACCACCAACGGGCAAAAGTCCACTCTCCCCAACGCGGTATATCCGATCATCTCGCTCCTATATTTCGCCCCCGGCATGCTCGTCTATCTAGGCTGGATCTTCGCCGAGTCGATCGACGATGACGACTTCTCCCCCAAGACCAGGGCGATGCTCATCGCGACGATCGCCTTGCTCATCATCTTCTGTTTACTCTATGGCATCTTCGCCGGGCAAGGAAAAACCGAGGCAAGCCTATTCTTGCTGATCGCACCTTTGATTTTGATCGTCTTCCTTAGCTTCGACCTAAGCGAGGACGAGGAAGAAGAATCAGGAACGAGAGAAGAGGCGGAGCTGCCTAAGACAGACTAAGACCCACCACAAGGCGAAAGCCGCGGGAATCAAAAAGCAAATCCAAAATCCGACCGAGGCGAAGGCGCTAGGGAAATAACCGGTGCCTTCTTTTCCTTCCGCGGACAAAACGGCCAATGTGACCGCATCCACTTCCTTAAGGAATAGGATGAACCCCGCGATATGGGTGCCTGCCCCTAATAGAGCTAGCCCCGTCAAAGAAGGAGCCAGGCGATTGAACCTACGTAATTCGGGCAAGAAGGAAGAAAGGATCCCATAGATCCCAATCAAGAAGGCAAATACCAAGGAAGCGATGAGAAGCCCCGTGACGGGACCCCCGCGGAAAAGCGCCGCGGCAAAGCCCGAGACGGAATCCCCAGACACCCCGGTCTTATCCGCGTTTTGGAATACGTAGACGATGGAGCCAGGCTTAAAGAAAGAAGGCAAAAAGGACAAAGACAAGGCTAAAGGGAGCGCCAAAAAGGCGAGCGGGACCCAATAGAATCGACGGGGGTTCTCCTCGTCGAAGCCGCGGTCCTCGTTATAGGCTTTGTCCTCCATCTTCTCTATGATCGGTTCCTCGGGGTAGCGCATGTGATTATTTTGCCCACCTTTGCAACAAAAGCAACGCAAGGAGCCTCACGTTGAGGGCGATTAGACACTTCGGATCGTCCAAAATCTCTTTTAGTTTCTCTAGGCTAACGAAGGAGGAATCGATGTCCTCGAATTCCTCGAGGTGGCTTTCCCCTAGCGCCTCCACCTCGGCCAAAACGACCGAGCAGCATTCATCCGATAGCCCCGTGGAGGTCGGGGATGAGGGGGCGATCAGTTCGATGTTTTTGATCTTGGCGCCCGACTCCTCCTCGGCCTCCCGTTTCGCGGCCTCCATCTCACTTCTATCGCTAGGCTCAAGTAGGCCCGCCGGGAATTCAATGACGTAGGAATTTAACGCAGGACGGAACTGCCTGCATAAAAGCACTTCCTTGCCCTTAGGGGTATTTCTATATAAGGCGATGATGACCCCATCGGGACGATTGAATTCCCGCGAAAAGGGCCGCAATTCGGCCTCCTTTTCGTGACGGGATGCCAAAAAGTAGCTATAGGACTTATCGCCCACCTTATAGGAAAGCGAATAGAAATTGAGGAAGCGGTGATCCGTTTCCTTCTTGCTAGAGAAGAGCTCCCATTTCATTAGGCGTCTCCCCCTTTGCCTTTTGCCTCCTCGATGAGGTTTTCTAAGGCTAAGAACTGTTCCCTGAGTTTGGCATCGAAATCCGCGCGGTTTTGCATCGAGGATTTGAAGTGCTCCTCATAGGTCGAATAGAGTTGCTTCATGTTGTCGTCTTTGACGTGGAAGCCCCTATCTAGCCCTTCCATGACGACGCCGGAGAGAGTGAAGATTGGACCCAAAAATTCCTCGGGGGGAAGCTCGTCTTGCTTGGCCGCGAGATTCCAGGCGTAAAGGAGCATGAATAAATCAGCTAAAGGATGGCAATCATTCGCGAAGGTGTCCTCGGGATCCCATTCGGGGAAAGGGACCCTTTTGGGGGAAGTATGGAGAACGTCGCGATATAGATGCGCGTCCAAAAAGGAGATGGTCGCGTATCTAGATGCCTCGGGGCCTAGGTTATGGTCGAGGAGATATACCGCCGTATAGATCGCGGGGACGCCAATAGAGAGCTTAGTCGCGAATAGCCTGCCGTTTTGGTCGTCCAACACCCTCACGAGCAATCCATACACGGTGGCTTGGTTAAGGAGATCGAGTTGATCGATGCTCACGGTTTTCTTTTCTTCGGGCATTTCCTTTTCCCTTTCTTCTTGTAGCTAGGTCCGATGACGTCGAGGAGTTCGCCGTCTACATAATACAAAGCCAAATCGAATGGCCCTTTGGATTGGTCTTCTAGTAAGGGCAGGAACACCCTATCCCCCGGCCAAAGGTTAAGGGAAGGGATATCCTCCTTTTTGATCCAGCGAAGGGTCCCTTCGTTACATTCGATCAGTTCCCCATCGAAGTCCAATACCTTATATAAATACATCCTTTCGGGGGCGAGTCCCTCATAGAGGAAATCGACCTTGCCGCAATAGAGGTATTTCTTGACGCGAAGGCCCGTTTCCTCGAGGACTTCCCTTTTTAGGCACTGGGGGATGCTCTCACCTACTTCCTGGTGTCCCCCTACCCCGATCCATTTGCCATGGTTTGGGTCTAGGCTTGCCTTTTCTTTGTCGCGACGGAGCATCAAATAGGCCCCGTCTTTTTCGACGTATACGAGCGTGGTCCTTTCTTCGATCTTGGATCTAAGCTCCAATACCCTTTTCCTTTGTTCGATGGTCTTCATGATTTCGTCTATTACGCGGTCAAGTTCCTTTTCGATTTCCTTGCCCCAGTAGCGGAGCACCTTATAGCCTTGCCCCCTTAAGGAAGCGTTGACCTCCTCGTCCCTAGCCATGTTCCTTTTTATCTTGGCGAGCCAGAAGTCACGATGGGTCACGAGCTTACCTTCGTTTTCCTCAAAGTGATAGCCATGCCAGAACTCCGAATCGGCGAAGACGGCGATCTTAAGCGACTCGAAGAGGATGTCGGGATGGCCGATGACCTTAGGGGAATATAGGGAATAACGGATGCCCCTCTTACTTAAGGCCTTCCTTAGCCTAATCTCGATGCCGGTATCCTTGCCCCTAATCGCGGACATGGTCCTATGGACGGTAGCTATGTCGCGGGCCATGGCTAGATTATCTTCCTCTTGGAGAGAGTTTGCATCGGTTTATGATTAGGATATGCGCCGCATATGTAGATGTGAGGAGAGGGATTTGCCTAGCCTATATAAGTGCCTCCGCAGGGTAAAGGAAGGCGTCGCCTATGATGGCCTTTCCTATTGGAATGACGACTATCCCCTAGAAGAAGACCTAAGAAGGGACTATGAGGATGGAAGGCTATACGTAGTTAAAGATGGGGCGAGGGTTATAGGCGCGGCCTCCTTAAGCCAAGACATCGCCTATAGCTTCTTCCCCGTTTCCCTATCGGAAAGAAAAGCCGTCGAACTCTTAGATAAGGTAGGACATAAGGGAGAGGATATCCTCGTCATCTCTAGGCTTATGATCGATCCCGCCTATCAGCAAAAGGGAATCGGCACCGAGTTCCTTAAGGCGATCTTATCCAACTACCGACACTGCTCGGTTTTGATATCCATCGCGATGGAAAACTTAGCCGCGATCTCCTTCTATAAGAAAAACGGCTTCAGGATGATTGGCCCCTACCCCTTTGAATACGGGGAAGCAAACGAAGGCAAATTCGCCTTGATGAGCAAGATGTATAAGCCGATGGGTTTATGCAAGGAACCTATCTTCTAATTTAGGCGAACTGGGCCTGATAGAGTTCGTAGAAGAAACCCTTCTTATCTAGTAGTTGTCCGAAATCACCCATCTCGATGATCTTGCCTTGTTTCATGACGAGGATGAGGTCCGCGTTTTCGATCGTGGAAAGGCGATGGGCGACGACCAAAGACGTCTTCCCCTTCATGAGTTCATCAAAGGAAGAGGATAGCTCTATCTCGGTCCTAAGGTCGATTGAGGAGGTCGCTTCATCGAGCAAGACGATTTCGGGGGAGCAAAGCATGATCCTCGCCACGCATAGGAGCTGCTTCTCGCCCATGGACATGCTAGAGGCGTTACTGACCACCGTGTCATAGCCTTCCTTCATCCTATTGATGAACCCGTCCGCGTGGGCTTTCTTCGCGGCAGCGATAATCTCCTCCCTGCTCGCGTTAGGTTTCCCTAAGGCGATGTTTTCGGCGATGCTACCATGGGCTAACCAAGTATCCTGAAGCACCATGCCCATATGCTCCCTCATCCTCTTCTTGGGGAAGGAGGTCGTCGGAGTGTTGTTGATCAGGAAATCTCCTTTATCGGGATCATAGAACCTCATGAGCAGATTGATGACCGTGGTCTTGCCGCATCCAGTAGGCCCAACTAAGGCGATCTTATGGCCCTTATAGATTTCTAAATCAAAATCATCGATGACCTTCCTCTTCTTGTCGTAAGAGAAGTCGATGTGGCTCGCGGAGAGGGAATCGACAGAATCTAGAGGCAACTGCCCTTCATCGATATCCAAGGGGGCCTCCAAGACCTCCTTGACTCTAGCTAGAGAGGCTTTCGCGTAGAAAAGATCGCTTGAAGCGTCCGCGACCTCGTTAAAGGGGGCCATGTATTGATAGGAATAGGTGAGGAAGCTAGATAAGGAGCCCACCGTGAAGGCGATGCCCATAAAGGAGAAGGAAGAGGGGAAGCAAAGCATTGCCGCGCCTAAGGTGACGACCGCCCCATAGATGAGGTTATTGACTAGCCTCGTCGCCGGATTGATCCAGCAGGCCGCGAAGATGGCCTTGAAGGAAGACCCCCTCATCTCTTCGTTCCTAGAAGCAAAGCCTTCTTTCTTTAGCTCATATACCCCATAGGCGGACACCGCCTCGAGGTTATCGATGGACTCTAAGGTATCCGAGGTCAGTTCCCCTAGGGTCTTGCTTTGCTTTTTGAAGTAAGCCGAGTTCCTAGAGGAGATGAAACGGGACACCAAAATGGAGATGGGGCTAAGAAGCACCACCACTAGGCCTAGAAGCCAATTTAGATAGAACATCAAAACGATCGTGATGGCGATCTGCACGACTCCTTCGAAAATGGATAACGCCCCGACGATCAGCCCGTTTTGCACGTTTTCGATGTCGCTCACTAACCTTTGGAGCAGATCCCCATGGGATTGCTCATCTAGATAAGAGACCTTGGCGCTACCGATTCTAGCGAATACGTCGTCGCGAAGGCTCTTGACGAGGCTTTGCCCAATCGCGGAGGTAAGCAAATCGAAGAAGTATCTAAAAGCCATCCCTAGTAGCAATAAGCCACCCATTAGGAAGAGCAAAGGGGCGATATCGAGATTCCCGTTCCTAATGGAATCGATGCCGCGCCCCGCCAAAAAGGGCAGGATGAGTTTGCACCCATCCGAGGCGAGCGCGAAAAGCAAAGCCAAGGCGATTTGCCACCTTCTGCCTTTTAGATAGGGTTTTAGTATCGCTAGGCTTTTCATGTCCGTTTCACCTGAGCCTCGTAAATCTCTTTGTAGACGGGGCAAGAGGAAAGCAGTTCCTCGTGTTTGCCAAGGCCCACCACTTTCCCTTCGTCTAGGACGTAGATCCTGTCGCAGTTTTTGATGGAGGTCGCCCTTTGGCTCACCATCACTAGAGTCAGTCCAGGACGCTTATTGATGTTTTCCCTTAAAAGGGAATCGCTTTTGTAATCAAGCGCGCTCGTCGCATCGTCAAGAATCAAAACGGGGCGATCCGCGTAGAGGGCCCTCGCGATCATGAGCCTTTGCTTTTGGCCGCCCGAAAGATTGGCGCCCCTTTCCTCTAGGAGGGTATCGACCCCGTTGCTCATGCGGGAGACGAATTCGCTAGACAAGGAATCGTCCAACGCCCTATCTAGCCTTTCTTTATCTAAAGGTAACCCCAAGGTTATGTTATCGGCGACGCTTCCTTTGAATAGCTGGGGCTTTTGGCTAACGAAGGCGATATCGCCCCTAATGGAGGACACTTTGCTTTCCCTTGCGTCATGGCCCTTATAGAAGAAAGAGCCGACACTAGGATCGCGGAAACGTTCCAATAAGGAGATAAGCACGCTTTTGCCTGAACCGGTGCCGCCGATGATGCCGACCTTCTCGCCTTTATGGATTTCCATGTCGACGTCAAGTAACCCATATCCTTGTCCCCCAAAGGAGACACCCGCTTTCCTTAGTTCGAAATATAGGTCCCCTTCCTTAATAGAAGGCTCTTCTAGCAATGGTCCATCCACGATGGAAGGCTCTATGGCAAGGAAGGCATCGATCCTTTTCTTGGAGGCAAGAGCCTTCGATAAGGAAGTCACTAGCCTAGTGAATTGAATGAGTGCATTCAAAGACTGGGTCAAAAAGGAAAGAAGGGCCACGATTTGCCCGGTGGTAAGCCCACTGCTACTACGTCCATAGGAACCAAAATATAGGATGACGATAACCGCTAGGTTAATAAGCCCAAAGGTAAGGGGGTTGATCGCCGCGTTTATCTTAGATAAAAGCAAGGCTACCTTCCGGTATCGCTCCGATTCCTGCTTGAATTCGCCTTCTTGCTTCTCCTCTAGGTTAAACGCGCGAATTACCCTAGCCCCATGGATCGCGTCCTCACCCCTGGCGGAGATGACATCTAATTCCCTTTGAAGCTTCCCATATTGCTTAGGGGTCAACTTGATGACGAGGAAGATAACCAAAGCGCTTAATCCTAAAGCCCCAACCACAATTAAGCCGGCGACCCAGTTAATAACAAAGCTAGCAACAATAGACCCCAAAACGATGAAGGGGGCCCTCACGAGGAGCCTCATGAAATACTGGACCCCGTTTTGGAGGGAGAACGAGTCGTTGCCCATCAAAGTGAGGGCCCTGTTCTTGCCATACTCCTCCAGTTCGATCGGGGTCAAGGAATGGATATGGTCATAGATCCCCTGCCTAAGTTCCAAAGAAAACCTCGTGCAGGTATCGCTAGATAGGTATTGGGATATCATCGTTAACCCAAAGCCCAAAACGGCGAAGGCGAAAACTAGACCCGATAGCCCTAAGACAAAGGGGGCCTCATGATAATGGGAACCGCCTTGGGTAAGCCCCTCATCGATGATCGCGGCGACAATGAAGGGGACCGCGAGTTCACATAGGCATTCAAATAGCTTCAGGGCAGGCGCCAAAAAGACCTTGGCCCGGTATTTCCGTAACGGGGTCAAGGCCTTCATTCCTTCTTGCCTTCTCCGGGTTTTTCGGAATCCATGGGCTTGAAGGTGACGTAGGCGGTCGGTTCCTCGTCTTCGTCAGAGACGAAAGCCCAGCTATCGTCACCAATGTAATGCACGTAATGATAAGAGGAGCTATGCTCGCTGATCTTGCCCGATTCCACGTCGCGGAATTCCCAGTGGATGCTCCCCTCGACGAATTCGCAGCGAAGACTAGCGATGTCAATGAAGATCTCGGGTTCGCTGAATTCGATGTCCAGGTGCAAGGTCTCATCCGCGGGGGAATAGGAATGGGCCACTAGTTTCTTGGTGCTACCTGTCTCCTGTTGTTCCGCGAACGTATCGAAGAAGGAATCCTGGTCGAAGACCGGTTCCCTGGACTGGAAGCCTAGTTCCTTGGCTAGCCTTTTAATAGATGCATCCACGGTGGCTTCGAACTCGGCGTTAGTGGACACCCTTTCGTATTGGCGGATGCCTAGTTCGGTTAATAGGTAATATCGTAGCGCCCTAAGCTTGTCCTTGCGGGTGCCTAGCCCCTGCTCGCAGCATTTGCCGATCTGATTGGCGAATTCGATAAATAAAGGGATGTCCTTCCTCCCCTGGCGGAACCTCTCGTAAAGGGATTCGAATTCGCGGTAGATAAGGGTGAAGGCGAAGACGGGGTCCTTCTTGACCGCGATGCCTTCAAAGTAGCATCTAGCGAAATGAAAGATGGCCTCTTCTGAGCCTAATGCCATCGCCTTAGACAAAGCCTCATACCCTTCCTTTGCCTTGGCCCCGTTTTGGTAACCCCCGATATAGATGGTGCCTAGCCTAGTAAGCGCGGCCTCATCGTCGAAGAGTACCTTGGAGGAAAGCACCTCCACGGCCTTATCTAGATCCGGCGCGTGGAATTCGCCGCCCGATTCATAGAAATAGCCTAGGCTAGAGGAAGCCCACACGTCGCCCGATTCATGGAGCATCGTTAGATACTTGATAAGCAATGCCTCATTGGCAAGTTTATGGGTGATTTCACCCGAGATGTAACGGGCACAATAAACGCGCAAGGCATCGGGGTGCTTTTGCATGTAGTCATCCCCATAGGCATATAGGTTAAGGGACTTGAGCTTGTCCTTTTCTAAAGGGAACCCGCAGTTATCGGGGATGACCGAGGGCATGCCGCAGTGCGGGCAAAGCGCGGAGAAGGAGCCTTCCTCGCTGCTCCAGTCGCTTATCTCCCTCGCGGGGAAAACGGAACGGCAAAAAGCGCAACCGCACTTAGAGGAGGATAGCACCTCCATCTGGTTGTCCTTGGTGTGGCTTAGCGCCGCATCGAATTCCGCATTAGGCCTTTTGCTTCTCACGGCGCATATCTTAGCACACGAAAGGGTGGGTGATAACATAGGCGCGCGCCGTGAGTGGCTCTTTCGTTTTGCCCCCTTTTGAAGGACAATGATGGGGATATGAAGATACTCGTGGATGTTTTAGGCGGGGATAACGCCCCAAAAGCCGTCATTGAAGGGGCGATATCCGCCCTAAATAAGAAAAAGGACCTTGATCTTGCTTTGGTAGGGCCCAAGAAGGAAATCGAGGAAGCTTTTAATAAGGCCAAGATCGATTCGTCCCGTTATGAGATCATCGAATCTAATGAAGCGGTATTGAATACCGATCACCCGTCTTTATTTATAAAAGAAAAACCAAACTGCTCAATGGCTTTGGCCTTTGAAGAGCTCCGTAAAAGGGATGACCTGGGCGGTTTCGTATCCGCGGGACCTACCGGGGCTTTATTAACGGGCGCCATCCTTAGGATCGGCAGGATCCAAGGGGTCGCTAGGCCGTGCTTAATGGCGACGATCCCCACTAGGACCGAAAAGCTTTGCCGCGTCCTAGACGCCGGAGCAAACATGGATTGCAAACCCGAATACCTATATCAGTTCGCCGTGATGGCGGATACCTACCTTAAGGTATTAGGAGAAGAGAAGCCCCGCATCGCCACCTTGTCCGTTGGCCAAGAAGAAGGCAAAGGCAACGAAGTGTCTAAAGCGGCCTATGAGTTGCTAAAAGCCTCGGAGCTTAACTTCGTGGGCAACATCGAAGGCGACCACGTCCTAAAAGGGGAAGCCGATATCGTCGTATGCGATGGCTTTTCGGGGAACGTGTTCCTTAAGTCGCTAGAAGAAGCCTGCTATTACATCTCCGATAAGTTCAAGGCGGCCATCTTCAAGAATATCTTCACGAAGCTTGCCGCCCTAACGATGATCAAAGGGCTAAAGAACGTGAAGAAGCCCTTTGAATACGCGAATAAGGCAAGCGCCCCGCTCCTAGGGTGCAAGAAGCTCGTCCTTAAGTGCCATGGCAAAGCCAAGCCGGAAGCCTTCGAGGCGGGAATCCTAGAAGCCGCGTTGCTCGCTGAAAAAGGGCTATTAAAGCAAATCGAGGACAACCTCAAAATCTAAGAGGGATGAATGAAAATGGGCCACGGCCCATTTTTCATTTCTTCCTTAGGAAGCGTAGCTCTTTGATCTCGTTGTTTAGCCCACCCGCGATGCAGAAGATCGGGGCGATGTCGATGATGATTTCTAGTACCCGTTCGGCAGGCCCATGGTTATAGAAGCAATCGCCCGTGACGAATAAGGGGATGGACAAGAAGATAAGGGCCATGCCGATGATGGACATCACGTGTTTGGCCACCGTCTTCCTAGCTAGCATGAGCGCGACGAAGAAGCAGACAAACGCGGCGATGACCAAAACGATCGAAGAGGTGAAGCAGGTGAATTCGACGTCCTTGATTTCCTCGGAAGCAGAGGAAACAAGCAGATAGGGAATCAAGCAACTCGCGGAGAGGGATTGCCCCGCGGTCGCGGTGAGCCAGGCGAAGTGATAGGCCTTATCGACGCTGCCATCCTCCCCTTCCCCTCTTTGCCTGACCATCGAGATGGTGAAGGCGACCAATAGAAGGGAGAAGGCGATTTCGGCCGAAGACTTGGCCACCTCGATGAACCAGTCGCCCTGTTGATGGGCATAGGCGAGTCCTAAAAGGATAGAGGAACACACCAGGTGCACCAGGTCATAGATGGAGAACCCTAGGAACGAGGGTAGGAATATAGGACGTTGCTTACCTTCCATACGTTAGAGATTATACGCGCGGATAATCGCGGGAAAAGGGAAAAGCCAAGAAAAAGGCCGCTAGAAAAGGGAACGGCCAGGTCACTCCCCGGCCGTTCCCCTCCATTTAAGGATTGATCAATTCCCGGTTTCCCAGGGCATCCCTAAGAAACTAGGGAGGCATCGGTAATTATAGGAGAGGGATAAAGAAAACGCCACTACGGCAAAGATTTAGGGAAATAAGGCCGTTTTGGGAATGCCTTCTTCAAGCGGAATGGCTGCCACTAAATCTTTACATTTGTCTTTACAAAAATGATAATCAAGCTATGAACAAAGTCATTTTGATTAACCTTAGGACCACCACCGAACTCAAGGAGTCCTTTCAGGAAATCGTGGAAAGGGAGGGATTCACCATGTCCGAAGTCCTCGAAGCGGCCATGAAGGACATCGTGAGGAGGGGCCTTGTCCCCAATAGCCTCGTAAGCAAGGTGGAAAGGAAAAGGGGCCCCCTCCTCTCCATCCCCTTCATCAAGCGTTGCCTCGAAGAGACCCTGTCGGAAATGGACAACCCCCATATCCGGAAGGTGTCCCTATTCGGAAGTTATGCAAAAGGAACCGCCACTCCTAGTAGCGATGTCGACCTTTACTTGGAAGCCGATTCCGAATTCGGGTTATTGGACTTAGCCGGGTTAGAGATCGCGTTACGTCAAAGGCTAGGCAAAAAGGTGGAAATAGCCACAAAAAGCGATGACCCCTACTTTATGAACGTCATCAAAAAGGAAAGGATTCCCCTATATGAAAGGGAGTAGCGATAGAGCCCATCCGTTATCGTCCCAATGGCCAAAAGTTATTGAGTTAGAAGCACGGTGTGG
>DKRQ01000014.1 GCA_002472275.1 Caryophanales bacterium UBA7278 | reverse complement strand
CGTTTGTTAAAACAGAGCGAACTGTTGCAAAAAATGCAATGGTTCAAGCGGAAGGGAACAAAATGGTTAGAAGAACCATTGAGTTTTATAACCTGGATGTAATCATTTCGGTTGGCTACCGCGTGAAATCTAAAAACGGGGTGGCTTTTCGAAAATGGGCAAACTCAGTCCTAAAAGAGTATTTGTTGCGTGGATATGTGGTTAATGGAAACAGAGCCTTGGTGACCAACGAGAATTACATTAACCTTCTAAACAATGTTGAAAGCATCGACTCGAGGTTGACCAACGCTTACAAAGGACGAAGAGTTTTGGGCAACTCAGGACAGATTGATTTAGACGACGACAGGTGTCGTTGTCCAAAGTCACTTATTCAAAATTGGACAAAAAGACTTATCCAGCATAGATCAGGCCTCTTCGGAGGTCTTTTCTTGTGTCTCGAACTCGCCGACCTCCATCGAAAAAAGGTCGGCCAAGAATTGAATCGCAGATCATAGTTTACTAAAATTAAACTATGTCAAAAGAACTTGGGAAAAAAATAAGGTCGATTCGCCTTAAAAGGAATTTAAGCCAGTCTGAAATGGCAGATATTTTAGGGTATTCCGGAAAGGGCATGATTAGCCGTCTCGAAAACGATTCGGCAGAGATGAGCTATGACAAGCTTATGCTTTTATTGTCCCGGTTTAGTGAGGATTTTGAGGGAGAAACGATTGAGGCTCTTGCTCCGACCACCGATTCGCCGGTAATCAAAACGGCCAACCTTGTCATAAAAACAATTGGTTTTGAACAGCTGGATGACGTTTTGTCTTTGAAAGTTGCGCCATATCAGCGCGATTTCGTTGCGGAAAACGCCCTTGCCATCGCCGAGGCGTATGCCGCCGAACGCGAAGGTGGGAAAACGCAGTGTTTTGTGGCCTATCACAAGAACGCTCCGGTTGGTTTTGCTTCTATTGCCTTAGGCTCCATCGGTGCTAAAGGCGAAAAAGAATGGATGAGGAATTCTTATTGCCTTTGGCGAATCATGGTCGATATGGACTATCAAGGCAGGGGGTTCGGCAAAGAATTGTTCAAGGCCATGATCGGGTGGTGCGCCACAAAGCCATTAGGAGAAGCCGAAACCATATACACAAGTTGCGATGAAACGAATGCGAAAGCGGTGGCCCTTTACCAAGGACTTGGTTTTGAAACAACCGGAGAAAAGATAGACGGGGAAATCGTCTTAAAAAGAGATTTGCCAGGAGGACAAGTGAATGAATGATAAATATGAATTGGTGCGATTTGAACAAAGCGGATTAACGCTTGATGTGAACGTGTCTCCTGACGAGGACACCGTCTGGCTTTCCAAAGAGCAATTAGCATTGTTGTTTGGGCGGGATAGAAGTGTGATTTCGAGACACATCAAGCACGTTTTTGAAGAGCAGGAATTAGACGAAAAAAGCAACGTGCATTTTTTGCACATTGCAAATTCGGATAAGCCCGTCCCCTTTTACAGTTTGGATGTAATAATCTCCGTTGGATATCGTGTCAAATCTAAGAACGGCGTGCTGTTTCGTAAGTGGGCATCGAATGTATTAAAGGAGTATTTACTCCGTGGATATGTGGTTGATGGGAACAGAGCCTTGGTGACCAACGAGAACTACATCAACCTTATCAATAGGGTGGAAAGCATTGACACAAGGCTCTCTAAGATTGAAAACGAATACAAAACGGATTCCGAAAAGGTTTTCTTCGATGGCGAATATCTGGACGCTAGAACCTTCATCAAGGAATTAATTTCTAAGGCAACGACGAATATCGTTGTCATAGACCCCTATGCCGATGCGAAGGCGCTTGGTTTCCTTTCGGTCAAACACCCCGAAGTTGCCGCTTTGCTGATCGCCTCGTCGAAAGCAAAACTGACCCAAGACGATGTCAACGCTTTTAATCTCCAGTATGGGGGCTTAGCTGTAAAAGCCGACGATTCCTTCCACGATCGGTTCATCCTCGTAGATAATGGGGCCCTTTATCACCTAGGTGCATCTTTGAATTATGCAGGCAAAAAGACGTTTGCAATCACAAGGCTAAGCGATGAAAAGCTTGTCGCCACCATCGTCAACAGGATTAATGCCATTTAGGGGCTCGCGAACGATGAGTTGTACGACAAAATAGTGGATGGAAGTATATAGACAAAAGCGGATGGATCGAATCAGACAACCACAATAGGAAGGAATCTTGATTCAGACAAACCTTCGGTTATCATATTGGGCGATATAGATTATGGCTAGCTTCAGAAACGATTACGGTGTGCTTGCACACCCCAAGATCCTCGAGGCCATCTGCAAATATGGCAGCGAGGAGAACACCCCTTACGGGCACGACACCCATTCCCGCAACGCGGCGAAGGCGATCCGCAAGGCCTTTGGCTGTCCTAAGTCTACCGACGTGCATTTCCTCGCGGGAGGAACCCAAACCAACATGGTGGTCATCTCGGGGCTTCTCCGTCCCTATGAGGCCGTCATCTCCTGCGACTCGGGCCACATCAACGTCCACGAGACCGGCGCGGTCGAGGGGCAGGGGATCAAGGTCATCACCGTCCCCGGTGTCGATGGGAAGCTTAATGCCGCCCAAATCGAGGCGGTCGTGAAACGCCACATCGACGAGCACATGGTCCTCCCCAAGATGGTCTACATCTCCGATTCCACGGAAACCGGGACGATCTACGCCAAAGAGGAATTGCTCCAAATACGCAAAGCCTGCGATAAATATGGCCTCTATCTTTATATCGACGGGGCCAGGATCGGGAGCGCGCTCACCTGCAAGGCCTGCGACCATGGGCCTGAACTTATCGGACAAGTGGCGGATGTCTTCTACGTGGGCGGCACCAAAAACGGGTTGCCCCTAGGCGAGGCCCTCGTGATCAACAATGACGAACTGAAGCCTCACTTCAGGCACCTACTCAAGAACAAAGGGGCGATGCTAGCCAAAGGCTATCTCCTTGGAATCGAGTTCGAGGAAGCCTTTCATAACGACCTATATTGGAAACTCGCTAGGCACGCGAACGAGATGGCCGAGTCCCTCCGTAACGGACTAACCGAACTCGGCTTCGAGCCGATTCCCTCGCCGACGAACCAAGTCTTCCTTCGCCTAGACAAGGATCGGGCGGAGGCCATCATCGCCGAATTCGGATGCGAGCGGTGGGAAGAGGGGGAGGAAGAGGAGACGATCCGCTTCGTCACGAGCTTCGCCACCGATAAGGAAGACCTAAAAAGGCTCTTCACCTTCCTGCAAATGATTTAATGAAATAGAGGAGAGAAAAGAACATGCCTAACATCGACAAAGATCAAATCATCACGTTGACCGCCGCTAACGGGGAGAAGATACCCTGCAAGGTGGTGGCCGAAATCATCTACGAAGCCGTCATCTACCTCATCTTGACCCCGACTATCCCTGTTCCGGGGATGAACGATGGCGAGGCCGTCATCTTCGAGCTTAACCTCGGGGCAAAGCCCTCGGAGCAACTCAAGGTCGTCACCGATGAGAAGATCCTCAAGGCCGTCAACGAGCGTTACTTAGAGGGCCTGAAGAAAGAACAGGCCAAATAAAAGACAAGGCAAAGAGAAAAGGGGAGCCGATTGGTTCGAGCTTCCCCTTTTTGATTAATCACCAGTATTCCCCGGCATTCTCTAGAATCGTTTTCGCCGAATCGAAGGTAGCTTTTTTATTGGGGGATGTGCCAATGGCGACATCTTTTCCGTTAGCGCGCACGACCAGAAGCGCATCGCTAGACGAGATGATGCTGACTTCGCCAGGCTCAGATGGTTCAGCTTCTAGAAGCAGAAGCGGATCGGAGATTGCTTCGCTTTTCTCCGTGAGCGTCGAAGCGATGGAAAAGAGGCTGATGGGGACGCCGGGCCTTCTGGTGTCTTCCGTGGCGGAAACCTTATAGGAAGCGGCCAGGGATTCGCTGATTTTCGCATCGTCAACGACATAGACCTTGCTATCTTCTGTTTTGATGGAAGAAAGATATTGCTTAACGCCAGCCAGACTCAGGAATTCCGTCTCCTTCATCACGGTGTAACCTTCAGGCGTTTGGGAACCACTGATTGCAGTGGAAGGGTCAGTGCTCGAGGTTTGAGCGGTTGAAGATGACGTTTGACCGGAGCAGCCGGCCAAAAGGATGAATAAAGATGACAAGACCAGTGGGGTTTTACGATTCTTAAATCTCATCGCTTCCCTCCTTATCTTTTGCGGGCAATATCATCATATAGTCGGAATAACCACACGGAAAGGTCTCGAATAGGAAATCGTGTGGCTCCAGAATGTAATAAGGTGGTAGGGGAAAAACCAGAAGAGGGGAACTTCGAGTCTTGACAGGCACTGCACGAAAAAAAAGGATCCGTCGTCCGGGTCCCTTTCCTTTGCTTAGGCGAATAGGGCGTCGAGGTCGGCGATGAACTCGTCGAGTTTGGTGAGGTCCTTGATCTTCGCGCCGGAGGCTTGGGCGTGTCCGCCGCCCTCCCATTTGTTGGCGATGCCCGAGATGTCCTTCTCTTTGCTGCGGATGGAGATCCTCCAGCAGTAGTCTTTGGGATTAGGGTCCTCGGTGATCGAGCACCAGGCGTTGATGCCTCTGACGTTAGAGAAGGTGTTGACGTGTTCCTTCCCTAGCTCAGGGGTGATGTGAAGTTCTTCCTGGGCTTCCTTTGGTAGCAGGTAATAGGCGACGCCATGAGGGGAAACCTTGAAGTTAGCCAGAACATAAGCGAGCGATTTAAGGGAATCAATGTCCTTCTCATACATTTTCTTGTATATAGAGGAGATATCGATGCCCGTCGCGATGAGCGCGCTTGCGACCGCGAAGCTATGGGGCGAAGTGGAGGAATAGAGGAACCTGCCCGAGTCGCCGACCAAACCGATGTAGAAGTTTTCGGCGGCGATAGGCGGCATCACTTTGCCCTTGCAGTTAAGGAGGAAGTCGACGCATAGCTCGGCCGCCGCGGCCATCGATAGGTCGCAGAGGGTGGCCTTCTTGGCGATTTCCTTCTTGCAGGGGTGGTGGTCGATCTTGACCTTGTAGGCGGCTTTCTTCCACCTCGGGTCCGCGATCCTCTCCTCGTCGCCGACGTCCACGATGATGGCGAGGAACTTGTTTTCCTTGAACCAGGATTCGGGAAGGTTCTCGGTCTCGGGGAATAGGCGCGGGGTGAAGGAGACGTGGTTGTCGCCTAGGAAGTGGATTTCCTTATTGGGGTAGTTGCCCTTGAGCCAATAGTAAAGGCCCATCTGGGTGCCCATCGCGTCGAAGTCAGGCTTGATGTGGCGGAAGATCGCAATCTTGTCGTAACGCTCGATGGCGCGGAGGATGGTGCGGTAGACCTTTTTGTTGGGCTTGCCGTATTCGGCGATGATCGGGTCGACCTTAGATGCGGCCATTTTCGATTCTCCTTAGGCAGTCGCGGGCGATCATGACCTCCTCGTCGGTGGGGAGGACGATGACCTTGACCTTGGATCCTTCCAGGGAGAGTACTTCCTCTTTGCCGCGGAGGCCGATGTTCTTCTTGTAGTCGATTTTCAAGCCGAGGGCTTCTTCGACATCCTTAAGGATGAGTTCGCGGAAGTAGTCGCTGTTCTCGCCGATGCCGGCGGAGAAGATCATGAGGTCGCAGCCGCCAAGGCGGACGTAGTATTGGCCGATATAGTCGGCGACGCGCCTGGCGAATAGCTTGGCGGAGAGCAAAGCCCTTTCGTTGCCTTCCTTGGCCGCGGCTTCCACGTCGCGGGTGTCGGAGGAGACGCCAGAGACGCCTAGGAGGCCGGATTTCTTATTGAAGATGTCGTACATCTCGTCGACGGATTTGCCGGTGCAATTGCAGAGGTAGTCCATGACGGAGGGATCGAGGTCGCCGGAACGGGTGCCCATCATGACGCCGCCTAGCGGGGTGAGGCCCATGGAGGTGGCGACGCATTTGCCGTCTTTGATGGCGCACAAAGAGGAGCCGGAGCCAATATGGCAGGACAATATCCTGGTTCCCTCGGCTTTGCCGCCGAAGTAGTGCTTGATGGCGGTGTCGGCGAGGTAATTGTGGGAGGTGCCGTGGGCGCCATAGCGGCGGCAGTCGTACTTCTCGCTCATCTCATAGGGGATGGGGAAGAGGTAGTCCTCGGGTTCCATGGTCTGGTGGAACGCGGTGTCGAAGACGGCGATAGAGGGGACGCCGGGGAGCGCTTCGCAGAAGGCCTTCCATCCGGTGATGTGGGCCGGGGCGTGGAGGGGATCGAGCGGGGTCATAGACTCGATGAGGTCGGCGTTATGCTGGTCGAACTCGGCGGAGCTAGAGAAGTATTTGCCGCCTTGGACGACGCGGTGGCCGACGCATTTGATTTCATCAAGGGATTTGACGATGCCGTATTTGGTGAGGGCGTCCAGGACGAGTTTGGCGCCGACTTTGTGGTCGGGGATGGGAAGCTCGAGGGAGACCTTCTCCTCACCGTATTTGATGCCGAAGATGCCTTGGGCGAGGCCGATCCTTTCGACGTTGCCGGAGCAGAGGACCTTCTCCTCGGGCATTTCGTAGAGTTTGTATTTCAGGGATGAAGAGCCGCAGTTGACGGCCATGACTTTGTACATTCGTTTTTTCTCCTATTGCTGGTGGAAATGATAGCGCGACAAAGGGGCGGGGGAAAGGGGCAGGGGCGACGGGGGACACTTGTATTTTCCTTTGTCGATTGCCGTTTTTTCTAGATATACCAGCAAATGATG
>DKRQ01000015.1 GCA_002472275.1 Caryophanales bacterium UBA7278 | reverse complement strand
CTTTATTTGCTGGTATATCTAGCTTTTTTCTATCCTTATGTCCTTTTTATCTGATTCCCCTAGGATTAGACTTAATCCATGCAGAAAACGGGGGCGAACAAGGTCAAGGTTTGGTCCTTTGTCTTTTGGTCCCTTTTCGGATTGCTTTCCACTTTGACCATCGTCGAGTCGTGCTTCCCTAGTTCCGCCTCGGGGCTCCAGTCGATGTCGCTTTCCTCTCTTTTCGCCAAGATCATCAACGCGATTTCTCCATCCAAAGAAGCGGTGGAGGCCAAGCCTAGCGGGCTTACCCTTACCCCAAGCATAACCAAAGCGACTCTTGAGGACGGCACCAAAGTGAGCCTATTCGACGCGGATGAAGCCATCGTCGGCACGACCAAGATGTTCACCTATACCCTGGCCTATCCCACCGACCCCAAACCCGATATCTACGATTCCTCGGTCAACCTCGAATTCGTGAAAACCCCAGGCGAGGGCTCCTATAGCCACACTTTGACGACCTCCCGTAATGGCGGCGCCCTCCGCATCATCCCCAATCAAGCGGGCGATTTCGTCTTTTCCATCTCCGATAACGGGGGCCATAAGGAAACTTTCTCCTTCACGGCTAAGAAGGAAATCGCGCCCAAGGAAATCAAAACCAACGTTGCCTCCATAAGCCTCAAAGAGGGCCAGGCCTATCTTTACCCCTACGCGATGTCGCTAGGCGATCTAACCAGGACCGATGGATCCGTGGACCATTACCTCGCCCGTTATTACGAAAGGGGCCTCGTCGAACTAACAAGTTCAGATTCCTCGGTATTTTCCGTAAATAATGGGGTTTTGCATGGGAAATCAAGCGGTTCCGCCTCTTTGCTTTTCAAAGGGAAGGCCGTCTGCACGGTCAATGTCGCGGGCACTTATTCTAGCCCCGTCGCCTCCATCGCCCTCGTCACGGACAAATCGGTTTTGTCCCCTTTGGACTATGACTATGGATACGGGGCCCAAGTCTCCGTCAAATACCTGGATTCGGTAGGCAACGAAATCGACTCCGATGAGCCCGTGCTCTTCTCTAGTTCCGACCCCCTGATCGCCAAGGTCGATAACGATCACTTAGAGGTCGACGATTCCGGAAATCTCGTCCCAGTCAAAGGTGGCTTCGTCTCCGGCTATCGAAGCAAAGGCCACGCGAGCATCACGGCTACCCTCGCCTCCAATCCCTCCATTTCCGCGTCCATCCCCTTTGAGTCGAAGGAAGTCCTTCCGACCGGGGTCGAGTTCAAAGTTACCTCCGAAGGGAACGTGCTTCCCTTAACCGGCGGCTCCATCCAAGCCGGCAACACCCTAACCGTGGCTTCTAATTTCGAACCGAAGAACGCGAGCAGTACGAATATCCATGTCGACGTCTCCGACCCCACGAAGCTAACGGTGATCAACAACGACACGAACAATCCCTCCATCTCCTTGCTTTACGATGGGAATGTCGCTTTCACGATTTACGCCTCTTCCTTAGGCAAGAACAGTGGGGTCACCTATTCCCTCACGGTCACCCCAAGGCCGCAGATCGCGGGAGACGACATGAAGGATTTCCACGCGGTGTTCCGCAAAGCGGCGGGTCATTTCACCTTGTTCCTCGTCACCGGTTTGTTTGGGTCGCTCGCCATGTATCTGTCCCTATTCAAAGACAAAAAACACAGGATTTGGATCATCATGGGCATCCTCCTCGTCGCGGGCTTTGCTTTGGCGGGGATTTCCGAGGCGATTCAGGCGATTCCCGCTTTGCAGCGCGGTCCTTCGTGGACGGATGTGGGCATCGACACGATGGGCTTTGCCGCCTCCGCGGTTTTAATCGGCGCGGTCTTCTTGATCCTCGATTTGGTGAAGCGCCGCAAAAACAGGCAGGAAGAACCGATGGGGGAAGCGCCTGCCGACAATTCCTAAACGCACTTTATCCTCGCTTTGTTTTCCTTCGTAACATAGTTACAATCTAGGGCATGGGCATCCATAACGGATTGGTTCTTAAACTCGGTGGCCTTTTGCTGCTGGGTTCCTTTTTCCATGGCCTGCCCTTAGCTAAGGCGGAACGCGATCCCGGCCCGATGTTCTACGCGGCCGCATATTCTCAAAGCATCGAAGGCGAACCCGAGTATTCGACGCAGAACGAGAAAACCTTCTCCACGATGAATATCGGGGACGTCCCATCCCGATATCGCGGCGAAAGCGTCAAGGTGGCCGTTATCGACTCAGGCATCAACTACGGGCACGAGGATTTCATGCTCGGGTCACAGGACATCGTAGAGCCCGTTTCCTGTTCCCTCGAATATAGCGACAGATGGTATTACTACCCGTATTCGAGCCACCCGTCGCACCTAAAGGATTCGTTAGGGCATGGGACCAACGTTGCCTCGGTCATCGCAAGCCAAATTAACCAAGTTGGGTGTGCGGGTTTAGCCCCCAATGTTGATCTATACGTTTACAAAGTAACGAACGCGAATAACGGCTATGAGTGGGGAGCCATCCAATTGGCCCTCCAATATTGCATCGATAACCACATCGACGTGGTCAACATGTCGTTTCAGGCCTATGAGCACGCGGTGAGCTATGGGGGTTCGTCCATGTCCGCCTCCACGGGATGTTCGACCGTTTTGACCGACATGCTCAACAAATGCCATAGCGCCGGCATCACCCTCGTTGGCGCGGCCGGCAACTTCAACACCCCCGAGCCTTCCTATCCCGCCTCCAATAACCATGTCATCTCGGTCGGTTCCTTGGCGGAAGGAAGCACAAAAAGCAAAGCTGGGTTCTCCAACACCTACGGCATCGACTTGGTTGCCCCGGGTTATGTCTATGTCGCAGACAAAGGGAATGCCGATTCCTATAAATCCACGCAAGGCACCTCCTTCAGCGCGCCGATCGTGACGGCGGCCATCGCTTTATATAAGCAAAAGAACCCGACCGCCACCCCTGACCAAATCGAAGCGGCCCTCTACGCCTCTTGTGATCGCATCTCTTCGGCGTCTTGGTGCGGCAAAGGCAGATTGAACCTATCCGATTTTCTCGACATAGATCCTCTTAACCACGTGGATTCCCTTACCCTGAATAACGTTCAAGACGACACCTTGGAACTGAACGTAGAAGACACTTTCGATTTGAAATGGACCGTTTCCGGGACGGGTGATTATAGCGACGAGGTCGAATTCTCTTTCGATGAGGGAGGCATCGCCTCGATTGACGAAAACGGCAAAATCACAGCTTTGGCGGTAGGGGATGACATATTGACCGTATCCTCCAAAGAAAACCCCAAGATCGCCGCCGAAATCCTTGTCGTCGTCAGCCCTAAGCCCCCGCAGGTGGTCGGCATTGAGGTGGTGGAACCCAAAACCGCCTTCTACAAAGGGGATGAATTCTCCTTCGGCGGAACGGTGAATGCGGTTTATGACGAGGCCTCCAAGGTGGACATAACCTCCGATTGCTCTTTCTCCGGTTATTCGATGTCCTCGATCGGGGAGCAAACCGTTAGGGTCACCTATGGTGATTTCCATGAGGATTACGGGATCCACGTCTATCGAAGCGTAGTCATAGGAGATACCTACGAAGGGACGATTGATTATTCTCAGAATAGACAAGACGTGACCGGCGATTTCAAAGGGGCGATAACCACCGAAACGGAGAACTCGACCGCTATAGAAAACGGGGCTTTGAAATTCGGCGCCTCCAGCAAGGTCGGGGCTTTGAAGATCAACAGTTCGGAAAAACCCATCACCAGCATCGTCCTTACCGCGAAAGCCTATAACAACGACACTGGGGTGAACCTCAGGGTTGGGACGACCGATTTCGCACTGACCTCCTCTTATGCGGTTTATCGGGTGGATTTTGAAGAAGGGCAGACGTCGGTAAAACTGCAAACGACCATCAAAGGAAAGAGGTCATACATTTCGTCCATCGCCCTCACAAGCGATTGTCTCACCCAAATCGGGCAAAGCGAGGATTGCGTCGCCATCGAGGATTTCATCGTTGGGTACATGCACATGGACTATGTCCAAAACCTCGGTTATTGCGCCGATAAGGAGCATCATTACTATTCTTCGGCAAGGGACGCGTTCAATTTGCTTTCGAAGACCAGGAGGGACCTCTTCCTTTCTAATGATGCCTATGCCCAGGAAAGCGCGCGCCTTATTCAGTGGGCGTCCGTCAATCACGAATCCGTGACCCCGGACAACATCTTCCAGGTTAATTCTCTTAATGGGAATCTTTCCTCCGATAGAGAGACTTTCCCTCTTCTCCTTTTGACTTTGGGCCTAGGCTTAAGCGCCGGCGCTTTGCTATTGCTGCTAAGAAAGAAAAAGAGGCAATAGCCTCTAATCAATACCCGATTTGGCGGAGGGTCTCCTCGACTTGCTCGGGGGAGTGATAGACATAGGATTCGATGCCTTCTTTTCTCGCGGCCTCCACGTTGATGGGGTTGTCGTCGAAGAAGACGATTCTCTCGGGGTTGCCCAAGACCTTCTTCGCATAAGCGAATATCTCGGGCTTAGGTTTGACTAGGCCGATGTCGCAGCTTCTGATCTGCCCGTCGAAGCAATCCTCGAATCCGGTTCCCTCGAAGATGGATTCGATCACCCCGCGGATGCAATTGGAAAGGAGGTAGACCCTGTGGTTTTCCCTTAGCCTTTTCGCGAGTTCGATCATGCGGGGATAAAGGACCCTCCTGCGGTTGATTTCCTCGGTTAGGGCCGCTTGGTTTAGGCTTAGGCCTTTGGCCATGTTTTCCAAAAGGGTATCGAAATCGAAAGCCCCGGAATCGCCTTCCTCGCAAAAAGAATCCTTGAGCTCCTGATGGTTTTCGGGGTAGTGGTCCTTGAAGAAATCGTCCACCGAATCGGAGGCGAAAAGGCCGAAGCAATCGAAGAGGATGACTTTATCGTCCTTCATGCTCAGAATTTCACTTCTTTATGATGGGTCGGCGCAAGGACGTTCATGACGCCTTTGTTCCTTATGAGGATCATGAAGACGGCATAGCCGATTGCCATAGCGATGGCTTCGCCAGCGGCGACGTAGGCGCAGCAAAGCCACCAGGACAAAGAGGTGCCTTCGTTGAAGAAGAAATAGATCTCAAAACCGACGATGAGGCCGTTGATGAGTACCGACCACAAAGCGGCGACGAACATCTTGGGCGAGGCATAGGAGGTCAAGACCGCGGCGATTGCGGTGGCCAAGGTGCCAAAGAGCATATCCATCGGGAAGCCTAAGCCCATCATCGCCCCGGTCGCGTTGACCATGAAGCAGCCGATGACGAGGCCCGAGATGAAGTCGGGGCGGAAGAAGGCGAGGAGCATAAGCATTTCGGAAACGCGGATCTGAATGGGACCGAACTGGGAAATGGCGGGCACCATCACGAGAATCATCGTGATCACGTAATAAACCGCGGCGACCATGCCGTTTTGAACGATGCGCTTGGTGATGGAACTGGATTCAGACATAGGGCCATATTCTATCTTTTCGCCTTGGACAAAGTAAGGGGGATAAACGCAATAGGCACGATTATGGCGTATGTCCTAAGGCGTTTAGGGGAACCGAAGGCTCATAATCATTTGATTATCGGGGCACGATACACTATCATACATAAATGTATCGAGACTATTTTCCCATGCTGCCTCTGTTGCTAAACGGACCTATCTCCCACTTCGCCGACTTTGAATGCTACGTCACCTTCCTCTTTCTGGTGTTGGCCGCCGTCGGCACCTGCATCGGCCTTTTCTTCCTATTCAAAAGGCTCTTCACGAGGCTTTATTTGGTCCTCGTCTGCATCGCGGGCATCGTTTTCTGGCTCCTTGGCCTCGACCACCTTTTCTACATTTCCATCATCGGCCTCGCCGTCGGCATCGTCGCCTTCTTGCTGGCCAACCAGAACGAAACCCGTTCCCTCACCGCGAACATGATGATCGGCAAATCGGGCAGAATCTTCCGCAAATCCAAGGTAAAACCCGAATCTTTGTTTGACCGTGAGGCCATGTACCGCAAGATCGAAAACGCGGTTACCATCCTATCCAAAGCCAAAATCGGCGCCCTCATCACCTTCGAGAAGAAGGACAGCCTCGACGAGCTCATGAGGACCGGCACCCGCATCGGGGCGCCCGTCTCCTCCGAGCTGCTTCAAACCATTTTCTATCCAGGCACCCGTCTCCATGACGGCGCGGTTATCATCCGTAACGACCAGATCGCCGCGGCCTCCGTCTACTTCGTGCCCACGACGAAGCCACTTACTGGAAAGTTCGGCTCCCGTCATAGGGCCGCGATCGGCATCTCCGAGATGTCTGACGCCGTGACGGTGGTTGTGTCTGAAGAAACGGGCCGTATTTCCATCGCCTACCAAGGGGAACTTCAAAGCGTCGAACCCGACCGCTTCCTCGAGGTGTTCATGGATTACATGGCCATGGTCAAGGAGGCTCCCGAAAGGTAAGCTCTTGGCCTTTTGTGCTCTAAGGGGATTTTGTTTGTATGTGTGGAATCGTCGGTGGCTCCGGGAAGATTGATTTTAGAAACTACCTTCTTTCGGGACTGAAAAAACTCGAATATCGCGGCTATGACTCCGCGGGTTTGGCCTATTGCCTTGATGGGGAAATCAAACTCCACAAGACCGCGGGACGCGTTGAGTCCCTCGCGGCCATCGTCCCCGATTTCTCGGGCGCTTCGGCCGGCATCGCCCACACGAGGTGGGCCACCCATGGCCATCCCACGGCCAAAAACGCCCATCCCCACGTTTCCAACCAAGGCCTTTTCACGATCGTCCATAATGGCGTCATCGAGAATTTCCGCTTCCTCAAGCAGCAGCTCACCGTGCGCGGCTTCCATTTCGACACCGACACGGACACCGAGGTCATCGCCAACGTCTTGGAACGTTTCTATATCCGTTCCGGCAACGTCATCGAGGCGATGCGCCAGACCATGGAGAACCTAGAAGGCTCTTACGCTTTGGGCATCCTTTTCTCCAAGGAACCGGGCAGGCTCTACTTCATGAAGAAGAGTTCCCCTTTGCTCCTAGGAGCCTCTAACGAAGGAACCTACCTTGCCTCCGACCCCGTCCCCCTCATCGGCTACAGTGAGAAATTCGTCGACCTTAATGACGGCGACTATGGGTTCCTCGAAGGCACGGAAATCCATCTTTTCCACGATGGAAAGGCCCTTACCCCGACCTTTATCAAGAAGGAAGCCGACCAATTCACCAACGACCTAAATGGCTATCCCCATTACATGCTCAAGGAAATTGAGGAAATCCCCTCGGTTTTGGCCACGCTTCGCGACAACTACTTCGATGGGGGCGATTTCCTCTTCGACAAGAATCTCATCGAATTGCTCAAAAAGACCAACAAGGTCCATTTCCTCGCCTGCGGAACGAGCTATTACGCGTCCAAGATGGGCGTCAAAGCCTTCCGCACGATCGGCAAGGAAGCCTACGTCTCCATCGCCTCCGAATGGGGCTACGATCCTTATGACGCGGACCCTGGCTCCGTCTACTTCCTCTTGTCCCAATCGGGCGAGACCGCCGATTTGATCCGCTGCCAAAGGGTGCTTCAGGATAGGGGCGCCATCACCGTCGCCATCACGAACACCAAAGGCTCCACGATCGATAGGAAATCCACCTATTCCTGCTTGCTCTATGCAGGATTAGAAGTCGCGGTCGCCTCCACCAAAACCTATGTCGCCCAAGCCTGCCTCGTCGCGATGCTATGTGCGGCCATCTCCGGCTTCCACGACATCATGTACGATATCGATTCCTTCATCGGCGCCGTCCGCGGCGTCATCGCCAAAAAGGAAGACATCCACGAACTCGCCAGAGGCTGCACGAAGGTCAAAAACGCGTTCTTCCTCGGTAGGGGCGTAGACTATATCTCCGCTTTGGAAGGTTCCCTCAAACTCAAGGAAATCGCCTATGTCCACGCGGAAGCCTATCCTGGCGGCGAGCTCAAGCACGGCCCGCTCGCCCTCATTGAGAAGGGCGTCCTCGTCGTCGGCGTCGTCACCAAACCCGAAATCGCGGCGTCTCTTCGCGCAAACTTCGAAGAGGTCAAGGCCAGGGGAGGGCATCTTCTCGTCTTCGCCTCCGATCTCGTCAAAGAACCCGGCGACGCCTTCGTCTGCGAGCCCATCAAGCCCTTCTACGCGACCATGGCCCTCGTCGTCGCCCTCCAGTATTTGTCCTATTACCTGGCGTTAGAAAAAGGCCTATCGATCGATAAGCCCAGGAACCTTGCCAAATCCGTTACGGTCGAATGACCTCGATGAGGGTCGCGCCCGAATCGGCGAATAGTTTCTTTAGAGACTCAAAATCCTTGCAATTCCCGGATTTAAGGGACTTTTGCAGGGATTTTCTGCTTTTATCGAAGGCAATCGGGTCGTTTACCTCAATGAGATAACGCTTATGGAAGAAGGTGTGGGGCGCCATGGAAATCTTCCTGGATTCCCTCCTGGAGAAGGGGAAGCAATAATGCCATCCCTCCCCGACGATCGAGGCGGGCATCTTCCTTTTGTAGCGGATTCTTACCTGACCCTTCTTTTGGTGGGAGAGCCCGGCGAGAAGGAAAAGCACGATGGCCCCCAGGGCAAAACCGCCCACGAAGAGCCAGAAACGCGCCATTTGCGAAACCGCATAGACAAGCATAAAAAGACTATACCCCATATTTCTTTCTCTTTCACTTGCCGTTAAACTTAAACCGTGAGATTTGGCAAAAGCCAAAAAAGGAGAACAAAATGCCCACACCACATAACTCTGCCCAGAAGGGCGATTTCGCGAAGGTCGTTTTGATGCCGGGGGATCCTCTCCGCGCCAAATACATCGCCGAGAACTTCCTCGTCGATGCTAAACTCGTCAATAACGTCCGCGGCGTCAACGGATACACCGGTTTCACCAAGTCCGGCAAAAGGGTGTCCGTCATGGCCTCGGGGATGGGCATGCCCTCCATCGGCATCTATTCCCATGAGCTCTATAGCGAATACGGGGTCGAAGCCATCATCCGCATCGGCACCTCTGGTTCCTATCAGGAAAAAGTCCACGTCGGCGACATTGTTTTAGGCATGGGCGCCTGCACCAATTCCGCGTGGCCGACCCATCTTGGCGTCAATGGCACCTATAGCGCCATCGCCGACTATGACCTCGTTGAGGCCGCCGTGCAAATCGGCAGGGAGAGGGGCCAGCAGGTCCATTGCGGCAACATCCTCTCTAGCGACACCTTCTACGAATCGAGCCCCGATCTATGGAAGAAATGGGCCGCGATGGGCGTCCTCGCCGTCGAGATGGAGGCCTATGCCCTTTACGCGAACGCCGCCAAACTCGGCAAGAAGGCCCTTTGCCTCCTCACCATTTCCGATTCCTTCCTCGTTCCGACCATCCTTTCCCCCGAGGAAAGGCAGACCGGCCTTAACAAGATGATCGAACTCGGCATCGCCGTCGCGGAAAGGTTCGCCTGATGCCCTTTCCCGTCGAGATCGCGCTATTTTCCGTATGCCTTAGTGCCGCGGCGCTTTTGTTCGTCTTTTGGGTGCTATACGCGCCGGTGAAGAGACTTTTCTACAAGCACCGCACGGTCAGGGCCTACTACAAGAAGGTCTACCAAGTGGCGCTCGACGGGGACTATTACCTAATCAACGACTTCTCCAACAAAACCGCGGGGGAAGAGGAATTCCACGTTGACCATATCCTGATCGGCAACAAATTCATCTATTGCATCAGGGACCGTTATTACGACGGGGCCGTCGTGGCGACCCAGCATAACAAAGCCTGGATTTTCTATAAGAAACAAAAGGCCACCTATGTGCCTAACCCCCTTTTGAAGAACCGCGTGAGGGTGGAACGCCTTTCCCTAATGGGCGACACCGATCCGCGCATCTTCGTCTCCGTGGTTTTGATTAACGACGATTGCTTCATCACCCCCTTCGAGACCGACGGGTCGAACCAGGAATACGTGGTTTCCCTCCGTCAGCTCCCGAGGCTCATCCGCGATTTGGAATCCGATCCAGACGTCCCCTTCCTTGATGAGACGCAGATCGCCGTCGCCGCGCGGGATTATGCGGAGCTTAACCTCAGTGGAAAACGTCAATAAGAAGCTTAAGGCCAAGGTCGTTCCGGCCTTCAAAAAGGACGCGCCCAGCTATTTCGCGTTGGCTTTCGTCCATTATCTAGTCGCCGCGATTTCGTTTTTGCCCGCGCTTTTTTCGCCGACTTTGCTCCTGCTTTCGATCCCCTTTGTGTTTATCCCGTCCTTGCTTTCCTTCCAAATCCAAGTGGCCAGGACGAAAGCGGGGGAGCCTCTTTCCGCGCGTAACGCGCTCCTATTCTTCTCGGCGTATTATAGCCCGACATTCTTTGGCTGCTACCGCGTGTTCGTCGCCTTATTGAAGACCATCCTCGCTTCGGCTTTGTTCTCTTTCGTTTCCACGCTTGTTTTCACGGCGGTGGTGAACGCCAACCCCGTCTTGGCGGGGCAGTGGAACGATATCAACGCCCTTCTTGCCTCTTCGAACTGGGATGGTTTCTATTCCTATTTAGGCAGCCATCAGGAACTCAACACCGCCATCTCCGTTGAGGGATTATCCCTCACCTTCTTCTTCGCGACCGCCTTCCTCTTCTTCATCTCGAAGATGATCCTCAACGTCTATTACCGCATGAGGATGGGCGGCAAAGGAGGGGAGGCCAACGCCTTCTTCTTGCGGGCAAGGCCGCGTTTCGTCGGGGAATATCATCGCCTGAAGGCCAGGGCTTTATGGCCGATTTACCTTTTCTTCCCCCTTGGCTTTGCTCTAGGCGCGGGAATCACCTTCTTCTTCAACAAAGACCCGAATCTCACCACCTTTGTTGGGCTATGCGCCGGATATCTTTCGATTGTCTTCCTTTTGCCTCTAGCCTTCCTCATGGAAGACGAGTGGGCCTTCCTATTTAAGAAGCAACTCGTCGAGCATAGCTTCTTCGAGGCGGAAGAGGCCATTAGAAACCTCGAAAACGATCCAAATGGCAACCCCGACGAGATCAAGGAAATCAAAGCCAAGGTCGAAGAGGCCAGACGCAAATACGAAGAAGAGGAGAGGAAGGGGAAGGACGAATAAGAAAGCCCCCGCTTTCGCGAGGGCTTAAGTCACCGTGTGGTGACCCCAACTGGAGTCGAACCAGTCATTGAACCTTGAGAGGGTTCCGTCTTAACCGATTGACCATGGGGCCATGTTTCGGCGAAGGGTATTTAACCACATCCCTTTTTAGGAATCAACAACAAAGAGCAAAGGAAAAGGGCCCGCGCCTAGGCCCTTAATCACATTTGGTTTCTTCTTATAAAGAAGCGGACACGCCTTCGAGTCTTTTGCTGACCCTCTCCTGACCGAGGATCTCGATGATCTCGTGGAGGTTAGGGGATTCCTTGCTTCCGACGATCGCGATGCGGAGAGCTTCCGCGGCGTCGCTTAGCGATCCGACGAAGGCCGAGGGGTTTTCCTTATAGTCCTTGTTGGAGGAGGCATAGCCGTGCTTGGCGCCTAGTTCCTTGACCGCGGCGAACCAAGCGGCCTCATCCACGCCGAAGGGCATGGATTTGGATGCGTCTAGAAGGAACGCCTTGATCGTGGATTTGGGGGCGTTTTCGTTAAAAGGAAGGGGATTGGCGGCGATTTTGGCGTATTCGTCATCGTAGAAGAAACGGATGAGGGGGTAGATGTCGCTGTATTTGGCGTAGTCCTTCCTCGGGTTCTTCCTGTCCTTTTCGATGTTGAGGATTTTCTTGAAATAGCTGGGATCGGCATCGATTTTGGCAAGGAACTCGGGCTCATGGGCCTCGGCATAGGCACGCACCGCGAGGAACTCCTCCTCAAGGGGCATCCTGGCGATGATCTCCTTGGAGAAGTAGTTGAGCTTATCGAGGTCGAAGAGGGCGCCGTCGAGGGACATCTTCTTGATGGAGAATTTGAACTTGCCAAGGTCGAAGGTCTTGTTGGCGATGGCCCATTCCTCGAAGTTGGAGTTGGCGATGGACATCAAATAGACCTTGAGGGCCTCGGGGTTATAGCCGAGGTCGAGGAAGTAGGAGACGGCCGCTTCGGCGTCTTTCCTCTTGGAGAGTTTCCTCTTGTTGCCGTGGTCGAGTTTCATGATGGAGGGGATGTGGGCGTATTTGGGGGCCTTCCACTCGAGCGCGCGGAACATATCGAGGTGGATCGGGGTGCTCGGGATCCATTCCTCGCCACGGGTGATGAGGGTGGTCCTCATGAAGTGGTCGTCGCAAACGTGGGCGAAGTGGTAGGTCGGTAGGCCATCGGATTTGAGGATGACGACGTCGGTGTCGTTGTCCTGGAGTTCGATTTCGCCCCTGATGGCGTCGATGAACTTCGTTTTGCGGGAGTGGTCGCCATTGCTATAGAAACGGATGACCCACGGGGTGCCCGCCTTGATCTTTTCGATCCTTTCGTCGACGGTGAGGTTCCTATCGCGGGCGTAAACGCCATAGTAACCAGGGAGGACTTTGGAAGCCTCTTGGGCTTTGCGGATCGCATCGAGGTCCTCGGGCGTGCAGAAGTCGGGGTAGGCGCGGCCGCGACGGATGAGTTCCTTGATGACGGTCTTATAGATCATGCGGCGTTCCGACTGCTTATAGGGGCCATAAGCGCCTTTATCGCCGCCGGGGAAATAGCCTTCGTCGGCATTGATGCCAAAGACGGCAAGTTGGTCGATGAGGAGGTCGCCGGATCCTTCGATGGTCCTCTTGGTGTCGGTGTCCTCAAGACGGAAGCAATAGACGCCTCCGGATTGCTTGGCGACGATATAGGAAATCATCGAGGTGAAAAGGGAGCCGGTGTGCAGAAAGCCGGTGGGGGAAGGGGCGAAACGCGTGACCTGAGCCCCTTCGGGCAGGTTGCGCGGGGGAAACCTCTTCTCGAGGTCCTCGATGGTCTCGGTGACCTCGGGGAATAGCAGTTCGGCTAGTTCTTCGTTTGTTGCCATGGGTCGTTCCTCCTTCTAGGAGCGGGAGAATTATATCTTTGCTAGTGACAAACTTCCATCAGGAAGAGAGATTCTCCTCTAACCTTTTTTCCGTCCATGGGTATAATGGCAATAACCTAAGGGGGGAATATGGTCGAAGCAAAGCGAGCCATCGTCTTTCTATGTTAGAGTTTTTTCATCGCATCCCGATCCTCCTTAAATACGTCATCGTCGCCGGCCTCAGCGTCCTTTTGATCACTTTCGGGACGAAGGGGCTCACGAACATCGCCGTCACGGGCGGTTCCATCATCTCGAGGGACTATGCGACCTCGATGACTTATGACGTGGAAAGCAATAAAACGACCTTCGTGATCGAGGCAAAGGTCTTCAACGGCGACCATTTCACCATGGAGACCATCCAACTCAATTTGGAAGCCCTCGATACCCTGGGCGAGAAAAACCAGGTCGTCAGCAACGACGTTCCGTGCTCCATCGCCCCAGGGACCACGGAGTTGACCACGACCTCCCTCACCCTAACGGGAGAATACCTCAACATCAAATTGGTTTCTTGGAAGCCGGTTTCTTGGAAAACCGCGATCAATGAAAACTGGATAGGCTACGTGGTGGCCACGGTTTACTACGCGGGCATTGCGATCGTGGCTTTCGTGGCCTACCTAAAGCGGATGGGCTATCGAAAATACTATGTATTGATGACCTGCCTTTTCATCGCATGTTTGCTCCCCGCGGTCCTCATTCCCATCAACTGGTACCGTTTCGAATGGGTCGGCAACGCGGTGATGGATGGGGTATCGTTCCTACTGCTCGCATGGTCCCTGGCGAGCTTCATCCTCACCGTCAAGGATTATGGTTTCGAATTAATTTTCGAATTAATTGGGGTTGGCGGTGGCAAAAAACTCATCAAGGCCCTCGTGAAGGAAATATGGAAAACGGGAAGCGACCGCGCCGTGATCGGCGGGATGCAGCTAGAAGCGAGTGGAGGCGACACCCTCATCATCTCCCGTCCTTCCTACAGGGTCTTTCTAAGCCCGGACGGAGCCGGCGTTTTCGGGGGAGTGGATTCCAAGCAGGATTACATTTCCCTTCCGGTGACCGACAAGACGCAGGCGCATACCTCTCACGGGAAGGCCTTCCTCCGCGATTTCCCTCGTCTACTGGAAGATCTTAAGGTGGCGGCGGAAAAAGCCACGGGCAAAACCTATTCCGTAAAAGGGTTCATCAAAATCAAAGGGGGCGAAAAGCATGAAAACGAAGCCTAAGTCTCTATTGCTGCTCATTGCCCCTTTGGTCCTCTGCGGGTGCGTCGTCCGCGACGAAACGGGCATCGACACCGGTGCTTTCTCGGGCTATGGCGACGATTCCATTTCAATTTCCACCGTCAAATACGGACAGATGGACCGCGTTCGCGGCAGCGTGGTGGTCGATTACTCAAAGTATCAACCCATCACGGGCTTTGAAACGTCCAAGGAATACTGGCTCGTCTACGATTTCTCCTATGCCCCCGGCAAGGACAATTTGGGGAACTTCGAGTTGACCGCGACTTTCACCTACATCGGGCTGAACGGTCCCTTGGATTTCTACGAGCTTGATTCCACGGCCTTGACGGAGAAGACCTCCGTGGACGTCCGTGGCACGCCCGCGTCTAGACTCAGCGCCAAATTCCGCGTCCCCGACGTCCATCAGGAATACTATTTCCAGCGTGTCGTCTTGTTGTTCGCGCCTAGCAGCGTTGGCGAAGGGACCCTCGCGGTAACCTTTTCCACTAACGCCGGCACTTTGATCGGGGGCGGCGCCAGCGGAACGAGCCATGTGATGAAGGTCCAATAGGGGTAATTGGAAAATCGCCTAGTAAGCGGGGCATTTTTCTTGCGCTTAAGGAAGGAGATAATATAATACATCTGGTTTTAAAAACTAGATTGATGATGGAAACCCAGGAAAGAAACAAAAAAATCCGCGATTTGCGGCAGAAAAAGAGGGAGTTGCGGCGGGAATACCGTGAATCCCGTAGCCAAATGAAGACGCAAAATCGCTTTGCTTTAGAGGACTTGCACGATGAATATCGCGTCCAAAAGGCAATGGTTTCAGACCCCCTAAAAGCCGAGAAGAAGATCGCCTCGGTGGAGAAGAAAAAAGAGAATCGGAGGAAGAACGAACCGCCTCGAAGAGCCCTCCTAGAAGAAATCGGGAATTCGGTGTCCCATGGGGTAGGGGCCCTCGTTGCCATCGCTTTCCTCGTCCTCATGATTCTTAAGGCCCATAACGCCCTTTCCTTAACCGCGGCCATCGTCTATGGGTCATGCTTCTTCTTGCAGATGCTTTTCTCTTGCCTATATCACTCCTTCCGCGGGGGCAGCAAAGTGAAGGCGATCTTTAGGCGTTTTGACTATTCGTCCATTTATCTCCAAATCGGAGGAACGTTCGCGCCTTTATACCTTATTTATATGGTGGAGCATATCTGGGGGTTAGCCGCCGGGTTATCTTTCTTTGCCATACAGTGGTCTCTTATTGCCCTAGGCATCACCTTTGTGGGGGTGTTTGGGCCGGGGAGAATCCGCTGGCTCCATTTCACGTTGTATTTCGTGATCGGCTGGAGCGGACTCATGTTCTTGCCTTTCTGGGCGCAAGATAACTTGCCTCTTTTGTTCTGGATCTTAGGAGGTGGCATCGTTTATACGGTCGGGATGATTCCTTTTGCCGCGCTTAAGAAAAAGAAAGTCGCCCATTTCATCTGGCACCTCGTCGTTTTGACGGCTTCCATCCTCATGGCGACCGGCATCTATCTCTGCGTTTTTTGATAGAAAAGAGAATCTTCGCGACCAAAGCGTCTTTTTCCTTTTGAAGAAAGGTGGAGGAGTTTATTTATTTTCCGCGCCGCCTTAGCTCAACTGGCAGAGCAACGGTATCGTAAACCGTAGGTTGTTGATTCAATTCCGACAGGCGGCACCATTTGTATGAAATTCCCCTGTTGCGATTTACTTGCTAACTAACGGAATTGAAAAATGGCGCAATTCGGCCTTGAACTGTGGGGTGTGCCTTAATATAATAGTCGAGCCTTTCAAGGCGACTGCAGGTGTAGTTCAATGGTAGAACATTACCTTGCCAAGGTAAATACGCGGGTCCGATTCCCGTCACTTGCTCCAGTTAGACATCAATGCCGGTAACCCCGGCATTTTGTTTTATCCCCCTCATGGTAGAATCCATGCCATGAAGAAGTTTTTCATGAACCTCCACCCCGCGCCGTTTGCCTCCATCGAGTCGGGAAAGAAAGACGTCGAGATGCGTCTAGCCACCCCGGAGAGGCTCGAGATCCAGGCGGGCGACCAAATCGTTTTCACCAACCGCGACGATGGACGCCAACTCGTCAAAAAAGTGGCGTTTTGCAGGAAATATCCCTCTTTTGCGGAGTTATACGCGGATTTCGATAAGACCCGAATCGGCTATGAACCCGGCGAAAACCCTGACCCAAACGACATGCTGCTTTATTACAAGCAAGAGGACATCGACCGATATGGGGCCCTTGCGATTGGGCTTGAGAAGGCATGACCTTCCGCGGGTAGGTGTGATAGGATAATCGGCATGAGGAAGCCCCCGTATCTAGTCCCCGGCGACACCATCTATCTGGTCGCGCCTTCTTTTGGCTGCACGATCGAGCCCTATCTTACGAGGCTTAAGACGAGCATCGCCAATTTCAAGAAAAAGGGCTTCAAGGTCATCGAGGGGCCAAACATCTGGCGTAACGACGGCGTCGTGGCCTCCGCCCCCGCCGAGGAAAGGGCCGAGGAAATCCACCAGGCCTTCGAATCGGAAGCCAAGCTCATCATCGCCGTCGGCGGTGGCGAGCTCATGAACGAAATCCTTCCTTACATCGATTTTGAAAGGATCAAGGCCTGTGAGCCGAAATGGTTCATGGGGTTCTCCGACCCGACCAACCTCGTCTTTACTTTGGCCACCAACGCGGACCTCGTCTCCGTCTATGGACCCGGCGCGGCCGCCTATTTCCAAAAGAAGTGGAGGTATTCCGAGGAGGATGCCTTCAAATTGCTGATGGGCGAGACCCATTTCGAGGGCTATCCCAAATGGTCCATCTCCAAGACCTCTCCCGCCCATCCCTTATGGAGTTATAGGATGAGCCAAGAGAAAAAGATCGTCCCCCATGGCTACGAGAAGCCCTTCGAGGGAACTCTCTTAGGCGGATGCATGGATTGCCTCCTCGCCATCTGCGGCACCAAATTCGATAAGGTCAAAGAATTCAACGCAAAACACCCGGAAGGGGTCATTTGGTATCTGGAGACCTGCGACCTCAATCCTTTGGCGATTAGGCGCGGCTATTTCCAACTAAAGGAAGCCGGCTGGTTCGATAACGCGAAGGGATTCCTTTTGGGAAGAGCCAAATCCGGCATGGAGGAGGCCCTTGGATTAGACCGCTTCGAGGCGGCCATCGGCATCCTTGGGGAACTCGGCAAGCCGATCCTCATGGACGTGGACATCGGGCATCTCGCCCCTTCGATGCCCATCAAAAACGGGGCGTATGCGAAGGTAAGCTTCACGGGTGGCAACCTCGTGATCGACTATAAGGAATAAGGAGAAAGACAATGGTTATCCTCACCATCAAGAATCTAGGCGACATCAAACTCGAAATGGACTACAAGAATGCGCCGATCAGCGCGAAGAACTTCGTGGGCCTCGTCAAAAAGGGCTTTTACGACGGGCTCATCTTCCATCGCGTCATCAAAGGCTTCATGATCCAAGGCGGCGACCCGACTGGCACCGGCATGGGCGGCCCTGGCTATGGCATCAAAGGCGAATTCGCCGCCAACGGGGTCAAAAACAACCTCTCCCACAAGAGGGGCGTCATCTCGATGGCCCGTTCCCAACATCCCGATTCCGCGGGCAGCCAGTTCTTCATCTGCGACGCCGACGACGAATTCCTCGATGGCAACTACGCCGCCTTTGGCAAGGTGATCGAGGGCATGGAAGTGGTCGACAAGATCGCCGCGGCGAAGACAAACCGCATGGACCGTCCTCAAGAGAACATTGTGATCGAGAAGGCGGTCGCCATCGACGAACCCGAGGCCTAAGGACCCATGGAAGTCGTTTCCCTCAATAATGGCGTTTACCTACTGATTTCCCCAAAGGGGAAGAGATTATTTTGCTTCGTCTCGGACACTTGCTTCCGTTATTTCACTCCCGACACGGGGCATAGCTATTGCGTCACCTCCTTCCCTCCGGTAAGCGAAGGCGTGGTCGTGGAGGAAGGGGAAGCGGGTGTTATCTTCTCCTACGAAGGCAACGAAGTCGTCATCCAAGACGACCTCTCCGTGTCCGCCTCCTATTTGGGAACCAGCTATTTGAAACTGGAACCTCGCGGCCATCAAGAGGCCGAGCAGGGGAGCGAACTCGCGGCAAAAGAGGGCCATGGTGGCCATCTTTCGACGTCCGCCAAAGGCGGAATCCGAATCGAGGTAAACGCCCCCGTCTATGGCTTAGGCGAGAGGACCGGACCCCTGGATAAGCGCGGATATGACTATGTCAACTGGAACACGGACGACCCATCCGCCCACGTCGACACCTTCAAATCCCTTTATCAGTCGATGCCCTTTTGCATGGCCCATCGCGGGGAGAATTCCCTAGGCGTCTTCCTAGATAACACCTCCAAGACCCATTTCGACGTCAACAAAACCGACCCCGATGCCATTTTGATCGACTACGAAGCGGGCGAGCCCGATTTCTATTTCTTCGTCGGCACCATCCAAAAGATCATCGCCGACTTCACCCTTTTGACCGGCAGGAGCCAGTTGCCCCCGTATTGGGCTCTAGGCGCCCAGCAGTCAAGGTGGAGCTACGCCGATGCAAGGGAAGTCGAATCCGTCATAGACGGATATAGGGAAAAGGACATCCCTCTTTCCACCGTCTATTTGGACATCGACTACATGTCCGCCTACAAGGATTTCACCGTCGATCCGAACAAGTATCCTGACGTCAAGCAGTGGTTGGAAAGGTTAGCCAAGGAAAGCATCCATATCGTCCCCATCATCGACGCGGGCGTCAAAGCCGAAGAAGGCTACGACATCTATGATGAAGGCATCGAAAAAGGCTATTTTTGCATGCTTAACGGCGAGGTCTACCATAACGAGGTCTGGCCGGGGGATTCCGTTTTCCCCGCCTTCCTCGACCCCAAGGTCAGGATGTGGTGGGCCACGAAGATCAAGAGGATGCTCGATCTAGGCTTCTCGGGAATCTGGAACGACATGAACGAGCCGGCTTCCTTCAAAGGGCCGCTTCCGATGGACGTCATCATGGGCGAGGGCGTTCCCCATTCTTTGGCCCATAACGTCTATGCCCATCATATGTGCATGGCGGGGGCACAGGGTTTTGCCTTAGCCGCGAAAAGGCCTTTCCAACTCACGAGGGCCGGCTATGCCGGAACCTGCCTTTATGCCTCTTCCTGGGCTGGTGATAACCAATCCATCTACGACCATCTGAGAATGAGCTTGCCCGAACTAATGAACATGTCCATGTCGGGACAATCCTACGTCGGCGTCGATATCGGCGGTTTCGGCGGGGATTCCACGCCCGAACTGCTCACCAAATGGGCGATCGCCTCGATCTTCAACCCCCTCTATAGGAACCATTCTGCCCTCGGGACCTTGAATCAGGAACCCTATCTCCTTAAAGGCGACTATCTGAGGGGATACCGCAACGCGGTCATGGCCCGTTATGAGATTCTGCCCACCCTCTATGACGAGCTCTTCCTCTCCGAATCCAATGGATCAATCGCCCTTAGACCTTTGGTCTATAACTTCCCCGAAGACGAAAGAACCCATAACGAGAACACCGAGGTGATGTTGGGGGATTCCCTTCTTTTGGCCCCGGCCCTTTTCCCTGGGCAAAGCAAGAGAAGCTGCTATTTCCCCGCGACCTTCCTTCGCGTCGAGGATGGAACCCGTTACGAAAAGGGCGACCACGTGATCGGCGTCGATTTGCTCGATATGCCTCTTTTCATCAGAGAAGATGGCTTAGCGGTCTTTGCCCCCAAAGGGAATCGGAAAGCCGCGCCTTCCTCAACCCTCCGCCTTGTCTGGGGCGGCAAGAAAGCCCGTTGCTACCACTATGAAGACGAAGGGGACGGACTTGGCTACAAAAAAGGCGAGTACAACCTCTATGAACTCGAGGTCTCCGAGGAGGAAGGGGTCAGGATCACCCCGCTTTACGAGGGCTTCAAGAGTCGTTACAAAAAGCTCGTCGTGGACGTCCCCGGTGGGCTTCACATGGAAGAAGACCTCTCCTAAAAGAAGACGAAAAGGTAAAATAGGGCCGATGCAAAAGGCCCTTTTCCTTTATTCCTCCCTCACGGGGCACGGCTCCATCCTAAAAAAACTCGATTACGTCAAAGGCAGGCTGAACCGCGTCTTCGACATCCTCGACTGCCGCGATTGCGAATCCCAGGCCGCCCTCATGGAGGCGGCAAGATCTGCGGTCGGCGTCTATGACGTCTTGGTCTTTGCGGGAGGGGACGGCACCTTCAACCACGTGGCGGCCGCCCTGGCTAAAGAAAAGAATCCGCCCATCCTAGGCTATATCAGCGCCGGGACGCTAGGGGACGTGGGCCGTAACTTCGGGATCCCCCGTTCCATCAAGAAAAGCCTAGACATCATCGAAAAAGGCCAAACCCAGAATTTCGATCTCGGAAGGGTCAACGATTCCTATTTCGTCTACATGGCCGCGATCGGCGCCTATTCCGACATCGCCTATGAGGCCAGAAGAAAAGAAAAAAAGCGCATCGGCAGATTCGCCTACTATCGGATGGCGGTCGCCCGCGCCTTCAAGAAGATAAGGGTTCGCGCCAAGGTGACCATCAACGGGGAGACCAAAGAGGGGACTTATCCCTTCCTCATGGTCCTTAACGGTAAGAAAGTAGGGGGGTTCCGCGTGAATAAAAAATCCGCGATAGACGACGGAAAAATGGAACTTTTCCTCACCAAAAACGGATTTTTTAACGGGTTATTGCACTACTTGGGCCGCAAAACCGCCATGAAATATACGTTTTCGGATTCGATCGTCGTGGAAACCGATTCGGATTCGGTTTGGTGCCTGGATGGCGAAAAGGGTCCCTTAGGGAACGCCGAAATATCAATTCAAAAGACCCATTTGCGGGTGTATTGCCGCGAAAAAGTTGAATCTCATCGATAAAGGCGGGTTTTGCGTGGATTTTTCTATTGAAACTTGCCCACACGCGGTTAGAATCATAGGTAAGATACTTTTGCGGAGGAAAGCAAAATGAAAAAGAAAGTGATCGTCACTTCCATTATCGGCATCATTTTGATGATTGCTGGTGCGGTGCTTTGGTTGTTTGCAGGCAACTTCATCCAAGGCAGTACGCCCCTCGCCGTCAATCTCGATTTCAATGTCGCGATACTTGGAAAACTCGGTGAGGTTCTACCGGCCGCTTTTGCGGCGATTAAACCCGCCACCATCATCCTGATCGCCGTTTGCGCGATCATGCTGATCCTTTGGATCGTGCAACTCGTCCTCATCATCAGGAAGAAGAGGGGGCCCTCGGTTGTCCTTCTCATCGCCTTCCTTGTTGAGATCGCCCTTACCTACTTCGCCATCACCCTATTCCTACTCCCGGGCTATGCGAGCGGCCTCAAGACCCCGCAGGGCTTCGGACCCATCGAATGGGCCCTTGGCAACATCGCCGAAGCCGCCAACATCGGCGTCGGTGGCGTCATCGTATACCTCATCGGCCCCTTCGTCTTCTTCATTGGTTGGATCGTCGCCCTCATCGGCCTCATCTCCGACCTCATCTTCCTCGCTTCTCTACCCAAGCCCGTGAAGAAAGGCGCCCCCAAGAATGACGAAGTCGTCGTCATCCGCGGTGGTGAAGAAGAATCCGAAGCCGTCGCCAAGGACGCCAATGCCGTCCTCGCCGAAAAGGAAAAGGCCGCCGTTGTCGGCCAGCCCTCTGCCCCCGCCGCCGTTCCGGCTGCCGCTGGTCTGCAGGGACCCTTCCTCATCCAATATATCAACACCTACGCCCCCGAAGGCGGCCGCGCCCAGCAAAAGCCTGGCGTCCCCGTCTCCGAAATCGAAGGCGCCATCTCCGGCGAGAAGCCCCTTTCCGCCGAGGAAATCCGCAAGATCATCCGCGAGGAGATGTCCGAGAAGGAATCCTCTCCCGCTCCGGTCATCGTGACCGTTCCCGCTCCCGTCGAGGCGCCTAAGGAAGAGCCGAAAGAAAAAGGCCTCACCGCCGAAGACGTCCGCGCCATCTTCTCCGAAGAACTCGATCGCTATATTGGCGCCGAGGAAGAAGAACCCGCTGAGGAACTCCCCGAAGACGGCGACATCGTCGTTGAGGAAGAGCCCGAAGAAACTTTGACCGCCGATCAGGTCCGCGAGATCATCGCCGAACAGATCGCGAACCTCCAGAAGAAACCTGAGGAACCCGCGCCCGAAGAGGAAAAACCCGCTGACGTCCGCGACATCGTCAGGGAAGAACTCGCCGCCTATAAGCAGGCCGAGGAAGAAGCCGCCAAGAAGAAAGAGGAGGCCGAAAGGGCCGCCCAAGAGCAGCAGGCTTTGATTGACGCCGCCCGTGAGGAAGGCGCCGAACAAGCCAGGCGCGAAGCCGAAGAGGAAGCCGCCCGCAAAGCGGCCGAGGAAGAAGCCGCCGCCGCTGCCGAAGAACCCGAAGAGGAACTCGAGGCCATGACCTCCGATGACGTCCGCACCATCATCGCCGAGGAAATCGCCAAGGCCCAGCCGGAAGAAAAGCCGGCCCAGAGCCCCGAGGAAATCGCCGAGATGATCCGTCAGATCATCCGCTCCGAACTCGATGCGGCCAAGCCCGTCGAGGAAGAGAAGGTCGCTCCCGCCGCCGTCGTGGTCGAGCCCGCTGCGGAAGAAGAAAAGCCCGCTCAGATGCCTGTCGTGAACATCATCGTCAAGCAGGAAGCCCCGGTCGCACCGGCTCCCGCACCTGAGCCCGAGCCCGCACCGGAACCCGAAGCCGCCCCCGCGGTAGAGGAAGCCGCTCCGGCCGAAAAGATCATCCGCATTCCGTTCCCGACCCGCATTCTCGAGGCGGATAAGGACCTCAAAGCCGATTACAACGAGCTCAAATCCGAAATCCTCTCCTATGGCGTGAAATCCCGTGTCTCCAACACCGGTGACACCTTCCGCCTCCACAAGGTGACCTTCGTCAAGATCACCGTCGCGGGCAAGGCCCTTAAGCTCTACTTCGCCCTCAATCCTCAGGATTACGCGAACACCACGCTCCCGATCCAGGATGCGGGCCATAAGGGCGCCTACAAGGACATCCCGCTCGTCTTCAAGGTTAAGTCGGACCTCTCCCTCCGCAGGGCCAAACAGCTCATCGCGGACGTCATGGAGAAGAACAACCTCGAGCAAGGCAAGATCGAACCCCACAACTGGGCTGCCGACCTCAAGGATTACAAGCCCGCCGGCGCCGGTGATGACGACGAGGACTGATCTCCTAAACTAAGAACGAGCCCCTGGTGAAAACCTGTTAGTTAGCAAGTAAATCGC
>DKRQ01000005.1 GCA_002472275.1 Caryophanales bacterium UBA7278 | reverse complement strand
GGGTGTTAATAAGCGACGTTTACGATAAATTTCAAAACTTTTTTCGACTTTCAGGCTTGCGAAGAAAAACCCCCAATTTTCATTGAGGGGATCATTCATGGTGGCCCAGGCCGGGATCGAACCGGCGACACATGGATTTTCAGTCCATTGCTGCTACCAGCTGAGCTACCGGGCCACAAACGTTTTGGCGGACCATACGAGATTCGAACTCGTGATCTCTTCCGTGACAGGGAAGCATGTTAGGCCGCTACACCAATGGTCCATGCCGCGACGCGGTGTATATTATCGGCAAATGCACCGGCTAATTCAAGCATGAATTGCCCACTTTCCTCCCCTTTTGCCTTTCTTAATGAAAGGGAGGGCGCGAGGCAAAGCAAAAAGGGCCGCGATGGGCCCTTTTGGCAGATGCCGGATCAATAGTTCTTGGCTTCGAGCTCGAAGTAGGACTTCGGGTGCTTGCAGACCGGGCAGATCTCGGGGGCGTACTTGCCGACCACGATGTGGCCGCAGTTACGGCACTTCCAGACCGCGAGGTCGTCTGCGACGAAGACCACGCCGCCCTTGACCTTGGCAAGGAGGGCTTTGTAGCGTTCCTCGTGGTGCTTTTCGATGGCTGCGACGGCGCGGAATTTGGCCGCGATTTCCTTGAAGCCTTCCTTCTCGGCAATCTCGGCAAAGCCGGGATACATGTCGGTCCATTCGTCGTTTTCGCCGTTAGCGGCCGCTTCGAGGTTCTCCGCGGTGGATTTGATCTCGCCGCCCTCTAGGTATTTGAACCAGAGTTTGGCGTGTTCCTTCTCGTTCTCGGCGGTCTCGAGGAAGATGGCGGCGATTTGCTCATACCCTTCCTTTTTGGCCTTGGAGGCGAAGTAGGTGTACTTGTTGCGGGCCTGGGACTCGCCGGCGAAGGCGGCTTGCAGGCACTTTTCGGTTTGGGATCCTTTTAGTTCCATGGTTTTATCTCCTGGGTGTTACCAAATTATATGACGAAACGCGCGGACGGAAAAAGGCAAATGCACCCGATTCTGGCTCGGAAGCGAAGGAAAAGGCCCGACTTGCGCCGAGCCTTATGCCAATGTTGCCTCTTATCCCTCGTAGACGAAGTTGAGGGTGGCGGTGTAGCCGCCGTCGGATTCCTCAATGGCCTCGATGGAGAATTCCCAGCCGAGGTCCTCGCCGGAGTTCAGCTTGTCGCCTTTGGCGAACTGGGAAGCGTAGTCTTCCATCGTGAAGGCGTCCCCATCGTGGAAAAGGGTCGCGTCCTTCATCATGACGTTTTGGTCGGTGCTCTTAGGACGGAAGGTCAGCTCCTTGTCGTTCCTGATTTGGAAGAGGAGGCAATTGTCGTCAAATTCCCTGCCGAGCTTGGTGCCGTGGTTATCGCCCCAACTGTTGGTGAAGGCCACGAAGCTTCCGGGCTTCAAGGGGTCGTTAGTGAGGGCGAAGTCGTCCCCCACCTCGTAGGCGAGCCTAGCGTCGACGTGCCAGACCCTGATGCCGGGGTTTTCGGCACCTGTGGAGTAATAGCCTCTCCAAGCGTGCTCGGCGTCGAACTGGTTGAGTCCATTAGGCGCGTAGAGCTCGACGAGGAGGTATTCGTCGAAGGGGGTGTTCACCGCGGAGGGACTAGGTGAGAGGAGGACGGCCGTGCGGCTATTCTGGAAGTCGCCTAGTTCGATCGTGCAGCTCGTCTCCGGGACGATGACCTTGGAGTAGCCTAGGATCGAGGTGGAGAAGGGATCCTGGGCGCCGGTGTTATGGAACATCATGATGTGCCCGCCGACGGGGTAGTAATTGTTCTCGCCGTAGTCGTAGTAGTCCTCTAGGCCAAGGGTGTGGCCGAACTCATGGGTGAAGACGTGGCTGTCCACCGGGTTGCTCTCGGCGTCCTCATATAAGGACTCGCAGCTCGCCCACATGTGGAAGTGGATGCCGGGCATCTCGGGAGTCGGAGCCCTATGATATCCAAAGGATATCTTGCCCCAGAAGGTGGCTGGGATTTCGGGATGTTCCTCGCCCGCGTCGTTGACCGCGTAGATCAAGTTGATGCCGTCGAAGTATCCGTTGGAATCGCTGTCGAAGTCGTTGGGGTCAAGGTCGCGGTGATTGGCGAAGAACCAATCCACCGAGTCGTTGAGGAGGGTTTTGATCTTGGCCCCGTCGTCGTCGTCGGCGAAATCGGTGACCTTGAGGTCGGACTCATACCAAGGCGAGACGATGCCGGAGAGGTTGAGCTTTCCGCTAGAGGCTTTCTTATAGAAGCTGCTCACGGAGTTCCAATGGGTCTCCTCGTTGCCCTCGCCATAGAAGGATTCCTCTAGGTCGGCGGGGATCTTGGCTTTTTGCTCGGGGGTGAAATAGTTGCCCGAATCCTTGAACCAGACGGGGATGACGAGCGTCTTCACGTCGCCTTGCTTGGGGCAATAGAACTCGCCTTTGGTGCGGTTGCCGAGGTCGTCGATCGTGTATTCGAACTCACGCGGCTCATAGGTCGGATTGTCGATGACCTTGACCTCGTATTCGGCGGATTTGGCCACGCCATCGACGGTCGCGGTGACGGTGACCTTATAGGTCCCCTCCGCTTCCATGTTGACTTTGCTTGAGTTCACGGTCACCGCGTCGAGAGGAATCTCCTGTTCGACCCTCTCGTTGAAGGTGCCGATGACCTTGAAACTAGGCTTGAACGTAGAGCCCAATAGATAGGTTGCTTTGACGTTGCGGAGGGAAATCCCGGTCAATTCCTTTTGCAGCACGTGAACCATCGCGTTGGTTCCTACCGATTTGGTAGAGAAGATCGTCGCGTGGACCCTGGTCTCCCCAACTTTGCCCGCGGTGATCGTCGCGGCGACGCCGTCGTCCTTGTTCGCGATCGTCGCGATGGAAGGATCATCGCTCCAAAAGGAAAGGGACGACATCGTGCGGTCGGTCGGGAAGGTGGCGCTTTCCCCTTCCTTATAGGAATCGAAGATGATCTGGGCGCTCATGCCTGGGAGAAGGTAGACGTCTTTTTGGCTGAGGGCCACGTAATGCTTGACCCCCTCCGTATCGACGAAACTGTCGCGGTAGGTCGGGACATAGGGAACCGAGCCCGAGGAGTCCCCCGCTTTCGAGGTGCTTCCCCCGGGGGTCGAGGAGATACCGGGCAAAAAGGAACAGGAAGACACCGCAAGGGCGAAGAAGGAAACGAGTATGGAAACTAGGAGATTGGTCTTTTTCATATCGCCTTCATGATAGACCAGCATTTTTAGCAGTCCAATCCCATAAAGGGGGTTCAAGGAAAAAACGGCCCGAACCCTTGGCTTTCAGGCTTATGCGAACAAGACGGAAAAATCCTTGGTCGAGAGCACTTTGAACATCTTACCGTTATAGGAGAAACGCTTGGGGGCGAACACGAGGATCTCGGCGCTCTGCCCCTTTATCCCGAAGGACGGATCGATTTCCTCATGGGGCTCCGCGTCAGGCCAATCGACGAATTCCAGGTCGAAAAGCGAATCGAAGGGAACCTCTTCCCCGGTCTTTTTGTTCACCGCTTTGATTTGCCGTCCTATAGGATGAATCATGAATCGGCGCTCCGAAGGCTTGAAGGGCTTGCCAAAGGATGCCTCAATCAGATATCTGGCATCGGGGTTGGCGAATTGGCGGCCGACGATCGAGACGCTTTTGGTCTCCGCCACGTTATCCAAGGTGTATTCCAGCGTGGCGGTCCCCATGCCCGGCACGGCGAGATTCCGATTGGTCTTGTAGATTTGGCTATCCAAGAAGCCATAGGCGCTTTCGATGTCGCCCTCGTCGCTCGAATAATAGACCTCGCGGAAGAAATCGGGCCCCAAGCTGCCATTGGAGTATTCGTAACGCAGGCTTTGGATATTGGACTTGGCGATCCCGTTCGCCCAGGGGCAAACGCCTTTTATCGTGGCCTTGAAGCCATCCCAGGCCGAAACGCTGTTATCGATGATGAAGTTGAGGTGGTTTTCGAAGGAAGGGGTCGTGTAATCGAGCCTGTAGGTACCCTCCTTCTTGAATTCGAGGCGGTAGGAAGGGTTGTATTCGGACTGGACGTAGACCGAGGAGGAAAAGGATGTGTCGTGCTTGAAGGTGACGCAATCGCCGCGGAGCACCGCGGGTTTGCTGCCGTGGTAACAAGGGTAGACCTCAACGGAGAAATCCAGGAACGTGTTTACATAGTAAAACTTTTCCTTTGTGTTCGGATTCACCATCGTGCGGACCGGTTCGGCCGAATCGGGGATCCCCACCTTGGCGTCGATTCCGGTGATAATCGTCTCGTCATTGCCACTAGAAAGATCCTGACCGCCCCTATTGAGGTTGATCACTCCAAGCGTGATGCCCGAGGTGATTCCACCGAGGAGAAGGACGGCCGTGGCGATGATGCCCACTTTGACCAAGGCCTTGTTGTTTTTCCTTGCCTTGACCGCGTCGTCGCTGCGTAGTTCATCGGCTTCCACGCCGAAAAACAGGGCCAGCGCCTTGAACGTTTCCTCGCTAGGGTTGCCGTTGCCGTTTTCGTATTTCGCGATCGCGGACCTAGAGATATGGACCGCGTCGGCGAGGGCTTCCTGGGAAAGGCCGTTGTCGGTTCTTAACTTTTTGAGTTTGTCTTTGAATTCCATGGGGCCATCCCTTGTTGCTTTTATTGTAGTTTGGGCGAATCAAAAACGGTTGTTACTCATTGTTACTTCGGCTTTTCCCTTTGCTTCTTTTAGGGGATGCCAAAAAAGAAAGCCACCGAATTTCTTCGATGGCGTCGTGCTTTTGGTTGCGAGTGATGGATTTGAACCACCAACCTTCAGGTTATGGGCCTGACGAGCTACCGGGTTGCTCTAACTCGCGATGCCCCGTTACCTTACCCTCTTTTAGAGGAGGATGCAACACTTATTTTCCCTTTTTCTACCAAAAAGCCCGATTTGGCCTGGTACCGTTCTGGCACCTCAATATGAAATATATTGGCCTTCGAAGCCAAAACATTTAAAATCCCTTCCGTGAAACCCAAGAAGACGGTCTATTACGAAAACGCCCTCACCGATGACTTCGCGGGCACCAAAATCGAACGCAAACCCCTTCCCGAGAACTACAAGTACGTTCGGAAGGGAATCTTTTCGCGTATGGCGGCCTTCTTCCTCTATTGGATCATCGCCCTGCCCATCCTTTGGCTTCCGGTGAAACTCATCTTCGGCGTGAAGGTCAAGGGCAAGAAGAACCTCAAGGTCCTCCGTAGGCAAGGGGCTTTCTACTATTGCAACCACACGCAGATCATCGACGCCGTCTCGGTGCAGCTTTTCGTTTCGCATAGGCGTGCCTACATAGTCGCTGACCAAGACGCCACCTCCATCAAGGGCATCCGCACTTTGGTCACCCTGCTAGGCTGCATCCCCGTCCCCGAAAACGCCGACGAGCACCGCAAATTCATGGAATGCATCGAATACCGCATCAAGCAGCACCGCGCCATCTCGATCTTCCCCGAGGCCCACATCTGGCCCTATAGCACCCACATCCGCCCCTATGGCGACGCCTCCTTCGTCTACCCGGCCGAACTCGGCGCCCCCTGCGTCCCCCTATGCGTCACTTATAGGCAGCGTAAGTTCCGCAAGAAGGCCAAACCCGCCGTCACGATCCACGTCGGCAAGCCCATCTACCCCGACATGAAGCTCGGCCTAAGCGACCGCAAGAAGGAGCTTAGGGACAAGGTCTACTACTACATGCTCGACGCCTCCGCCGAATACGAAAACGTGGAGTACATCCAATATCTACCCAAGGAGAGAAAGGGGGCCGATCAATGAAAATCGCCTTCGTCCTGGAATCCATCAACTCCCACACTAACGGCACCACCGCCACCTGTCTTCGCTTTGCGAAGGAACTCGAGAAGAAAGGCCATCAGATCGTTTTGATGGGCCATGAATTCAAGGACAAATCGAAGGAGCCCGATGGCTACATCGGCTTCCCCCATTACACCTTCCCGATCTTCGAGGGTCTCATCCTCAAGGAGGGATTCAACTTCGTCAAATGCGATCCCGTCCGCATCTACGACGCGATCAAGGACTGCGACCTCGTCCACCTTTTCCTGCCCTTCAAGTTCCAAAACGTCACGAGGCTCATCGCTAACGGTCTAGGCATCCCCGTCACGGGCGCCTACCACCTCCAGCCGCAGAACATCACCTCCGCGATCCACCTCGGGCATTGGAAGTTCGCCAATAACGTCCTGTTCTATTCCTTCAAGCGGTACATGTATAACGACGTCCGCCACATCCACTGCCCCTCGAAGATGATCGCCAACCAGATGGTCGAACACCATTACGAGAGAAACGTCCCCCACGTGATCTCCAATGGCATCACCCCCTTCTTCCATCGGGTGAACAGCAAAAAGCCCGCGGAATACGCGGACAAATTCGTCGTGTGCATGTCCGGTAGGCTCGCCTCCGAGAAAAGGCAGGACCTCATCATCAAGGCCATCGCCAAATCCAAATATAACGACAAAATCCAGGTCGTCCTCTGCGGCGTCGGCCCCAACCGGAATAGATACCTAAAACTCGCCAAGAAAAAAGGCTTAGCCAATCCTTTGCTCATCGAATTCCGCGACCAGGAAAGCCTGAGGGAACTACTTTCGTTCATCGACGTCTACGTCCACGCGAGCGACTTCGAGGTCGAAGGGATCTCTGCGATCGAGGCCCTCGCTTGCGGCGCGGTGCCCGTCATCTCTGACTCTAAACTCAGCGCCACCAACGCCTTCGCCCTTGACGAGCGCTCCATCTTCCGCCACGGCTCCGTCGATTCCCTAAGGGAGAAAATCGAATACTTCTTCGAGCACCCCAAGGAAAGGGAAGAACTCTCCAAAGCCTACATCGAATCCACCAAACAATACGCGCTGGACCTTCAGGTCCAGGCCATGGAGGACATGTTCCTCGCCGCCATGCAGGAAAGCAAGGAAGGCAAGGACATCCCCTCGACCATGCCAAGGAAGAAAGACCTCAAGAAGGAAAGAAAGCTCTTCAAGAAGATCGTCAAGGCCGGAAGGCTAAAGGAAATGCCGGAGAGGTTACGCTGATGCGCCATCTCCTCGTTTCGGGAAACTCCTACGCCGGCAAAGGCGCCCTATGCGTGGCTTTAAGCTACCTTTCCCATAACGAGGAACCGGTCACGATCCATTTCCTGACCGCCGATCTAAGCGACCTCAAGCCCCAATTCGTCCCCTTGGAGAAGCAAGCGGGCGATTATATCGACTCCCTTCTTAAGGCGAAGAATCCCGATTCCTCCTTCCTCATCCACGACATCTCCGACATCGTCAGGAAGTCGCCCCTAATGAAGAAATTCCGCAACTCCTCCTATTCCCCCTACGCCCTGCTTCGGCTTTTCGCCGATTTGACGCCAGGGCTACCCGATTTGCTCCTATACCTAGACACCGACACGGTCATCATGAAGGAACTTGGCCCCCTATTCGAAACTCCGATGGAAGGGCATGAATTCGCCGGGGCCAGGGACTACCTAGGCCGCTTCTGGATCGGCAAGAACTACCAAAATTCGGGGGTTTTGCTGATGAATCTAAAGGAAATCAAGGAAACCGGGCTTCTAGGCAAATGCCGCGATTACCTATCCGAGCATAAGCCGATCCTGGCCGACCAAGACGCGCTTAACTATAACGTCAAAGAAAAGGTCTTCTTAGAAGACAAGTTCAACGAGCAGCACGAGGAAAAAGAAGACACGGTGATCCGCCACTTCACCAAGACGATCCGCTTCCTGCCTTTCTTCCACACCGTCAACGTCAAACCCTGGATGACCGAGCTCGTCCATTCCAAACTCAAAACCCATGCCTTCGACGAATTGCTGACGCAATACGAAGAGCATTACCCCAAACTGGAGGCCGCCGTCCATGGCTAATGAAGAAAGGCAAAAGAAGGTTCTCACCGCCAAGCAAAAACGGAAGAGGAAGATGATTTCCTATTCCATTTTCTTCGTGGCCCTGCTCATTTTGGTCGTTTCCCTTATGCTCGCCTTTGGCGATTTGTCCGCGATGGGCACGACCTTCGGCGAGATCCTCAAAGGAGACCATTGGATCTACCTCCTCATCTCCGTCTTCATCGTCATCGCCTATTTCGCCCTTTACCCCCTGCCTTTGATGTTCTTAGGCAAGACCGTCGACTCGGAGGCGACCCCCGCCGAGACGTGGCTCATCGGCAACTCCGAGCATTTCTATAACGGCGTCACCCCCTCCTCCGTAGGAGGGCAACCCTTCCAGGCCTACGCTTTCACCAATTGCGGCGTCTCAGGGGCCAAGAGCACGGCCATGATCTTGATGAACTACATCAACATCGTCCTGGTCTCCAACCTATTCGGGCTCATCTCGCTTATCTACTACCCCCGTTACATCGCGGGGCTAGAAAACGTCGGCGGCACCGACCTTTCCTCTTTGCAATGGATCGCCGTCCTAGGTGTCATCCTTAACGCGGTGAACCTCGTCTTCTTCGTGCTTCTAGGCTTCTCCAAGCACGCCAGGAGGGCGATGGTCGCCATCATGAAATGGGTGTGCAAATGGAAGCTTCTAGGCAAGCACCTAAGCAAACTCGTCCCCGCCTTCGACAAGTATTTGGAGAACACCCAAGCCGCCGCCAAGCAGATCGTCAAGCACAAGACCCGCTTTGCGATGGCCGTAGCCTTGCGGTTTGCGATCCTCTTCATGCTCTATTCGACGCCTTTCTTCCTTCTTAAGGCCGTCGGCATGGAGGTCTCCCCCACCGATTTCATGGTCATCACGTTAGGCACCGCCTTTGCGACCGTCTGTGTCTCCTTCTTCCCCACCCCCGGTGGCGTTGGCGCGGGCGAACTCGTCGCGATGGTCGTCGTGGCCTCCATCATGGTGGGCTCGATGGACTATGACGCGGCCAAGGCCGTCTCGCTTATGTGGAGGTTCATCTCCTTTTACCTCGTGATCTTCGCCTCGTTCGTGGTCTCGGCGATCTTCGAGGCCAAGATCGGCCGTAACCTCAAGGTCACCAAAGAGGAAGTAGACGAACCGCCGGTGCCCGCCGAGGGCGTCATCGAGGATCCTCCTAGCGGGGAATCCCAACCCGAAGAACCTAAGCCCGAGGAACCCTCCCCGATAGAAAAAGAGCCAGAGGCAAGCGAAAAGGACGCCGAGTGATCGACGTCCTTTCTCTTTAGCTTAGTCTTTCTTTTCGACTCTGTCGAATACGTATAGCCTTGCCCCGAAGTCGAAGAGGATGCGGGTGGTGTCGTCTAATCCGACTGCCGCCCATTCGCGGCCGAGTTTGAGGGCGCCGGCGTTAAGCGCGTCGCCTTTAAGCTCTCCTTCGAACTTCTCGTTTCCCATGCCAAAGCGCCTGGAGATGAAGTTGATGATCTTGCCCTCCTCCTTGATGTGGATAGGGGCGAGGTGGTTGACGAGGGAGCCGAAGTTCTTGAAACTAAGGTCCTCTTTCCTAACGTGGTAGCTATAGGTCGCCTCCGGGTCTAATCCAGTGAGAGGCAAAGACGCCATCGGGGGATGTGGGGTCTGCAGGAAGTTAACATAGTTAACTAAGGCCGCCTTCTCGTCATGGACCTCGATGATCTGCTTCCCCTGCTCGAATTTGCTGAGCAGGTCGTATTCGCCGAATTGCAGGGTATGGCGGTATTTCTTGTAGAGTTCGATCTCCGCCTTGATCTCCTTCTCGTCGATGGGGTCGAGGTCATGGATGTCCATCTCGTAGCCCAGGATTCCGATCGCGGCGACGTCGAACTTGGTGCCAAAGCTCGTTTTGCGGAGCATCTGGTTGCTCGTTTTGGCGGCGACGTGGTTGCTCATCACGGATTGGGGGTAGCCGATCGCCATCGCCATCTGCATCTTGGCCCTTTCGAAGGAATCGGTGTCGTCGGAGACCCATCCCTGCGGGAAGTAACTAAACATCGCTAGGTCGTTCCTTCCGCCTCCGGAAGCGCAGTTTTCCATCAGTAGATCAGGGAAGGCCGCGACGAGGCGTTCTAGTAGTTCATATAGGCCGAGGATGTAACGATGGCAGAAGGTGCCGTCCGCGGGCAAATCGGAGAAGGTGCGGTTATAGTCCCACTTCACGAAGTCGACCTTGGCCTCGACGATGATCTTGCTCATCGCCTCGAATAGGTAATCCCTGACATCCGCGCGGGTCATGTCGAGGATCAGCTGGTTCCTTCCATAGGAAGGATCGTGGATGCCGTCTTTGATGGCCCAGTCCGGATGGTTCTCGTAGAGCTCGGAATCCTCGGAGATCGCCTCGGGCTCGAACCAGAGGCCGAACTCCATGCCTAGCTTATGGACGTAGGAGGCGATGCCCTCCACCCCATGGGTAAGCTTCTTCTTGTAGACGGTCCAGTCGCCTAGGGAGGACTTATCGTCGTCGCGGTGTCCGAACCAGCCGTCGTCGAGGATGAATAGCTCGACACCCAAAGAGGCGGCTTTCTTGGCGAGGGATTTGATCTTGCCCTCGTCGAACTTCATATAGGTCCCCTCCCAGTTATTGAAGCAGACGGGACGGTCCTTGTAGGCGAAGCGTTCGGGGATCACGCAGGAATTGACGAAACGGTGGAAATGGTGAGAGATGCCGTTGACGCCTTCGTTAGAGTAAGTGAGGACCGCCATCGGGGTCAGGAAGGATTCGTCATGCTCCAAGGGATAGGCGAAGAAAGATGGCGAGATGCCTTGGATAACCCTGACCTTCCCATAGGAATCCTTCTCGATCTCGGCGAGGTGGTTGCCCGAATAGACGAGGTTGAAACCATAGCATTCCCCATGCCTCAACGAGCAATTTTCCTTCTTTAGAAGGAATAAGGGGTTGTGGTAGTCACCGCTAGAGCCGGAATCGCTGCCAAAGCTCACCTTGGCGTAGCCTAGTTCGAACTCGCTTTCCTGGAATTCGCCGGCCCAGTTGCCGTAGAAGCACTCGCCCTTATAGCCCTCGTCTTCTAGGACGAGCTGCATGGAGGCGACCTTCCTTAGGACGATCCTCTCGCCTTTATTGATGATTCTCACGTAACGCCCGATCACGTCCGCTTCCTCGTAGACGAGGTAATGCAGTTCGAGGGCGACGGGGAGCTTGGTCTCCTCGAGGTAGATGACGAGTTCCTCGCTAGCGCCCCTAGGGGTGGGATAGCCTTCCATTTTGGAAGGTTCCTTGATCTCGTGGGAGACGTAGCAGAAATCGTAGACGTAGGACTTCTCGCTTTCGATGCGGATCGAGGGGGTCCTTTGGTCGGATTTCAGGGGGGTCGAGAAATCGGAGGCGATGTCATTGAGGGAAAGAAGGGGGTCCTTCTTCGCGTCATAGACGATCGTGCGTCCGTTGGTTTGGCCAAGTTTAGCAAACATCGGGGCGGCGCCCTGAGGCGATATCCTGGCCCCATAATGCTCGGTGACGACCTTGCCGATTTCGTTGACGCGAAGCAATAACGTCGTATGGGCGGTCGAAAGGAAGAATGCTTTCTCTTGTTCGGTGATCATGGGCACATTCTAACATACTTATTCCCCGTATGGGGAAACTTTGGAATTCCCCTCTATCTTGCCTTACAATAGTCCCATGAGAACCTATTTGAACCACGGCTGGCTTTTCGCCAAGGGGAAGGATGAGTCCTTCCTTTCGAAGAAAGCGGTCGGGGAAACCGTCGAGATCCCCCACTGCCCCGTTATGCTCCCCATCCAGTATTTCGATGAGAAGAGCTATCAGGGATTATGGAGCTACCGCAGGGAATTCGACGCGCCCAATGACCTCCCCACTCAATTCCTCGTCTTCGAGGGGGCGATGCTCCAATTCAATTGCTACCTTAACGGGGAGCCTCTTGGCCACTTCGTCTCGGGATTTTTGCCCGTTAGGATCGACGTCTCGGGCAAGCTAAAGGAAAAAGGCAACGTCCTTGTCGTCTATTTGGATTCGCGGGAAGACCCCCTTATCCCGCCTTTTGGCAAAGTGGTCGACTATTTGACCTTTGCTGGCATCTACCGCGAGGTCTACCTTGATTCTAGGCCAAAGGCCTACATCGAGGATTATTTCGTCAGGGCGGACTCTAACGGCCATATCAAGGTCGACGTGAAGACCAAAGGAGAGGCCACCCTTTCCTGCAAACTCACCTACGAAGGCGAACAAATCGCCTCCTTCGTCAAGGAAATAACGGTGCCGAATAACCGCCTCCACCTCTATTCCCCCGAATTCCCCTGCCTATATGACTTAGTCATTTCCTATGGAGAAGACAAAATCGAAACCAAGGTCGGCTTCAGGGACGCCACATGGAAAGAGGATGGCTTCTACCTAAACGGGACCAAGACGAAGCTCCTTGGCCTTAACCGCCACCAATCCTTCCCCTATTTCGGCATGGCCGCGCCTAGGTCGCTTCAAATCGAGGACGCCGAACTCCTCAAGACCTCCGGCATCAACGTCGTTAGGACCTCCCATTACCCGCAGGACGAATCCTTCCTCGACGCCTGCGATAGGCTCGGGTTGCTTTTGATCGACGAGATTCCGGGATGGCAGTTCATCTCAAAAGAGCCGAAATGGAGGGAGAATTGCCTCGATTTCGCTAGGAGGATGATCCTAAAGGAAAGAAACCACCCCTGCCTCATCGCCTATGGCCTGCGCATCGACGAATCCGCGGATGATCATGAACTCTATTCATCCATCCAGGCAGCCAAAAAGGAACTTGACCCCTACCGTCCTTCCCTAGGCGTAAGGAACTTCAAGGAATCCGAATGCCTCGAGGACATCTACGCCTATAACGACTTCTCCTGCTCCGACTTGACCCATGGGGCCGATAAGGGAACCTCCTGGAAAGGCGCCGAAGGGAAACCGAAGCTCGTCACCGAGCATAACGGCCATATGTTCCCCACCAAATCCTTCGATAGCACAGCCAGAAGGTCCGAACATGCCTTGAGGCATGCCAAGGTCATCTCCGACGTGGGCGGCGATCCCGACATCGCCGGGGCGATCGGCTGGTGCGCCTTCGATTACAACACGCACCGCGAATTCGGCTGCAACGACCATATCTGCCATCATGGCGTCTACGACATCTTCCGCAACCCCAAGGAAGCGGCCTACCTTTACGCTTCGCAGGGGAAGGAAGGGGTCCTACAAGCCGCCTCCTCCTTCCTTTCGGGGGACTATGACGAAGCTTTGCTTCCCCCTGCTTACGTCTTCACCGACGCGGACAGGGTCGAACTAAGGAAAAACGGCGTCAGGATCGGCGATTTCTATCCCGACAAAGAAGATTTCCCGAACATGGTCCATCCCCCCATCAAGGTGGACGATTGGATCGGTGAGACCTTCGATGAACCCCGGTATTCGGAAAAAGACGCGAAGAAGATGGTGGCCGCGCTTAACTACGCCGCGCAGTTTGGCTTCTCCAGGATTCACTTCTCCCATAAGGTCTTGATGCTTAAGGCCATGCTCAAATACCACCTGACCTTCACCGACATCTACAACACCTACGGCAAATACATCTCCTCCTGGGGCTCCGAAAACACGGTTTGGTCGCTTACCGCCTATAAAGGGGGCAAGGAAGTCGGCCGCATCGAAAAAGGCCCCTCGCTCTCCTTCCACCTCGAGGTCAAGGCCGCTAGGACGGCCCTGATCCACGACGACCGTTATGACTGCGTCCGCGTCAGCATCGCCAAACTCGACCAGAACGGGAACCTCTGCCGCTTCGCCTCCGACCCAATCGAGGTCAAAACCGAGGGCCCGATCGAGGTCTATGGTCCGAGCTTGTTCTCCCTATATGGCGGCCAAAGCGCGGTGTTCGTCCGCACCAAAGCGGTCAAAAAGCCAACCAAAGCCAAGTTGATCCTTAAGGGACAAGACGAGGAAAAGACCATCGAATTCGAGGTCAAATAAGCAAACGAAAAAAGGGGATTGCCTCGCAAAACCCCTCTTTTTTCTTTCTATCTTCCCTTGACGGCGAGCTTGACGGCCTCGTAGGCACCGTCATAGACGCCTTGCTTTTTGAGTTCCTCGACGCGGTTAAGGACGCTAAGGTAGAGTTCCTTGTCGCCTAGGATCGAATCGAGCATCGCGTTCATCGACTTCACGTCGGGGCATTCCTCGAACGCGTCGCCTAACTCCTTGCCATAGATGCCGCCATAAACTTCGTGGCCGCCGATATGGCGCTGGAAGAGTTTGGGGACCGGGTAGAAGACCAGTTCGCTAGGCTTGGTGATAAGCAAATCGATGACCCTCATGAGGGCGTTCGTGCTATAGACCGCCTCGAAGATGTCCTTGTTCTCGACGAGGACGAGCTTGTCGGAGTCGCCTTCCCTGATCTTCTCGACATAGTCGAGGAATTCATCGTATTTGTCGAAGAAGCACTTGGCTTCCTTCCTTAGGCCCGGGATCTTCTCCTCTAGCTTCTCTAGCATTGAGAGGTGGTCGCCGAAATTGAGGAACAACGACACCTTGCCTTCTTTGGCCAGGGGGAGGAGTTTGTCCATGAGGGCGAGAAACTGTTTCTCCCCCGCGCCCGCCCCGCCGACGGAGAGGAGGATGCGGAAGGGTTTGCCTTCCTCGACCCTTTTCCTACGGAGTTCGCAGTCTTTTTCGACATTGGAAACGAGTTCGTGGTCGACGTAATGGCCGACCCTATATAGGTCGCCTTCGCCCATGCCCTTGAGGGGTTTCTTGGCGAAGCCGTTAAGCCTCTTATAACCCGCGTAGGCAAACGGGGTCTGCACGACGTGGGTGGCGCCTTCGGAAAGGTGGAGGGCCATCGGCCAGTTGTCGGGGATCGCGTTGACGACGTGGGTTAGCCCCGCGTGGACGGCGCCTTGGCTAGGCCAGGCGTGGGTCGCCACGAAGGGGATGTCCTTGGGAAAATCGCGGTATAGGGGCGCGAATAGCTCGGCGGTCTTCTGATCCTTGGCGTTATAGGTCAATTTGCGGAAGCCCTCGCAGTTAAGGGGCTCCCAAACGAAATGGTTGAATAGCCTCGACTTCTGGGAGATCTTCGAAGCGAGCGAATAGAGGTCGTTTTGGCTGCGGATGACCTTGGATCCGGTCGCGTCGAAGGAGGCCAGGTCGAACCAATAGGGTTCGTAGCCTAGGGCCTTGGCGGCGCTAGCCATGGCCATGGAGATGCGGTAATGGCCGAATCCCATGCGGATGTTGCCGATGATGACGGCGTTTTCGGGAAGTTTAAGCGGCTTATCGGATAGAACCAGGTTATTGACCCCCATGAAGGAGAGGGTTTTGACCGGGGTCGCGGCGAGGTGGTATTCCTTCTTGGAATCGTCGCCGAACTTTTTGACGTACTTGGCCTTGCCCTTAGCGGCGGCTTTGATCGTCTTCTTGTCCAACTGGTTTCCGAAAATGACAGAGGTTTTGTCCATGAAAATGGCTCCTTAGAAAAGGCGCCCCAAGCGGGACGCCTGTGTTTTTTGGGTTTTTATTCGTCCTTGTTGAGGAATTCGGCTTGGGTCGGTTCCTGTCCGACGGCGATGCCGATTTCGGGGGCGAGGGGCTTTTCCTCGACCAAGCCGTCGGCCGCGTGACGCCTTTCGAGTTCCTCGACAATCTCGCGGTGCTTTTCCTCGGTGATGCCATAGCCGAACTGGAGGCAAGCCCAGGCGGCGACGACGGAGATCACGAGGATCACGACGATGAGGATGCCGGCGACGCGGATGGATTCGGGTTTGACGCTTGCCTGGATGGCGGCGATGGTATCGGCGAAGGGATCGACTTCGCCGGGATTATGTTTGGTGTTGGTCCAGATGTTGTGGGCGCGTTCGGCGTCGGAGATCTGGTTAACGGCGGTCAATAGTCCGGCGACCGAGAAGATGACGATCTGGAATAGACGGAGCAAAGCGGAGCTTAGCTTGACGTCGAGAGGCCTCCAAGCGGAGATGATGGATTCCTTCCTCTCGCCGAACTGGTATTCGTTGTAGTCGATCGCGTCCTGGAGCATGACCATGATGACGAGATACATCATGCCCATGCCGAAGAAGAACACGAGCGGGAAGACGTAGTAGAGGGCCATGGTGCCGCCTAGCGCCCAGCCGAAGTCCATCGCGGAGAAGTCGCTGGAGGCGGGGACGTTATAGGCGATCGGGTGGTCGCCGAATAGCGGGACGCAGCAAAGGATGAATCCGGCAAAGCCGACGAGCTGGATGATGAAGGAGATGAGAAGGATCTTCTTCTTCGGCATCTTCTTGGCTAAGACGGGGTAAAGGGCTTGCGAGGCGACCATGCCGATGACGTACATGACCGAGATGAGGGCCGAGACGAGGCCACCCCTACCGGAGCCATAGCCGAGGGAGAGGTAGAAATAGTTGAGGCCGATGCCACCGGTCAAGACGCCGGAAGCGAGGTAATAGAGGAACATCGCGATGACGGCGACGCGAACCTGCGGGTTCTTGCCGACGACCTTGAATAGGTCGAGGAGGGAGGATTGTTCCGACGCCTCCTCCTGTTTGGGGTCCCTTTGCCTTTCCTGGCAGAGGAAGAAGACGGCTACTTGCGAGCCTAGGAACAGGACCGCGGTTGCGATCGCGAGGATCATGTACATGGTCGCGGAGGAGATTCCGGAGAACATGGTGGGGAGAAGCATGCAGGCCGCGGTCATCAAGAAGCCACCGATGGAGGCGCAGATGGTCATGCGGGAAGTGAGCGTAGCACGCTCCTTTTCGTCGTTGGTGAGGGAGGGAAGCATCGACCAGTAGCCGATGTCGTTCATCGTGAAGAAGAGGTCCCAGAGGAAGTAGAAGGCGATCATGACGCCGACGAAAGCCCAACCGTTGGCGGAGCCGTCCGCATTCGTGGGACGAATAAGGAACATGCACACGACCGCGAGGGCGTTGCCGATCGCGCCGATTAGGATCCACGGTTTGAACTTACCGAGCTTGAAGTGGACCTTCTCGACGATGAAGCCCATGATCGGGTCGTTGATGCCGTCCCAGACGAGCGCCACCATCATCGCGACGGTGATGACCCAGTATTGGGCGGTGAAGTCCGACTCAGCGGAGCTCAGAACGCCCGAGTTGATGGCGTACTGAAGAAGGAAAGAACCGACCAAGGCATAGCAAGCGTCTCTGAAGATTCCAGAGAACGGAAACAGGAACTTGGTCAAACGCGGGACTTTGTTGCCCGTGTAGGTCTTGGCAATGCGTGCCATAGAGATAGCCTCCTGCGCTAGAAAGCGCTTTCAATGGCTAAATTTAAGCAAATTGTGTTAATCAACGCAACAAAGAAAACTGAGCGAGCCTTCTCAGTTTCCTTTACCAACGGTTGTAAACTTTCTCGGCGAAACCGGGCAGTTCCCGAATTTCGACGGGTCCGTCCTCGGTCAAAAACCTTCCGCTAAAAACGCCAAACACCTGATGCTGGTTGGAACGGATAACCAAAACGTTGGTGTCCGCGTGGCGGTCGTAAACCGGCGTAAAGGTCAGCGCGATTTCCCCGCCTTTGCTGCGGAAAGTCCACGGCTTCAAAAAATCGTCTTTGCCGCGGCTAGTCATCGGGATGTCCATTCTTACATCGTCTAATTTATAGGCTTTTCCATCGACGAATAGCATATTTTCGCTTGCGTTTGATGTATCGCCGAATCCATATCCGAGGTTCCAGCCGACCTTGTGGCCGTCTTGGATTCCCGAGGCGAAAGACCAAAACCAGGTGTTCTTATAGGTCCAAACGCCCCTACCCCAATCCAAGACGCCGAAGCTCTCTTTATTGAAATCGATCATCCTCTCCCCGACCTTGGCATAGCCCGAGCTCATGAGGTTGACGATCTTCTGGTTGTAGTAGAAATGACCCTGCTTTTTGAAGGGGGTCGCGATGACCATCGAATTTTTTGTAGTTTCCTGCAAGAGGATGTCACAACGGAACATTTCCTTGTTTTTTCCAAAGCGGTCGAGGCTGCAAATCAGGCGTCTTTTATCCCCTTGATGGAGGAAGCGCATGGAGAACCCCTTTTTCTTGTTCTCGAATTCGACGTCCCCAATCCTGGAGTCGCGGGGGAGTTTGAGCTTGCCCAAGGGGAACCAACCGATGATGGATTTGGTGATGTCGGTCCTCAACGAAAAATCTAAGACGGTCACCGAGACCATCCACATATAGCCGTTATCGGCCACGGTGAGGGCCAGGCCGTTATCCTTGTTGCCGACGTAATAGTAGTCCCATTCCTTGATACGCCACTTGGGTGCTTTGATCGCGGCCCTATCGTAGCCTTTGACCAAGGTATGCGCGTATCCGGCCTCCGCCAAGTCGCCGTTATGATCGAGCAATGGCCCGTTGCTAAGTAAATGTTGTTCGCCCATGGGTGCTCCCCTTTCCTATTTAGTCTAATACAGGCGCGCGCATATGTAAGGGCGAATCGCTTGTTCCTTTCCAAAAAAAGAAAACCCCTACTGCTAGGGGAATCAATTGGCCCGCCCGTGCCGACTCGAACGGCAGACCCACAGCTTAGAAGGCTGTTGCTCTATCCAACTGAGCTACGGGCGGAAGCGTGAACAATATTAGACTTTCGCGCGTGCGGAATCAATCGTCACCGTGGAGTTTGGCGTGTAGCGCCTTCGCCGCTTCTAGGGGGATCAGCTGGGCGAGTTCGTCCACCGAGGCGTTCCTTAGCGACTCAATGGAAGGGTAATGCTCGCGCAGTTTGGCTTCCCTTTTCTTCCCGATCCCCTCGATCCCGGAGAAGAGGGAATTCGTCATGGCCTTGCTCCTAGAGGCGATGTGGAAGGATATCGCAAAGCGATGCACCTCGTCCTGCATCCTCATCAGGAGGAAGAAAAGCGGGGATTTGTTGTTGATCGGATAGGTCTTCCCCTCGGAGTCGATGAGGCCCTCGGTTTGGTGACGGTCGTTCTTATATAGGCCGAAGACTGGAATGGTTACCCCCACTTTCCCTAAGCCCTCCTCGGTCGCGTGCACCTGGGGGAGGCCGCCGTCGGTGAGGATGAGGTCGGGGAAGGAAGAGCCTTCCTCCTTGATCCTGCCGTAGCGTCTGGAGGTGACCTCTACCATCGAATGGTAGTCGTCGCCCGCGTTTTCCGCGGAAAGGCGGTATTTGCGGTACATCTTCTTGTTGGGCTCGCCGTTGATATAGCAGACCATGGCCCCCACCGCTTCGCTTCCTTGTAGGTGGGAGTTATCGAAAAGCTCGATGCGGTACGGGGTTTTGATTTCCAACAAGGAGCCAAGTTCCTCGAGGAGCCTTTCGTTATCGTCGCTAAGCCTAGCGGACATAAAGTGGGCGTCTAGGCCCTGCCTAGCATTAAGCGAGGCCAGATCGATCATGTCGACGAGCCTGCCTTCGTGGGGGTAGACGACCTCGATTTCCTCGTAGATGGCTTCGATTTCCTCTTTGACCCCAGGCAAACGGCAAACGAGCTGCCTAGGCGCCTCGTGGGTTTGGTAATACTGGAGAAGCAAATCCGCGATCTGCTCCTCGACTTCGCCAAAAGAGGGCACCACATGGACGTTTTTGCCTAGCAGCATCCCCCGTCTATAGGTAAGCAAGGACAAGGAAAGGTATCCTTCCCTTTCGGCAAAGCCGACCACGTCGCGGGAGACGTTGTCCCCCGTGAGCTCGACGCTTTCCTTCTGCACGACGTAATCGATGGAATCGAGGGTTTTCTTGTATTCGGCGGCCGCTTCGAAATCCATTCTTTCGGAGGCTTCCTCCATCTTGGCCCTGATGACCCTTTTGGCGTCGGCCACGTCCCCTCCTAGGAACCTCTTGATGGAGGAATATAGTTCCTCGGCCTTCCCTTCCTCCAAGGGTTTGATGCAGGGGGCGAGGCATTGGCCTAAGGAATAATAAAGGCAGGGTTTGGCCGGGATGGTGCGGCATTTCCTGGTCGGATAGATCTTGTTGAGCAAATCGATGGCTTGATAGGCGGAGGAGGAAGAGGGATAGGGCCCGAAGTAGAAATACTTCTTATCAGTCTGGTTACGGGCGATCTTAAGATGGGGATCCCCGCCCCTACGGAGGGCGATGTAGGGATAATGGGAATCGTCCATCAGCATGATGTTGTAACGGGGGTAATGGGTCTGGATCATGTTCATCTCGAGGATGAACGCCTCCTTGTCGCTAGAGACGATGATGAAATCGAAATGGTCGACGTGGGAGACCATCGCCGCGACCTTGCCAGATTGGGGGCGAAGGAAATACTGGGACACCCTCTTTTTTAGGTTTTTGGCTTTGCCAATGTAGATGATCTTGTCGTCGGCGTCCTTCATCTGATAGACGCCGGGACGATTAGGCAAAAGAGCGATGCCGTCTTGGATTTTCTTGCTTAGGACGGAGCTCATTTGAGGTACACCACGGTCGCGCCGGCACCGCCTTCGAATTCACCCGCGGCCTCGAATCGGTCCACGAAGCGCGAATTGGCCTTTAGGTAATCCTGGGTCATCTTCCTTAGTGCCCCTGAGCCGAAGCCATGGATGACCCTGACCCTTTTGAAGCCCTTAAGACGGCACTGGTCCAGATAATGGGAAAGTTCTTCCTTGGCCTCGTCGACATGAAGCCCGATTAGATTCACTTCCAAAGGAAGGGAACCTCCCCCTACTAAATCTAAAAGGGCGCCGGAAATGGCCTCTTGCTTTTCCTTGGGGGCGTCGGTCCTCCTGGCCCGATTCTCATCGACCTGGAAGGAAGCGCCTGAGGAAGTCTGAATGAAGAGGGTCTTCCCCTTCTTCCTGCTCACGATGCCCTCGATCTCGTAATCGGGGATCTCGACATAGTCGCCTTCCTCGACGGGACCGTCGTAATAGGTCCTGCTCTCCTGCTCCTCGAGGTCGCGGAGCTTCCTCTTGGCGTGGGCGAGCTTATGTTGCTTGAGTTCTGGCTCGCGGAGAGCCTCCATCGCCTCGTCGATCTCGGCTTTGGCGTCCTCCAGCATCTTCTCCTTGATGGATTTGACGTCGGAAAGGTAGTTCTCCTTGCGGTTTTCTAGGTCTTTTTCCTCCGCCTTCAGCTTCTTTTCCCTAAGGGCCATCTTGGCTTCTTGCTTTTTGAGTTCTTCCTGAAGGGCCTCATTTTCCTTGGTGAGGCGCGTGAGCTTGCCGATGGCCTGACTCACCGAGCCCTCGCCCTTCTCGCTAAGTTTCTTCTCCGCGGAAGAGATGACTTCGCTAGGGATGCCTAGCCCCGCGGCGACCTTGAGTCCATAGGACTCCCCGGGGATTCCTAGCATCAGTTTGTAGGTCGGGGTGAACGTATCCGGGTCGATGCCCATGCAGGCGTTTTCGATGAATTTGGAGGACATCGCGAAGGCCTTGAGCCCCTCGAAGTGGGAGGAAACGAGCGCGTAGGCGTGCTTATGCAAAAGGAATTCGACGATGGCGGTGGCAAGCGCTTCGCCTTCCTTAGGGGAGGTGCCCGTGCCGATTTCGTCTAATAGCACCAAATCACGGCCTCCCGATAGGCGCAATATCTCGGCGATGCCAGACATATGGCCCGAGAAAGTCGATAAGGACGCCTCAATAGACTGCGAATCCCCGATGTCGACGAGGATTTTCTTGAAATAGGGAATTAAAGAACCGGGCCCGGAAGGGACCATCATGCCCATCATGAAGAGGTAGCAGCTCACCCCGATCGTCTTGAGGGCGACGGTTTTGCCGCCGGCGTTAGGCCCCGAGATCACGAGCACCCTGCGGTTAGGGGATAGGGAGAAGCCATTGGGGACGACTTTCTCCGCCTCCAATAGAGGATGCCTCGCCTCGGGGATGAACAAGGAGCCGTCTTCGCTTAAGGCGCCCATATGCGCGTGGAGAGATTCGCCATAGAGGACCTTGCCCTCCACGAAATCGAAATAGGAAAGAACGTCGTTTTGCCGCAGCAAGTTGTCCGCGTGGTCCCCCACTTTCAGGGAAATCTCGTGCAGAATGCGCCTGATTTCCTCTTTTTCCTGATAGCCTAGTTCGGCGATCTTGTTTTCCTTGTCGACGAGTTCGCTAGGCTCGATGAAGGTCGAAGAACCCGAATTGGAGATGCCGTAGACGATGCCTTTGACCTTGTTTTTGTAGGTGTCGGCGACGGGCAGGACGTAATGGCCTTCCCTCATGGAGAAGGTCGATTCGGATAGATAGGGTCCGTATTTCTTGAGCAAGGCAGGCAAGGCGGAGGAAAGCTCCCTCGTGAGCCTGGAGATGGAGGAGCGGATCCTCTTTAGCTCGGTTGAGGCCTTATCCATCACCTCGAGGTTAGGCCCGATCACGCGGCGGACCTCCTCGGCGATTGCCTCTTCCCCTTTCACCGAATCGGAAAGCTCGGCGAGCCTTCCTTCGTGGGAGGCTTTGGATAGGTATCTTCTTAAAGAAATCATCGACTCGCAGTCATCGGCGATCCTGCTTAGGTCGCCCTCGCTTAAGGTGCCGCCTTTCTTGGCTAGGCCGATCGGCTTATCGAGGTCCTCGCTAGGAGAGATCGGGAAGCGGCCGTTGACCGCGATCAAATCGTTGGCCTCTCCTAGGCGGATGAGCTCTTCCCTAAGTTCCGCCTCCGGGAGTTTATCTAAAGATAAGGCTTTCCTTTTGCCTTTTTCGGATTGGCAAAAGGAAGATAGCCTTTCCAATATCCTTTCGATTTCTAGAACTCTGTAAGCGGACTGCATGGCCTATAAATGATAACGCATATCTTCTCGCCTGTAAGGAGAGAAGAAACGATGGGAAAACCTGTTCAGCCCAAAGCCCTTAGGGAGTAGAATAACCCTATGCAGGCAAAGACCTCCGTCACGTTATCTTTAGACGAAGCGACCCTAAGGAAGCTAGGGGATTTTTACGCGGGTTCCCTTTTGGAGCCCTCCTCCCCCTATATCATCCTCGAGGCGGAATCGGAGGATTGCCACGTCGCCGTCTATTCCAAAAGGGACAAAGAGGGCAAAAGGAAAGTCGTATTTCAGGGCAAGAAGGCCGAATACGAGGCCTCCATCTTCGGCTACGTCAAAGAGGATGGGCCAAAAAGGAAGGACGGCGCCCCGAAATCAATGTTCCCCCAAATCGGGTCCGACGAAGTCGGAACGGGCGATTTCTTCGGTCCCGTCATCGTGGTAGGCGCCTATGTCGAAAAGAAAGACCTCCCCTATTTGAAGGAACTCGGTGTCACCGACTCCAAGAAACTTAGCGACGAGCAGATCCTCTCTATCGGCAAATCGCTCATCAACCGTATCGACTACTCGAGCCTTTCCCTTGATAACCCCAAATACAACGAGGTCCATGAGCAGGGCCTCAACATGAACGCGATAAAGGCCAAGATGCATAACGCGGTCCTATTGAACCTGAAGAGGAAGCACCGTTACGCGCACGCCTACATCGACCAATTCGCCGAGCCGGGCGTCTATTTTTCCTACCTCAAGAAAGAAAAAGAGGTCCTTAGGGACCTGAACTTCTCCGTCAAAGGCGAGCTCCATTACGTTTCCGTCGCCGCCGCCTCGATCATCGCCCGTTATTCCTTCCTTAGGAAAATGGAAGCCATCGGCGAGAAATACGGGGTAACCATCCCTCTAGGCGCCGGGCCCGTCGTGGACGAGTTCGCCAAAAGGTTCGTCTCGAAGTACGGAATCGACGAACTAAGGTCCATTTGCAAGGCGAACTTCGCCAATTTCAAGAAAGTCATATAAGGGAGGGAAGCAATGATCACCGTCAGTATCACCGATCTGAAAAAGCGGAAAAGCCACTACTTTCGCCTCGCCGAGTACGGGGAGGCCATCCTCGTCACGCGCTATGGAAAGCCAATCGTCGAAATAGCGCCCAAGAGGAAGAGCAAAATCGAAATCTTCGATTCCCTCATTGGAGTCGCCAAAGGGGTAGACCCCGTGGCCGCCAAAGAAGAAAGGCTAGCGCTTCTTTAACATACTATTCCTCTAAAGAGGAAAGAATCGATTCAAATTCCTCGGGAAGCGGAGCCTCGAAGCTCATCTGCTTCCCGCTTTTTGGATGCGTCAAAGTCAAACGATAGGCATGGAGGAGCTGCCCTTTGTCATAGAGCTTCCTGTTGCCACTGCCGTAGACGGGATCCCCTATCACGGGATGCCCGATGTATTCCATATGGACCCTGATTTGGTGGGTTCTGCCGGTTAGGAGCCTGCAATCCACCAAAGTGACGTCGGATTTGCGGAATCTTTTCTTGACCGAGAAATAGGTGATAGATTCCTTGCCGTTTCTTAGATCCACGCAGTTTTTGGTTGGGGATTTCCTATCCCTGCCGATCGGAGCGTCGATCTTGCCCTCATCCTCATAAATGATGCCCTTGACCAAGGCGAGGTATTCGCGGTGCATCGAATGGTCGCTTAGTTGTTTGCTTAGACTAGCGAAGGCCAAATCGGTTTTGGCGATGGCGAGCAGTCCCGAGGTGTCCTTATCGATTCGGTGGACGATGCCGGGGCGTACCAAATCGCCCTTTTGGGCCAAGTCGCCTCCCCTGCCTAGCAATGCGTTGACGATCGTTCCGTCCTCGTGGCCGTTGCCAGGGTGGACGAGCATGCCGGCGGGCTTATTGATGATCAGGATGTCCTCGTCCTCGTAGATGATTTGAAGGGGGATGGATTCCGCCTTCAAGGAGGAGGGTTTTTGCTCCGCTTCCTCGGCTTCGATCTCGTCCCCTTCCTCTAGCAGATAATGGGCTTTCTCGAACTTGCCGTTAACCTTGACCTTGCCTTCCTTGATGAGGGCGCTGGCCTTGGTCCTGGAGAGGGTCCAACCCAAGGCGAAAACGGCCTCGTCGAGGCGCTTTCCGACATAGGTTTCGTCCACTTTATAAGAGTTCACTCTCCTTGTTCTCCAGATTTGGCTTCTTCATCGTTGGCGGAATTTTCGCCATCAGCATTATTTTGCTCTATACTTTGCGGCTTCTTGTTTAAACGCGGGTCCTTCGTGTAGGATTTGTCGCCGTTTTTGATCATGTCGACGATGAGGTAGATAAGCAAGGCGACGATGCCGATCGAAAGATAGGCGTCCGCCATATTGAAGGTCGCGAAGGGATTGACCCAACTCGCGGGGGATTTGGGTCCGCCGCCGAGGTAGAACTGGATGAAGTCGATGACCCCGTCGAAGCCGACGATCGGGCTCCAATAGAAGGCGCGGTCGATGAGGTTGCCCACCGCCCCGGCGAGAAGAAGCATCGCGATGGTCCTTTCGTACCAGCGGAACTTCTTGTCATGGAAGACCCAATAGAGGGCGATCGCGACCGACATCACGAGGGAAATCGCGATGTTGAGGATCCTGCCCCCTACCCCGTCGATGCCCCAGGAGAAGGCGATCTTGGTGTTGTGATAGAGGGTGAAGTAAAGGAAATTGGGGATGACGACGCCCGAATTGCCCACGCTAGAGAGAAGGTTCTGCGCGATCCACTTGGTGGCTTGGTCGAGGATGATCAAAAGCACGACCCCTCCTAGGAAGAAGAGGAGCTTCTTGTGCTTTTTGGCGAACTCCAGAACCTTGTTCATTCGCCTTTCTCCTTCACGGCCTCGGCGCACCTATGGCAAAGACAGACGTCCTCCACCTGCTCGACCTCGTCGACGTAGAGACGGCAACGGGGGCACTGGGTGGCGTCGTGGCGTTTGGAGACGCATCCGTCCTCCTCGCCTTTTTCTAGTTCGACGGCGGAGAGGATGAAGGCCTTACGGACCGCTTCCTCGCCGCTAGATAAGAGAAGGTCATAGAGTTCTCCGTCTTTGACGGAGATCTTGGCCTCGGCCTCGGCGCTAGAGCCGATCTTGCCTTCCGCGCGGGCGGATTCTAGGGATTTGTTGACGACGTCGCGAAGGGCCATGAAGGAAGCGTATTCCTTAAGGACCTTCTCATCGAACTCGTGGCTCTCCTCAGGCATGCGCTCCAGCTGCACCGATTCCTTCTTTTCCCCGGGGAGATAGGAATAGACCTCCTCCATCGTGAAGGGAAGGATCGGGTTGAGGAGGAGACAAAGGTCCCTCGCGCACTTATGGATGACGGACACCACCGCTTTCCTTCTATTAGAGGAAGGCGCGTCGCAATAGAGGATGTCCTTGGAATTGTCGAGGTAGAAGGAAGATAGGTCGGCGCTAGCGAAGACGAGAATCGCGTCGATCACGCCGCGGAAATCATAGTTATCGTAGCAAGAAAGAACTTTGTTCTTGGTCTCCTCAAGCCTAGCCAAGATGAAACGGTCGACGAAGGAATAGGTGACCTTTTCCTCCTTATAGCCATCGAGGTTTCCGAGCATGAACTTGAAGGTGTTGCGGATCTTTCTGTAGTTATCGGAGGCCGTCGCGACGATCGATTCGCTTAGCCTAGCGTCGGCGTGGTAATCGACCGAGCCCGCCCATAGGCGCAGGATGTCCGCGCCGAATTGGCCGATCAGCTTGTTCGGGTCGATGCCGTTCCCACTGCTCTTGGACATCTTCTGCCAACTCTCGTCCATGACCCAGCCGTGGGTGGCGACCGCCTTGAACGCGGGGACGCCGGTCGTGGCAAGGGAAAGGATGAGGGAGGCGTTGAACCAGCCCCTATATTGGTCGTTGCCTTCTAGATAGAGGTCGGCCGGGTATTTCTCGCCACGGTCGATGAGGGCGGTGTTCCAACTTGATCCCGAGTCGAACCAGACGTCCATGATGTCCTTTTCCTTGACGAATTCGCCATTAGGCGAAGCGGGGTTCGTGTACCCCTCGGGCAGGATTTCCTTCGCGGACATCGTGAACCAGCAATTGGAGCCGTGTTTGGCGAAGAGGTCCCTGACGCGGTCGAAGACCCTTTGTTCGAGGATCGGGCTGCCGTCCTCATTGTAGATGATGGGGATAGGAACGCCCCAGACGCGCTGACGGGAGATGCACCAGTCGGACCTATCCTTGATCATGTTGGTCATCTTGGCCTCGCCCCAGGCGGGGATCCATTTGACCTTCTTGATGGCCTTCAATAGGTCCTCCCTGATCGGGTCGATCGAGCAGAACCATTGGGCGGTCGCGCGGTAGATGACGGGCTTTTTGGTACGCCAATCGTGGGGATAACTATGGACGATGTCGTTTCTAGCAAGCACCCTGCCTTCGGCGGTCAGCCTATCCACGATCATGTCGTTGACCTTTTCGTAGAAGACGCCATCGATCGGGTCTCCCTCGAAGGTATGGTAGACGCCATGCTCATCGACGAGGCACTGCGGTTTGATGCCGTATTTATGGCAGACGTTGAAGTCGTCGTTGCCGTGGTCAGAGTCGGTATGGACGCAGCCGGTGCCCGCTTCGTCGGTGACGAAGGAGGCGACCATGACGAGGCTATCCTTCTCGGGATAGATCGGCTGATGGCAGATGACTCCCTCGGCTTCCTGGCCCTTGAAGGTGGAAAGGAGCTCGCACGAAGTGAGCTTCCATTCTTCCCTCAGCGTTTCCTCCAAAGAGGTGAGGAAGATGAGCTTGCCCTTATTCGTCTGATAGACGCCGTATTCGAATTTGGGGTTAAGGGTGACGCCTTGGTTGGAGGGAAGGGTCCACGGGGTGGTCGTCCAGATGACGAAGGAGGCGTCGTCTGGGACCTTGTCGTTGCCCTTTTTGACCTTGATGGGCACATAGAGGGTCTTGGAGGTGACGTCTTGGTATTCGACCTCGGCCTCTGCTAAAGCAGACTCGCTGCTCCAGGACCAATAGACGGGCTTGAATCCCTTGAAGATGAGGCCTTTCATCGCCATTTTGGCGAAGACCTCGATCTGCCTCGCCTCGAATTCGGGGAGGAGGGTGATGTAGGGATGCTTGTAGTCGCCGATGCAGCCTAGACGGAGGATCTGGGCTTTCTGGCGGTCGACCTGGGTGAAGGCGTAATCGGCGCAGATCTTGCGGAATTCGGCGATCGGGGTCTTCTTCCTGTCGACGCCGGATTTCGTGACCTTGTTCTCGATGGGGAGGCCATGGGTGTCCCAGCCGAAGACGAACGGGGTGCGGAAGCCCCTCATGTTCTTGTAGCGGACGATGAAGTCCTTGAGGCAGCGGTTGAGCGCGTGGCCGCAATGGATGTCGCCGTTAGCGTAGGGCGGGCCATCGTGAAGAACGAAAACGGGCGCGTCGATTCGGTCGGCGTTCATCTTTCCGTATAGGTCGATGCTTTGCCATTTCTCGACGAGAAGGGGCTCCTTTTGGGCTAGCCCCGCCCTCATTGGGAATTCGCTATTAGGCATTGAAAGGGTTGCTTTTAGGTCCATGATGCTACCTCCAGAAAACAAAAAAGCGGCACGCAAAGGCGCTTTTAGGGCGCGGTACCACTCTGCTTCCCCCTACTTCTAGGGGCTCATTGTCCTATTAACGCTAGGGACGACCCCCCTACTCCGTTCGGGGGATTGGCTCGGAAGTGATATGCGGGGACTCGCCTTTTCTCAGCTTCGGCAAGGCTCTCTGTCTTTGTCCCGGCTTTTTGTCTTCGTCTTGGCCTAGGCTATTCTAATCACCCCTCTTGCTTTAAGCAAGCATTATCAAGGTCTCTTGACGGGACCCGCATAGGGGGCAAAATGAATTCATGTTCCTCGTCGCGCCTTTGTTCGTCCTGGCCGTATCCATAGTTTGCCTTGTGCTTTCGGTCGGGCTTTCGGGGCGCTACTTCCAAATCATTCTTTTCTCGCTCTTCGCAGTCCTCGCTTTGGCGGATATCATCCTTCAAATCGTGGGTAGGGTGCGGCGAAAAGGCCCGGAAACGCCCCTTCCCCTCGCCTCGGCCAAGGAATTCATCGTCACCGACCTCGTTGCGCTCTCGGTTTCTTTTCCCATCGCGATCTTTCTTTTCCACGGGTTGGTTGACTGGGTCCCCTCTTTCGGAGGCGACTTACGGGACGATCCCTTGCTAGGTGGATTCATCTTTGCCGTGATCCTGCTAGGTCCGATGCAGGCCGTATTCGAGGTCATCGTCCATAACGGCATTCGTTCGAGCAAGTGGGAAAACCTCCTTTATTACGTCCATGACGTCACCCGTCTACTGGCGTGCACCCTGTTCCTTTGCATGGCGCTAGGCTATTTCCCCGCCCTTCTTTTCTCTATTGCCAACAAAGGGAAGGACGTCAGCCAGACGTTCGAACGAATCAAAACCATTCTGATTTGCCTTTGGGGTTCAATCGGCTTCGCGGGCTATTACATCAGTAGACTTGGCGTTTTCTCTTCGACCAAAGAAAAATAGGGCTGAGCCCTATTCTCTCAGTAAGGCATTTTTTCGCCCCAACGGACGTAGGCGTAGCTGTCGCCCCAGTCGTTCCACCAGGAGTCCCAGCCTTCGGGTTTGGACTCGGCTTCGCAATAGATCGTGAAGTCCGTCCTCGTGCCTTCCGCGTCATTGGTGCCGGAGTTTTCGAACACGGCCCTTCCCATCGTCTTGACGGTTTTGGGGATGTAGACGGTCTTGAGGGCGGAGTTCTTGGCGAAGGCGCCCCTTTCGATGGTCTTCACGCTTCTAGGAATCTTGAGGGTCGTCAGTTTGGCGCTAGCGCAGTAATAGAAGGCCTCCCTGCCGATGTTCGTGCATTCGTCGCCGATCGGATAGGATTCGATGCTCGCGTTGGCGAAATCCTGGTAGGAGAAGTTCATGTTCGCGGGCACCTTGATTGAGGTGGCGGACACCCCTTTGAAGCATTGCTGGCCGTGCCTAGCGCCCACCACGCTTCCGTCTTCCTTCTTCACGCCGGTGACGACGATGCTCCTCAGTTTGCTCGGAATCTCGGCTTGCGAGGACGTCCCGAAGAAGTTCTTGAAATAATTGCCGTCGCTTCCACCCCAGGAAAGGTTGGGGTAACCTGGCGTGACGAAGGGGATGGTGAGGCTAGAGAGGTTCGTGCACCCCGCAAAGCAGCCCGGTTCGATTTGGTTGATCGTCTCGGGGACGACGACGCTATGGAGCTTGCAATTGGCCAAGGAACTAGAAAGGAGTTTCTTGATTTTGTTCCCGAGTTTGACGGCATCCACGTATCCGGTGCCGTTAAGGCAATTCGGCCCGAGGTATTGGAGATTGGAAAAGGAGACGAGATTCCCGGAGGAACCGATGTTTTTGCCTTTTAGACAACCGGTGTCGAGGATCTCGATTCTGCAATCCTTGTCCATCGTGATCTTGTTGTAGAAGGTGTCGCCGAAGATCCCTTTGGCGATGGCGTGACAAGAAGGATGCACCTTGACGTCGCCAGAGCCTAGATAGGAGACGAGATAGTAATAATCGGTTCCCGGCCCCGGCAGGTATTGGCAGTTCTCGTAGCTCGCTAGGCCGATCGGGGCCTCGGCGAGGCTAGCGACCGGGAATTCGCGGACGTTTACGTTGAGGACGAGCTTCTCGACCTGGCTTTCGGCGAAGGCGTGGGGCCCGACGTATTCCATGTTCTCGGAAAGACGGACTTCCTTTAGCTTCTCACGTTTGGAGAAAGCGTAGTCGACGATGCCTTTGATGGGCTTATATTCCCCGTTTTGGTCGCGGACTTCGTTAGGGAGTTCGAGGGTGTCGGCTTCGCCTTTATAGTCGGTGACGAGGAACCCCTCGTAGTCATCGTAGTATTCGACGCTGAAATCGGAATTGGTGATATCGATCGCGCCGCGGCGAAGCCCGGACCCGCAGGAACCTAATAGCGGAATGAGCCCGGTGGAAAGCCCCGCAACCGCGGATAGAAGCAATATCCTTTTGTTCTTGTTCATCTTTTTACCCTCTAAGAAAAAGGCAAATACCTTAGTTTTTTATCGCGATGGCTTCTAGCCATCCTAGGCAGATTAACGCCGCCCCCGAAGAGGCGATGAGCGCGATTCCCGCGGGCAATATCTCCGCCCCCGAAACCGGGATGTAACTGATAAAGCAAGCCATCCCCACGAGTAGAATCAAAAGCAAGACGAGATAACCGAACAAGGGGATGCTACGCCACAAATGCGAGGTGAAGATCGGCGCCGACAAAAAGGCGGCCATCCCTAGCAAAGCGATGGCGAAAAGGATCAGGGACGCCCCTAGTAACCCTTCCCCGCCTTTGCTTAGGCTCGAGGCGGGCGCGAAGGCCTTGGGGAAGCTCTCGGCAACGACGCCACCGCCACCCCCTATCCTAAACGCCGCGAAGCTTTGCGAGTACATGAAAAGGCAAATCAAAAGCAGGACGCAGACAATCGCCCGCAAGGGTGTTTCCGCTTTCCTGCCCATCGATTAGTCCTTTAGGAATTGGGGAAGGATCTGATCGGCGATCGAGGTCTCTTCCTCCTCGCCCCCTTCCTTGTCCTCCTCGTCGAGATGGGAATCCCTCTTCTCGTCAACCGAGAAGCCGACCTCGGTGCGCTTGGGCGGGGTGAAGGTCGGGATCGAGGCGAAGTCGAATTCCTTGGTGAAGCTAGAGGCGATCACGGATACGAGGATCGTGTCGTCGAGTTGGTCGTTGATGGAGACGCCGAATTTGATGTCGATCGCGTTGCCCGCCTGCTCGATGATGCGGTTGACGCATTCCTCGGCGTCGTAAAGGGAGACATTGGCCCCGCAGGTGACGGCGCAGATGGCCTTGCGGGCCCCGGCGATAGACGCCTCTAGTAGAGGCGAGTTGATCGCGTTTTCCGCCGCTTCCTGGGCTTTGTTCTTGCCCGTGCCCATGCCAAATCCGATCAGGGCGAGGCCCGAGTCCTCAAGGGTGGACTTCACGTCGGCGAAGTCGAGGTTGATGACCGCAGGGAGCAAAATGAGGTCGGTAACGGTTTTGACCGATTGGGCCAAAACGCGGTCGGATTCCTGGAAGGCGGTCGCGATCGGGGCGTTGCCCGAAGCCATCAAGAGTTTGTCGTTAGAGACGATGATGATCGAGTCGACCGCGTCTTTTAAGGCGCTAAGACCGGCCACCGAATTGGCGGTCCTGGTCTTGCCCTCGAAGTTGAAGGGACGGGTGACGATAGCAATCGTCAAAGCACCGCTTTTTTTGGCGATCCTTGCGACGACGGGGGCCGCGCCGGTGCCGGTGCCTCCGCCCATGCCGGCCGCGACGAAGACCATGTTGGCCCCCTTCACGATCTCGGCGATTTTCTCTTCGCTGGCCTCGGCCGCGTCTTTCCCCTTCTTGGGGTCGCCTCCGGCGCCTAGTCCTTTGGTGACTTCCTCGCCGATGACGATGCGGTTGGGGGCTTTGGAAGTGGCGAGCGCCTGCTTGTCCGTGTTCAAAACGTAGAACTCGACGTTATCGATGTGCTCGTCCATCATGCGGTTGACGGCGTTGTTGCCAGCTCCGCCCACGCCGATCACGACGATGCGGGCAACCGGTTCGAAGTTATCTAGGTCCATGGTGTCCATACCTTAACCCCCTTTAGAGTGCGTCGACCTCGGGGTTCGACGTCTTTTTGGCTTTGCTCGGGGTGCGGCTGACCGAGCCCATGCCCCTGTAGTTATCCTCGAGCGAGCCCGTGTATTTGCTCGCGGCGAGTATGATGCCGAGTAGCGCCCCCTCGCCATAATCCCTGGCCCCGATCGAGCGGGGACGGGCGAAGAAGAGTTCGCGGGTCGGGAATAACGGGGCGAGGAGCTCCTTGGAGCCAAATAGCGAGGCTCCGCCGCCGGTCAAAACGATCGGGAGCGCGTCGTAGGCGCCTTTGTATTTGCCTAGGAGCACGGCCACCGCGTTGGTGAGCAATTGACCATAGCCCTCGTAGAAGGACTCGATTACGGCATTGAGGTCCTCTTTCTTGAAGGAAGCGGGCCCTTTGGCGTCGCTGCCTTGGCAGATCGCGGGGGAATAGGAGCATTCCCTCTTGTCGTAGCCGTATTGGTCGCGGAGCTTGCCGGCTTCCTCGAGCCCGATGCCGAAGGCTTCGGCGATCGCGGCGGTCAGATCATCCCCACCCTCGAAGAAGGTGGTCGAGGCATAGGGCGAGCCCTTGCCGATCAGGGAGACGGTGGTCTGCTTGCCGCCGATATCGACCATGACGTAGCTCGTCGGGAGGTCGTCGTAGGTCGAATGGAGTTTGGCCAGGCAATAGGTCGAGACGCATTTCTTCTTGATGCGGAGCCCAGCCTGGGTGAATAGCCTTTCGTAGGTCTGCGGGATTTCGCTAGGAAGCGCGTGGATCTTGGCCAGGATCGTCAAAGAGCTCGACTTCTTCCCTAACGGGGGGTCGACGTAACGCTCGCCGGTGTCGAGGACGAATTGGTCCGGGATGATGTCGACGATGGATAGCCCGTTGGTAAGCGGCTCCTTCTTGACGAGGGAGACGACGTTGGAGATGTCGATTTTGGCGATCTCGTTGTTCTGGGCGATGATGTTCGTGGTCTTGTCGTTTTGGAAGATCTGAAGTCCAAAGGGAGGCAAGACGAGCAGGCATTCGGAGATCTTGGCGCTGATTTTGGCGGTGTCGTCCTTGATGGAGGTCAGTTGGCTCAGGCCATTAAGGAAAACGGCCTCATCGACGACGCGGCCCTCCTTGATGGCGCCGGGCACGGCCACTTCCTTGTGATAAAGGGCGACGGCCACCCCGTTGATCTCATATCCGATCAGCAGTTTGATGATGTCGGAACCGATTTGAATGCATGCTAAAGGTTTGTCCATGGTTACAATTCTAATATCCTTTTCGGATATTGTGTAGTTGGCTTTGATAGATAATTAGTAGTTTTCCGTCTCATTGCTGGAACGAAAGAAAAAGTCTTCGCCGGGAGAATTTGGGAGGGCCTAGCGAAGACTTGGGATGGGGGCTAGTTTATAAGGAGAGCTCGAGGCTACTTGAAGATTCCTCGGGAGAAGGTTCCTCCTGGGTCGTGTTTTCCGCGGCCGTGGCCTGGGCGTTCATCGAGTAGGTGATGAGGACCGGGGTCGCGAATGCGGCGGCGAAAAGGGCGAAGAAAAGGGAAACCTTGCCAAGGCGGCGAAGCGTGTAGTAAGGCTTTTTGTGGCCCGTTTTGACGATCTTGTCCTTCATCGGTTTCCTCCTTTCCTTATGGGTTTTTGATGAGACAACGCAGCTTTGCCGAAGCGCTGCGACGGTTCTCGCCGAGTTCCTTTTCACTCGGCAGAATCGCCTTTTTGGAGTAGAGGGAGAATTCCTTCCTCTCCATCTGTTCCGGGAGCAAGGCGATGGAACGCCTGTCCCCTTCCGCCACGGCGAGTTCCCGGAAGCGGCGTTTCACGAGCCTGTCGTCGAGCGACATGAACGTGATGATGGCTAAGCGCCCGTCGGGTTTCAAAAGCGACGGGGCGACTTCGAGCATCCTTTGAAGTGCCTTTTCCTCGCCGTTGACCTCGATGCGGATCGCCTGGAAGGTCTGCTTGGCGGGGTGGCCCTTCTTGGAGAGCTCCTTTGCCGATTTGGCCCTTTTGACCGCCTCGACTAGGTCGAATGTGGTCGTTAAAGGCCGGCTCCTTAGGATTTCCCTAGCGATGCGAGGGGCATCCCTTTCCTCCCCGTATTCGTAGAGGATCTTCCTGAGTTCCTCTTCCGGGTAGGTGTTGCAGACGATGGCCGCGGTGAGGGATTGGCTTTGGTCCATCCTCATGTCTAGCGGCGCGTCCTCTTTGTATGAGAAGCCACGGCTTCCCTCGTCGAATTGGGGGGAGCTGACACCCAAGTCGGCGATGATCCCATCCACCTTCTCGACTCCTCTATTTAGGAGTTCTTCCTTTAGGAAGGCGAAGGAGGAATGGATGATCTCGTAGTTATGTCCGACCTCATCGAGGATCGGTTTCGATTCCCCTATCGCCTCTTCATCCAAATCGAAGCAATAGAGTTTTCCCTTTTTGGCCCGCCTCAGGATTTCCCTGGAATGGCCGGCCCTGCCTAGGGTCAGGTCGACGTAGATTCCGTCTTCCTTCACGTTGAGGGATTCGATGGATTCCCCAAGGAGGACGCTGTAATGGCTGCCCATCCTTAGTTCCCCTTCGCGAGTTTTTCGTAGTCGCGGTCGTAGGCGAGCTGGTATTTGGCGTAGCCTAGCGGCGCCCAGATCTCGAAGTGATCGATGACCCCGATGATCTTGACCTCCGTGTCGATGCCGTATTCGGCGAGGACGTCCTTTCCGATGGTGATGCGGCCATGGCTATCGACCTTGAGCCGCTTCATGGAGGCGGAGGAGAGACGGATGAAGGCCCTTTGCTTCTCGTCGAGGAAGTCGAGCTGCCTTAGTTTTCCTAGCAGCTCGTTGAACGACTCCTCCCCGTAGACCGAGACGCAACCGTCTAGGCCCCTGAGGATGAAGAGTTCCTTGGCCGAGTCGTCAAAGAGGGCTGGCGGGATCTGCAGGCGGCCTTTTTCGTCGAGAGAGCGAGAATAATTGCCGATGTAGAGTTTTCCCACTTTTTCCCACCTTCGCCATAATATTAGCTTCCGCAAGGAAAATCACGCAATACCCAAAAGCGTCCAAACGAAGAAAAAGCCCGAACGAATCGGGCGATTTTTCTCAAAACTTTTTCCGTTGGTCAGGTTATTCCTGCTTCGGCTCCCCTTCTTCCGAGGGTTCCTCATGGGGCTCTTCGGCGGAAGGTTCTTCGGGAGCGGGCTCCTCGGCGACGGGTTCTTCGGCCGGTGCTTCGGCCTGTTCTTCCTTAGGCTCGGACTGCACGATGACCGCGACAGGGTCTTCGTGGAAGCGGGCGATGTAGGTCATCGCCATGAGGGGCATGTAGGCGAAATAGGAGGAGATGGCTGCGAAATAGGAGGACCAATGGGCCTCGACGCGGGCGAGGACGACGATGTAGAAGATGCCCGTTAGGACGGCGAGTGGGATGATCCCGAGGGCGACGTATTTGCCAGAGCGGGCCAAGTCGGCGGGAATCTCCTTGAAGCGGCGCACCACGTAAAGGACGAAGACATAGCCGGCGAAGGCCGAGACGAGGACGGAGAGGATGCCGTAGATCGTGAAGATCGCATCGCCACCGATGCTATTGAAGCCGCTTGGGAAATTCAGGAACGAGCGATACCCGAAGACGAGCACCATGATCATCAGCAGGAAGCCGATGACGTCCTCCCTTTTCTTTAAGAAAAGGATTGCGAACAGCACCGCAATGCCGATGTCCAGGAGATAGTAGAAGACGGTCGCCACCATGGCGCCGGCTCCCCCTCCTAGGTAAGTCGAGATCCCCAGGATCTCCCCCACTAGGTAGACGCAGAGGAGGATTGGGAGGAAGAGGGAATACTTCCCTTTGATGAAATCGATGATCTTTTGCATGGTTTTTTACCTCTTTTCTTGTTTGTTCTTTTCTAGATTGCGGCGGCAATGCTCCTCGACTAGGCGCGTCTCGAAGACGTCGTAGCTAGGGCCGCTAAGGATAGAGGAGGAGGATTTGATCCTGCCCCCTACTCCAATCGCCTCGAGGATGAGGGCGTCGTCCCAGGGCAAATCGCCGGATTTGGTCTTGGCGAGGTATTCGTCGCCCGTGGCGATGTTGCGGATGTGAGAGACCCGATAGAAATCCAAGTCCTTATGAAGGACTTTGCCATCGGTGGCGATGAGGTCGATGGCCTCTTGCTTGGAAGAGGGCACCCTGCTCCCTTCCTTACGGTAGGGATAATGGTCGGAGAGGAGGGCGAAGAGGGAATAGTCGTCGAGCTTCAATAGCACCGTGGCGAGCACGGAGTCGAAGTCATAGGGATATGGCTTCCAACCATCATAGAAGCAATTGAGGATCGCTTCCGATAGTTCCTTGCCGTTTTCCTTGAGCAACGCCTCGAGCGCGCTTTTCCCTTCTAGGCGTTTGGACTTGGCCTCGTAGGTGGCGATAAGCTCCCCCATGTTCCTATCGTCTTTGGACTTAGGGTCCGGGTAGCCCGTGGTGAGATAGGCCTCGGAGACGCGAAGAAGGCTAGCAAGCGGATTGACGAGGTTAGGCGGAAGGCTTTCCTTCCCCTCCAAGACCGCGTCGAGTTGCTCTTCGGGTAAGCCAAGTTGCTTGGCCATCACCCCTTTGTCGAATTCGCGGGCGGCGATCATCTTCTGGATGTGGGTCATTTGGATTCCTCCTTGTCGTCGAAATCGTAATCGGCGAGCACGTCGAAGGGGGAGGGTCCCCTCTCGACCTCGTCGCCTTCACTATACACGCGGTACCCTTCCCCGGAAGAAGGCAATTCACTCCCCTTCCTAAGGGGTTGGATGGGCACGAATGAGCGAAGATAGGCGTAGACCACCTCGGATAGCTCGATGCCATTGCCGGGAAATAGATAGCCCTCATTGTCCTCGTCCATCTCCGAAAGTAGGTCGAAGACGTCCTTCTCGCATACGTCAAGCCCAAAGGGCTTAAGGTCGCGGGAATCGGCGAGGATAAGGGTCCCGGAGACGGTCGCGTTAACGGTGAGGATGTCGCCGTTACGCTCCACAAGGCCTTGGATGTGGGCGTTTTCTATCCCTAGCAGCGGATAGTCCTTGGAGAAGTCGTACCCCGAGAAATCGACGTCCTCGTCGAGCTCCAAGGGGCGGCCCGTAGGTATCGCGGAACGGTAGATCTTCATTGCCTGATCTCCGCGCCGAATTTGATTTGCAAGGCCTTAATGGCCTTCTCGGTCGAGGCGACGATCTCCTCATCGCGCAGGGTCCTGGTGGGATCATACATCGTGATGGTGACTGCCATCGACTTGCAGCCCTCGGCGACCTTCTCCCCTTCGTAGATGTCGAAGACGGAGACGCCTTTGATGAGGGCGTCGGCCCTAAGGAGCTCGCGCTTGACCTCCTCGTAGGAGACGCTGCGAAGCAAGACGAAGGCGAGATCGCGGGTGACCGCGGGGTATTTTAAGGGGACGCTTGCCTTGATGGGCGAGGTCCTGATCTCTAGGAGCGCGGCCAAATCCAGTTCGAGGACGACCGCGTTTTTGAGCATGTATTCCTTGCAAGCGTTAGGATGGATTTCGCCTAGCACGCCGATCAGCTTCTTGCCCATGCGGATCTCGCAGGAACGATAGGGATGGAACTCCTCCTTCCCTAGCGACCAGGGCGAGAGGCTATACCTTCCAGGTTGCACGCCGAGGATGTTCATGATGGAGGTCAGTAGGCCCTTCCCATCATAGAAGCCATAGGGACGGCGCACCGTGTCACCGACGTAGGTCCTTTCGCCAAACATAACGGCGCATAGGTGCCTCGAGGCAACGCCCGGGGCGTCGATGTCGGAGACCTCATAGATGGCCCCGTCCTTGTTCTGGTGGGCCGCGTTATAGGAGGCGCAGGAGAGAAGGGAATGGGCCAAATTGGTCCTGACCGCTTCCCTTTCGACGGTCATCGGGTTGGTGAGCACGTAAGGCGCGGCGACATTGAGGTAAGCGAATTTCTCCGTTTCCTTTTTGGAAACGAGGGTATAGGTGATGACGCCGGTAAGCCCCCTCTCGCGGAGGTGGGTGGTGATGGCGTTCTCGAGTTTCTGTTCTCTGGTCAGGCCCGTCAAATCGAGGGTCACCGTCGGCATGATGGACTTGACGTTATCGTAGCCGAGCACGCGGATGACCTCCTCGGTCACGTCGGCCTCCCCTTCCATGTCGATGCGGTAGGCGGGGACATGGACGATCAGCTCATCGCCGCTCTCGGCGATGCCCATGTGGTCGCGGGTAAGCGCGGAGATGACCTCGGCCTTGGTGAAGGAGGTGCCGAGCCTGCCGTTAATGTAACTTAGGCTCGTCTTGATGACCTTCTCCTCATGAGGATAGACGTCATAGACGACGGTCTCCCCCACCGTTTCGGCGTCGGCCAAATCGGTCAGGAGCATGGAGGTCAGCTTTTGGACGTATTCGTTTTGATGGGGGTTGATGCCTTTGCAGAAACGGAGGGCGGAGTCGCTGCTAAGGCCGATGCGGTTGCTCGTGTGGCGGATGCTCGCCCCGGCGAAATAGGCGCTTTCGACGACGATGTTGCTCGTCCTCTCGTCGACCTTGCAGGCGTCGGCGGTCATGATGCCAGCGAGGCACATCGGCTGGCCGCCGCTAGTGACAACGAGGTCGCCGTCGATGATCTTGTAGCTGTTGCCGTCCATCGCGACGTAGTCCATCTCGAGGTCGTCGCGGACAATTAGCTCCCTAACGGGCAGCTTGTCCGCGTCGTACATATTGAGGGGCTGGCCCGTCAAAAGCATGACGTAGTTGCCGATGTCGACGATGTTATTGATGGAGCGGATCCCGGCGTTTTCCAAAATCCTGGAAAGCCAGGTCGGGCTCGGTTTGGTCTTGACCCCGGTGATGAGGCGGGCGGTGAAAATCGGGCATTTGGCGGAAAGGCTTCCGACGCGAAAATGCGAGGGTTTTACGGGGATTTCGCGCATTTCTTCCTCAATAAGGGGCCTTTCGCAGATGCAGGCGACCTCCTTAGCCACGTTTTCGTAGGCGTAGAGATCGGGGCGGTTAGGAAGGACGGAGATGTCGAGGGAAACGTCGTCTAGGCCGAGGTAGCCGAGGACGTTTTCTTCGCCCACGGGGGCGTCCTCGGGGAGTTCCTCGATGCCGGCGACCTGCTTGTCGCTAAGGTATTTCCTATCGACCCCTAGTTCTAGTAACGAGCAGCACATGCCATCGCTTTCGACCCCGCGGATCACGGAGGGCTTGATCTCGACCTCTGGGAGTTTGGCGCCGGTTCTGGCGACGATCACCTTAAGCCCTTCGCGGGCGTTAGGCGCACCGCAGACGATTTGATGGACGCCGTGTACGGGTCCTTCGTCGACTTGGAGGACGTGGAGATGGTCGGAATCGGGATGATTGACGCAAGAAAGCACCTTGCCGATGACGAGGTTGGTCCCGGAGGCCATCCTGCCGATCGACTCGACCTCGGCGCCGGCGAAGGTCATCTTATTGGCGATGTCCTCGGGGGTTAGGCCGGTTAGGTCGACGTGTTGTTGCAACCACTTGTATGAAATCTTCATTGTCGTGCCCTCACTTGAAATCCTTTAGGAAGCGGAGGTCGTTCTGGTAGATCCTCCTGATGTCGTCGATGCAATAACGGAGCATCGCGACCCTTTCCACGCCGACGCCAAAGGCGAAGCCGCTCCATTCCTTGGGGTCATAGCCGCACATCTCGAGGACCTTGGGGTTCACCATGCCGGCGCCCAGGATTTCGATATAGCCGGTGCCTTTGCACATCGCGCAGCCCTTGCCCCCGCAATTGAAGCAGGAGACGTCGACCTCCACGGAGGGTTCCGTGAACGGGAAGTAGGAGGAACGGAGGCGGATTTCCCTCTTCTCGCCGAACATCTTCTTGGCGAAGAGCTCGAGGGTTCCCTTCAGATTGGCGATGGAGATGTTCCTATCGACCACCAAACCCTCGATTTGGGCGAACTGGTGGGAATGGGTCATGTCGTCGTCGTCGCGGCGGTAGGCCTTGCCCGGGGAGATCATGCGGATCGGCTTCTTCTCGGTCATTTCGCACATTTTGTGGGCTTGCGAGGCACTGGTCTGCGTGCGGAGCAAAAGCTCGGGGGAGAAATAGAAGGTGTCCTGCATGTCGCGGGAGGGATGGTCCTTGGGGACGTTCAAAAGCTCGAAGTTATAATGGTCGGTCTCCACGTCCCTACCCTTGACGACCTCGTATCCCATCGAGAGGAAGATGTCCTCGACCTCGCGGATGACCATCCAGTAGGGATTGAGGCTGCCGATTTCCTCCTCGGTGCCGGGAAGGGTGATGTCGAGGACCTCGCTTTTTAGCTTTGCATTCAGCTTGGCGCTTTCCATCTCGGCCTTTTTGGACATGTAGGCGTCGAGGACCTCGTTCCTGGTCGCGTTGACGGTTTGGCCATAGGCCGCCTTGTCCTCGGCCTCCTTCATGTGGGTCATCAGGCCCGGGATCTCGCCTTTTTTGGCCAGATATTGGTTATAAAAGTCCTCGAGGGAAGAAGGCACGACGACCTTCTTCAAAGCCTCAAGGGCTTGGTTTTTGATTTGGATTGCCTTCTCGATCAGATTCATTGGCTCTCTCCTCCAAAATAAAAAAGGGCGAGCAGGGAACGGGTTTCCACCCGCGGTGCCATCCCAATTCGGAAACCTCCGTGAGGTTCCGCTCTTTTGCCCGATAACGCTGGCGCGGTCAGGTCACCCTGACGTCCTCCGGGGCGAATTCGCGGCGGCACGATGGGATGGTCTCACTATCCATCCCTCCCTGTGATCGCGTGGGTTCCGGTACTACTCCCCTTCGCTGGACGGGATTATTCTAATCCCTACTGACTCCCATAGGCAATCTAGAAAACGAAAACGGGCACAAGCCCGCGATTTCGTTTCCTAAAAGCGTTTATTTGCCTAGATAGAACTGGGCGCCGATGATGTTGGGGCCCGCGTGATAGGCGGCGATTGGGGAGCATTTCCCCACCACCACTTCCTCGAACCCGAAGTCGATGAGGCGCTGCTTGCATTCCTCGAATAGGGCCATGCCCTCCTCATCGAGGGTGCTGTATTCGATGATCGCCCTTCTCTTATCGATGTCCTTGTCCGCGAGGATCTCGTCGAAATAGGCGGGGACGACCTTCCTCATCTTGCCCCTATGGAGTTTGCCTAGTTTCAGTTCGCCTTGGGCGGTGCAGACGATGACGGGCTTGATCTTAAGAAGATTGGCCCCGAACATCGTGACCTTGGAGCAGCGCCCGCCCCTAGCGAGGAATTCGAGGGTATCGATTTGGAAGGAGCATTCCATGCTGCCTTTCCTACGTTCCAGTTCGGCGACGATCTCCTCGGCCGACCTTCCCTGCTCGAGCAAATCATGGGCGAAGAGGAGCTGGATGGCGGTGCCCCCAGAGGCGCGGAGCGAATCGACCACGTGAATCCTGGGGTTGCCGTCGGCGGCCACCGAGGCGGTCGAGAAGCAAGAGGAAAGGCGCGATGAAATCGCGAGGTGGATGACCTCGTCGTATTTCTCCAATAGCCTCGCGAAATGGGTTTCGTAGTCATGGAAGTTCGCGGCCGAGGTTGAGCCGATCTTGCCTTCTTTCCTGGCGAGGTCGAAGAACCCCTGCAACGGCATTTCGTCGTCGCGGTAGGTCTTGCCTCCGGAAGAGACGTACATATGGACGACCTCGATTCCCTTTTGCTTAAGCAATTCCTCGGGTAGGTCGACTTGGTATTCACAGGATAGCACAACGGACATAGCGAAGCTCCTATCAATCTAGTATCGAAAACTAGATGCATGGTAAGTATAGCTTGCCAGGCCGCGTTTTTAAACTATTTCCATTCGAACTTGAATCCACCGGGCAATTCGAGCTTCGCCCCAGAGCTAACGAACAATTTGTAGGCCACCACCGCGAGCAAGGCAGCGGTGAGCACCATCGTCACGGTGGCGAGGGTCAGCGCCTCTCCTGGGCGCAGCGATTCCAGTTCTTCCTGGGTGAGTCTTCTTTCATTCATCTTTTTTCTCCTCCCCCTTATATAGGGGTGAAGCGTGGCGAAAAGTGATTTGAGTTTAGGAAAATGCGCTGTTAGGCCCGTTTTTCCAATGCTTCCTCATCTCTTTTTTAAAGTGACCTAAGGCATTTTGTGGATAGAAGGCCTGCGCCAATTGCTGGAGTACCGCCTGCTTTTTTCTTTCGGAAGCGCCAAAGGGGCATTGGTGGTTTTTCGACAGTTGCCCCTTTATGCTTTAGCATATAGGCATAAAGAGCGTTGGAGAAGCCCGCATCATGAGGGTGCGCAGGTGCCAATGCTCTTTTTTCCGTCTAGGGCAAAAAGCCAGCGACTGTTAGACAAGGAGAGCCCCGCTTGATACACTGATAATCTAAGTAAAAATATCAGGGGGAATTCTTTATGGCACACAAGACCAATATGCGCTATTGGAGCGGCTGGTACACCGGCGAAGTAGCCTTCTTCACGGATCGCCCCAATGGTTGGGGCACCTACGTGGAAGGCGGCCGCGAAATCTACAAAGGCGAATGGAAGAACGGCGACTTCCACGGTCAGGGGACCTACTACTGGCGTAAAGGCGGTTACGTGGAGGGGACCTTCAGCAACGGGGCCATCGTCCGGGGCACCGTCGTCTTCTCCAATGGAGACAGGGTCACCGGAAGGATGAGCGGCCGCAACGGGGCCTACGCCCTCGATGGGGAATGCCTATGCCAAGAGCCCTACTCCTCCTATTCCTACCCGGTCCTCTACGACCACGGCAGGTTCGTCAAAAAACTCTGACAATCAGAAAAGAAAGCCCGACTCAATCGCTTGAATCGGGCTTTTTTTCTTAACCCAGTTTGGCGAGGCGGTCCTCGACCGTCTGGAGTTTGTTCTTGTTGCTTTCGAGTTTTTCCTGCTCGAGGGCGACCTTTTCCTTTGGTGCCTTGGCGAGGAAGCCGGGGTTGCCTAGCATCCTCTCGCCCCTATCGATCTCGGCTTTCAAGGTCTCTTTCTCCTTTAGGAGAGATTCCTTGAGTTTACCTTCGTCGACATCGCTTTCGATGACCATGGAGAAGCCATCGTAGGCGAAGGTGGTCCCCTTGGGGGCCTCGGGCTTGAACTCGACCTTCTTGGCGAAGGTGAAGCGGCTTAGGTAGTCCTCCATCCCCGCGAAGGGGGCCTTCGGGGAGACGACGATGTTGACCGCGGCGTTAGGCGCCAAACCCTCGCCGGATTTATAGGCGCGGGCGTCTTTGATCATCGTGTAGAGGAGCTCGGCCTTCCTTTCGGCGGCCTTTGAGACATAGGCCTTCTCAATTTCGGGGTAGGACTCGAGCATGATGGAGGCTTTTGTCTTAGGCAAAGATAGGTACATTTCCTCGCCGATGAAGGGGCAATAGGGATAGATGAGGAGGACGATGTCCCTGACGACCTTGTATAGGACCGCCTTGACCTGTTCCTGGTCCCCTTCCTTAGCCATGGAGACCTTGCTCATCTCCAGGTAAGTCGAGCAGAAGTCGTCATAGACGAAGTCATATAGGACGTCGCTGGCCTTCCCGAATTCGTAACGGTCCATGAAGCGGCTCACGCGGCGGATCGTCTCCATTTCCTTGGAAAGGATCGCCTTCTCGAGCACGCCGAGGGACTTCGGGTCTATGGCCTTGGGTTCATAACCCTCCCCTAGCGTCATCTCGACGTAGCGGACCGCGTTCCAGATCTTGTTTAGGTAATTGACCGCGGCTTGGAGCTTCTCGTTGCTATAACGCATGTCTAGCCCCGGGGTCGCGTTGGTGGTGATGAAGTAACGGAGCGCGTCGACGCCGTATTGCTCGATGACGTCGATCGGGTCGATGCCGTTTCCTAGCGACTTCGACATCTTCCTGCCTTTCTCATCTCTAATGAGGCCGTGGATGACGACCGTCTTGAAGGGCACCTTGTCGGTGAAATGCTCCGACTGGAAGACCATCCTGGCCACCCAGAAGAAGATGATGTCGTAGCCGGTATTCAAAACCGAGGTCGGGAAGTAACGTTCGAAATCGGGGGTCTTCTCGGGCCAACCTAGGGTCGCGAAGGGCCATAGGGCACTCGAGAACCAGGTGTCGAGCACGTCCTCGTCCTGATCGTATAGTTCGGGGTCCATCGGGGTCTCCGAGACCACCACTTCCCCGGTTTGCTTATGGTAATAGGCCGGGATGCGATGTCCCCACCAAAGCTGGCGGGAGACGCACCAATCGTCGACGTTCCTCATCCAACGGATGAGCACGTTTTCGAAGCGATGGGGAAGGAATTCGACCTTCTCCTCGCTTTGCTGCTGGGCCAAGACCCTGTCGGCAAGAGGCCTCATCTTGACGAACCACTGCTTGGACAGCATTGGCTCGACGACCGCCCCGGAACGCTCCGAGTGGCCGACCGAGTGGACCATTTTCTCGATGTGGTCGAGCAGTCCCTTGGCCTTGATGTCCTCCACGAGGGCCTTGCGGCATTCGTAACGGTCCATGCCCTGGTACTTCCCGCAGAGCTCGTTCATCTTGGCGGATTCATCGAGCACCTTGATGAGGGGGAATCCGTATTTCTTCGCTAAAGCGAAGTCGTTGGGGTCGTGGGCGGGGGTGCACTTCATCGCGCCGGTGCCGAAGCTTAGGTCGACGTATTCGTCGGCCATGATCGGGAGGGCCTCCCCGTTAGCGGGGTTGATGGCCTTTTTGCCGACTAGATGGGCGTAACGTTTGTCTTTGGGGTTAACGAAGACCGCGGTGTCGCCAAACATCGTCTCGGGACGGGTCGTCGCGACGATAAGGGAATCCTCGCTTCCCACGATCGGGTATTTGAAATAGAAGAACTCGCCTTCGTCGTCTTGGTGGATGACCTCGATATTGGAAAGGGCGGTCCGTAGCTCAGGGTCCCAGTTGATGATCTTCTCGCCCTGGTAGATGAGCCCTTCCTTATAGAGGGTGACGAAAACCTTCCTGACGGCGGCGCTAAGGCCCTCGTCGAGGGTGAATCTTTCGCGGGTATAGTCGACGGAGAGGCCGATCTTGGCCCACTGCTCGTGGATCGAGTCGCCGTATTCCTTCTTCCATTCCCAGGCCTTCTCGAGGAACTTCTCCCTGCCTAAGTCATAACGGGAGATGCCTTGCTTGCGCAGCTTTTCCTCGACCTTGGCCTGCGTGGCGATGCCCGCGTGGTCCATGCCGGGCACCCAAAGGGCGTCAAAGCCCCTCATCTTCTTGTAACGGATGATGATGTCGTCGGGCACCGTGTCCATGACGTGTCCTAGATGGAGCTTTCCGGTGACGTTTGGGGGAGGGATGACGAGGGAAAAGGGCTGCTTGGATACGTCACCGGCGGTGAAATACCCCTCCTTCTTCCATTTCTCGTACTTTCCTTCCTCTACCTGGAAATGGTCATAATGCTTATCGAGCATGGGTTGACCTCCTTTTTGAAAAATAAACCGCGCCCAACATTGGGACGCGGCGCGTGGTACCACCCAATTTCCATCCTTATAGGATGGCTCTTGACTCTTCTTATCGCGAAGGCACGTTTTCCTCCACCGCGACTCACGGGTCCTTGGCCGCCTGGCTTTCACCTGCCCAGGCTCTCTATTGGCTAGGTATCCCGATCCCTCGGATTCAACGGAACGAGAGAATGATAAACGATATTGGCTCGCGGGTGAAGCAAAAAGAAAAGGGAGCCGAAGCCCCCTTATTTGCCGTAACTAGCGATGACCGTTCGGATCTTATCGACGCTTTTGCCCTTGAGGTCACTTTTTAGGACCCTATCTAAGCCTAGTTCCTTCGCCCTGGCCTCGGCCTTATGGAGCTCGCTTTGGTTCATCTGGTCGACCTTGGTGAGGATCGCGATGATCGGCTTGCCCGTGTTTTGGAGGTAGGAGACGAACCTCTTGTCGTCTTCCCCAGGGTCCCTGCGCAGGTCAAGTAACAGGCAGATGGCCTTCAAAGAAGGCACCTTGACGTAATCCTCCATCATGGTCGCGAAGTGGATCGTCGACATGGTGGCATAACCCGTCGAGCCATACCCCGGGGCGTCCACCAAATAGAGGGAATCGTCCACGAGGAAATAGTTGAGTAGCTTCGTCTTCCCCGCCTTTTTCGAGGCAAAGGCGATCTTTTGGCCCATGAGGGCGTTTAGAAGCGTGGATTTGCCGACGTTAGAACGCCCGATCATCAAAACCGCGGGTATCCCGTCTTTTGGGGCAAGGGAAGGAGAAGGCGCGGATACGACGAACCGCGCCTTCTTGAAATCGATCATGCCTTGGCCCCCACCAGGGCGATGGAGAGCGCGTCGTCGACGCACTTCATGAAGACGATCTTGAGGGAGTCTTTAACTTCCTGAGGAAGTTCGGATACGTCCTTCTTGTTCTCTTCGGGGACGATGATGGTCTTGATGCCAGAGCGCAAGGCGGCGAGAGATTTCTCGCGAAGGCCGCCAATAGGCAGGGCTTTGCCGCGGAGAGTCACTTCGCCCGTCATGGCGACGTTGGCGTCGACCGGGGTGTTCGTGAGGCTAGAGATGATGGCCGTCGTCATTGCGACGCCGGCGGAAGGGCCATCCTTAGGCACCGCGCCTTCGGGGACATGGATGTGGATGTCGTTCTTCTCGAAGATCTCGGACTTGATGCCGTATTTGTCGGCGTTGGCCCTGACGTAGTCGAGGGCGATCGTGGCTGATTCCTTCATGACGTCGCCGAGTTTGCCCGTGAGGACGAGTCCGCCCTTGCCGGGGAAATAGGTGACTTCGATCGGGAGGATGTCGCCACCGAATTCGGTGTAGGCGAGGCCCGTCACGACGCCGATCTGGTTCTCCTTCTCCTTCTTGGAGCCTTCGAATAGCTCGACGCCTAGGTACTTCTTGACCTCTTCCTCCCCCACTTTCACCGGTCTAGCGATGTCGGGGCTAGAGAGAAGATCGACGACCACTTTGCGGCAGACGGAGGCGATGAGCCTTTCGAGTTGCCTCACGCCCGCTTCCATCGTGTAATGCTCAATGAGTTCCTTGATCGCGGACTCGTCGAAGACGATGTCGCTTTCCTTTAGGCCGTTAGCCTCACGCTGCTTCGGGATCAGGAAGCCGGAGGCGATCTTGATCTTCTCGAATTCGGTGTAGGAAGGGACCTCGATCAGCTCGAGGCGGTCGCGAAGCGGCGCCGGGACGTTATCGAGGTAGTTCGCGGTGGCGATGAAGAGGACGTTGGAGAGGTCGTAGGGTTCCTCTAGGTAGTTGTCGTTGAAGGCGAAGTTCTGCTCGGGGTCGAGGACTTCCAAAAGGGCCGAACTCGGGTCGCCCCTGTAGTTTTGGCCGCCCACCTTGTCGATCTCGTCGAGGAGGAAGACGGGGTTCACGACGCCCGATTTGGACATGCCTTGGATGATGCGTCCGGGCATGGAGCCGACGTAGGTGCGGCGATGGCCGCGGATTTCGGCTTCGTCGGAGATGCCGCCTAGGGCCGCTTTGAAGAACTTCCTGCCGAGGGCGCGGGCAATCGAACGTCCTAAGGACGTTTTGCCGCATCCTGGCGGCCCGTAGAAGCAAAGGATCGGGGCCTTGAGGTTGCCCGTCATCTTCTTGACGGCGAGGTATTCGACGATTCTCTTTTTGACCTTCTCCAAGCCATAGTGGTCCTCGTCTAGGACCTTCCTCACGTTATCGAGGTCTTCGTTGTCCTCGGTCTTCTCAAACCAAGGCAATCCCATGATGACGTCGATGTAGGACATGATGAGGGACGCCTCCAATGAGGATTCGGGCATCATCTGGTAGCGGCGGAGCTCCGCCTTCACCTTGGCCTTGACGTTTTCGGGATAGGGATTCTTCTCTAACTTCTCAAGGATTGCGGATTCGCTATGGTCGGAATTGGGGTCCTCGCCAAGCTCTTCCTTGATGGCCTTCATCTTCTCGCGAAGGAGGTATTCCTTCTGCGCCTTCTCGGAGGATTCCCTCACCTTGGAGGCGAGTTCGTTCTCGATTTCGGCGGAGGCTTTGAAGGAACCTAGGTAATCGAGGATGGCCTCGAGCCTCTTGTTGATCTCGGCTTCGCCTAGGAGGGTCTGCTTCTGCTCGATGGTAAGGGGCAAGTAGGCCGCGAGGGCGTCGACGAGGTCATCGCTTTTCATACCCCTGCCAAGCGTGTTGATCGCGGAACGGGGGATGGAGGCGCCTAGGTCCTTGGAGGTCGTGATGGTGTCGATGATTTGCTTGGCCAAGGCGAGTTCTTGGGCCCGGTCGCCCTCCTGGGGGAGGATTTCCTCGCCCTCGCACCAATAGGTGCCGTCTTTTTCCTCGACGTTAAGCAGTTTCATCCTGCGGCTGCCCACCACGCGGATGCGCATGCCGCCGCTAGAGGGGGAATAGGATACGATGCGGCAGAAAGTACCTTCGGTATAGAGATCTTCCGGCGTCGGATCGTTGACGTTTTGGTCCTTTTGGCTCACCACGAAGATGAGGGAGTTCGTTTTGTCGCGGGCTTGTTCGACCGCAGCGATGGAGAACCTCCTGCCGACCTCGATTTCCTCCGACATGGCGGGGAAAACGACGAGGGCTCTTGCTACTAGCAAGGGGAGGTGCATTTTGTTTTCGGTTTGATCCACGGGGATACCTCCTTTGTAAGGACACATAAGCCGAGGCTATTTGGCAGTCTCGGCTTTTAAGTGCTAGTGAAATTATAGAGGTTGTTTTGGCACTGTCAATCGATAAGTGCCAAATCGGTTAGTCGTTGTTGGCGAGGATGAAGTCCTGAAGCTTCTTCTGGCGGAGGTTGTCGCGGAAGCCCTCGACGTTGTGGGAGAAGGCGGCTTTGACGTCCTCGAGCTTCATCTTGTATTGCTCGGCCATCTTGGCGAACTCATGGTCGAGTTCGGCGTCGTCGACGAGGAGGTGCTCCTTGATGCAGAGCTCTTCCATGACGAGGTAGGACTTGAGGTTGGCCTCGGCCTGCTTGCGGATGCTCTCCTTGAGGGCTTCCTCGGTTTGGCCGGTGATCTCGAGGTATTGCTGGAAGGTGAGCCCGTTGGATTCGACCTGTTTCTTGGTCTGTTCCTCGTTATGGGCGGCTTCCTGGTCGATGATGGAATCGGCGATGGTGACCTCGGACCCGTCGATGATCTGGGTCACGATGGCTTCGTAATGCTCACGGGCGGCTTCGTCTTCCTTCCTCTTGAGGAGTTCGGCCTTCTCGTGTTCCTTGAGGGCTTCGACGGTCTCGACTTCCTTGATGCCGAGGTCCTTGACGGCTTCCTCATCGAGTACGGGGATCTTCTTCTCCTTGACCTCGTGGATCGTGCACTTGAAGGTGGCGGGCTTGCCGGCGAGTTCGGCGACGTATTGTTTGGGGAAGGTGACGTCGATGTCCTTCTCTTCCTCGGCCTTCATGCCGACGATGGCTTCTTCGAAGCCGGGGATGAAGGAGCCCGAGCCTAGCTCAAGGCTGTAGTTCTTGGCTTCGCCGCCTTCGAAGGCCTTGCCGTCGACGAATCCCTTGAAGTCGAGGACGACGGTGTCGCCCATCTTGGCTTCGCGGTCGACAACGACGAGCTCGGCGTTGCCGGCGAGCAGTTTGTTGATTTCCTCGGCGACCTCTTCCTCGGAGACGGAAGCGACCTTCCTCTCGGCCTTGAGGCCTTTGTAGGTGCCTAGTTTCACCTCGGGGATGAGGGTGAGGTGGAAGACGTATTCGACGGCTTTGTCATCGACTTTGGTGACCTCGACGCCAGGCTGGCCATAGGGGCGGAGCTTGGATTCGCGGAGGGCATAGCCATAGGCGAGGGAGACGCAGTCGTTGATGGCCTGGTCAATGACCTTGGCGGGTTCGACGCGGGCGGCGAGCATGGCCTTGGGGGCCTTGCCGGGGCGGAATCCCGGGACGGAGATCTTGGAGGCGACTTTGTCGAAGGCCTTCTTCTGGGCCTCCTCCCACTCCTTGCCGTCATAGACGACGGTCACTTCGACTTGGCTTTTGGCGATTTCTTTAACGGTTTGTTTCATGTTTCTTTCCTTCTAAAACGCATGCAAGAGTATAGGCTATCTTTAGATAGATTCCAAACCCTTTTTTCTTCTCATGCCCCTAAGGGCGGGTTTTCCTCGATGATTTTCCGCGTCGGGGCCGCGTTATCGAGCTCCTTTTGGCTCAGTTTGTCCCCAAGGTAGGAACGGGCTAGGTCCAATAAGCGGGAGGCGAGTTCCCCTTCCTTGCCCGCCTCGACGAAGCGGTGCGGGTAGAGGGCGAGGCAATATTGGTCGAGGAGGCCATAGGCGACCTGCGTGGCCGAGACGTCCTTGCCCTTATTCGTGATCTCCTCGTGGACCTTGCGGTATTCCTTGGTGGCGAAAGGCGATCCGATTTTGGCGGGGACGATCCTCATCCTCTCCCCTTTTTTCTCAAAGAGAACTTCCTTTTGGTAGCCCCTATCCGAAAGGAGCATCAGGGCAAAGGACTTCACGTCGGCGTGGTAAGGACCGCATAGGATGCCCTCGATGACTTCCTCATAGGGCTCGAGATCGGCGTTTTTGATCTGCGATAGCGCGGCGAGGCAGGCATAGGGGTCGCCTGGGTTGCGGAGACAATCGAGGATCTCGTCCTCCCCCATCGCGGCCGTCTTCCCCTTGGTGGCGAGCTCGTTGGCGCGGATGGCTTTGGGTAGGCCCCTAAGGACCTCCTCCACCTCCTGGCTCACGTAGGGCTGGTTGGCGAACCACTTCTCGTCCTCGTAGGCCTCGTCGAATTGGTTGAGGATGAAACGGAGGTCGAAGTTGACCTTCATCGTGAGGGTCGGGTTTTCCTTCCAAAGGTCCTCCCTCCTTTTTAGGAGCAACTCCATGGCTTCCCTCCCCTTGCCTAGGCTTAGGTAGGAAGAGATGGCCAAAAAGGCGTCTTTGGCGGAAGACCCCGGGACATAGGATGCGACCACGGACTCGTAGTCGCCTTCGTTAAATAGTTCTTGTATCGTTTTCACGGCAGGCATTATCCCATGTTCGCGCGCCGTTTTCACTCCTGTTGCGCGCAAAAAGGCGTTTTTGGTGTATCATGGTGCAATCATGGTTATCGGAACCCTATTCTTGGCCATCGCCATCACGTGCGCCGGCCTTACCTATTACTTCCTCGGCCTCTATCAGAACATCGTTTGGATCTGGGTGCCTTTCGTCTTGGCCTTCGTCTTCTATTGGGCCATCTTCTTCGTCGCCATCGGCACGATCGGCCTCATGGCGGAAGCCTGGAAGAAATCCAAGAAGCCCGACCATCCCCGCCCCGCCTACCTTTGGCTCCTGCGCCAGATGTGCGTGCAGGCCATGCTCTTCCTGCGCGTAAGGGTGCACGCCACTGGCCTAGGCAAGCTCCCCGAGAAGGAACCGTTCATGCTCGTGAGCAACCACCTTTCCATCTTCGACCACATCGCCCTTAACGCCGCGCTCAACCGCTGGCCCTTCATCGCCGTCTCCAAGGTTCGCAACTTCGAGCTCTTCTTCGCCGGGGGCCTCCTCAAGAAATGCGGTTACCTCGGCATCGTCCAGGGCGATATCGCCCAAGGCGTCAAGACCATCGAACACGCCGGCGAGATCCTAAAGGAAGGTAAGGTCTCCATGGCCATCGCCCCCGAAGGGACCCGTAACAAGGACTTCCCTAATCCCGAACTCCTCCCCTTCCACCCCGGCAGCTTCGCGATGGCTTATGCCTCGAAAAGGCCGGTCGTCGTCTTCGCCATCCAGAACACGAACGCGATCGCCGTGCGCTTCCCCCTGCACCCGACCCACGTCTACCTCGATTGCGTCGGGGTCATCTACTACGACGAATACAAGGACATGTCCCAGAAGGAACTTGCCGACTACACCCGTTCTCTCATCGAGAAGAGATTCGATCAGAAACGTGCGCGCTTTTATCACGCGGGCATGAAGAAAAAGGAAGAGGCGAAAGCCGAGGACAAGCAATAAGGGCCGCAAATCGCGACCCTTTTCATATCTTCTTAATCAGGTAGGCCGAATGGTAGGTCATCGCGTTTTGCTCCGCGTAGAACCTCAGGGCCTTTTTGTAATCCTTCGTGGAGGTGGCCAGGGTGATGAACTCGGCCTTGTCCTTGGCCTCTTCCTCGAGAAGACGGAAGATTCTCCCTCCGATGCCACCGCTTCTATATTCGGGTAGCACGTAGAGCTCATCGATTTCAAAGCACTTGGCACCGACTGGAATTTCGGAGTTCTTGGCTTCCTTCTCGTAGAAATGGCCAAAGCCATAGCCAATCACCTTGCCTCCCTCGAGGGCGAGATAGCAAGGCTCCTTCAAATCGTCCCTTTCGTTGGCCCTCATGCCAAAACATGACCCTTCCTCGACCCATACTTTCGATAGCTCAAGGAGGGAATCCACGACGAAAGGATCGCTCAAATCCGCTTTTTTGATTTGGACCTTAGAATCCATATTTCTCCCTCACCTCGGCTAGGCTAGGCACCTCCACCGTCCCGTTGAGGTCGGTGAAAGTCACGTCGTATTCCTGGTGGCAATCGCTTTCCATGAACTTCTTGGCCTTGTATTTGGAGTCCATGTGGATGCCTCTAGGCGAATAGTCGTCGGCGACGGAGACGGAGATCTCCACGCTGGAGATGCTAGGGTAATCGTCAAGTCCGCCGAACTTCCTCATCTGGATGCGGACGTTGTTGGAGGATTCGGCGGGGTCGAGGGTCAATTTGAAGGTATGGATCCCTTCGCTTACCCCCACTTTCTCGACTTTGGTGACGCTGCCCTCACTTAGGACGTCATAGCCCTCGATCGCCTGATCGAAGGGATAGACCCCATATGTGTTTTTATATTCGCTTAGGGAGGTTTTGCCGAAGTCCTTGTTCAGGTCGTCCCTAGAGACGGCGACATCGCCATGGAAATAGGCCTCATGGAACGTGTTGACGAGATTCGAATGCGATTCGTTACGGAGGTAGGAATACTCGCTTTTGACGAGGGTGACGTCGATGCTTTGAGTCGTCTCAATAAAGAGGACGGTGGCTTTCGTGGAGCCCTTCGTCACGGCCTTGAATGAGGAAAAGGAGGCCATTTTGCGTAGATATAGCCTCGGAAAGAGCCCGTATTGGTCCTCGGCGAGGTCACTGACCTTAGGTTCTTTTGGGGCTTCCGAGGAACTAGATGGAGGCAAGGTGGAACCGCTATTGGAAGACGCTTCGGGGGCCGATGACTCGCCCGAACTGCTGATGATAGAAAGGGACTCTTCCGAAGAGGGGACCTCCCGTCTAGACAAAGAGGAGCTTTGCTCCCCGCAGGAAAGCAAAGCCAAAGCGGCCAACGGACAAAGCAATAAACAAGTCTTTTTCATGTCGAGACGATATTACTCCTTTTTTCATCTTCGCGCTTCTTTTCTAAGAAAAACTCCCTTGCCATCGCTAGCAAGGGAGGATGTTTCATGGCGGAGGCGCGGAGATTCGAACTCCGGCTGGGTGTGACCCCACTGTCGGTTTTCAAGACCGATCCCTTCAGCCGCTTGGGTACGCCTCCAGGCCAAGCGAAATTGTTGCCACTGATGAGACCTTTGTCAATGACGACGCAAGTTAAACCTAGATATACCAGCAAATAAAG
>DKRQ01000022.1 GCA_002472275.1 Caryophanales bacterium UBA7278 | reverse complement strand
AGTAGACATGTAAAACAGAGCCCAATTTTGATACAAACCGGCCGATTATTTCTCGAGGCTCTCCTTAATGTATTTATCCATTTCCTCATATACTTTATCAACGTTGACAATATGGAGACAGTGCCAATCAGAAGGGAAAACAATTTTGCCATTTATGGAGGCATTAACTAAATCTTCGTGTGCCTTAAGCCATCTTTTAGCTTCATCATCTAATTCATGGCCTTCTTCACCTTTGATATACCATTCTGGCATACTAACGAATTGAAGGGTTGGCTGAGTTGGAAGAGGTTTTTCATTAATAACCGACTTACCAGCAACGCTATTGAAAATACAGGCCTCACTCAAAATATCGTAGTTATCCGTATTTCTATTAGCTAGGCATCTAACGATTTTCCTTTCTTCTTTAGTCAAAAGATCTTTAAGGCCTGGCCTATGCACTTTTCTATTCCATCCAGCAACTCTAAAAAGCCAGATCATAAACTTATCCCAAGAGCTAACTTTGAAATCCCAATCGTCCTTATAGGCAGCAAGATTTGTATCAAAACCAATAAAAGCTTCTACTTCTTCTGGATAATTCTGTTCCCAGTACTCAATTTCGTTTCCAGCATTAGAATGGCCGCATAGAACAAATGGTCCTTTGATACCTAATTTAGACAATACTTCACGATATTCTTCAACGGTTGTTTTAATGTCACGTTTGTATTTCACAATATCGCTTTGTCCATAACCAAACTTTTCAGGCACGATAATGCGATACTCATTTTCAAATTTAGAATATAGAGGTTTAAATTCTAGAATTGGAGAATCACTTCCAAGTCCAGGAAGAAATAATAAAGTGTGCTTTCCTTCTCCTTTTACTAAAACACTCATTCTATGACCATTAATTTCCACATATTGGCCAAGAGGAGTATCGACTCTTTCCTTATTGATAGCAGTAAGAACTGCGTTAATCGCTACACAAATTAACCAAAACAAAAGCAATAATGGAAAGAACACCACTATTCCGATGACTTTTAACACTTTTGCAATTTTGTCTTTCATGGGTTTTATCTAACTTATTACAACAAATATATAAAAAGGTTCAACACTTTGTATTGAACCAATTCTACAGATGTGGTGCCGCCTGCCGGACTCGAACCGGCACGCTTTTAAGGGCGAGGGATTTTAAGTCCCTTGCGTCTACCATTTCGCCAAGGCGGCAGCCGCTCTTTTAGAGGGCAGGCAATATCATAGCAAACCGAGCGCGTTTGAGGTTTAACTTTCTTCGGTTTCCCCTTCCTCTTGGGGCAAGGGCGAGGCTTCCTCGGCGGCGAGTTCGGGATGATGCTTCTCGAAATAGGCGCGCCTTTTGCCCCTCACGCCCAGAACGCCGACGACGATGACCTTGATGATCACATAGGCGCAATAAACGTAGTTGATGAGCACAAGGCCAATCCCGACGAGGACGAGGATCGCGGGCCCTAGTTCCATCTGGGCGATCGGCTTGCCCCCGTTGATGTAACTCGCGATGAGGAAGACCGTGTTGGCCAAGGTGAAGATGGCCATCAGGATATCAAGATAGGCGTCGATGTAGTTCTGGGGGCTGCCGTCTTTTCTAGCCGCGCGGTATTTCTTGACGCCAACGAAGATTTTGAAGAGTGCCCAAGGAACGAAGATGCCAAAGGCGAGGAAGGCGGAGCTATCGCTCCCGGGGGCGAAGTGGTTGGCCGCCCCGAAGATGATGGATATGGCGAGGTAAACAAACATCATCCCGGCGGCGAAGAAGAACATGTTATGGCAGGCTTTGAAACGCGCGTATTCGTCCTGATGCTTCTTGAGGATGTGCTTATCCCAATAAAAGAGGACGACCCTAACGATGAGCAGCATCGCGTAGAGGGTGGCGAGGCTTAGATAAGAAGTGCCGAGTTGGAACAAGGAGAAGAGGGCGACGAGCAAGAACACCGCGGAGATGGCGATGCCCATCCAAAAGGACAACTGATACTTCTTCGAAATATCCGATCCCGACTTAATCGCCTCCCTGAAGGTGAGCATTTTCCGCTCGCGGCTAGCTAGGAAAGAAAGGACCGAGAAGAAGAAAAGGAACAGGTAGACGACCGCCATCGCAATGATCGTGCCAAAGCTAAACAAAAGGAAACTGCGGATAAAGGCGATCGCGACGGGTTCATCCTGAAGGGTTACCCCAATCGCAAGGACGCTTTTGACGATGCCGGAAACGTAATAGATTACGATGATCCCGGTAATCAAAACCGCGATGTTTCCCATCGAAAAGCTCGCAAAAAGGCCTTCATTTCCTTTTCTTATCTTTCTGGAATTCAAGATGCAGAAGGCGATTTGGCAGCCAAAGAAAGCGAGCAATAGCCCCGCGTTGATCGGGAAGGTCCAGAAGACAGGTTGGAAGTCCGCGGCGGATGAAGGCAGGATAAGCGCAAGCATGGGAAGCCCCGCCAAAATAAAGGGCATCGAGACGAGGGAAACGATACCCAGGATGCGGCATTCCTTAACGGGGTCGAAGGACTTGAACTTCACGAATTGCCTCGTGTAATAAAACGAGGTGAGGCCAAAGAAAAGGAAGGGCACCGACTTGACGATGCCGCTAAGGGAATTGATCGGATAGAAGGAGTCGACGATATGGACGGCGGTAAGCAAATACGACCCGATCATCAGACCGAGCAGCCAACCGCGGATTGTCTTGTCGTAATGGAAGGTCATGGTTTCCTAACGAGTGGATTATCCTCGACTCACGCGCCCCTGTCCATATATGGAAAACCCGTCCTTGCGGGACGGGTCTAGGGAACTTGCTTCCTTATTTCTTCATGGCTTTGACCATGAGTTCGTTGATCTTGGCGACGAATCCCGCCTTGTCCTCGATCTCATAACCTTGTAATAGCATCGCCTCGTCATAGAGGACGGAACCTAGCGATTTGGCCTGCTCGTCATCTTCGATGGAGGCAAGGGAGGTGAACAAAGCGTGGTCGGGGTTGATCTCAAGCACCTTCGTGGACTTGATGCCCTCTTTGCCTTCGCCCGGCTCTTCCTTCAAAACCCTTTCGGCGTTCATCGATAGGCCTTCTTTGGTGGAAAGGCAGACAGGCGAATCGACGAGTTTGGAGGAGAAGACGACGTCATCGACTTTGCCGGTCAAGGATTCCTTGAGGTTATCGAGGAGGCGGCGGTATTTGACGCTTAGGTCCTCGAGTTCCTTCTTCTTCTCCTTTGAAACTTCCTCGGATTCGGAGGAGACGTCTTTGAAGGGGTGTTCCTTGTATTCCATCATCGACATGAGACAGAACTCATCGATGTTCTTATCTAGGAGCAAGACGTCGGTCCCTTCCTTCTTGTATTTCTCGAGTTGGGGGAGCAACTTGATCTCGGATAAGGTTTTGCCAGAGGCGAAATAGATCGGTTTCTTCTTGTCCAGGTCTTTGACATAGGTCTCCAGATCGATGAGTTTATCGTCGCCTAGATGATGGAAGAGAAGCAGATCCTGAAGGTCGTCTTTCTTCATCCCATAGGTCGAATAGATGCCGTATTTGATGTGGTCGCCGAACATACCGAAGAACTTCTCGTATTTCTCGGTCTCGTTCTTCTTGGCTTTCTTTAGCTCGGCGATGACCTTGGATTCGATGTTTTTGGCGATCTTGGCCATCTCCGGGGTCTTTTGCAACATCTCACGGGAGACGTTGAGGGGGAAGTCGTCGCTATCGACGAGGCCTTTGACGAAGCGGAGGTAGTTCGGGATCAGTTCCTTGTAATGGTCCTGGATGAAGATGCCGCGGCTATAGAGGGAGAGCCCCTGCTCATAGGATTCGCTATAGAAGTCATAGGGAACGTGACTCGGGATGAAGAGCAAGGCCTGGTAGGAATATAGGCCCTCGACGTGGACGTTGCTGGCGAAGAGAGGCTCTTCGTAGTCGCCGAATTTTCCTTTGTAGAATTCCTTTAGTTCCTCTTCCTTGACCTCGGAGGGGTTCTTCTTCCAAAGGGGGATCATCGAGTTCAGGGTCTTGAGCTCGGTCTCCTTCTTGTCCGTGTGTTTGTCGTCATCGCTAACCTTCTCGACTTCCATGACGATCGGGTAACGGATGTAGTCGGAGTATTTCTTGACGAGCCCCTCGATACGGTAGTCCTCGAGGTAATCGCCATAATGCCTATCACCCTCGTCTTTCTTGAGGTGGATCTTGATGGATGTGCCGTGAGCGAAAGGAGCTTCCGCGTCCTCGACCGAATAGGTGTCCTTGCCTTCGCTTTGGAAGAGGTGGGCATCGCCATCGATCGGCTTGGAAAGGACTTCGACGGAATCGGCCACCATGAAGGCGCTATAGAAGCCGACGCCGAACTGACCGATGATGGCCATGTCGTCTTTCTTCTTGGCTTCCTCGAATTTCTCCAGGAATTCCTTGGAGCCCGATTTGGCGATCGTACCAAGGTTCTTCTCTAGGTCCTCTAGGCTCATGCCGATGCCGTTATCGGTGATCGTGATGGTCCTTTCCTTTTTGTCCCTATCGATGCGGATTTGATGGCTTTCGCTAGGAAAAGCATCGGGGTTTTGCAGGGAAAGGTAGCGATATTTGTCAATCGCGTCGGATGCATTGGAGAGCAATTCGCGCAGGAAGATTTCCTGTTCGGAATAGATGGAGTTGATCATGAGGTCAAGCAGTTGCTTTGACTCGGCCTCGAAGTGTTTTTCTTCTTTCATTTTACGTGGTACCTCTAGTTTGGTCAGGACTACTTTAGCACTTTTTTTGGCACTTTCAATAGTTGAGTGCTAAATCGTTTTTACCCATGGAAAAAGGCGTGTTTTGAGCACGCCTTATCCCGATGGTTTTTCCTTATTTTTCGAACTTCTTGAGTCTCTTGTTTACCACTTTCATAAGGATGAGGTAGACGGGGAGAGCCACCACGAAGAACACGCCGAACGTGATCCATACCACATACGAATTCGACACGCCGAATACGTCTCGTACCGCAGGGGAATTCCATGGCTGGAAGAACTCCTTGAACATGTTGCCCGCCTGCATGGTCGCACCGGCGAGGTAGGAGCTCGGGAAGGCCATGGAGAGGAAGCTAGCGATGATGAGGGTGGCCACCATGCAGATGATCCTCCATTTAGTGAAGGGCAAGCACATGACCACGACGACGATAATGCCGGCGAGTTCGGTCATGATGGTGATGGCGCCCTTGGTCTGCCCGTCGCTCAGAAGAGGCTGACTGCCGAAGAATTGAGGCACGCGGTTAAGCATGACGGGGACGATCGCGGCCACGAGGACCAGGATACCCGAAGCGGCGGCTTTCCAGATGACGTTATGGATGAAGGAACCCTTGATCGGTTCGCGGCACATTTCTAGTGACAGCAAGAAGCCGGCGCCGCCGATGACGGAGGCCTCGAGGAGGTAGACGTTTTCGACCGAATACCAGAACTGGCCTTGCTTCATCGGGATGAGCGCGAAGGCGAGGAAGATGACCGCGACGGTCTTCATGAGGAAGAGGATCGCGGAACGCTGGACGTTGTTGACGACGCGGCGGCCTTCCCCGACGACGTCTTGAAGGTGGGAGAAGTCGTTGTCGAGCAAGACGACGTCCGCGCAGCTCTTGGCCGCGTCGGTGGCCTTGGCGAAGGAGATGGAGGCGTTTGCTTTGCGAAGGGCGAGGATGTCGTTGACGCCGTCGCCGGTCATCGCGACCTTGTGACCCTTGGATTGTAGAGCCTCAACCAAAGCCTGCTTTTGCTCAGGCGAAACGCGGGCGAAGATGACATAGTCCTCGACGATTTCGGGGATCTTCTCCAGAGGCACGCCTTCGAGGGAGATGTACTTATCGGGGTTCTTAACGCCGCAGATCTCGGCGATTTTGGAAACGGTGAGGGGGTTGTCGCCGGAGATGATGCGCACGTCGACGTTGTTCTCGTAGAAGAATTCTAGGGTCTCCTTGGCGGAGGTGCGGATGTTGTCCTCGAGGACGAAGAAGGCCTGAAGATCGCCGTTAAGAAGCATGGCGAGGACGCGGTTGCCCGCCGCGGCTTTCTCGCGGCAGAACTCAAGCCTCTCGTCATCCTTGGGGAGCAAATACTCAGGGGCGCCTAGCCTAAGCTCGTCGCCGTTAGGATAGACGATGCCCGAAGACTTATTCGCGGAAGAGAAGGGGATGAGTTCCTTGATCTCCACCGCTTCGTCCCTGCCGTAACGGTCGATGAGGGCCTGGGCGGTTTGGTTGATGGAGGTGGAGGCACCCATGAGGGCGCGGATGTGTTTTTCGATAGCGTCGTCTTTGACGAAGGCCTTGGTCTCGATGACGGTCATGGTGCCGTCGGTGAGGGTGCCGGTTTTGTCGAGGCAGATCGTGTCGACGCGGGAGAGGTTCTCCAAGGAATAGAGTTCCTGGATGAGGGTTTGCTTTCTGGACAATTTGACGATGGAGACCGCCAAGGTGACGGAGGTGATGAGGATAAGACCGGTCGGGATGACGCCTACCGCGAAAGCGGAGCAGGTGACAACGATCCTTCCCCAGGTGCCGGGATCGGAGAAGGAGAGACCGGCGAGGTCGTCGATCGCGCCTTGCTCCCAGCCGCCTTGGCCGTATTTGGCGATCTTGTAGCAAAGGGTGCCGAAGACCACGGCGACGATGATGAGGAGGATGACCGAGAGGACCTTGATGATGTTGGTGATGTCGGTCATGAGCTGCGACTTATGGTTGGCGAGGGCCTTAACTTTGTTAGAAAGGGTGGAAGCGTAGGTCTCATCACCGACTTTGGTGACGACGCCGGTGCAGGAGCCGACCATGATCGCGGAGCCGGAGAAAATCGTGTCGCCAGGGTTCTTTTTGACGAAATCGGATTCGCCGGTGAGCATGGATTCGTCGACTTCGCAGGAGCCCGCCTTCACGATGATGTCCGCGGAGGCCTGTTCGCCCGCGGAAAGGACGATCGCGTCGTCGAGGACGATTTCCCTAGAGGGAATCTTGAACTTCTGTCCATCGCGGATGACCTCGGCTTTGGCTTCGGTGACGATTTTGAGCTTGTCGAGGACCCTCTTACCGTTGCACTCCTGGATGGTGCCCAGGATGATGTTCATCACGACGGGAACCAAGAAGATGAACTTGGAGATGCCGATGTATTTGGAGGCGACGTCGCCCTGCCCGATTGCGTTGAGGTAGATCAGGAAGAACAAAAGGGCGGCCGCGATCACGAATAGGACGCAGTTAAAGAAAGTGAAGATGTTGTCGAAGACGATTTTGCCGTAGGACTTGCCGACCTGGGATTTGGAAATGTTGACCGCGCCTTGGGCAACCCTTTCCTTGACCTCGGCCTCGCTTAGACCCTTGGCGATATCGGGTTCGACCCTAGCGAAGGTAAATTCGGTGGTTTGCTTGGTTTTTGCCATGTTAGAACCTCTTGTTGGTGGAAATCCCGTCTATTATCATGCCTACTCGCCCTCGCGTGAAGAGTTATTTCTTTCAAGGCGGTCTTTCCTTCCTTATTCTTAATGCTTGAGAGGTAACCGACATGCCAAACAAATCCATGACCAAACTAGAGCCCTACTTCGAGAAAAGGGATAGGCTCCGCCATCTTTTAGGAGTCATCAGCTTCGACGTGGAGACCACCGCCCCCGAGAAATCCATCGAGAAGGAAAACGACCTTTTGAACTTCTATTCCGCCGAACTCGCCGAGATCAGCCAGGACAAGGAATTCATCCGCCTCGTCAAAGCGGCCAAGGAAGAAGGCGGGCTTAACGATGCGGAAGCCCTCCTCATCGACGACCTTCTCTTCGATATCTCCTATATGGAGAAGCTCCCCATCGAGAAGTTCATGGAATGGAACCTGGCGATGAGCAAATGCACCGAGGTCTGGAAGAAGGCGAAAAACGCCTCCGACTGGTCCATGGTGGAGCCCTATTTCAAAAAACTCGTCGAAATCAAAAGGGAGGAAAGCGAGTTGCTTAGGCTCCCCTTTCATAAAACCAAATACGACGCCTTCCTTTCTCAATATGAGAAGGGCCAGACCCAGGAAGACGTCGACCGCGTGTTTGAGCCGTTAAAGAAATTCCTCATCGAGAACCTTCCCGAAGTTTTAAAAAGGCAATCCAAACTAGAGATGCCTCCTTTGCTCCCTCACGATAAGGACTCGCAAGCCCATCTTTCCATCGATCTCCTCAAAGCGATCGATTATGACCTTACCCGCGGCGTCCTCCGTGAGACCGAGCACCCCTTCTCCGATTCGATCGCCCGCGATGACTGCAGGGTCACCACCCATTATTACGAGGACGATTGGCGTTCCTCCATGTATTCGGTCATCCACGAAGGCGGGCACGCGATTCAGTTCCAATGCTGGCCCGACTACCAATTCGAAAACCACGTCAATGGGCGGGCAAGCGCCGCCCTATGCGAAACCCATTCGCGCTTTTATGAAAATCTCCTTGGAAGATCGAAGGCCTTTGCCCCGGTTTTGTTAGACCTATGCAAGAAGAACCTCGGCGGCGAATTCGAGTCGATGTCCGTCGATGGCTTCTATAACCTCGTGAACCAAGTGACCCGTTCCCTAGTCAGGACCGAGGCCGACGAATACACCTATTGCCTCCACATCATCCTCCGTTATGAACTCGAAAGGGACCTCATCAACGGCAAGCTCGAGGTCGAGGATTTGCCCTCTGCCTGGAATAAAAAATACAAAGAATATCTAGGCATCGACGTCCCCGACGACGCGCATGGCATCCTTCAAGACGTCCATTGGTATGGAGGCGGATTCGGCTACTTCCCCTCCTATGCTCTAGGTAATCTTTATGGCACCCAGATCCTTGCCAAAATGAAGAAGGAAATCGACGTCGACTCTTTGCTAGAAAAAGGCGACACTAAACCCATCAAGGAATGGCTCGCCAAGAACGACTTCGCCTACGATTACCTCAATCCCAATGACTGGATCAAGAAGGTCGTCGGGCAGGAGATGGACCCCTCCTACTTCATCGAGTATCTAAGGGAAAAGTTCCTCAAGTAAACGAAAAAAGAAAGCGATGAGAATTGGCCTCTCATCGCTTTTTCATTTGGGTTTTGCGGGGAAATTAGATGGAATAACCCTTTAGTTCCTTTAGCAAAGGACGCACCGTCTTCTTGATGGTTCCCTCGACAAAAGGGTCGGCCATGTGGCTACGGCGGACGAGTTCCCTGAAGGGGTATTTGCCGCCCATCTTGCAGAGGTTGAGGTACCTCTTCCAAGCTAGCGCGTGGTTCTTGCGGTCGAGGTTGAAGAACTCGAAGGCGACGACCTGGGCAAGGGTGTAGTCGATGTAATAGAAGGGGCTTTCGAAGATGTGGCCCTGGGTGAGCCAACGATGGCCGCTCGCCATGTACTCGCAATCCCCATAGCACTCCACTTTGTAGGGGGTGTATTTGAGTTCAAGCTCATGCCATTTCTCGTCCCTTTCCGCCGGGGTAGCCTGCGGATGGAGATAGACCCATTCCTGGAATTCGTCGACGGTCACGCCATAGGGAAGGAAGGAGATCGCATCGGCGAGATGGGAATAGCGATACCTCTCGGGGTTATCGAAGAACTTGTCCATGTAGGGATGGGCGAAGAACTCCATCGACATCGAATGGATCTCGCAGGATTCCATCGTCGGGGAACGGTATTCGGGAATCTTGATGCCCTTGGACATGTAGGCCTGAAAGGAATGGCCAAACTCATGGGTGAGGACGTCCACGTCGCCTTGGGTGCCGTTGAAATTGGAGAAGATGAAGGGAATCTCGTAGACCGGGAAATAGGTCATGTAGCCACCGGATTGCTTGCCGGGCTTGGCCTCGAGGTCGAGGACGTGGGTATCGGCCATAAGGCGGAAGAAATAGGAGGTCTCGGGCGACATCTCGTCGTACATCTTCTTGGCGAGTTCGATCTTCTCGGCGGTGCTGCCCTTAGGGGTCGGGTTGCCTTCTTTGAAGGAGAGGGCCAAATCATAGATTTCGGGGTGTTTGATGCCGGTGCGTTTGAATTGGTCCTTGAGGAGCTTGCCCGCGATGGGGGTGACTTCCCTAGCGATTTGATCGCGATACCCGGCGACCGCCTTAACGTCGTAGTCGAAACGGTTCATGCGGAGGTAGGCGAGTTCGACATAGTTCTTATAGCCCATCTTCTTGGCCATCGCGTCGCGGAGCTTGACGAGTTTGTCGTAGATTTCCTCGAGCTCGTCCTTACGCGTGGACAAATATGAATAATAGGCTTTGGACGCTTCCTTACGGGTTTCCCTGTCGAGGTCCTGCATGAACTTGCCCATCTGAGGAAGGTTATAGACGCCGCCGCGGAATTCGATTTTCGCGGAAGCGATGGCCTCGCCGTATTGGGTGCAGAGTTTGTTCTCCTCGATGGACTCGGGGATGATCTTCTCGTCGAAGGATTTGAGGGAGTATTCGTACATCGTGAAGAGGAAGGAACCTAGTTTCTTCTCTAGATACTCCCTATAGGGAGACTCCACGACCGCCTTTTGGAAGGCAACCTCGGCGTTCTGGTACAAAGGCAATCCCTCGTCTAGGACGGTGATGGCCTTCTTATATTTCTTGTTGGTGGTGTCCAAGCTGAAGCAGACCTGAACGTGGGTCACCTCGTTGGAGAAGCGGTCGCCCGCCTTGTTGTGCTTTTTGATCACCTTAAGGGCTTCTTCGCCGCTAGGGGCTTCCTTAAGGAGTTTGGTGAATTCGTTGACCTTGGCGACTTCCTTCTCGATGGAAGGAACGCGGAAGGGCCACTCTTCGAAGGGTTTCAGTTGTTTGCTCATCGTAATGACTCCTTGCTGATGAATAAGGCCTTGCTTTTTCTTTCCCCGGCGGCCTTTTTGCGGGGGTGGGCAAGATAGAGCTTCGCCAAATCTTCGCCCGCTTCGGTGAGGAGAAGGTAATCCTCGTCCTCTTGCTTGCTGTAGCGGCGGTCCAGATACCCGTTTCTAAGAAGATAGGCGATCGCGAATTTGCCTCCCCTGCCCGAGAGGCTCCTAAGGCAATCGTAGGTGACGAGGTCCACGTAAGAAGAGGCTTCTTCCTTTCCTTTGAGCACCGAAAGGACGCCCGAAGAGGAAGGGATGACTCCCATTTCGTCTAATTCATAGACGCAGGCCAATGCCTTCAGATGCACGGATTTCAGTTTCGCCTTGCTTGCCATAGGGAAATTATTATGGGGAATCAAAAGGCGGAAATCGAGGAAAATGAACGCTTCGTTTTATTAAAACGCCTCTACCCGAGTCACTTTGATTGACCTTGCCCTGCCATCGCCATACAATACCGCCCGAGGCTATTCATGGAAGAAGCAGAAACCATCGCCCTCATCGAGGCGACATTAGATAAAATCAGACCGTTCCTTCAAAGGGATGGAGGCGACATCGAGTTTATCGGATTCCGCGATGGAATCGTCTACCTCTCCATGGTGGGCGCCTGCGAAGGCTGCTCCTACGCGTCAGAAGACATCTCCTCCGGGGTCGAGACGATCCTGATGGAAGAGGTGCCCGGCGTCATCGGGGCCAAACTCGACGGCATCCCCGTTGACCTAATGGAAGCCTATTGGAAGAAAAAAGGCATCATCGCATGAAAAAAGTTCCGACGCGAATCGGAACTTTTTCTTTTTCGGATTACTAGACGATTAGGCAACCTTCGCGAAATCGATGAAGAGCAATCCTTTGCCGAGCAGGACAGCGATAGCATCGATGAGGTGCAGGATCCAAGCCCAACCCAAGAAGGTGTAGACAAGGGCGATGACCAGGTCGATGACATTGAGTTGCTTGGCTTTGGCAACGACGCTCCAGCGGATGACGAGCTCACAGATCCAGCCAACGAAGGGGATGACGAGCAAGATGAACTGAACGAGGTTGCTTTGCTTTTTGAACCAATCCATGATCAACACTTCCTTTCTAAAGAAAAATATAAACTACTTTTGTTTCCTAATAAATCAAAATCAAAGATTTTTATAGAGAAACCGCTTCCTAGTCCAAGAAGAGGTTTTCGGCGCGATTGGCCATGATATAGCCATCGCGGTTATAAACGTCGTGACGGTTATAGGTAAAGGGCTCGCCATTAGGCTGGACCATGAGGCCGCCCGCTTCCTTCAAAATGATGTCTCCCGCGGCCACGTCCCATTCCTTGGTTCCGCCTGAGCCACGATAGAAAAGCTCGGCCCTTCCTTCGGCGATCGCGCAGAATTTGAGGGCGGCGCCAACGGGCGTGGGCTCGCCTTGAAACTTGTCTTTATGGGCTTCCAAAAACGCCTCTTCTGCGGGCTTAAAGAAGGAAATCGACCGCAAAACCCTAAGATTTTTGGTTCTTTCGGAAACGTGGATCTTGGTCCTCGTCCCGTCTTTTTCAATACGGAAGGCACCTTGGTTTTTGAAAGCGTAATAGGTGATGCCTAGGGTCGGCGCGTTGATGACGCCCGCCACGATTTCGCCATCGACGCAGAGGGCGATGTTCGTCGTGAATTGCCCGTTCTTAGAAACGAATTCCTTCGTGCCGTCGACGGGATCAATGATCCAAATGGCCTTCTTGGAGAAGCGTTCCTCGGTGTCCGTGCTCTCCTCGGTGAGGAAACCGTACTCGGGGAATTCTTTGGAAAGCTCTTCCCTGATCATCTCATCCGCGCCCTTATCGGCGGCGGTAACCGGGGAATCGTCTTCCTTGATCTCGACGTCGAAAGGAGTCTCATAGACGGAGAGGATATGCTTCTCCGCGTGTTTGGCGGCCCTGATCATGGCCTCGGTTTCTTTTTCGTACATGGTCTCGATCTCCAAGGGTCTTGCTTTTAGCAAAGCTTCGACTACATGGTCTATGGCTTCCCCGTCGTTGTCAACGGTCAATCCGGCTGCGAAAAGATGGCCGCCGCCTTTGAACATGGCCGCGATAGGCTGGACGGGATAATGCTTGTTGGAACGGAGCTCGCCGCGATATAGGCCATCGGGCCCTTCGGTGAACATCGCGTGGATGCCCGCATGGCCGACGCCGGTGATCGCGTTGACCATCGAGGAGGCGACTTCATAGGAGAGTCCCCTCTTGAGGTAATCCTGCTGATGGACGACCACGTAGGCGAGGTGGTCTTTGACGATGGCCCTTCTGCGGAGCCAAAGGCGATAACGCTTGATCTCCTCGGGTTCGTAATAGGCAATGGCCAAAATGGACGCGGGTTTTAGGCCCATCACGCGGAATCTCCTGACGAGTTCCATCGTGTGGGGGGTGACTCCGTCATAACGAAACCTTCCCGAGTCGGTAACCATGCCTAAATAGAGGGCTTCCGCGGCCTTAAGGGTCCATTTGAGCCTTCTTTCGTAGGCGAAATCGGCGATGATTTCCGCCGCGGAGGAGACGTGATGGTCCACCGCGCTAGGATAGGGGAAATCCTCGATGCCGGGATTGGGGCGATGATGGTCGAATTTGATCCAGGCCTTGGCCTTGAGAACCCTTTCGGCGTCCTCTACTCTCCTCAAACAGGAGACGTCGACGAGAATCGCCAAGGAATTCGCGATCTCCTCATCGCTTGCTTCGTCCATCGGGGCGATGCGTTCGAAAAAGGGTTTGAGGCCGGAGCCAATCGCGTATACGCGTTTATTGGGGTAGTTCGCTCTTAAAAGCTCGCGAAGCCCGATTTGGCTGCCGTAGCAATCGCCATCAGGCATCGCATGACCCCAGATCGTGATGACGTCGTGGGCCAGGATCAGTTCATGAAGTTGGGTAAACTGCTTCATAAAGCCCAATAGAATAGCGGAAACTCGCAAAAAGAAAAAGGCGCAATTTTCAGCGCCTTGGTTTTCTTCCTTTTCCTTAGAAGGAATCGTCTTTGATGCCGAGGAGGTCGGCCGCGTCTTCCTTGGGTTTGGATCCGCCTTCCTCGTCTTCGTCCTCGGAATCCTCTTCTTCTTGTTCGATGGAGCCCTGGACGGACTGGTTGTATTCCTTTTCTTCCTCTTCGTCGGCCGCGTCGCCACCGGTCTCGTTCACCTCGGAGTAGACCTCGGTGACGTCGATGTGCGTCTTATCATAGGTATGACGGGCGCGAAGGTCCCAGGTGTTCTCACCCAAGACGACGAATTCACCCGACATGGAAAGGTCGGTGTAGAAATGGCTGATGCGATCGCCCTCTTCTTCGGGGGTGATGTCGAGTTCTTCTTTCACTTTGGCCCAGAGGTCGGCAAAGCGCATTTCTGCGCCAGCGGCGGTCAGGATCTTCCTTGCGGAATCGAGCATGCTTCCTTGTTTCATGTTGTTTCTCCTTCTGTCTGTCCGCGATATTCTCTCACATCTTCTCGGGCGCGGACACACCCAAGATTCGTAAACTATTCCTTAGCACGATGGCGCAGGCTTTCACTAAGGCGAGCCTACTTCCGGTAAGGGCGAGGTTGTTCCGATCGAGGATGCGGTTTTTCGCATAGAACTCGTGGACCAATTCCGCTAGGCGATGGATGTAACCCGCCACTTTGTGGGGGGCCCTTTCCTTCGCCGCGCCTTCAATCATACTCGGAAAATCCGCCAAGTGCTTCAAAATCGACATCTCGGACTCTTCTTTAAGAAGGCTTCCCTTCGTGTCGAGGGGGATGTCTTGCCCAAGGCTAAGCAACGAGCAGCATCTAGCGTGAGCGTATTGGGCATAGTAGACCGGGTTGGAGGAGGATTGTTCCATCGCGAGGTTGTAGTTGAAGTCGAGATGGGAGCTTTGGCTCCTTTCCACAAAGAAGTAACGGACGGCGTCGACGCCGATATCCTCGACGAGGTCGCGGTGGGCGATGGCCTTGCCCGTCCTCTTGCTCATCTTGACCTCCACCCCATCGCGGTAAACGCGGACGATTTGCACGAGTTCCACGTCAAGCGCATCGGGGGAATAGCCTTTCATCATGAGGACCGATTTCAAACGGTTGATATAGCCGTGATGGTCCGCGCCAAGGACGTCGATCAATAGATCGTAGCCCCTCTCCATCTTGTTGTAGTGGTAGCAGATGTCGGGTGCGAAATAGGTGAACAAGCCGTCTTTTTTGACGATGGGACGGTCTTTGTCATCGAGGAAGGCCGTGGTTTTGAGGAAGGTGGCGCCATCACTTTCGTAGACATAGCCTTTCTCCCTGAGGGCCTCGATGGTCTTGGAGACGTTGCCACCTTTGCGGATGTCGGATTCGTAGGTGAACTTATCGAAGGTGACCCTGAATTCGGCTAGGTCCTTTTTTAACTTGCCAAGTTCAGCATCGATGCCGAAGCGGATGAAGAAGTCATGGGATTCCTGGCTGTCTTTAAGATAGGCGTCGCCATATTGGTCTTTGATGGATTTGGCGATCGCGATCAGGTCCTCGCCATGGTAATCGTCATCGCCTAAGGCAAGGGGCTCACCGAATAGTTCGTGATAACGGGCCCTGATGGAATTGCCAAGGTGCTCGATCTGATTACCGCAATCGTTGACGTAGAACTCGCGGGTCACGTCATAGCCGGCCCAATCGAGGATGTTGGAGATGGTATCCCCTACCGCTGCGATCCTGGTGTGGCCTAGATGAAGGTCGCCCGTAGGATTGGCGGAGACGAATTCGACGTTGACCTTCTTCCCGTTTCTAGGGAGGCGGCCAAAGGAATCGCCTTCTTCAATGACCTTGGAGACGACGTTCGCCAAGACGTCCTGCTTCATGAAGAAGTTGATGAAGCCAGGACCGGCGATCTCGACTTTCTCGACGCAGAAGAATTCCTCATTAGAGGCAAAGGCGGAAACGAGGTCCGCGGCGAAGTCGCGCGGGCTCTTTTTGGCAAGGCGAGAGAACTTCATCGCGGCGTTGGTGGAATAGTCCCCGTGGATCGGGTCCTTGGAACGCTCGATGACGATGTCCTCTTCCTTCAGCTCAATGCCGAAAGAGGAGGCGGCCTTGGCGATGATTTTCTTTAGTGTTTCTTCGGCTGTCATTTCATTTCTCCAATAAGACGATGGCGTTGGCGCGGATCGCTTCTTTACGGCCCACCGCATCCATGCCTTCGTTCGTCATGGCCTGCATTCCGACTTCCTCAGCGGAAATCCGTAGCAGTTTTGCGAGGTTTTCGCGCATTTTTGGCAAGTATTTGTTGAGATGGGGTTCCTCGGCGGCAATCGTGATATCCACGTTGACGACGTGATACCCTTTCTCCGAAATCATCCTCATGACCTCACTGACGATGAGAGAGGAATCGGCGCCTTCCCACCTGGGGTCATCGACCTTGAAGTATTGGCCGATGTCGCCTAGGGCAAGGGCCCCTAGCATCGCGTCGGACACCGCATGGAACACCACGTCGGCATCGCTATGGCCAACTAGGCCCTTCTCGTAGGGGATCTCGACGCCCCCGAGCACGAGCTTGCGCCCGTAATCGAGGCGATGGATGTCTTCCCCTAGACCGATGCGCATCATACGTTGAAACGGAAGAACACGACGTCACCATCTTTCATAACGTAGTCCTTCCCCTCCATTCTTAGTTTGCCGGCTTCCTTGACCGCGGCTTCCGAACCGAGTTGCTTGAGCACCTCGAAGTCATAGACCTCGGCTTTGATGAAGCCTTTTTGGAAATCGCTATGGATGATGCCGGCGCATTGAGGCGCGGTCATCCCGTTTTTGAAGGTCCAGGCGCGGCATTCGTCCTTCCCCGAAGTGAAGAAGGTCGAGAGATCGAGGAGCTTGTAAGCCGCCTTGACGAGTTTGTCGAGGCCGCTTTCGTCGGCGCCTAGCGAATCGAGGAATTCCTTCCTTTCCTCTCCCCCGAGTTCGGAGATCTCGTATTCGATCTCGCAGGAGACGGGGATGCACTGGGCCCCTTCGGACTCAGCGATTTTCTTGACGGTTTGGTAATGGGCGCAGGCGTCGAGATTCGAATAATCCGAATCGGCGACGTTGGCCACGTAGATGATCGGCTTAAGCGAAAGGAGGAAGAAATTCTTCTTCGCGTATTCGAGCTGCTCTTGCGAGAGCCCCTGCACCAAGCGGGCGGGCTTGCCTTCGCCTAGGATTTCCTGAAGCGGCTTGAGAATCGCCATCTCGTAGACGGCGGTCTTATCCTTGGCCACCCTGGCCTTGACCTCTTGCTTGCCAATGCGGTTATTGACGGAATCAAGGTCCGCCATCGCGAGTTCGAGGTTGATGATCTCGATGTCCCTGGCGGGATCGACGGAGGTCTCGACGTGGATGATTTCACTGGATTCGAAGCAGCGAACCACTTCGCAGATCGCGTCGCATTCGCGGATCGCGGCAAGGAACTGGTTGCCTAGACCCTCTCCTTTGGAGGCGCCTTTGACTAGACCCGCGATGTCATAGAACTCGAAGGTCGCGTTGACCTTCTTGAGGGGGTCGTACATCTTGCAGAGGAAATCGAGCCTATCGTCGGGAACGGTGACGACACCGGTGTTCGGCTTGATGGTGGCGAAAGGATAGTTCGCGGCTTCGACGTGAGAATTGGTGATCGCGTTGAAGAGCGTGGACTTACCCACGTTTGGCAAACCGACGATTCCAGCTTTTAAGGGCATAAGACTCCTCCTAGCGCGAGCATTTTACGCTTAGGCGCGTATAAAAGAAAGCAAATTAAAAGCCCCACATGAAGTGAGGCAGGAAGTCCACGATGAGTTACTCTGCGACTTTCTTGACGTTCTTAGCCCTGGGGCCACGATCCGATTCTTCAACTTCGAACTCAACCTTTTCGCCTTTTTCGGCGGTCTTGAATTCGTCCATCAGAAGAGCGGAATAGTGGAAGAAGTAATCCTGGCCATCCTCAGCGTGGATGAAACCGAAGCCCTTCTCCTTGTTGAACATTTTGACTGTTCCCTTCATGAGACTCCTAACCTTCCTAGCGTACGTTTGGGATATACACCGCAAATCATATTACAACCGAAAAAACGCTCTTTCCACGATTTTTTAATCGACACCATCGAGACTTTTACGAATATAAAGCGAGACAAAGCATCGTAGAGGCACATAAAAAAGGAGGCCGGTGAGGGCCACCGCGAGCAAGGGGATCGGGGAGAGTCCAAATTCAAAAATGCTTCCGAAAGTTCTCGATAGGAAAAACCGCACGCCGATTTGAGAAAGGGCGACTAGTAGCAAAGAACCTAGACTCGCCACCCCTAGATAAAGAAGGCAAGTGGAGGAAAAGGCGCGGCTAGTATCCCCTTTCGAGATTCCCATCGCCTTAAAAAGGCGAATCTCCCCTTTGTTCTCCCCCACCAAAATCCCCGCGACCAGAAGGAAGAGCAAAAGGCAGGTGAAAAGAGCCACCGCCGAAAAGGCGATGAGCACCACTAGGACGTACCTAAGCGTGCCATCCAAACTGCTGCTTACCTCCTCGGCGGGATTGGCAAAGCGGTATTCGGGGAATTCCTTGGCTAGGTTAGAAAGCACCTTCCTGGCATCCGCGCCTTTAGAAAGGGTAAACACCGCCCCATAGGGTTCTAAGGAAAACGGGCTCATCTTGGCCTCGGTCAAAAGGAAATCCACCGTCCAATCATCGTTAACGAACAGGGTATCGAATCTCTCTTCCTTGATGCCAGTCACTTTAAGAGGGCAAACCGCGAATTCCGATTCGATGTTGTCACCTACCTCATCGCTAAAGATCGCGGCAGCGACATAAAGCTCGCCGGGATTCCCAAACTTCTTTGCTAAAGACGAGGAGATGGCGACCTCCTCGCAAGAAGAAGGGGGCACACCGCTTCTAAGCCCGCTTAGATCCGACGAGATTCTTAGGCCTCCATTTACCGAGGAATAGGCGGAGCCGTCCACTACCCCATCAGGAACTTTTGCCACCGCGCCTGAAGCGGATTTAGGGACGACGCTATAGGCATCGACCATGGTCAAAGCCATTTTGCTAGATTCACAAAGGAAGAAATGGCTCGCAAAGCCCATCGCCACGCTGCCCGTCGTCGCGAAATACCCTCCAGGCGATACGATTTGCCTGCCCTTGATCTCGGGATTTCCCCTTACAGCCGTGTCGAGTTGCTCGTAGCTCACCCCATTTTTGTCTGCCTGATAAACGTAATACCGTTCGACTTTGCATGGCTGCCCTAATGGGCAAACAGTTGGAAGATAAGCGGAGGAAGCGGGTTCGAAAACCAAATGGGAGAATTCTTCATCGCGGCGGATAAGGTGAAGGAATTCAGCATAAGAACCGCAAAGTTCTATATAGGGGATTTCCTGAACGTATTGGGGGTTGGGGGTCTCATCCACTCCAATAGGACGGAACCTCATTTTGTCGACGATGATCTCGCGGCTCCAGCGATGGGAGAGATGGTAGAAACAGGGATACTCGCTTTCTTTGACCCCGATGATCGAAAAGACCTCCTCATCCTCAAAACCAAAGGTCTCGTTTCTGGCGTAAAGATAGAGAGGGATCGGCTTCTTGGCGATGGCGTCACCTAAGGATTGATAAGTCCTTTCGATATGAAGGGATAGGCACATGGTCCACATGCTTTGATAAGGCAAGCCAAGCACCACCTCATCCACGTCCATCGCGACGGGCTTCCTAGGATAGACATAGGCATCCTGGTAATCGTCGAGCCAAAGAAAGTCATTGATGGAACGCATGGAGAAGCCGGTGAGCACCGCGACGGAGGCTCCTGTCTGATAAAGGAAGCGGTCATCGTCGGCGAACCAGCTTTCGTAATCTAAGGCCAAGGTCGAGCCATGGTCCGCCACTAAATCCGGATATTTGTCCTCAAGGGCAAGGCAGGTATCAAAGTCGCTCGCGGCGATGTTGCCTAGAGGCGGTTCGCCCTCGCTTCGAGGGGACATGACGATGCAATCGGGCGGCACCAAAGAAGCGAAAGCCGAATCGATTTCGCTGCGGATCGAAGTCGAGATGAATAACGATATGCCTAGCCCCGCCAAAGCGGTCGTCATCGCCCCTAGGAAAAGAAGCGAACGAACCTTCTTCGCCTTCGCCAAGTGAAAAGCGTGCGTAAACAAGAAGGGAATTGATAACCTCGGATTTTTCTTGCGTTTATGCAGGATTATCGTAGGAATTTGACTAGGTTTTGCGGCGTTTTCCAGCCTTTTTTCCTCGATAAGCCTACCGCTATTTATAAGTAGGATTACGTCGGCGAAACGCTCTACCAAGGCTTTGTCGTGGCTTACCACAACCACGAGTTTGCTCGCGGACACCCGCTTTAGAAGGGAGAAGACGAGGTCCGAGTTTTTCTCATCCAGCGCCCCGGTTGGCTCGTCCGCCAAAAGCAAAAAGGGGTCGTTGCAAAGGCTTCTAGCGATCGCGACGCGTTGCTTCTCCCCGCCCGACAAAGTGGATACCGTTTTCTTTTCCTTTCCTTCTAACCCGACGAAACGAAGAAGGTCCATGGCCCTCTTCTGTTTGTCCTCCTTTTTGTCTTGGTACACCGCCTCGACCTGGAAGTAGACATTGGAAAGAACAGTCTCGTTTTCTAGCAACTGGAAGTCTTGGAAGACAAAGCCGATTCGCTTTAGTCTAAGCTCCCTTCTTTTGGCCTCCGAAATTCCTTTCCATTCCTTGCCATGAAAGCGGGCGCTCCCTCCATACCCCGCATCTAAGCCGGCCAAGATTTTCAGAAGCGTCGATTTCCCTGAACCCGAATTGCCTAGGATCGCCACCAAGCCCTTTTTAGGGAAGCAATAGGAAAAGTCTTTCAGGGCGATGTCTTTGCCAAATCGCCTGGTCAATCTTTTGACGGCCAAGGTTTCATTCATCCCTAAGTTCCTCCACGATGCTTACCTTGCCCGCGACTTTTAGCGGGATAAAAGAAGACAGGAAGCCCAATAGGCCCGCCGCGCCTAGGCACAAAAAAGGGACCCAAACGGGATTCGAATAGGGAAAGGAAAGCAAGTTGGTGACGCCAAACTCGCTTTGGAAATAACCATTCACCAGTTTTTCTAGCCATGGGCAAGCAAGGAGAGAAAGTAGGCAGGCAAGGAGGCAGCCTAAGGTTCCTTCTAGGCTAAACAAAAACGCGACATGGCTTTCCTTTGCCCCGAAGAAACGAAGCAAGGCCACCTCTTTTTTCGAAGAGACGAAACTGGAAAAAGAGGATAGCCCGATGATGAGCACGATGCCCGCCACGGCGATCGATAAGAACAACGTCAAGGAAGTCGAAAGGGCGGAGGATAAGGCCAAAAAGGAATCCGCGGTGGCTTTGCCTTCGCTTTGTATTTCATATCCTTCTTCTTCGCTTTTTTGTATGAGCGCCCAAAAGGAAGGGACGTCTTTTTCATCGTGGACGAACACCCTTCTCCTATAGGAGGAATAATGGGAATCGGGTGGTTGCTCCGCCAAAAAGGAGACGATGTCTTTTTCTTTTACGGACAAACCCCTTAGGTATTCCTTAAGACCTTGATGAGAGTAATAGACCTTTGGGGAATTTAGAAACGGGAATTCCTCCACCACCCCCACGATCTCTAGTTTCGCGCTGACGAGGACCTGCCCCTTCTCCCCGGCCTCTCCTACCGTAGCTAGATACTCGCTATAGATCCATTTGCCGATCACCTTTCCATAGATCGAGGCGAATTCCTCATTTACCAGACAGGTTAGGAAATCGTTTGTCCTAGGCGCTTCCCCTTCTTTTAGAAGGGCTTTGCCCCCTTCGTTTAAGGTGAGGTCATAAATAGGGAGAAAAGAACACGGATTTCGCTTTTCCCCTTCAAATTCATAAACCTGCGAGCTCGGGAAGAAATAGGAGTAGTCATCCTCGGCGATCGCAGAAGGCACGCTTTCGAGCAAGGAGGCGGATTCTTCTAAAGAAGGCCTAGATTGTTTGACTAGCTTTAGTGGCGAATTATCCATCTCCACATAGTCCTTTTTGCAGATTGTCCCGCTTTGATAGCCGAGGGTTCTCCTAGAGGAGATTTCCACCGCCTTTTGATTTCCTAGGAAGAATCCAACGCTAAGGAAAAGAGCGGAAAAGCCAACGAGCCCCGAGGCAAAGGACATAAGGTTCTTAAACGCGTTTTTCCTGATGCTTGAAGGAAGAAAACGATAGACCCAGGAGAATCCGCTTCGGCTTTTTTTCGATATTGCCCTTGGAGAATGCTTCTTTATTTCGTCGTTTGTAGCCCCAAGTTCGATGATTCGATCGGAATATTCCTTCACGAGTTCTTCATTATGGGAAACCATGACGACGAGCCTTTTCCTCGAAGCCTCTTTGAGGGCCTCCATGACTTTCTTCGCGTTAGTTTCGTCTAACGCCCCAGTCGGCTCGTCGGCGAAAAGGATGCGCGGGGAGGTCGATAAGGCCCTGCATAACGCCACCCTTTGCTTCTCTCCTCCCGAAAGGGTCTTAACGTTACGATGGGCCATCTTCCCTAAGCCGAACTCATTAAGCAAAGCCTTTGCCTTCCTTTTGGCCTTGAGGCTAGAGACTCCGGATATCCGCAAAGGCAAGGCCACGTTATCGAGGACGTTGATTTCTGGCAGGAGGTTATAATGCTGAAACAAGAACGAGGTTTCTTTGCTCCGATAGGCTCTCCATTGCTCTTTGGAAAAAAGAGAAAGGTCGTTCCCTTTGTAATAGACCTTGCCTTTGCTAGGCCTAGCCATGCCCGAAAGGATATTAAGCAAAGTAGACTTGCCCGAACCTGATCTTCCCATGATGGACACTAGACCAACGTTAGGAAAAGAAAGGCTCACCCTTTTTAGGGCCACGAACTTGCCAAAGCGTTTTCCAACGTTTTTGCATTCGAGCAACATAAAAGCCTCCGCCTATATATAGGGTCGGAGGCCTTCAAAAAGTGATTTCAGTTTTCGGAAGTTAGCGGTCCTTCGTGGTGTTCGAGGACTTTTTTGATGCGGGAATTGAACTTGTCTCTATCGATCATGATGACGTTTCCGCACCCTAGGCACTTGATCTTTATGTCAGCACCCACGCGGACGATTTGGAATCGCTTGCTCTTACTAAAACAAGGGTGCGGCCGTTTCATCTCGACGACGTCATATAGTTCGTAAGCCGGGACAAGGCTCATATGGGCATATCCTCCATTTTGACCGCGGCGGGAACCTTAGGAAGACCTGGCATCGTAAGGATCGCCCCGGTAAGAGGAATCAGGAAGTTCGCCCCGGCGGAGAGATTGACTTCCCTCACGTGGATCTTGAAGCCACGGGGCGCGCCGAGGACCTTCGGGTCGTCGGAGAGGGACTGCGGGGTCTTGGCCATGCAGATGTAGGCGCTAGAGAATCCCATTCTTTCGTATTCGGCGATTTGCTCCAGCGCTTTTTCGGTGAATTCCACGCCGTCGGCACGGTAGATTTCCTTGCAAATCCGCTCTATTTTCGTAAAGACGGGTTCTTCTTTTTTATAGAGGGGATGGTAGTTGGATTCGCGTTCTTTGAGGGACTTTTGCACCTTCTTGGCTAGGTCGGTCGAGCCTTCCCCGCCTTTTAGGAAGCCATCGAGGAAGGAATATTCGTAGCCGTTATCCTCGCACCATTTGGAGAGGATTTTCACCTCTTCCTCGGAGTCGGTCGCGAAGTGGTTGATGGCCACGACGGTCGGGACGCCGTATTTAGCGATGTTCTCTAGGTGGGTGGCAAGGTTGACGATGCCTTTTTTGAGGGCTTCGGGGTCAGGATTGGTGAGTTCTTCAAAGGGCTGCCCGCCATGCATCTTGAGAGCCCTAATGGTCGCGACCATGACGACGCAATCGGGATGGAGGCCGCCTTCTTGGCAAGCGATGTCGAGGAACTTCTCCGCGCCTAGATCGGCGCCGAAGCCTGCCTCGGTCACGACGATCGGGGCGAGCTTGAGCCCAAGCTTGGTGGCAATCAAGGAGTTGCAGCCATGGGCGATGTTGGCGAAGGGGCCGCCATGGATGATCGCGGGGTTATGCTCCAAGGTCTGCACGAGGTTAGGCTTGAGGGCTTCCTTCATGAGTTTCATGATCGCATGGGAGATGCGGAGGTCATCCACGCGGACGGGTTCGCCGTTTTTCTTATAGGCGACGATGATTTTCTTAACCCTTTCGAGGAAATCTTCGTTATCCCTGGCCAGGCAAAGGATCGCCATCATCTCGGAAGCGACGGTGATGACGAAATGGTCGGTGCGGGGGCTGCCTTTAGGATCGCCTAAGGCGACGTCGACGTTGCGGAGGGCGCGGTCATTCATGTCCATGGCCCTGCTCCAGACGACGCGGGCGGGATCGATATCCAAGGGGTTGCCTTGGTAGATGGAGTTATCGATGACCGCGGCGATGAGGTTGATCGAAGAGGTAAGCGCGTGCATGTCGCCCGTGAAATGGAGGTTGATGTCTTCACTTGGGGCAACCGAGGCGAGTCCGCCGCCGGTCGCGCCGCCTTTGATGCCAAAGACGGGGCCTAGGGAAGGCTCGCGCAAACAAAGCATGGCCTTTTGGCCAATCTTGCCAAAGCCTTCGGCGAGGGCGATCGAGGTGGTCGTCTTGCCTTCGCCGGCCTTTGTCGGCGTGATGGCGGTGACGAGGACGAGTTTTCCGTCCTTCTCCCCTTTTAGCTTCTCGGCCAACGCGCAGTCGATCTTGGCTTTGAATTTGCCATAAGGCTCCAAATATTCTTCATCGATGCCGGCGGTCGCGGCGATTTTTTCAATACGTTCTAGTTCCATGGGTCAAACTTCCTTAAAAAGGATGATATTCTTTCTCCCGCTTTTGTTAAGGCAGGGAAACGCCTTTTGACCTTAGATCTTCGAGGATATCCTCTTCTTTGGTGATCCAATGGATGTCGAATTGGTGACGGCAGAAGGTCAACTGCCTCTTCACGTAGTTCCTCGTGTTCTTCTTGATGGCCTCTTTGGATTCCTCTAGGGATTGCTTTCCGTCTAGATAAGGGAAGAGTTCCTTCACCCCGATCGCGCGGAAGGCCATCGCCTCCCGTCCATATTTCTTGCTAAGGGACGAAACTTCCTCGACGAGCCCCGCTTTGAACATTCTCTCGACCCTTTCGTCGGTACGGGAATAAATGTCCTCGCGTTCGCCAGTCAGCCCATAGAAATATAAATCCTTATATATGGGTTTATGGGATTGCTCCCCGACCATCTCCGATTTCTTCCTGCCCGAGGATAGGCATAAGGATATGGCCCTAAGGACCCTGACCCTGTTATTAGGATGGATCTTTTTGGCCTCTTCCTCGTCCATCTTGGCCAAGACGTCATGGAGTTCTTCGTTAGATAGAGCTTCATAAGAAGAGAGATCGACGTCGGCGTTCTCGCCGAATTCATAATCGTATAGGCCCGCGCGTATATATAGGCCGGTGCCTCCCGCGATGATGACGTTGCGGCCGTCCTGGATTTGCTCCGCCAAAACGGCGCGCAGATCCTTTTGATATTCGTAGACGTTATAGGCGGAATCCAAGGAGACGAAGTCATAGAGGTAATGGGGGACTTGCATCCTCATCTCCTCGCTAGGCTTGGCCGTGGCGATCCCTAGTTCCTTGTAGACCTGGAAGGCGTCGGCATTAACGATGACCGCGTCTAGCTTCTTGGCCAAGGAGATAGCCATGTCGGATTTGCCAGTGCCCGTAGGACCCGTCAAAACCAGGATCATCTTAAGGCCTCCGCGACCAGGGAAAGCATCGGCTCGAGTTCCTCTTTGGCAGAGGTTAGGTTGAGGATCAAGGGATGGCTTTCGTATTCCTTCATGAGGGAGAGATATTCCTTCCTCTTTGAGGCGAACTTCTCATCCTCGTGGCTCGCGGCGAGATTCATCATCGCGCGTTGGGCCGATTCGATTTCGTCGCGAAGCTTGCCTAGACTAGCGTCTTCCTCGGCTGCTTTTTTGGCGGCGAGGTAGTTCTTTAGCAAAGGCTCTTCGTCCATCGCCATCCTTAGCTTCTCGGCCAAGAAGAGAATCGGGTCGATTTGAAGTTCCCCAAACATAGAGAAGGTCCTATCCTCGGTCACCTTGACCGGGACGATCGAACCCTTTAGCTGGACCGGGCCCTTGAAATGGATGAGCTTGCCGTTTTCGGCGTAACCCGAGAGCACGTCGGAATCCTTTTTGGAAGGTCCGTCGACGAGGACCATGTAGGTCTTGCCGACCATTTTCTGGCTATGGGAGCTGACCCCTTCCTCCACCACCTTGACGAGGCGGTTGAAACGGTCGTGCTTATCTTTAGGCGAGACGTTATCCTCAATCCTTGCCGCGGGGGTTCCTTTCCTAGGGGAATAGATGAAGGTGAACGCCGCGTCGTAGCCGACTTCCTTGCATAAGGACAAGGTGTCGAGGAATTGCTCTTCCGTTTCGTTAGGGAAGCCCACAATGATGTCGGTCGTGATCGCGCATTCAGGCATGCGTTCACGAATCTTCTTCACGAGGGAAAGATAGTCTTCCCTAGTATATCGCCTACCCATGAGACGAAGGATCTCATCGTTTCCGGATTGGACGGGAAGATGGATGCATTTCATGATGTTTGGGTACTTGGCGATGACGTCTAGCATCTCGTCGGTAAAGTCCCAAGGATGGCTCGTCATGAAGCGTAGACGAGGCACGCCGAGCTTGGCCACATCCTCCAAAATCCCCGCAAAAGAGGTTCCATTTTTGAAATCCTTGCCATAGGAATTGACGTTTTGCCCAAGCAAGGTGATTTCCTGATACCCCTGTTCCACGAGCTCTTTGCATTCCTTGAGGATGTCTTCCTTGGCGCGGCTTCTTTCCCTACCCCTGGTATAGGGGACGATGCAATAGGTGCAGAACTTATCGCAGCCATAGGTGATGTTGACGTAGGCCTTGTAGGAATCTAGACGGGTCGAAGGCAAATTCTCGACGATGTCCCCCGAGAAGGAGAGGACGTCGATAAGGCTCTTCTTGGTCGCGATCTTCTCATCGAGCATGTCCAAAAGCTTATCGATGTTATGGGTGCCGAAGACGATGCTGACGTGATGGTAGATCTCGCGTAGTTTCACCGCGACGCCTTCTTCCTGCATCATGCACCCGCATAGGCACAGGATAAAATTAGGGTCTTTGGTCGCGTTAGATTTGAACTTGCCGATTTCGCCATAGACCTTTTCCTCGGCGTTTTCCCTGACCGCGCAGGTATTGATGATGACGAGGTTTGCTTCCTCTTCGGAAGGGGATTTGACGAAGCCCGCTTTCTCGAGCATGCCCGCCATGATTTCCTCGTCCCTGACGTTAGCCTGGCAGCCAAAGGTCTTGATGAGGTATTTCTTGCCTTTAGCGAATTCCTTAAGCCTAGGCGAAGGCTCGATGTCATTACGGAAAGTGCGGGGCGAGTCGGCCCTGGAACGGGCTTTGGCCATTTCAGGCAAATGCTTGATGATCGTCTTAGCCATTGTTCTTCTCCTTTCCGTTGATGAGGTAAACACGTTTGATGGAGGTGGTTTTGCCGTTATCGGCGATATCGAGGATCACCCCGTTTACGACTTTATCGCCGTCTTCCTTGATTTTGAGTTTGGCGTCGCGTCCGAACACCATCTTATCGATGGCCCCGGCCTTGTCGAAGCCGATAACCGATTGGTGGGCGCCGCATAATCCTGCGTCGGAGATGAAGGCGGTGCCGCCAGGATAGACCGTCTCGTCGGCGGTCTGGACGTGGGTGTGGGTCCCGATGACCGCGGACACCCTACCGTCGAAATAAGAGGCGAAGATTGCCTTCTCCGAGGTGGATTCCGCGTGGTAATCCACGATGTGGATCGCCGAGGAAGAGGGCAATATCTCCCCCATCGTGACGATCGGGGACGCCACGGTCTCCTTCATGAAGGCGGTGCCTAGGATATTGGTCACCGTGACTTCCTTTTCACCCACAAGGAATTTTCTCGAGCCGCTACCCCCGTCGAAATAGAGGATGTTCGCGGGGCGGACGAGCTTAGGGGCCCTTTCGCAGTATTCGCGGATTTGCTTTTTGGAATCCCAATGGTTACCTAAGGTAACGCAATCGACGCCAGAGTCGATGAGGTATTGGTAATCCTCTTCGGTCAGACCGAAACCACCGGACGCGTTTTCGCCGTTAGCGATCACGAAATCCAGACGTTCCTTCTGCCTTATAGAAGGCAAAACGTCGGACACGGCCCTAAGGCCAATGTGCCCGACGATATCACCTAGAAAGAGGATTCTCATCCCTTACTTCGCGGTTTCGACCGCCCTGTATTCGCGGATGACCGACACCTTGATTTGACCGGGGTAAGTCACCTCCTCCTCGATCTTGGCGCGGAGTTGCTGAGCCAAGATGAGGGCTTGGGCGTCGGACACCTTTTCGGGGATGACCATGACGCGGACTTCCCTACCGGACTGGAGGGCGTAGGCCTGGGAGACGCCGTCGAACGACTTGGAGAGGGTTTCGAGTTGCTCGATGCGCTTGACGTAGGTTTGCAGGGTTTCAGAACGGGCGCCGGGGCGGGCGGCAGATAGAGCGTCCGCGGCGGCCACGAGGTGGGCGATGATGGAACGGGCCTCGACGTCGCCATGGTGGGACTCGATCGAGTTGACGACGACTTCGGGCTCGTTGAACTTCTTCGCGAGTTGGGCGCCGAGTTCGACGTGGGAGCCTTCCTGCTCGAAGTCGACCGATTTGCCGATGTCATGGAGGAGGCCAGCGCGCCTAGCGAGGTTGACGTCTAGGCCAAGTTCGCCCGCCATGATACCGGTGAGATAACCAACTTCCATCGAGTGGACGAGGGCGTTTTGGCCATAGGAGGTCCTCCAATGGAGGCGGCCAATGTAGTTGACGAGTTCGCGGTTGATGCGGGGAAGGCCGAGCTTGAAGCAGGCTTCCTCACCGTATTTCTGGGAGGATTCCTCGACTTCCTTGCGGCACTTGGCGACGACTTCCTCGATGCGGCCCGGCTGAATGCGGCCATCCTTGACGAGGTATTCGAGGGTGCGCCTGGCGATTTCGCGGCGGATGGGGTCGAAGCAGGAGACCGTGATGGCCTCGGGGGTATCGTCGATGACGAGGTCGACGCCGAGTTCTTGTTCGAGAACGCGGATGTTGCGGCCTTCGCGACCGATGATGCGGCCCTTCATCTCATCGGAAGGAAGGGCGACGACGGAGACGTTGCGCTCAGTCGTGACGTCTTGCGCGTACTTTTGGCAAGCAAGGGCAAGTAGGTCCATGGCTTTGGCGGAGGCGGTGTCACGGGCCTCATCTTCGGCGTTTTTGATGTAGGCCGCGATTTCCATGGCCATTTTGGATTCGACCCTGGCCATGATTTCGTCATGGGCTTCCTGGGTGGACATGCCGGCGACCTTCTCAAGTTCTTTGATGATGTCGTCGATTTTCTTGTCGAGTTCGGCCTGACGCTTCTCGTAGTTAGCGATGGAGGTGTCTAGCCTCTCCTTCTTGCGGTCGATGTCCTTCTCTTTCTCAAGGAGAGCGAGTTCACGCTGATCGAAGGCTTGCTCACGAAGGGAGAGCTTCTGTTCCTCGGCGGCCAGTTCGCCTTTGCGGGAACGGATTTCGTTCTCGGCTTGCTGCTTGGCCTCGAAGGCGCTCTGCTTGGCGTCTAGCTGAGCGTTTTTGACCAAGTGCTCGGCTTTGATCTTGGCATCCTTGAGAATGGCGTCCGCGGTTTTTTCTGCGCCGCGGTTTTTGGCACGGGAAACTAGAAGGATGACTAGTAAAGCACCCGCACCGATGAGGGCAATGATCATGACGACCATGAATACGATGGCGGTCACGTCCAAAGCCAAGATGGGTAGATGGATATTCATAAATACTCCTAAAACGCACCATGAAGGCAATCCGTCCTCAACAAAACGGAACTATGTTTATCAACAGGCCGATGCCTGGATCAAACGGAATCGGAAGTCGAGGTAAAGTACCTTAGGTACGCCCTTATTTTACACGCGTGGCTAGGTTTGGAAACAAGGGATTGTTCGGGGTTAATGCCACCTTAAAGAAAATAATGGGTTTTTGCGGCGGATTTTGGCGAAAAACCAGAAAAAACAAAAAAGCAGAGGGTTGGCTCTGCTTTCGTTTCGTTGGCTTATTTGGCGAAGCTTGCCCGGATGGCGGTTTCGATGGTCGCCATCTCTTCGGGATGGTCGACGAGATAGCCTTTCGCGGCTTCCCTGCCCTGCCCGATTTTGTTGCCTTGGTATTCGTACCAACTGCCGGATTTCTTAATGAGTCCGAGCTGTTCGCCTAGGTCGAGGATCTCGCCCGTCTTGGAGATGCCCTGACCGAAGATCATGTCGACGGTACAGGATTTAAACGGAGCGGAAACCTTGTTCTTGACGACTTTGATGCGGACCGTGTTGCCGGTGATCTCACTGCCGGTTTTGATGGCCTCGGCCCTGCGGATGTCCAAACGGATGGACGAATAGAACTTGAGGGCGCGGCCGCCGGTCGTGACTTCCGGGTTTCCATACATCACGCCGACCTTCTCACGGAGTTGGTTGATGAAGATGACGACGCAGCCGGTCTTGTTGAGGACGCCCGCGATTTTGCGGCAGCCCTTGGACATGAGCCTTGCCTGCACGCCCACTTGGTTATCGGCCATGACGCCTTCTAGTTCCACCTGCGGAACGAGGGCGGCAACCGAGTCGATGACCATCAGGTCGATCGCGCCGGAGGAAGCGAGCTTCTCGGCGATTTCTAAAGCCTGCTCGCCGGAATCGGGTTGGGAGAGGATGAGCTCGTCGATGTTAACGCCTAGCTTAGCCGCGTAGTCGGGATCGATCGCATGTTCTGCGTCGATAAACGCGGCACGGCCGCCTTTGCGCTGGGCCTCCGCGATGGCGGAAAGGGCGATCGTGGTCTTACCGGAGGATTCGGGACCGAAGATCTCGATGATCCTGCCTTTGGGGTAGCCACCGACGCCTAGCGCCTGATCGAGAAGGATGGAGCCGGTGGGGATGACGTCAACGTCGACCTTGGGCCTATCGCCTAGGCGCATGACGGCGCCGCGACCGAACTCCTTCTCGATGGATTTGAGGGCGTCTTCCAACGCCTTCTGTTTGTTCGAAATATCATTAGCCATGTGTATGACCTCCTGCCTTTTATAGGGTGGTTTGCCCCATAAAAGTGATTTGAGTTTTAAAAATCCTCATTTCTTCGGACTTTCTTCGGCGCGATTTTGAAATAGCGAAGCGACAAAGGAAGTCATGGTGAGCACCGCGTTCTTGCGGATTTGGGCCCTATCGCCCTCGAAATGGACGGGGAGGACATAAACGCTGTTTTTGTAGGCGAGGCCAAGGAAGAAATCGCCGACTTTGGCTTTTCCTTCTTCCGCGTCGGGGCCGGCGTTGCCGGTGACGGAGACGCAGACATCGACGCCAAGGGCCCTCATGCCACCGATCGCAAGTTCACGGGCGACTTGGGCCGAGACCACATCGTATTTCTCGATGATGGCGGGGTCGACGCCGACGACATTGGACTTAACTTCTTTGCTATAAGCAACGATGCCGCCTTTGTAGACGTGGCTTGCGCCGGGGATGGCCGTGATGGCGGAGGCGAAGTCACCGCCGGTCATGGATTCGACCGTGCCTAGGGTAAGCTTACGGTCGGCCATTGTTTGGAGAAGATCATGGATGTTCATTTTGCATCCTCCTTAAACACGCCTGCGTTGTCCTTGACGTAGATGATGCCCGAGAGCAACGAAGCAGCCGTGCAAATATAAACGAGAATCATGGCGATCCTGGCATAGGGGGACCAGGAAGCGTCGAAATAGGAGAAGGGCCAGCCGTTAAGAAGGACGGCGGGGATCGCAATCATTTGGAGAACGGTCTTGGCTTTGCCAAAGATGTTCGCCGAGACGACGATGCCCTTCTTGGCGGCCACGAATCTCATCGTGTCGACGACGAGGTCGCGGACGACCATCAGGATGACGAGGAAGGGAAGAATCGGGGTCCATAGCCTCGCTGAGAAATCAAAGCGGACGCAGATGTAGATGAAGATCGAGTTCACGAGCATCTTGTCGGCGATGGGATCGAGGAACTTGCCTAGGTCGGTGACCATGTTCCATTTGCGGGCGAGATGGCCATCGAGATAATCCGTCGCGGCGGCGACGATGAAGACGATGCAGGCGACGAGGTCCACCACATAGATGGGGGAATCGCCCACTCGGGAGGCCGCCCAGTTCGTCGGGGTTCCTATCACCGCGGTGACGGCGAGAAAAATGATGAGCGAGGCCGCCAAAACGATGCGCGCGATCGTGATTTTGGTTGGAATGTTGATTTTGCTCATGTTTCTCCTTCTTTTGATGAGTATCCGGCCCTATAAGCCATGTTTTGTCGAGTACGGCAATTTATCTCAGCTAAGCTGGCCCCTCCCCTTCAGTTCGGTTCGGCAGCTTCCCCTACCAAATTTGGGTTTCTCGCTTGTGGGGTTTACCTCGTTTCATCTTGGCGTCGCCGCCAAACTCGTCTCTGTGGCACCTTAGGGAATCCTTTCTCAAGAGAAATTCATCCGCCGTTAGGGACTCCTCCCTACCTAGGGTTATTTTGTTCCCCTAGCGCAATCACTACCCCCATCGCAGGGGGTGCGAGCATGGACTTTCCTCTACCTTGTTCAGGCAGCAGCCGTCCGGGCCGGATTATACCTTTCTAGGATCGCCACCTAATTTGCATAACGCCGCCTCGAGAGCACTGATCCTGTTGAGGAGGTTGATGTTCTCGGGGGTGACGTTTCCGGAGCCTTGTTTGATACCCGAGAGGCGGTTGTTGGCCTTCGTGTATTCGATCTCCAGGGCGTTATAGCGTTCTTTGGCTTCCCTTAGTTGGGTTTCAAGGGACTCGATGTACCTTTTGGTTTCCTGAGCGAACTTCTCATAGCTCCGATAATCGTTGATGATCACGTCCAAGTAATCATCGACTTCGTCGGGGTCATATCCCTTCACGTTGGGGGTGAAGATCTTCTGCAAAATGTCCGCGGAGGTTAGGTTGATTTTGTCTTCGTCCATCGTTGAAACCTTGCTTCGATTTTATCGAAGATATGGTATTACTTCAATCAAAAGAGAACATTGCCCATCTAAAATGGGCCATGGTGTATAATGCGAGGGTTATGAAAGAACTCGAAAAGGCCCTCCGCGGCTACCGTTGCCTCGTGTTCATCGATTTGGAGGGAACCCAGGTTTCCCATGAGATGATCGAACTCGGGGCCTACAAGTGCTACCTAAAGGACGATTTGACCGTGAAGAAGGTCTTCAAGCCGATTCGCGTCTACGTCAAAGCCAAGGGCAGGGTCGGCCCGATCGTCACCAAGTTGACCGGCATCACCGACCTCAAGCTCAAAAAGGACGGCATCACCTTCCGCGAGGCGCAGCAAAAGCTCCGTAAATACGTCGCCAGGGACTGGGAGAAATGCCTATTCGTCTCCTATGGCAACCAAGACGGGAAGATCTTCCTCGCCTCCGGGGAAAGGAACATGGACGCCTCGATGCTCGAGGCCCGTTTCGTCGCCCACCACATGTTCGACCTCTGCGATTTCATCGCCCGTTTCGTCAAACCCGACGCGGACGGGGTCTATTCCCTCACCAACTGCCTCAAGGTCTTTGAGGTCGATTTCCAAGGCCAGGCCCATGACGCCGCGGCGGATGCCTTTAACCTCCTATTGCTATACCAGGCGTTCCTCGAAAGGAAGGACATCCTCGCCCGCGAATATAAAAAGCGCCTGACCTGCCTCCACCATCTGCCCCTGCCGATCCGTTACGTCTGCGACGAGCTCGCCAAGGGGAACACCATCACCCCCGAAGCCTACGACGCCATCGTGGAGAAGAGCCTTTCATGAGCGAAATCCACTACCCTGCCGGCGTGCGTCCTTTGACCGAAAACGTCCGCAAAAACCCTTCCAAATCGAAAAAGAAGCCCGTTTTTAAGGTCGCTCCCGGCAACCGTGGCATCGATTTCGAAACCGCCATCAACCAAAGCAACGACTACTACAAAGCCAAGGGCCTATGCCTCATCACCAAAAGACCCACTCCGATCAACGTGGTGAAGGTCGATTACACCCACGGGCCCAAAATCACGCACGCCTATTTCGAAGCCCAATCCACGACCGACTATAACGGGGTCTACCAAGGCCACTACATCGACTTTGAGGCCAAATCGACCCATTCGAAGACCTCCTTCCCCTTGGCCAATATCCCCGTTCAGCAAATCGAGCACCTCGAAGGTGTGCTCGCCCAAAAGGGCATCGCTTTCTTCTTGATCCGCTTTGTTCCTTTGAAGGTCGTCTACCTTCTCCCCGCCTCCTACGTCATCGACTTCTACCGCAACGGGAAAAGAGCATCGATCCCCGTCGAGGACATAGAGAAAAACGGGTATCGAATCGAGGAGGGATACATGCCTCCTTACGATTACTTGCCCGTCTTGGAAGAAGCCTTTTTGAAATAGAGACAATGGCAGCCTAGCTCGCAGGAGGAGCAATCCGGTTTGCGGGCATGGCAGATCTCGCGGCCGAACCAGATGAGCTGGTGATGTAACTTGATATGGGATTCCTTCGGGAATCTTTTTTCTAGGATCCCCTCGATTTTGACGGGGTCGGTCCCTTCTTTGGCATAGCCTAGCCTAGAAGCCACCCTGCTTACATGGGTATCGACGGCGATCGCCGCGGTCCCAAAGCATTCGGCGCCGACGACGTTCGCGGTTTTGACCCCTACCCCAGGAAGGGAAACCAAGTCCTCTTTCCTAGAAGGCACCTCGCCCCCATGTTCATCGACCAAAACCTTCGCCATCGCGATGAGGTTCTTGGCTTTGTTCTTATATAGGCCGAGGCTTTTGATGATGGTCTCGACGTCCTCTAGATTGGCTTTGGCCAAAGAAGACGGATTCGGATAGGCTTCGAATAGTTTAGGGGTGACGAGATTCACGCTTTTGTCGGTCGTCTGGGCCGAGAGCATCACCGCGCAGACGCACTCATAGGGATTAGAGAAAACCAAGGCGCATTTCGCGTCGGGGAAGCGCTTGGCCATGAAGGCGATGACGTCACTTTCCTTCTTATTCATCCTCGATCCACTTGGTTTTGGCGATTTCGATCGTCTTCTCGATGTCTTTGTCCCAGGTGTCGTTGACCCCGGAATAGCCTTCCTTTTCGATGTCGCTCCTGCGCCTTCCGGTGCGAAGCATCTTGTCCACCGATTTCATCGAGCGGCGGTTATTGAAGAGGGCTTCCTCAAGGGCCCCTTGGATGTCTTCTTCCTCATAGCCATCGTCAAGCCAGGAGGAAATCAAATCGTTTTCTAGAGGAGACAGGGTTCTCTTGAGCCTTTTCTCGAAGTAGCCATAAAGACGGGTAAGGGTCTCCGCTCTTTGAGCGGAAAGAAGGTTCTCCGAGTTCTTGGCCATCTCGAGTTGGAACTGGTTGTATAGCTTCCTTTTGAGGGGTTCAAGGGAGGTTCTCATACCCTCGGGGGAAACGTCATAGGAGATGTATTCCTTTTTTACAAGGGTTGCCAAAATCGCGTCGATTTCCTTGGTCTTCATGCTCATCTTGAGGGAAAGGAGGTCGGCGGTGATGAAGGTGTTCTCCTGACGAAGGAGATGATCCACCATCAAGATGACGGCGAGTTCGGTCTCGGAGATACCGAGCTTCTTATATGTGTCGAGGAGGATGTAACGGAAATCGACCGCGTCCATCGATAACTGTGGGTTGACCATTGTCTACTCCTTTAGCTTTTCTAGTTTCACTTTCTCGGGATTGAGTTTCGTTAGGAGCCCCCGATTCTCCTCCATCGCCTTCTTTGAAGATTCCTCGATTTCAAATCCTAGCCGCTTGGCGAAGCGTTCCGCGCGGAGGATTCTTAACGGGTCTTCCTCAATGCGTTTTTTGGGGTCGCCGATGAAGCGGATTTGCTTCTTTGCCAAATCGATTAGGCCATCATGGAAATCATGGACCTTCCCTTTGGCATCGATATAGAGGGCGTTGACCGTGAAGTCGCGGCGGAGCGAATCCTCCTCCATCGAATCGATGAATTCGATGTGGGAAGGGTGCCGGTGATCCTTATATTCTCCTTCCCTCCTCATCGTCGTGAAGTCGATTTCGAGGTCCTCTTCCATTTTCTTCACCGAACCGAAGCGGGCGAAAGTCATGTCTAAGCCCTCGACCATCTTGGCGACCTGCTCGGGCTTAGCGTCCGTGACGAGGTCCAGGTCCAGGGAAGGCAGACCAAGAAGATAATCCCTGCTGCTACCCCCAACCATATAGAGGGAAAAGCCATTTTGCTCGAACCGTTTTGCGTATTCTAAGAAGGCTTTGGGCAGCATGAGGAAATGATAGCACGAAAAAAGGCCCCGACGAGGAGGCCTATTCGTCGAATTGCGACGCCTTATTGAAGCTTCTCTTTGAGGTTTTTGGAAGGCTTGAAGGAAATCGACTTGGAAGCGGGGATGTTGATCTTCTCGCCAGTCGAGGGATTGGTGCCGACGCGGCCGGCCCTTTCCTTCTTCTCGAAGATGCCAAAACCAGAGATTTTGACTTCTTCACCCTTGAGTAAGGATTCCTCAATGGCATCGAGGACGGCTTGGACGACGGCGCCCGCATCCCTGAGGGAGACTTCGGCTTTGACGGCGGCGGCTTGGATTAGTTCAGCTTTGTTCATGGATTGACTCCTCCTTATGTGCTGCTTGGTTTCTATAAACTAGCATGGCATCGAATAAATTTCAACACCCTTGTGCGGACATTGACTTCGTTATCTGTCTCTTTTTACCAAAAGTAGTTCTACTTTTTCTGCCTATAAACTATTGAAATCGGGGTACCTGAGAAATCAAAGGAATCCCTTAACCTGTTCTCCAAATAACGCGTATAGGAGAAGTGGGCGAAGTTAGGATCGTTGCAGAACATGACGAAAGTCGGCGGGTTCACCGCGACCTGCGAGGAGAACATGATCTTGAGACGCCCATGGTTGAATTCGGGGGTCGGGTTCATGGCCTGGGCATCCTGGATGATCGAATTGAGGATCGAGGTCGGGATGCGGCGGTTGCAGCCTTCGAAGGCCCTCTTAATCGCGGGAAGGATCTTCTCGACCCCCCTGCCGGTTTCGGCCGAGACGAAGATGACCTCGGCGAAATCGAGGAACTTGAACCTTTTGCGGAGGTCCGCTTCGAAATCCTGCTGCTGCAGACCCTTGGGGGCGAGGTCCCATTTGTTGACGACGAGGACGATGCCCTTCTTTTCCTCATAGGCATAGCCCGCGACGTGGGTGTCCTGCTCGATGACCCCGACGGAGGCATCGATGACCATGACCGCGATTTGGCTGCGGTCGATGGCCGCGAGGGCGCGTAACGCCGCATACTTGTCGACCGCTTCGTAAATACGGCCTTTTTTTACTAGGCCCGCCGTGTCGATCGCGACGAAATTCCCTTCCTCGCAGCTAAATGGGGTGTCGATGGAATCTCTCGTCGTCCCGGCGATGTCCTTGACTATGACCCTATCTTCTTTTAGAAGGCGGTTGGTCAAAGAACTCTTGCCGACGTTAGGACGGCCGATGAAGGAGAAGGTGATCGCGTCCTCGTATTGCTTTTCCTCGGTTTCAGGGAGAAGGGAGACGATCTTGTCGAGAAGGTCGCCTAGGCCAATGCCATGGGAGCCCGAAACGATCATGGGCTCGCCTAGGCCAAGCGCGTAGAATTCGCTCGCGTCGGAGACGTGCTCGATGTTGTCGATTTTGTTGACGACCAAGATAACGGGCTTATTGGAACGGTAGAGCATCTTGGCGACGGCTTGGTCATCGCCAGAAAGCCCCGTCTTGCCATCGACGACGAAAAGGATGACGTCGGCCTCCTCCATCGCGATCTGGGCCTGCGCCCTGATTTCGGTTTGGAAAGGCGCCTTCTTGATTTCGATGCCGCCTGTATCGACGAGGCGGAACTTCTTGGTGAGCCATTCGCCCGTGCCATAGAGGCGGTCGCGGGTGATGCCCGGGGTGTCCTCCACGATCGAAAGACGCGACCCAACCATACGGTTGAATAGCGTGGATTTGCCCACGTTCGGGGCGCCGACCAAAGCAACTAGCCCTAGCGGCATGCAACCTCCAAACCGGTCTTTTGCTTCACGATTTCCTCAATGGCCCTGACGACTTCCATGATGGACATCGGGGAAGTGTCGAGTTCGACCGAATCGGCCGCGGGTTTCAAAGGCGCGAAGGCCCTATGGGAATCGATGTAATCGCGTTTTTCGACGTCCGCGACGACGTCTTCATAAGAAGTCGGGATGCCCTTGGAGACGTTTTCCTCGTAACGGCGTTTCGCCCGGCATTCGACGGAGGCGATCTGGAAGATCTTTACCTCGGCATCAGGCAAAACGTAGGTGCCGATGTCCCTGCCGTCCATGACGACGGATTTGCTTTTGGCCATCGCCCTTTGCATATCGACGAGGGCGAGACGGATCTTGGGATAGGAAGCGATATAGGAGACGTTAGAGGAGACGCGGGGTTCGCGGATGGCTTTGGTGACGTCATGTCCGTTGCAGATGACCCTTCCATCTTCTTCTAAAGAGATGGTAACCTCGGGGATGATTGAGCAGGAGGCTTCCTCGTTTTCGGGATCGAGCCCCTTTTCCATGACGATCCAGGTGAAGGCGCGGTACATGGCGCCGGTGTCGATGTAGGTAAAGCCTAAGTCATTGGCGACGATTTTGGCGACGGTGCTTTTCCCCGCGGCGGCGGGTCCGTCGATGGCGATCGCGATGTTCTTCATGTCATGCCCTCCTGGTGAGTAGGTACGCCCAAATGGCGAAGAAAACGGCTAAGGCGACGAACACGATGGTCTTGACGAGCATCATGGTCTGGCGATGTCTCAAATAGACCTGATAGGGAGGCACGCGGTCGGACTCGGAAGCCGAGATGGCATCGGGTAAAAACGGGGAAAGCGATTCGGCTGGTGCCGCACTTAGGAGCGCGGCGGAATCATGGGGCGCCGGCTTATGGAAAAAAGGGGCGTCCTCCGCGGTGTCGCGGATGTCCTGCCTATATTTCGCGTAACGTTCCTTCCTCGACTCCATCGCAGGTATTTTATCCGCTAAAAGCGGTTAAGGGAATTGACAATAACAATCACCGCCCCCTCTAATTTTTCGTTGGGTTGTAATGTTTGGATTGCTAACCTATAATCACCGCAGGGAGGAAAATCCAATGCCCAAGAAAGCCAAAGTTGACACCGAAGCTTGCATCGGCTGCGGTCTCTGCATCGGCAGCCACTCCGACATCTTCGCCTTCAACGATGAAGGCAAGGCCGAAGTCGTCGCCGAAGGTGATGACGCCGACGTCGAAGACGCGATCGCCAACTGCCCCGTCCAAGCCATCAGCGAGGAATAAGAGATTAGCGAAAAAGAACGGTGTCCTAGCGACCCGTTCTTTTTTTGCGCCTTGGCGCGTCGATTCGGAATAGTTTGTGCACCGAGCGGTAGACCAGGAAGGTCACGACGATGACGATGCCGTCCTTCATCGCGTTGAAGGGCAAGACGGCCAATAGGGCATAGCTCCAACCGACGTCTTTGATCGCGGGGACCGCCTTGGTCATGAGATAGAGGAGGTCTTCCGGCAGATATCCCATCGCATGGGTATAGAAGGGAATGATGACGTAGACGTTGAGGACCATCGCAGCGACGATTTGGATCGCGGTGGCAATCAAGAAACCTAAGCCCGCGCCTTTGAGGGTCCTCTTCTTTTGATAGACGATCGCGGCGACCACGACGTAAACCGAGGAGAGGACGAGGTCGGTGAGCTCGCCGACGAACATCGTGCGGGTCCCGTCGAACATGAGCTTCAAAACCGTCTTGAGGGCGACGACCGAGAAGCCCGCGAAAGGACCATAGGCAAAGCCCGCGATGAAGGCGGGGATCTCATCGAAATGGAATTCTAGGAATGAGGGAAAGAAGGGAACGGGGAATTTGAACACGGGCACCGCGTAGAGGATGGCCGCCATCGCGCCGAAGACGCCGATGCGGCTCATGAAGCGGATGCGGTTAGGCTTGTCTTGCGGCGAGAAATCGCCAAGAAGTCTGATCGTCGCGACGAAAAGAATGAAGAGCAATCCGATTGCCACGGCCCTAGTCCATTCCATAAAAAATCCCTCCGTGCAGAGGGCGAGAAGAATCCAAATCGAATTGGCTTCTATCATCCGGACTTTACCGTTGGCACCGGAATCTCACCGGTTCGTGCTCTAACGAGCTCGCGGGCTATACCGCCAGTCGACGTAATTCTCGTCGCCCTGAAGCGACCTCATTATAGATAGGTCCACGGCAAAAACAACAAAAACGCTTTGGGAACATCGATTATCCCCGCAAATTGGGGTTATTTTTTGAAATTTGATTCCAAATAGGCCAGGAATTCGTCGCGCTTTTCGACGCTATCAAAGCGCAGGCTCACCTCAGGGGATCCGCGACGGACCGACACCTCGGCCCCCACGGATTCGCCCACTCTTTTTCCTAGGCTTTCGCCTTCTTCTTTGCCCTGTTTTCCAATCGTCCTTACCAAGGATTCGCATTCCCTGACAGAAAGGTTTTCCTTCTCGATGCGTTCGAGGACTTCCCTCATCTTGGGCTCGGGCAAGGAGGCGATGGCTTTGGCGTGACCATAGGAAAGCTCGCCTAGGCAAAGCTTATCGATTGCCTCTTGGGGGAGGCGGAGGATGCGGACCGTATTGGCGATTTGGCAACGGGACTGGTGGCTGAGTTCGGCGAGGGTCTTCTGAGTGTAGCCATAACGCTTCCTTAGTTCCTCGCAAAGCAACGCCATCTCGACGACGTTGCCTTCCCTTTGGTCACGGGTATCGGCAAGAAGCATCAATAGCTCTTCTTCCTCGGAGCAATCGACGATGACGCAGGGAAGGGAGAGGATGCCGGCCCTTTTCGCGCCGAAGAACCTCTTCCTGCCGAGGATGATTTCATAACGTCCGTCGGCTTTCTTCCTGACGGCGAGGGGGTTATAGAAACCGCGCTCCCTAAGCCCAGAAGCGAAATACTCGATCGTGGCTTCGGGAAGAACGACCTCTTTGACGAATTCGGTGTCGTCGATTTGGGTAATGGGGATGAGCCTTGCGGGAGCGCTTTGATAACGCTTCTCCATCTCGGCGATGACGTCTTGCTGAAAATACTTGCCGACGAGATCGGATAAGGTGGAGGAAAGGATTCTATCTTTCTTCATGGTCCATCACTTCCCTGGCGAGGGAGAAATAGGCGAGGGACCCAGAACTGGAGGGCCTAAAGCTCGTCACGGGCATTTGCCTGGCCTGCGATTCGGAGACGGATTGGTTCCTGGGAATGGAGACGAGGAAAGTGTTTTCCTTGAAAAGCTTCCTGACCTCGGAGGAAATCTCGGTGCCAAGTTGGGTCCTTGCGTCGTACATCGTAAGGAGGAACCCCTCGATCTTGAGGCTATGGTTATATTCGTTTTGCACATTGGAGATGGTCGATAGGACCGCGGCCACGGCCTCCATCGCGAAGTATTCGCATTGGACGGGGATGATGACCGAGGTGGCCGCCACCAAGGCGTTAAGGGAAAGAAGGCCTAGCGAAGGCGGGCAATCCAAGATGATGTAGTCATAGGAAATCGAGGAGGCATCCAATAGGCCCTTTAGGAGGGAGAAAGGGTGCTCGGTCGGGGTTTTGAACAAAGAGGCTTCCAAAGAAGCGAGCCTAAGATTGGAAGGAATCAAATCCAGTCCATCGAAAGGGGTATGGATGATCGCGTTTTCTAAGGACATCCCTTCAAAAAGGCATTCGAAGACCGTCTCTTTCACGAGGGAGATATCGACCCCAAGTCCCCTACCCGCGTTGCCTTGGGGATCCATGTCGATCAAAAGGACCCTGCGCTTAAAGTGGGACAAGGCGGCGGCGAGGTTGATGGCGGTCGTTGTTTTGCCGACCCCGCCCTTTTGATTGGCGATGGCGATGATTTTGGTCATAAAAGTATTCTATCCTCGTGGAACAAATAAAAAAGTTTCACATTAAATTTTGTGGTTTTTGATTTCGCCCCAGCTACGGGGGAAACGGCCCGGGGTCTTCTCTTTCTTCTTGAAATAGAGGACCTCCCTTTTCTCTCCGCAAGGGAGAGTCAGACTGAGTCTATCGGAAAGGGTGAGGCTCGTCTTGGAGATGATGCCTTTGGCCTCGGCGAGTTCTTCGTCGGCTTTTCCGCCTTTTAAGGCAATCAAGGTGCCGCCGACTTTCGCGAGGGGGGCGCCCACCTCGACGAAGACCCGTAACGCGGCGAAGCCACGCGCGGTCACGACGTCGTATTTGCCGCGGCCCTGAGTGAATTCCTCCGCCCTGCCTAAGCAAAAGGAAACGTTTTCTAGGCCCAGTTTTTCCTTCACTTCCTTAAGGAAAGAGAATTTCTTCTCGGTGGAATCGAGCAAACTGACTTTGCAGTTAGGGAAGGCAATCGCGATGGCCATGCCGGGGAATCCCGCGCCAGAGCCTAAATCCAAAAGGCTCTTCCCCTCGAAGGAGAATTTCTTCGCGGGAACGAGACAATCCAAAAAATGCTTTTCGTAGACTTCCGGGGCCTCGGTGATCGCGGTGAGGTTCATCTTCTCGTTCCATTCCGCGAGCAAAGAGGCGTAGACGGCGAAAGACGCGAGCTGCTTGTCGCTAAGCTCGATTCCGCAAAGCTTTGCTTGTTCTTTGAATTCCGCCTCGGTCATAGTCCCTTCTTTCGGAGCACCAACAATAATATAGAAACGTCGGCCGGATTGACACCGCTTATGCGGGAGGCCTGGGCGATGGTCTTGGGTTTCACCGCGTCGAGTTTTTGCCTCGCCTCGAGCCTAAGCCCGTCGGTATGGAGGTAATCGAAATCCTCGGGAATCTCGATCCCTTCCCTTTCAAGCAGGCTCTTGGCTTCCTTTTCCTGCCTCACTAGATACCCCTCGTATTTGACCTTGGTCTCCAAGGAGAGGATGTCGTTTTCGGAAAAGGAGAAGGTAGAGAGTTCAGGCATCATCCTCGCGATATCGACGTAACGGAAGCGGGGACGCTTCAAAAGCTCGGCCCCCTTCCAGCCTTGGTCGGATTCGGGATAGCCCATCTCGACGAAGTAGGCATTCATCGCCGCGCGGTCGGTTACGTTCGTGGTCCTAAGGATCTCGATAGCTTTGGCTATGTCTTCTTCTTTCTTCAAATAGGAAGCGTAACGTTCTTCGGAAATCAGGCCGAAACGATGGCCATATTCGGTGAGCCTTTCGTCCGCGTTATCGTGACGGAGCAAAAGGCGGTATTCCGCCCTGGAGGAAAGAAGGCGATAAGGTTCGTCGATCCCCTTGGTGACGAGGTCATCGATCATGACCCCGATATAGGCCTCGTTCCTTTTGAGAATGAAGGGCGGCTTGCCTTCCATCCTTAAGACGGCGTTGATGCCCGCCATTAGGCCTAGCCCCGCGGCCTCTTCATAGCCAGAGGTACCACATACCTGGCCCGCGAAATATAGGCCCTCGTATTTCTTGCATCTAAGGGTGCTGTCGAACTCGGTGGTCTTCACCGCGTCGTATTCGATTTGGTAGGCGTATTTGAGGATCTCGGCGTGCTCTAATCCCGGCAAGGAATGCACCATCTTCTCCTGGATGTCCCTAGGCATCGCCGTGGAGAATCCCTGGATATAGAAGGACTCCCCTTCCTCGAATTCGGGCTCGAGGAAAATCTGATGACGGGGCTTGTCCGCGAATCGTACGACCTTGCTTTCGATGGAGGGGCAATAACGGGGGCCGTTGCTGTTGATGGTCCCGTCAAAGAGGGCGGAAGAGTCGAGATTGTCTTTGATTAGGCGCAAAGTCTCGTCGCTTGTGTAAATCAAAAAACATGGGAGTTGCGAGGATTTCGGGGTAAAAACCTTCGTTTCGTAGGAGAAAGCGAGTTCGCCATCCATCCCTTCTTCAATATGTCCTCTTGAGAAATCGATCGTGGATTTCTTGACTCTAGGAGGCGTGCCCGTTTTTAGCCTCCATAGTTCTAGGCCTAGTTTTTTTAAAGCCCCGGAAAGATGGAGGGACGCCTTTTGCCCGTCGGGTCCTTGGTCTTTGCCTTCTTGGCCGGTGTAAACGCGGCTATTGAGGTAGGTGCCGGCGGTGAGGATGACGGCCTTGGAATGGATTTGCTCCCCATCGGAGGTGACGACCCCCGTAATGGCGTTTCCTTCCACGAGGAAATCCACCGCTTCCTTTTCCTCGACGAGGAGGTTGGGGGTGCTTTCCAAAACCTCTTGAACGTAGGCGGGATAAAGATGCTTATCCTGCTGGCTGCGGAGACATTGGACGCCCGGCCCTTTGCCGGTATTGAGCATCTTGATCTGCAAAGGATGATGGTCGGCTGCTTTGCCCATCAGCCCGCCTAGCGCATCGATTTCACGCACGACGACGCCTTTGGCGGAGCCTCCGATATGGGGGTTGCAGGGCATGTTGGCGATCATCTTTTTGTTTAACGTCAAAAGAAGGGTCGAATGACCCATTCTGGCCGTGGCAAAAGAGGCCTCGACTCCCGCGTGGCCTCCGCCGATTACGATTACGTCAAAATCCCTCATTATCCGACGGACCCCGACATATCCATTTTGATGAGTTGGTTGAGTTCCACCGCGTATTCCATCGGCAGTTCTTTTGCAAAGGGCTCGATGAAGCCCATGACGATCATCTGGGTCGCCTCTTTTTCGCTTAGGCCCCTGCTCATCAAATAGAAAAGCTGTTCCTGGCTGATTTTGGAAACGGTCGCTTCGTGTTCGATATAGGATTCCGCGTTCTTGATTTCATTGGTGGGGATCGTGTCGGATTTGGAACGGTCGTCAAGGATCAGCGTGTCGCATTCGACGTGCGACTTCGAGCCGGTCGCGCCCTTTTCCATGCGGACGGTGCCCCTGAAGTTGGCGACGCCCCCATTGTGGACGACGGATTTGGAGATGATTTGGGAAGAGGTGTTCTTTCCGATATGGATCATCCTGGCGCCGGAATCCTGGTATTGGCCTTTGTTGCCAACCGCGATCGTGATGGTCGAGCCCCTGGCGTTATCCCCTTTGAGGATGCAGGCGGGGTATTTCATCGTGGTCATGGAGCCGATGTTGCCATCGACCCATTCCATGAAGCCGTTTTCCTCGACGTTCGCCCTTTGGGTGACGAGGTTAAGGATGTTCGTGGACCAGTTTTGGATGGTCGTGTAACGGACGTGGGCCCCTTTGCAGACGACAATTTCGACGACGCCGACGTGGAGGGAATCTTTCGAATAGGTAGGCGCGGTGCAGCCTTCCACATAGTGGATGTCCGCTCCTTCATCTGCGATGATGAGGGTCCTTTCGAATTGGCCCGTCTTCTCATTGTTGATACGGAAATAGGACTGGAGGGGCTTCTCGAGTTTCACGCCTTTAGGGACGTAGATGAAACTACCGCCACTCCAGCAAGCCCCGTTGAGGGCGCTGAATTTGGAATCGGCGATCGGGATGACCGTGCCGAAGTATTTACGGAAGATGTCAGGGAAGAGCTTGAGGCCCATGTCGGTGGAAAGGAAGATGACCCCCTTCTCCTTTACTTCCTCGAGCATGTTGTGATAGACGACCTCGGACTCATATTGGGTCGAGGCGCCGGAAAGGAACTTTTGCTCCGCTTCGGGGATGCCGAGCTTTTCAAACGTTTCCTTAACCGTTTGGGGAACCTCGTCCCAAGAGGACGATTCCTTATCCGAAACGCGGGTGAAATAGGTATAGGAAGAGAAATCCATGTCCGCCAAAGAGGGGCCGAACCTAGGCATCGGCATCGCATCGAACGCCTTGAGGGCCTTCAAGCGGAACTCGAGCATCCACTCGGGCTCGTCCTTGGCCTTGGAGATTTCGCGGACGACCTCTTCACTTAGGCCGATGCCCGTGCTCAAAATCGAGACGTCTTCGTCCTTAAAGCCATAACGGTATTCTTCTTCGAAGGTCTTGTCGCTCATTCGTGAGAATGTCCTTTCAAAATCTCGCTGACGGCGTCCCATGCGATCGTGGCGCAATGGATCCTAGCCGCCTGTTTGGAGGTGTTCATGAAGGCCAAGGCCTCTTCCAAGACGGAAGCGTCATAAGGCTCTTCGTGAATCATGTGGTTATATTGGGCGATGATGTTCTCCGCCTCTTCCTTGCTCTTTCCTAGAAGCAGGTCGCAAAGGATGTCGCTACTAGCCGTGGAGATGGCGCAGGCCGTGCCATTCCATGCCGCGTCCTCGACTTTCCCTTCGTCGTTAAAACGAAGATAAACGTCTATATCGTCAATGCAATTGACGGAGGATGAGTGAATCGAAAGATAGTCACCCTCGGGGGTGAGTTTATGACGGGGCGAGGAATAGTGATCCATGATGATGGCCCTCATCATCTCAGGAGTTAGTTCAATTGAAGTAGGCATCTAGGAAATTCCCTCCTGTTTTGACGGCTTCGACGAGGGCGTCAACGTCCTCTTTGCTGGTGTAGAAATAGAATGAGGCGCGCACCGTGGCGACGGTCCCCAAGAAATCGTTAAGGATCTTCGCGCAGTGTTGGCCCGAACGACAGGCGATGCCCTTCGAGTTCAAATAGGTGGCCGCGTCTTGGGCGAACACGTCGTTGATGTTGAAGGTGACGATGCCCGCTTCCGAATTCGCGTTATAGACGGTGACCTTTCCCGTTTGTAAGAGCTTTTCGACCGCATAGGCCTTGAGTTCCCTTTCGTGGGCTTCGATGTTATCCATGCCGATGGAATCGACATAATCGATCGCTTTCTTTAGACCTAGGATGCCGGCGATGTTTTGGGTGCCCGCCTCGAATTTCATCGGGGGAGCGAGGTAGCCGACGTCACCGCACATATCGAACTTGGCGTTCATGCCGCCTCCGGTCATGAAGGGGTCGGTCTTCACAAGCAAATCGAATTTGCCATAAAGCACCCCAATTCCGGTAGGACCGCAGAGTTTATGACCCGAGAAGGCTAGGAAATCGATGTCCCAGTCTTTGACATTGGTTTTGATATGGGGCACGGATTGGGCGCCGTCCAAAACGATCTTGGCCCCGAATTCGTGGGCCACCTTGGCTAGACCTTTCGCGTCGGCGATATAGCCTAGAACGTTGGTAACGTGGGCCACCGCGACGATTTTGGTTTTGCTGGAAATGACCTTCCTCAGGTTTTCGACGGTCAAACGGCCATCTTTGTCCAAAGGGATATAGCCGATTTTGCAACCGGTCATCTCGGAAACCTTGAACCAAGGGAGAACGTTGGAAGCGTGCTCGGCTTGCGTTAGCAGGATTTCGTCATCCGCGGTCAGATATTTAAGCCCGTAGCCAAAGGCCACGAGGTTGATGGACGCGGTCGTCCCGGAAGTGAAGACCACTTCTTTGGAGTCGGCGCCGATGAAGGAAGCGATCCTTTCACGGCATTCGGCGATTTTCTTATCCATCGCGTAGCAAAGGTCATAGTCGCCGCGATGGGAGTTGCTCGTTTCGGTAGCGTAATATTCGGTCACGGCCTCGATCACGCAGTCGGGCTTGAAGGTCGTGGACGCGTTATCGAGCCAAACCAAAGGCTTCCCCTGCATCTGAACGTGGTTATAGAACATCGGGAAGTCCTGACGTATTTTCTTGACGTCAATCATGGGCGACACCTCCTTCGATGGCGGCGGTTAGCCGTTCGGTCATGGATTCGGGGAAATAGGCGATGATCGGTTTGAGGTAGCCCATGATCATGAGCCTTTTGGCCTTGTCTTCGCTTAGCCCACGGGAAAGCAAATAGAACAGGTGGTCGTCATTGAGTTTTCCAACCGTCGCGGCGTGGCTCGCCGTGATGTCGGCCTCATCGATTTTGAGGATGGGATCGCAACGTCCGTCCGAGGTAGGATCGAAGACAATAATCTTGGCTTCTTGCCTGGTGGAGGAAGAGACGGTTCCGTGCTTTAGGTGCGAGGTCCCGAGGAAAGCGAGCTTGCCTTCTTCCTGAGCGATGCCGTAATTGGAAACTAGTCCTTTCGTATGGGGCGCTTCATGGATGAGGGAAGCGTCGATTTTCTTCTTGTCGGATCCGCCGCAAAGGCAAGCGCCGTGGAAGGAAGCGGACGCGCCTTCTTCGAGTAGATAAACGTTCATCCTGAGGGTTCCGGACCCTTTCGAAAAATCGGCAAAAGCGGCGTCGATTTTCCCATTTTTATGGACTTTTACGTTGATTTCGCAGTTTTTGAATGTTTCAAAGCAGGCGAGCGAAAGCTTTAGTTCCTCGTCTTCTTTGACCTCGAATTCAAGGTCTTTGATTTGTTCGTCGACCAGGCAGACTTCCATTTTTCTTACTTGCCTAGCGCCTCTTTCGTCGCACAGACGCCGATGGAAACTTTATTCATCGGGCCTTCTTCTTTTTCCACGGGGATTCCTAGTTCGGTCTTGATCCATTCATAGCCCTGGGTATCAATGCGTTTGATGAGCTCGGGACCGCCTTCGACGGCGATTCTTCCATTGACCATGACGGCCGCCCTGGTGGGGTGGATCATCTCATAAAGCCTGGCGTAGTGGGACACGACGAGGAAGCCTTTTCCCTTGGCTTCTTCCTCCTCGATCGCCTTGGCCACGATTTGCATGGCGTCGACGTCCAAACCGGAGTCGATTTCGTCGAGCAAAGCGAACTTAGGATCGAGCAATTTCATCTGGAGGATTTCGTTTCTCTTCCTCTCGCCGCCAGAGAAACCTTCGTTGAGGTTGCGGTTGCTCATCTCAAAGGGGATGCCGATTTCCTTGTAGGCGGCCTGAAGACCGGAGAAGAACTGGAAAAGGCTCATCGGCCTCTCGCGCCTCTCGTTCATCGCGGCTTTGTAGAAATCGGCGGAATTGACGCCTGGAATCTCAGGCGGATATTGCATGGCCAGGAACACGCCGGCCTTGGATCTTTCGTCGACGGTCATGGCGAGGACGTCTTTCCCATCCAGGGTGATCGAACCCGAATCGACGGTGAAGGAAGGATGCCCCATGATAGCGGACAAAAGGGTGGACTTACCATGGCCGTTAGGACCAAGCAAGGCAAGGGTCTCGCCTTGGCGAAGGGTGAGGTTAACGCCTTTTAGAATCGGTTTCCCTTTCACGGAAACATGGAGATCTTTTATGACGAGTTCGGACATGGTGGCGCTCCTTAAAGCGGAACTATTCTAGCGAAGTGAGGGCCGCGCCTCAAACGATATGAACGCTTTTGCGCCGCTTTTCGTCAATTTATCGCTGTTCATCGGCTTTTTGCGCCGACAAGACGCCTTTTCGGCTTCCTCAAAATCTTATTGTAACAAGAATTGTTAAAGTATATGATTAACCCGCTACGTTTCAGTACGAAGGAGGAACGAGTTTCTATGAAGAAAGCAAAACTCACCCTCGGACTGGTGCTATCCCTCGTCTCGGTCGTTGGTCTGACCGCCTGCAACGAGGCCACCTATTCCGACGGAGTTGTGCTGACATACAAGGATGCGTCCGGTAACAAGGTCTCGTATACCGCCGAAGAGCTTTTCGGTGACTATCAGAGGACCTCGGGCGTGGCCAGCACGGACTTCGACCACATTCAGGAAGTCCTCATCCGCAAATACTACGAAAGCCCCTCCAGGGCCAGCGTCCTCAAAGCTCTTAAGCTAGACGCGGAAAACGATGTCCTCGACGTCAAGAAGACCGCCGAGACCAACGCTTCCAACAACAAGACCAGCTACCAAGAGGAATTCGAGAAGTTGCTCGATTCCGCCGGCGCCGAAAACGTCGACGAACTCTTCCAGATCAAGCTCTATCAGAGGGAGAAGGACAAGTTCACCACCGACTACGAATCCGAACTTCAGATTGAATACATGAGGGACGGCAAGAACGCGGCCGGCGAGAACATGTTCCCCTACTCCGCCGAATATGGCCGTGGCTCCGACGGTTACCTCAAGGACCAGATGCCCTACACCGTCTCCCACATCCTCGTTAAGGTCGCGGGTGCCACCAACGGCGACCACACGAGCGCCAAGATCACCGAGACCGAATCCGGCAAACTCGGCAACGTCGTCATGCTCATGGCCAACGCCAGCAAGAAGGCCAAGCGCGACAACTTCGGCAAAATCGCCTACGACGAATCCGAAGATCCGACTTCCGCTGCCAAGTGGGGCCTCCTCTCCGTCATGGACCGCGACCAGGCCGATGACTTCGTGCAGGAATTCCGTTTCGGCGTCTATGCCTACGATGCCATCTACAACAAGATCAACCAGAACGTGGCGACCAACTCCTATGCTCAGAAGGAAATCCCCGTTCCCGACGGATCCGAGGACAAATACAAAGTCATCGAGAACATCCGTTATGGCAGCAACGCCACCTACACCGATCCCTCCACCGCTCAGACCGCGGACGAGATCGCCGCTGGACTCCAGCCGGGTGAGCACTACGTCAACAACTTCTTCAAATCCGAGGACTATAGCAATATCGGCGTGATTCCCTTCGGCGCCGCCGTCGCCCTCGCCAGCGAGAAGTATGCCAAGAAGCCGTCCCTCGACTTCAAGGTCAACGACGACAACGAGACCTACCTCCCCCGCAATATCCTTTTCAATAAATACTTCAACAACCACCGTGTCGCCGTCATCGTCCCGACCCGTATCCCGGCCGATGATGCCCTCGATGGCAAAGTCACCAAGCTTTCTGATAACACCGAACTCTCCGGTGTCAACTACAGCAAGGCCAACGAATTGAAGCTCCTCAAAGGCGTCAAGGACGACGACTACGCCGCCCTCGATGGCTTTGCTAAGGACACCTCTTCGCTCCTCACCGTCAAAGACGCCAACGGCACTAACGTGAACTGCCTTACCACCGAGAAGGGCCAGATCGTCCTCGCGGTGCGTGCCGGTGCCTCCGGTAACTACGAAGGCATCCACTTCATCGTCATCGACCGTTCCGCCCTCGACGAATACGTCACGGTGAATGCCGACGGTTCCTATAGCCGTGTCGAAGGCGTTGATCCCGCCGCCTACCCGACGAGCGACCTCAACACCAAGACCGACACCACGAGCCTTTCCCAGTACTACACCATCCACGTCCCGACCGACGTCGAATTCCCGACTTACGAAAAGGGCGAGGAAGGCAAGAGCGGAAAGACCACCTACGTCAACCCCTATGAGTCCCACAACAAAGAGACCTACAAAGGCTTTGCCGACGAACTCAAGGGCAAGATCTCTTCCTACAACTCCAACAAGGACACCTTCATCTTCCAGTCCCTCATGAGCGATGGCTCGGTCACCTTTGCCGAGAACGCCCAGGCCAAGCAGGTGAAGTCCCTCGTCCTCTCCTGGATCCGTTCCAAGCGCAACTCCAACGCCATCAAAGGCCGCGAGAACTTCGACGAATCCTGGGCCACCTACATCGAATACCTGACCCAGCAAGACCAGGCCCGCGCCCTTAAGGACGACGGCTCTCAGAAGCTCGTCTCCGAAACCTGCGCCCTCGGCTATGGCGATGCCAACTCCAAGAACAAGACCGGCGAATGGGCCGTCGGAGGTGCCTGCTATGCGAAATAAGAAAATCCTGCTTCTAAGCGCCCTTATGGCGGGCTCGATGTTGCTCGCTTCCTGCGACACCGTCAAAGCCAAGCTCCCCACTTCCATCCAAAGCGAGGTTATCCTCAGTAACGCGGATGGCGTCTACAACAACGAGATGGAAAAGCTCTACGAGAAAGTCGTCCCGGGCGATTCCTCCTCCGCCGAGAAGGTCCTCAACAGCCTCCTCGAGAAGCTTGCCCAAGGTAAGTTCGGCGCCTTCTATGGCGAAGCCGGCCTCCGCGCCGCCGTCGCCGACGAGGCCAAGCTGACCGCCTTCGTCCAAGCCCACTCCGAGATGTTCGCCACCAACGACGACGCCAGGGACTTCTATGACTCCATCATCAAGTCCATCGCCAAGTCGATGTATAGCAACGTCACCAACACCTCCTATCAGGACCGTCATTACTTCGTCGAGAAGAAGTTCTACGACGCGCAAGAAGAGGCTCTCTATGATCTCCATGACGCCTACGCGGAAGTCTTGAAGACCAAAGTCCCCGTCGCCGTCTCCGGCCACAAGGACTACAACAACGTCGAGGAATACTTCGGCGACGCCACCCACAACTACTTGGACGTCTATCAGGACTACATCGAGAGGGCCCTCCTCCCCGATGCCTACCGCACCGCGCTCGTCACCAAGTACATCGTGAGCAAGAACTATGGCGCGCTCGGACGCTCCTATGCGCGTAAAGTCCAATATATTGCTCTATCCGACATCACCGAGTCCGCTTCCGCGGTCCGTGACCTCGCCAGGGCCTATGGCGAAATCGTCATCTCCAATGACAAGGCCGGCGTCATCGCTGCCGTCAAGGACGCCCTAGGCACCGACATCACCCTCACCGACGAAGAGTATGAGACCATCACCGGCTTCGACTTCCTCGACGACGTCTATAGCGGCGCCATCTCCTTCGAAGGCGCGGCCACCGCTTCCGTCACCGCTGTCGCCGATACCCTCTACGCCCTTGCTAACTACCAGAAGGTCAACGTCGAAATCGACGGCACCCCCGTCGACATCCGTCCTTGGACCGAGGCTGGCAAGCTTCTGAAGAACTATTCGGAGCTTTCCACCGACCGTAACAAGGAAGGTTCCACCGAGGACTTCACCGATAGCGGCAAGTACACCAAGCAGACCGGTCTCATCATCAAGCAGCGTGAGATTTCCACCAAGTCCAACATCAAGGACGGCTGGTATACCTCCAACGACCTCTCCGAACTCCCCTCCGAGATCAAGTCCAACCTCTTCAAGATCCAGGTTGCCAACGAAGTCGACAGCAACTACGTCATGGAAGGCGTTGCCGCCAAGGTCAACCCCAACCAGAAGATGGACTACGGCTGGTATCGCCAAGGCTCCTACTACCTCGTCAAGACCGACAGGCAGAGCAGCGACCTCACCCCGTTTGTCATGACTTCCGATGGCAAGACCTACATCGTCAAGGTCGAAGAAGCCGTCAAGACCTCCAAACTCTCGTCCGCCGATAACGCGACGAACTACAAGAAGCTCGCCGACCTCGGTGTCCGCTCCGCTGACCAGGAGACCTTGAACCAGATCGTCATGGATGTCGCCGATTTGCTCGCTGGTAACGATTCCTACCGCAAGGCGGCCCGTCAGGCCTACGTCGAAGCGGCCAACATCACCTACCACGATCAGTCCGTCTACGACTACTTCAAATCCACCTTCCCCGATCTCTTCAACTAAGGGAAAGCGCTATAATTAGGGCAGTCACAAAAACTGCCCTTTTTCTTTGAAAGGAGAAACGAAAATGAAAGACGTTTTTTGCAAAATCATCGATGGGGAAATCCCTTGCTCCAAGGTCTATGAGGACGATGATGTCCTTGCGATCCTAGATATCTCGCAGACCACCAAAGGCCATACCCTCGTCATGCCCAAGAAGCATTATGAGAACTTTCTCTCTTGCCCAAATGACATCGCCTTAAAGGTCTACGCGGTCGCTAGGAGGATCGGCCAGGCCGAGATCGGGCTTCTAGGCGCTAAAGGCGTCAACGTCCTCACCAACGTCGGCGAGGCGGCCGGACAGAGCGTCCCCCATTTCCATGTCCACGTCATCCCCCGTTACGTCGGAGGGGAAGGCGGCTTCCAAATCACAATGAAGGGCCAAGACACGACCGGCATGGACTTGCCGCGTCTAGCTAGCGACATCGCTAACGCCATCAAATAAAGAAAAATAGGATAAGTCCAGTCAACTGGTTTTTCTCTTTTCGCGCTTTCTCTTTTCTTCGCATGCCGAAAACGAGGTGTTCGAAAACGCCTTCCATAAATCCGGGGTTTTGCTAAACTATTTGTCGAAGAACGTCCCGCTGCGAAGCATTCCCCAGATGCACACCAGGAGCTTCCTGCAGGCCGCCGTCGCAGCCGCCTTGTGGCAAAGGCCGCTGCTTTTCTTTTTCGAGTAGAATCTGACGACGGGGTTGTCCGCTTTGGACATGATCATGTTCTCCACGGCGATGTAGAGGTATTTCCTGAGGAACGCGTTGCCCTTCCTCGTTATGGAATAGTGCAGGCCGTCGTTTTTGCCCGATTGGAGGATCGTCGGATCGAGCCCCGCGTATGCGACCAAGCCGTTCCGGCAAGCGAACCTGGACGGATCCCCGATCTCGGCGCAGAGCAGCGCCGCCAACGCGTCGCCCGTCCCATCGATGGACAGGATCTGGGCGAAATGGGGCAGCTCCTTGGCCAAGGCGATCAGCTTTTCGGTCGCCTCGTCCAACGCCTCCATGTCCCGTTTGACGTCCGACATGGCAGACATGAGGGCATCGACCTCGCCGTCGTTCGGGGAGCATCCGCTCAGGGCGTCCTTCGCGTAGGCGATGAGCTTCGACGCCACGGTTTGCTTCGAAGCCCTGCCGACTCGGATTTCGGCCCCGTCCATCGCCTTGGCGACCGATTCCCCCTTCGCCTTCGCGAGCCTCTCGGGATGCCTGTATTTCCCGACCGCCCACATCGCGTATCCGGAGAACGGATCGCAGGACTCGTCGAGCAAAGGCCAGACGGCATCGAGGCTTTTCCTGTATTGGTTCTTCGACGCGACCAGCCTGTCGACGATCGCCGCCCTCCTTCTGGAGAGCGAATAGAGCTGGGAATATAGGGAGGATCTGGGCGTGACCCTCCTCAGGCTCCTGGTGTAGGCGACCTCCGCTATCACTCCGCAGTCCAAGGCATCCGTCTTCGTCGGCCTGAGCCTGCTCTTCCTCACCTTCGCCGATTCCAGGGGCGATATGAGGTAGACCTCCAGGCCATTCAGCTCCGCCCACCTTATGACGGGCTTGGAGTATACGCCGGTCGCCTCCAGAACGACCGCCGGATTCCTGCCGGTCTCCTTTCTCAGCGTTTCGGCGATCTCCGCCGCGGGCGCCATCCCGCTTTTCGTATGCGCCACCTTGATCGGCTTGGACGACGGTTTGCCGAACGAGAGGTAGCCTTGGCAATGGCTGCTTCCCTTCGACACGTCGAAGGCCAATATGGGCGCTTCCTTGTCTATCATCTCAATAGACCTTCCTTTCCGGCATTTGGATCGTTCCCGTGATCCGCGTTCGTCCGTTGGCGTCGCTTTTTCCTAAGGTGTACTCGCGATAACAGGGTGTTTCGCATTAGGGTTAAACGCACTCCTCCAAAGGCGCGGACCGCGCATTTTTTCATCCGAGCATACGCTCAAAAAGCCGGGCGCGCTGATCCGCCATTCCCCTTGCATGCCTGCAAAAGGAAAGCCGAGGCCATAGCCTCTCTCCGGGAATCCGAGAGGGATATTACCCTTAATACGGATTGTTCATAGGAGGGAAGCTATTTCCTCGGCTCTAAGTGTAGGAAAAGCCGGGTTCTGCGGTGGATTCCACTAGATTCCGGCTTTTCTTTTAGTCTTTTAGGTCTTCTAGTTCTTCTTCTAGGCTCGTGCCGGGGACCTCGCCTTCGCTAGAGTAAGTTGGAAGGTAGAAGTAACGGTCGTCCATCGTCACGATCTTGGCCGTGTAGCCGCCTTTTTCGACGCCTTTGTAGGCTTTGTCGAGGATCATCATCTTCGCGTCCATATCGTCGATGATGGACACGGCGAGGGCTTCCCTAGTCAAAGGGAGCACGGGCGAGCCGAATTCCTTTTTGCCATGATGGGAGAGCATGATGTGTTCCATCGTGATGGCGATTTCCTTCTTGGCGAAAAGAGGATGGTCGATGGTCTTTTGCTCCTCGGGGAGGGAATCGAAAGCGAACATGCCTAGTTCTTTGGCGCATTCGCGTAGTTCGGCCTGCCCTAAGGAGATGTGGCCGAGCAACTTCCCTTCCAAAGTGAAGGCGGTCGCCTGAGGGCCCGATAGCTCGATGGTCTTGCCCATGTCGTGGACGATCGTGCCGCCTAAGACGATGTCGCGGTTAAGGGAAGGGTAGACCTCGCACACCTTGACGGCGAGGTCCGCCATCGTGATGGAGTGATATAGGAGCCCGGAGACGTAATCATGGTGGTTGCGCACGGCGGCGGGATAGGTCAGGTATTTCTCCCCAAAGCGGTCCACCATCGCCACCACGAGGGCTTTGACGTCGGGATTGCCAATGGAGGCGATATAGGCGTCTAGTTTGGCCTTGAGTTCCTTTTGGGTGACGGGGGCGTTAGGGACGAAATCGGCCCAGTTGACGCCCGCCATGGAGACTTCCCCGCCCGAAAGCACCTTCATCTGAAGGGTGTCCCTATATTGGAGGATTTCGGCTTGGACGGAGACGACCTTTCCTTTTTGGAAAATCTCATCGTCCTCGGGGATCAAATCCCACTTCTTGGCCTCGATTTGGCCACTGGAATCCTGCAAAAGCAGGGTCATGTATTTCTTGCCGGCCCCAGTCACGCTTTTCTTGACGTCGTTAACGAGATATTGGGCGTAAACGCGGTCGCCGTCTTTGAGTTCACTGATCTTCATTGTCGATCTCCTGTAGTTTCTCTTGGATGCGTTCGAAGGCGAATCCCCTTCGAATCAAATAGGCCCTGATGTGTTCCTTTAGTTCGTATCCGAAGTATTTCCTCGAATATTTGCTCCTAGCGAGGTCGAATTGACGGGAGAGGGCCATCTCCTCGTCCTTGGGGTCGATCTTGGTCGCGCTAGATTCGGCCGCTTCCTCGGCGATGCGAAGGTCATAGCCGCGGTTAAGCAAAGCTTTCACGATCTTGAACTTCTTCTGCTCATAGGGGGTTTTGCCGCTTCTGGCGTCCACCATCTTCCCATAACGCTTCGCCTTATCGAGTTCTTCCTCTTCGGGGAAGCGAAGATCCGTGATGATCGAATAGGGAACGCCTTTGACCTTAAGCTCGTAGACGATCTTATTTCGGCCGTATAGGCGCAAATCGCCGACGTCGCTAGCGAATGTTCTGGCGAACCTCTCATCGTCGAGTAAGCCCGCTTTGCGGAGCCTAGAGACGATTTTGGAGGCCAGTTCCGGCTCCGCGCCTTTGGCGAGGACCTTTTCCTTGACCTGGTGGCAGGAATACATGTCCTTGGAAAGGAGCTTCAAGGCGTAGGCGTAATAGACGTCTTGCCCCGCGAGTTCCTTTAGCTTCCTGGACTCGGATTCGGAAAGCTCTTTGCCATCATAAAGATGGAATTCGGTGAAGACGTCCTCGGAGAGGAGCAGCTTCTCCCCATCCTCGAACTCAACCTGAATCCCCTTCTTCTTCGTGGAAACGGTTTTGATGGTTTTACCAGTGTTTTTTGCTGACACGTTTGTATACCTCGATGATGTTTTGGTAGAAGCGTTCCATGGAATAGGGTTCGATCGCCTTCATCGCCGCGAGTTGGATCCTCTTCTTCTCCTCTTCGCTCATCTTGATGACGTGGTCGAATTTCTCGGCGAAGGTGTCATCGGTGAAGAAGAAGCCCGTCGTGCCGTCCTGGATCGTGCCGACGAGGTTATCGTCGTATCTAGCCAAGACGGGGAGTTCCGCCGCCATCGCCTCCATGAAGGTGAGGCCTTGGGTCTCCGTGATGGAAGCGGAGGCGAAGCAATCCCCAAGGTGATAGTACTTTTGGGTCTCCGATGGGGCGCATTTGCCGCCGAAGATCACGTTTTTCTCTATCCCGAGTTGGACGGAAAGAAGCTTCAACTCCTCCTCCGCGGGCCCTAATCCGATGATTAAGAACTTCGTGGGAACGCTAGGGTTACCTTTTAGGTAATCGGCGTAGCCTCTAAGGATGATGTCAATCGATTTCTCCTTGGCGATACGGCCTAAGGAAAGCAAAACGAATTCGCTAGGTTTGATACCGTATTTCTTCTTGAGGGTTTGGGTGACTGCGAGGTCCTCATTGGCCCTGGAGAAGCGGTCGAATTCGATGCCCGTTGGGATAACCGTGACCGAGCGGTCGATGCCGATCGAGCGGAGGTAGTCCTTGATTTTCTCACTGGGGGCGATGAATTCGGTGACGAGTTCGGATTTCCGGCGGTAGAACCAGCGGACCGAATGCCTGGCGAAGCGGTCGAAATGGCCTTTGGTGACGTAATAAGCGTAGTCCTCGATCATCGTGTGGAAGGTATAGATCGTGCCGATTTTCATCCTCGCCGCGGCGAGCATCCCGAAGATGCCGATGCCGGCGTCAGTTTGGCAATGGATCACGTCGGGTTTGAAGTCATAGAGGGCCTTCATCGCCTTGCGGTTATAAAAAGGCGACGCCCTATAGCCGTAAAGCTTCTTTAGTTCGATGCCGGGGATACGGATGACCCCGTCTTCGAAGATCGTTTCCTTGCCCGAAGGATTGGTGGCCAAAACCAAAACCTCGTGGCCATGGGCTTTCAGGGTTTTGCAGAGGTTATAAGTCGAGGTGGCGACCCCGTTGATCTCCGGCGGGTAGGTGTCGGTGGCCAAGACGATTCTCATAGATTCCACTCCTCCCAATCATCGCGTTTTTTCTTTTTGGCCTTGTGGGCTTTATGCGGTTTGTTGCGTTTTTTAGGATCTGGCTCCGCCTTGATTTGAATAGACGAGCTCCTTCCATCCATGTCAAAGACATCGTCCATGTCGTCCTCGTCGGATTTTTGGTTGCGCTTGCCAAATAGCCCCGCCTCACGGAGCTTCCTTTGGATTTCCTTACGGGAAAGCCTCCTGGTCTCATAAAGGGCATCGGCCGAGCGGCGGCGTTCGTCGTAGGTCTCTAGCTGCAAGGTAACGAAGGTCTTGCGGTTGGCGTAATGGAAGCCTTCCTTTGGACGGGAACGGTAGAAGGCCGCCACTAAACCCGTCACGAGCATGACGAGGTGGAAGGTCGCGGTCCTCCAAAGGATCTGGGTGGCCGCGGTGTTCGCAGCGTTGCCCCCGAAGAAATCAAGGAAGAGGTAGTAATAGAAAAGTTCGGAAACACCGGCCGAACCAGGAAGGGGGATAAGGCCCGTGATCATCTGGTGGAAGGAGCCTAGGAAAGAGGCATGGAACATGTTGGCCGCGTTGAATTGGCTCGCCTCGCCCCAAGCGTGGAGAGCTAGGCCCGAGAAATAGGGAATGCAGTTACGGATGAAGATGATGAGCAAGAACAAGATGGCCTGAAGAACCAAAACGGGGATGTTCGACTGAAGACGCCTCAGCTCGATTTTGAAGTTTTCGACCTGAACCCTGAGGCTTTCCCTGGTCTTATCGGGGTTTTTGAGCAAGTGGATCTTGCCTAGGAACCCGATCACGTGGTGGAGGATAAAGTTATGGAAGCGGTGGGAATAGGACATCGTCATCATCAAGAAGATGACAAAAAGGTTGAGGCCGAAGCCCAGCAAAATCAAAGGCCACATCGGAACATGCCAATCCAAAACCGGAATGTAGGCGTTGATCGACATGATCGTGTTCCATTCGACCGCCAAAGCGATGATGTCGAAGCCGATGAGAGTCGCCTGGTAGATGATGAAGCTCATGACCATGATGGAGGCGGCGTTAGAGACCTGAACCCCTTGGCTCTTCAACGTATAGACCTGCATGACCTGGCCGCCGGAGGCGCCTGGAGTGACGTCGCTATAGAATTGGCCGATGGCCGCGGTGGCGACGCCTTGATGGTATTTGTATTGCCTTGTGTAGAGACGGCAGAAAACGAGGACGATGAGGCCCTCGATGAAATACGACAAGGTGACCAAGGCCAAAATCAGCAGGATATAAGTAACGTCGCTTTTGGCGAAGGCGTCGATGACCGTGTTGAAGTTGTCCTTGAGCGAGAAGAAAAGGGAAAGCCCGGTCGCTAGCAAAACGACGACGATATAGAGGACGTACTTAAGAAGCGACCTCTTCTTTTTGCTTTCTTCGGTGCGAGTATCCTCGTTCATACGACTAGGCTATTTTAGCCCTAGTCGGGCAAAATGAAAACCAAGCGCGGGCGACACGGGTTCATCTTCGGCTCGAAGATGAAAGGAAAAGCCGCCATTTTCGGCGGCCTAAATTGCAAAATAATGGGCTTTTTGCGGAGTTTTACGCGGATTTTAGGGTAGTTACGGTGATTTCGGCGTTTCTGCCGACGCGGAAAGGCATCGACCAGGAATAGCCTAGTCCCGCGCTTAGGATCATGGTCGAGGCCTTGTCCTCATAACGGCCATAGATGTACCTGGCCGGCAGCTGATTGAGGGCGAAGGGCACGTAGATTCCTAGCTGGTTGCCATGAGTATGGCCGGTATAGCAAAGGTCATAACCGTGCTTCACGTAATAATCGAAAAGTTCAGGGCGGTGGGCCAAGGCGATGTTGATCGCGCTTTTATCCATCTTGGGGTCGATCACATCCATCTGGCGGTCGACGTTGCCTACGACTCTCCATAAGAAACCGATGGGATCGTGCTCGGTCCAGCCGGGGTCGCCGATACAGGAAACGTAAAGCCCATCCGCGAGTTTGGCGTAGGCGTTTTCGGTCATCTCGGGATACTTGACCCCGTTAGTGGCCATGATAGAGCGGTATCTCTCCATGAATTCCTTGGGGCAATAGGCCTCGTGGTTGCCGGAGACTGCATAGACGGGATAGCCCTTCGCCTTGAAATGGGAATAAATGGTGTTCAGGTTTTGGAAATTGATTTCCTCGGAATGACTGTCGACCATGTCGCCGCTGATGAGGATGACGTTGGGGTTCACCGAATCGACCGCGTCCAAAAGCTTGTTGTTCTTGTATTCGAGCGGATGGTTATGAAGGTCGGAAAGCTGAACGATCTTGTAGCCGTTTAAAGAAGCGGTGACCTTCTTGGAGGCATATTCGTAGTGGGTGATATTAAGCGAATCATCCGAGGCAAGATAAAGCCCGACGAGCGTCGCCGAGACGATCGCGGATATTATGGCGAGCACGAAAGGAAGTTTCCGCATGAAAAAATGATAGCACGAAGAGCGAAGCGCACCACCGCCACTTTTCTAAAAAGAAAAGCGAGGCGATGCCCCGCTTTGCTTGGCGCTTCGATTATAGGGTGGCGATGATTTCCTTGAGCGTTTTGGCGCTAGAGGATAGTTGCGTCCTCTCCTCATGGTTGAGGGAGAGTTCGAGGACGGTTTCGACGCCTTTGGAGCCGACGATCGAAGGAACGGAGAGGGCGAGGCCGGAGAAGCCGTATTCGCCAGTGAGTTCGGTCGAAACGGGCAGCATGGTGTGCTCGTTTTTGACGATGACCTCGCAGATACGGGCGATCGCGGTGGCTACGCCATAATAGGTCGCGCCCTTCTTTTCGATGATCCTGTAGGCGGAGTCCCTGACTTCCTCGTGGATCTGCTCCATGAGCTTCTCCTTGCCTTTGACGCCCCTGACGGAGCAGAACTCGGAGAAAGGCATGCCGCCGATATTGGTGATGGACCAAACGGGGAGCTCGGAATCGCCGTGCTCGCCGATGATGATGCCATGGACGTTCCTGGCATCGACTTTGAGGGACTTGGAGAGAAGGTATTTGAAGCGGGCGGTGTCCAAAACGGTGCCCGAACCGATGACCCTTTCCTTTGGAAGTCCCGATTCGACGTAGGCGACGTGGGTGAGGACGTCGACGGGATTAGCGACGATCAACAGGATGCCATCGAAGCCGCTGGCCTTGATTTCACGTACGATGGAACGCATGATCGCGGAGTTCTTCTTGATGAGGTCGAGACGCGTTTCGCCCGGCTTTTGGGCGGCGCCTGCGGTGATGATGACGATACCGGCGTCGGCGCAATCCTCATAGGATCCGGCCCTGATGGTCATGTGGTGAGAATAGGGAAGGCCGTGGCTGATATCCATGGCTTCGCCTTCCGCTTTGCCGGAATTGGCGTCGATCAACACGATTTCTTGGAAAACACCCTTCAACATGAGGGCGTATGCGGTGGAAGAGCCGACGAATCCGACTCCGACGATGACCGCTTTATCTTTTTTTGGCATAAATGTCCTCCAAACAAACGATATTGTAAGTTATTTCCTTAGAAAACTGGTGATTAATACACCACAATACGGGCGGCGGGGCTTACGTACATGCCATCCCCTTCCTTGGTTTCGAAAGTCTCGTGGAACTTATCGAGGGTCGCGAAAGCGCAATTGACCCTGGCTCTACCAAAGGGATGGACTTCCGATTCTAAAGAGGAAGCGTAATAGGCTTGGGTGGCATAGGAGGCAAAACTCGAGGCCCCTTTTCGGAAAAAAGCTTTGTAATCGAAGCCATTGATCTGCTTGGAAATATCCAAGGCGACGTTAAGCCCGTTGATATCCGCCACCGCTTCGTCCACGACGGTTTTCCCATTCGTCGGACGGCCAGGCATGACCTCGTAGCCATCGTAGAAGGAGGCGACCGCGTCGACGCGGTTAAGGTAGTTAAGCAAATCCGACCTCGCGAAGATCGAGCTACGGACCCTATTGCCGTCCTTGTCGAAATAGACGCCCGTCGAGTCGTAGCCGTGGCTCAGCTCATGGCCGACGACCCAGCCGAAGGTCGCGAGTTTGTCTTCCTCCGACATCGTCAGGATCGAGGGGTAGGCGGCGATATAGCCAAGGGTGATGACCATGCCGTTGTAGTTAGGGGTGTAGTAGGCGTTTCCGGTCAACGGGGTGATGCCCATGATCATGTCCTTGAAGCCGTTTTCTCTATTCGATTCATAGGGCCCGGTGAGGGAGAACAGATACTCGGAATATGCCGCATCGAAAAGGGCCCTGTTTTTGAAGTAGGTTCCACCCTCTTCCTTAGCGAGGAAATCAACGTCGAAATAAGGGATTTGGCCGATGCTCCCCTGCCCTGCGACGGAGTAATACATCGCGGTGGATTTTTCTTTGGCGGCCGCCCTGGATTCCTCGCCCAAAAACGAGTTGGAAATACGGTCGATCATCGTGGTCTTGATGGTGTTGATGAGAGCGGTCGTCTCCTTGATCTCCGCCTGCCCGCTTTCGCTTTCTAGATAATCTTTGGAAAGGCCGTATTGGGTGAAGGTGGTGACATCGCGGTAATAGAGTTTTTCAACGGTGTCTTTGTCCTCGAAATCGTATTGCATCCAGGCGGTCATCGCCGCGTTGCTAAGTTGCCCCGAATAATGGTCGGCCAAGGCCCATGCGGCGAGGCCTTTAAGAAGGGGTAGATTATCCTCGGAGAAGAGTTCCAAAACAGAGTGGGCGCAGAGGGCGTTTTCGAATGCTAAATCGCTAGGCTCCGCGAATCCGCAATCCTGCAGAAAACCGTATAAATCGAACGCAAAATCCCCGTATTTTATTCCTTTTGTGATCGAAAGATATTCCTTTTCATCGTAACGGCTCGCCTTCATTTCTAGGCCTAATTTGTACTTGAAATCGGAGTAGTCCGTGGCGAGTTTTTCCATGTCAGAATCACTGCCTCCTAAGAACTCTTTGAAGACGTTTGTGAAGCGGGTTTTGGAGTAGTTATAGGACTCGCTTCCGGGCTTATATTCGGCGTCATAGGAATAGGAGTAAGGCTCGAGGACATAGACCATCTGTTGCTTGCCCGCTTGGCTTAGTTTTTGTAGGCTCACCTCACCCCATAACGGGCAGTAGGAATAGGCTTTGTAGAAGTCCTTCATGGCTGCGACGAAAGCGGTCATGTCGGAGGCTTCTAGGATCGGTTTCGCGGCGGCCACCAAGCCCCCGCAATTGCCCGCGGTTTTGGCCTCGGTATCGAGGTAGGTGCTATCGAGGTCCAACGCGTCTTTATAACCCCTGTTTTTGGCCCAGGAATTGATCGCGGAAATAGGGATCAGATTGCTCCTAGAAAACAAGTCCTGCGGACTGCCATCATCCTGGCATTTGTCATAGAGGAAATCGTGGTTCACCGTGGAGAAGAAATCGTCTTTTTCCGAGGTGCCCATGTAGGCGTGGAAACGGTCGATCAACGTGGCGACATAGGTGGCGTTCACCTGGCGGTTTGGCGAATAGAATAGACTCCCTGCCGGGGAGTAGATGCCCAGGGTTCCGCTAAGGAAATCCAGGGACGTCCTTTCTTCCTCGACTTCGGAGGTGTAGACCCTAGGGTAGGCTTCGAACTTCCTCGCCCCGACCTTCTTCTCGGCAATGCCGGAGAATTCGGCGTTCATGAGGGCGATGACTTCCTTTTCCCTGGCCTTCTTCGTCAAATCGGTTTGTAGAGAAGGAAGGATTTTGCGCGTTTCCTCCAAGAGGGCCTGCGCGTCTAGGCCCCCATAGGTTTGGCCGGCTTTGGCGATCATGGAGGCCGCTTGGGCAAGGCTAGTCGCCGCGGGGTCTTGGTATTCGACGCAGGAAGAAAGAACGCCCGACATCAGAGAAAGGGCAGGAACTAACCAAAGGACTCGTTTCTTCTTCATAATTTTAGAAATCGGACGCGATCCTCTCCATGAGTTCGAATAGGGCCATCAAATGATCATGGTCTTCCTTTAGTTTGGCCGCGGACTCATCAAACGCCTCTTTGCGGGCGCTCCCCTGCTTGTGAACCCAATCCAAGTAACAATGATGAGCGTAATGGTTCCTGATATGGGTCACTTTCTTAAGAAAAGCGTAGTCGCTCTTGGAAAAGAATGGCTTTTCCATGCCCATGTCGATGTTTTCTAGTTCGACGACCGATTGGCCTAGGGTCCAAGTAGAGCTTTCAGGAGGGAGTTCCACCCCCGCTTCGAGGGCCCGATGGGAAAGGATCTTCTTCAAATCCGCCTCGACGCACTGGCAAAAGCAGATGACCCTGCCGACGGCAAGGTGGTACTCGGAAGCGTTAGTTATGCCCTCAATCGGTTTCATCGTAGGGGTATTTTACCCCGATTGCCTTATCGCGTCGCAAAAAAGCGTCCGCGTGGGTGCATGGATTGACTTATAATGAGCCCGATGCTCACGAAACTTTCCGTATCGAATCTCGCCATCCTCGAAAACGTCGACGTGACGTTCAAGAAGGGCTTTACCGTCCTTACCGGCGGTACCGGCGCGGGCAAAAGCCTCGTGATTGATTCCTTGTCGCTCCTTCTTGCGGAACGCGCTTCTAGCGAGCTTATCCGCGCTGGCGAGGACAAGGCGGTCATCCAAGGGACCTTTGAGGTAGATTCCCCCAGGCTATCCGCGGTTTTGACCGAGCTTGGGGTTCCTTCTAATCCCGACGGCCTCCTCATCGAAAGGACCATCTCCAAAACCAAGAATTCGATTAAGGCGAACGGGATGAGCCTGACTTTGTCAGACCTATCCAAAATCGCCCGACATCTGGCCGACATCCATAACCAACTCGACTTCGCCAAGATCCTAAACCCCGAGAACTACCTCTCGATGATCGACGGCTTCTCCCTCGACCTCGTGACCCCCTATTTGGATTCCTATAAGGAAGCACTAGCCGCCTATAGGTCTGCGAAGGCGGATTACGAAAAGCTTCTCGAAGAGAAAAGGAAGATCGAGGAGGATCGCGATTTCCTCGAATTCCAGAAGAAGGAACTCGACGCCTTCGATCTAAAAGAAGGCGAAGAGGAGGAAATTGAAAAGGAAATCGCCCTGCTTAAGAACAAAGACGCGATCTATTCTCTTTCGGTCGAGGCCAAGGAAATCCTCTCTTCCGACGCGATCGACCGCCTATACGACCTAAGCAAATCCCTTGATAAGCTCTCTTCCTATCAGCCCCAATTCAAGGACTATGAGGAGAAGATCAGGGACCACTACTTCGAACTCGACGATTTGGCCTCTAGGCTAAAGAAGGAATTCGGCGCGCTCGATTATGATCCCAAAAGCCTCGACGAACTTGAGGAACGCCTCGTCTCTTTGTCTTCCTTAAAAAGGAAATATAGGAAATCCATCCCCGAACTCATCGAATATCACGCCCGCCTTTCCTCCATGCTAGGCAAAGGCGAGGACCTTGAAGGCGCGATCCTAGACGCGAAAAAAAGCAAAGACGAAGCTAGGGCCAAGGCCATCAAAAAAGGCGCCGAACTCACTTTGGTCCGCAAAAGGATCGCCTCCTCCATCGAAAAGGAACTTTGCAAGAACCTTAGCGACCTCCTTCTCCGCTCCCGTTTCGAGGTCAAATTCGAGGAAAGGAAAGACGAAGACGACTCCTACCTACTGGAAAACGGGGTCGATCAAATCGAGTTCTTGATCGAGACCAACGTAGGCGAAGGGCTCCGCAGCCTCTATAAGACCGTCTCCGGTGGCGAGGCTAGCCGCGTCATGTTGGCCTTTAAGGCGGTGTTCCTAAAAGCCAACCGCGTCGCCACCGCGGTGTTCGATGAAATCGACTCGGGACTCTCTGGGGAAGAAGCGATGGCGGTCGCCAGGAAAATCGCCGAGCTATCGCTATTCACCCAGGTCATCGCGATCACCCATCTCCCCCAGATGGCCTCGAAAGCCGACCATCAATACTTGATTTCCAAGTCCGAAGAAGGCGGCAGGACCAGGACCTCCATTAAGGAACTTGACCTAAACGAAAGGATCGAGGAAATCGCCCATTTGATCTCCGGGGGCAAGGTCACCGAGAAGCAAACCGAATACGCGAAAGAAATGCTTCTAGGGAAATAATTTCTCAAAGAGAAAAGCCGAGTCGTCATGGCTCGGCTTTTTCATTGTTGCCTAGGGATTAGAGGTAGTACTTGTTGAGCACTTCGAGGTTCTTCTCGTCGAGTTCGTAGACGAGGGGTTTGCCGGTCGGGATCTCAACGGAGATGATCTGATCGGGGGTGAGGTGCTCCAGCATCATGACGATGGCCCTGAGGGAGTTACCGTGGGCGGCGATGAGGACCCTCTTGCCGCCTTTGATGGCGGGAACGATCTTCTCATCCCAATAGGGTTTGACGCGCTTAGCGGTGTCGATGAGGCACTCGGTGAGGGGGCATTCGTCGATGGTCATCTCGCCTTTGGCGACGAGCTCTTTATACTTCTCTTGGTTGCCCGGCCACCTTTCGTCTTCCTTGGTGAGGGAAAGGGGCGGTACGTCGGCGGAACGCCTCCAGATGTGGACCTGTTCGTCGCCCCACTTCTTGGCGGCTTCGGCTTTGTTGAGGCCTTGGAGGGCCCCGTAATGACGCTCATTGAGCCTCCAAGAATAGAATTTGGGGACGCTATCCCATTCACCGAGTTCGGTGAGGGCGTATTCCATCGTCTTGTTGGCCCTTTCCAAAGAGGAGGAGAAGGCGATGTCGAAGCCATAGCCCTTCTCTTTGAGGAGTTTGCCGGCGTCATGGGCTTCCCTGACACCCTGCTCAGAGAGGTGGACGTCGGTCCAGCCGGTGAAGAGGTTCTTGAGGTTCCACTCGGACTGGCCGTGGCGGATAAGGACGAGTTTGATCATGTTGTTTGTTTTCCTTTTTTTGTTGGTTTTGATTATACATTAACCCCAAAGGGGATTAAAGTCGGCTTATTTGGCTTTGGCGCCTTCTTCTTTTTCCTTGTCGGCGAGGGCTTGCTCGGTCGGGTCGATCTTGTTGATGTAGACCGCGGCGACCACGAAGGAGGAGACGACGAAGCCGATGACGGCCCCGGCGGCGATGCCGATGGCGTTATTCATGTGGCCCGAGAACTTCACGACGTCCGCATCATAGTAGGAGACGGTGGAGAGGCTATTGGTATAGAGGTACCTCATCGCGGAGGAGACGTTCTCGATGGCGCCTTTTTGTCCGGTCATGAGGTCCTTGACCGCGTTGATCTTGTTTGCGAAGGCCTTGGAGGAAGCGCCCCAGGCAAGGGTCGCCTCATCGGCGGTGCCATCTTTGATGGCCTTTAGCCTTAATAGCGAGCCTTCGGGGTTAGAAAGAGCGATCGTGGCGATCTTCTCATAGGTCGGGGTGGCGCGGAATTCGTCGACGTCATAGCCGAAGAATTCGAGTTCGCGTAGGTAATCGACCCTTTCTTCTTTGAGGGCGGCGATTTCGGTCGTGTACTTGTTGATCGTGCGAATGTACTCGCTATCGGTGGTCGCGTAGCTCGAGGAGGCCTTGAAGTCATCGATGGCGGCCTGCTTGACCGCGATTTCCTCGACCCCGTTCCTTAGACGTTCGATGTAGCCCTTCGCGGTTTCCTCCATCCTGGTGATGACCGAATCGATGGTCTCATCGGAATACTTGGCCCAATGGTTGGCCCTATAGGAGTCCTGGAGGGCGGTGACCGCGTCGACCCCATCGGCCATGAACGCGTAGTTGAAATCGGAGGTCAGCTTGGCGAGGGTCGTGCCGCTAGCGTCGACCGCCGCGTTGGAGGGGAATTGCTCCCCGAGTTTGTCAAGTTCGTCGGCAATTAAGGTCTTTTGCTTGGCGACGACGTCGATTTGATCTTTGTAGGCGAGTTTGTCGAAGCTTGCGGGGAAAAGATCATCGACACCTTGTTTCAAGGCGATTTCGGTGGCCTTCTTGTTCGCGGATTCGATAACGGCGCCTAGGTACTGACGGGCCAAAGCGAGGTCCTTAAGGGGGCTAAGCCTCGCGGTGATCGTGTAGATGGTGGGTCCCGTAGAAGGGGTTTCCTCCTTGGGAACCGAGATTTGGATGGTGTCGAGGAGGGAATCCACGTTGACCGCGGCGAATTTCGGGTCGCTGTCTTTGACAGCCTGCAGGTTGGCCCTGGTCACGAGGTTAGCGTAGGAGAAGCGGGTTCCGTCGAGGTAGACGAGGTCGCCGTTGCTCTTCTTTTCGATGGCGATGTTCTCATAGGAGAAGGAGGAACTCACGCTCTCCCTCATCGGGTTGAGGATGAAGCGGGTTCCTAGGAATCCGATCGCGGCCACGACGGCGGTCGTGCCGATCACCCACCACTTGCCAAAGGCAATGCCTTTGCCATAACGCCTGAAAGACCAACGGGACGGTTTCTTCTCGTCACCGGATTGGAGCAGGACGACGTTCTTGTTCTCTTCGCTCATATTGGTATCTCCGATAGGGAATCGCTAGAATCATAAACCAATTTCGCGCCCCTTCCAATTATCTATAGGAAGGAGGGTTTTTCGATAAGGAAGGCCGCCTCGCGGAAACCACTAAGCCAGAAAAAGCGGGTTTTCATCCATTTTGCAAGCCAAAATCGAGGGAATTCGGCCCTTTTAGAAACTCTCTTGAAACGGCTAGTTTCCAAAAAATAGGGGTTTCGGGCCTTTAATGTTTGGCATTTTTTATCTATCTTCTCAAAGAAAATTGCCGAAAGTTTTTTGGAAAAACAAATCATGTAAACGCTTACAAATTTTCAAAGTGTCGATGTCATCGAGACTTTTTAAGGAAAAAACTAGGAAAAAATTTTCATAAAGAAATGTCTTGCGCGAAACGCTCTTTATGATTAAATATTGGCACTTTTTCAAGCCATCCCGCGGATCATCGGGTTGGAGAGAGAAAGGTTAAAGCAAGGAGGAAACCAAATGAAAGCTTTAAATAAAAAGTTCCTCGTCCTCGCCGCCGGCACTTTGCTGTCCCTCACTTCTTGTGGTGGAACCATCAAAAACGGCCAGCGCCACGAGAATGGGCCTATCTTCGACAGCGCCCTAGGAAAGTATCAAGAGCTTCATGACGCAGCCGCCAAGATCGCTGATGACTCCGATCGATATGTCAAATACGCCGAAGCCGAAGCCGAACTTCTCGACTCTGCCGTGATCGCTCCTTATTCGACCCAAGGTGGTGCTTACGCTATCACCCGTGTCGCGCCTAGGACCATTCCTTATGTTCTATATGGCAACGATGAGGATCGTCTGAAATCCATGGTCGCCATGAAGGACGCCAACAAGTTCATCAAATCCGAAGAACGCGCCGAAATGCTCGCTCTCTGGACCGCCGCTCGTGAAGGTGGCGAAGCCTATGATCCGGCCGCTTATCTCACTAGCAAGGGTTACACTCTCGCGGACACCTACACCACCACGTTCTCGACCGCCCCTGTCACTCTCGACATCCTCAACACTTCCGAACAGTCTGACACCGAAGTCCTCGTCAACATGGAAGAATCCCTCGTTGAGTACGACAACCTCGGCGTTCTCCGCGGCCGTCTAGCCAAGTCCGTCGAAGGCTACAACAAGGACTTCTACAACGTCTCCGCGGATGGCAAGACCTATGAGTTCACCATCCGTGACGATGCCAAGTGGTTCACCAACACCGGTGCCGAATACGGAAAACTCACCGCTCAGGACTTCGTCGATGGCTTCCATCACATGCTCGACGCGCAAGCTGGTCTTGAATGGCTATTCGATGGCGTCATCGAAGGCGTCAGCGAATACCTCTACAAAGGTGGCAAGTTCGAGGATGTCGGTTACAAAGCCGATGGCCAGAAGCTCACCATCAAGCTCTGCCAGCCCGAGAACTTCTTCATCACCCGCTTGGTCTACAGCTGCTCCAGCCCGATCAACGGTAAGTTCTTCGAATCCAAAGGCGGCGCCTTCGGTATTGAGGAATTCGCGGCTGCCAAAGCCAAGCCGGAATACGTTTACGGCCTAGTCGGCGGCAACAACCTCGGCAACATGCTCTATAACTCCGCCTACCACCCCACTCAGTGGGACGTCAGCGAAACCACCGGTACCATCAAACTCGAGAAGACCGCTGGCTACTATGATGCTGACAAGGTCACCATGAAGTCCCTCACCTGGGTCTACAACAACGGCGAGAACATGGAGCAGCTCTACAAGGACGTCAAGGCTGGCACCTACGCTGGTCTCTCCCTCTCCGCCTCCACCGGCACCCTCAAGTGGGCGAAGGACGATGGCTTCTTCGATACCTGCAAGTATCTGACCGACACCACCGCCACCTCCTACCTGATGGCCCTCAACCTCAACCGTGGCACCTGGTCCCTCGACAACGGCGGCTGCGCTTCCAAGCAGACCGAAGCCGATGCGACCGCCATCTGGAAAGCCATGCAGAACAAGAACTTCCGTAAGGCTCTTCTCCACGGTATCGACCGCGCTGCCCTCAACGCCATCACTCGTGGCGAAGAACTCGCTTCCACCAACATCCGTAACATCTACACCGCCCCTGAGTTCGTCTCTCTTACCAAAGAAGAGAAGATCGACAACAAGGTCTACCCGGTCGGCACTCCTTACGGCACCCTCGTTCAGCACTTCCTTGATAAGAAGGGCGCCAAGGTCAAAGCCGCTGATGGCCAGGATGGTTGGTTCAACCCCACTGCCGCCATCAACTATTTGAAGGCTGCTAAGCAGGAACTCGGCGCTGACTGGCCGAAGGACGGTGTCAAGCTCGACATCGTCACCTACACCGGTGCCGCCTCCTATGTCGCTCGCGACAACGGCTTCAAGGAATTGATGGAGAACACCCTTGGCGCACAAGGCGTCCACATCAACATCATCGAAGCCACCACCTCCAACGACTACTATGCCGTCGGCTATCGTGCTTCCAAGGGCTCTGCCGTTGGAATGGACATCTTCTACGGCTCTGGTTGGGGACCGGACTACGCTGACCCCTCCACCTACCTCGACACCATGGCCGAGGGTGGCTACATGGTCAAGTTGACCGGTATCGAGCTCTAATTCTCGCTAAACAATTAGAATCTTTGTCCGAGGCAGGGAGCCATCGAAAGGTGGCTTCCTGCTTCGGCGTCTAAAAATACGCACGCACGTAAGAAAGGAGGAATCCCATGAAACGATATCTGGCAAAGCGATTGCTGTTCTCTTTGTTCTCTCTCATCGTCGTCACCGGCACGGTCATGTTGCTAATCTACACGCTCATGGACCGCAACGCCATTTTGGCCACCGATGGTAACCGCAACAAATACCAAGGCAATCAGCTCGTCGTCCACGACTACAACACCTTCCAGGAATTCGGGTACCTCACATTCAGCAACTATGGCAACTGGCTCGCCACGAAATACCAAGAGAAATATGGCGATGACTATGCCACCCGTGAGGACTACACCGTCGCCCTCAACGCAATTCAAGACGAGAACAAGTACAAAACCAATCCCGATGTCATGGAATTCACCGCCTATTATCAAGGCAAGGGCTACGAGATCGAATACTACAAGAGGTCGGTCAGCCGTGTCGGCAAAGTCGACGCCGCCGTCCTCCTCGCCAAACTAGAGAAAAACGTATTCGTCAGGCTTGGCGAATACATGGCGAACTTCTTCCGCTTTGAGACCGTCAACGACGTCCAAGACGAGAACCTCAAGGATCGCTACATCCGTTGGGAGTGGGATCCTCGCAGCAACATGCCGGCCCTCGTCGGAAGCGGAACCACGCATAAGTACCTGATCTACTTCGACGACAAGTTCCCCTTCGTGCACCAAAACATCCTCCACATCTCCCTTGGCAAGTCCAACAAGACCTTCAAGGGCATCGATACGGCCGATGTTCTAAAGATGGGAACCGGCGAAACCATGTCCATCCCACAGGAGCTCCCCGTGGACCTCGGTACCGGGAAACTGACCAATACTCCCTTCGACTTCCACACGGTCACTTACGCTGCCAATCCTAGCGAATACGACGCCACAATTTACGGAGAAGGTGAGCACTATATCGGCGCTGGCTCCTTCACCAACGGCATGAGCAGGATGGGAAACTCCTTCGTCATCGGCATCATCGCCTTGGTCCTCACTTATATCCTCGGTTTCCCTCTTGGCGTCCTCATGGCGGCCAAGAAGGACAAGATCGCCGACAAGATCGGCAACGCCTACATCATCTTCATCATGGCGGTGCCTTCCCTTGCCTACATCTACATCTTCGCGGCCATCGGCACCAGCATGGGCATGCCCTATAACTTCCCGCTCGCCCTCCTTGGTGGCAAACCCTGGATCGTCGCGGCCTTGCTCCCGATCATCTCTTTGGCCTTGCCTTCTATCGGCGGCATCATGAAGTGGATGCGCCGCTACATGATCGACCAGAAGAACTCCGACTACGTCAAGTTTGCCAGGTCGCAAGGTCTATCCGAAGGCGAGATCTTCACCAAGCACATCTCCAGGAACGCCTTCATCTTCTTCGTCCACAACATCCCGGCCGACTTGCTCTTCTGCTTGACGGGCGCCCTCATCACCGAGCGCGTCTACCAGGTCCCCGGTATCGGTGGATTGCTCACGAGCGCCATTAACGCCAACGACAACGGCGTCATCGTCGCGGGTACGGTCTTCTACACCGCCCTCTCGATCATCGCCATGCTCCTTGGTGACCTGTTGCTCGCCAAATACGACCCACGCGTGTCGTTTACGAACGGGAGGAAATAAAAATGGCTACCGAACAGCTTAAGAAAATCCCGTTTGACCTTGCCAAGTTCAAGGAAACGAGCGAAGACAAACTCTTCGAATTCGTCGACATCGACACCGTCACCTCCGAGCGTATCACCGCCCCGAGGTACTCCTACTGGAGGTCGGTCCTCCGTATCTTCTTCAAGAAGAAAATCAACTGGGTGGTCCTGGTCCTACTCGCGCTCCTATTCATCCTTACGTTCATCGGCCCCTTCTTCTGGCCCTACAGCAAGTTTGAAAACGTCACGGACGCCTCCCTCCAGAACCTCTCCCCCACCCAATGCTTCGACCGCTTCGGCTTCAGCCTGAAGTGGTGTCTAGGCACCGGGCAATACGGCAACTCCATCTTCTACGGCCTATGGTCCTCGGCCAGAACCTCGCTCCTACTAGCGATCATCTGCGCCGCGATCAATATGGTCCTCGGTATCCTGATGGGCGCCGTCTGGGGATATAGCAAGTCCTTCGACGCGGTGATGACGGTTATCTACAACATCATCGCTAACGTCCCTTACGTCTTGCTCATCTCCGTTCTCGTCTACGTCATCGGCGCAGGCTTCGGACCCTTCGTCTTGGCCCTCACCGTCACGGGGTGGCTAGGCATTGCTTACTTCTTCCGTACGCAAGTCCTTATCATCCGCGACCGCGAGTACAACCTCGCCTCGCGCTGCTTGGGCACCCCCATCGTGCGCGTCGTCAGCAAGAACATCCTTCCCTACATGATCTCCGTCATCGTCACGTTACTCGCGACCGAGGTTCCTTCCTACATCTCCATGGAAGTCTTCCTCTCCTACATCGGAATCGGTCTAAAGTCCGACGTGCCCGCTTTGGGTCAGATGATCAACGACGGCCAAATCGGTTGGACCACCTATCCGTGGGCCTTCTGGGCTCCCGTCTCGATTGCCGCGGCCCTCACCATCATGCTCTATCTCCTCGGTCAGAACCTCGCTGACGCCTCTGACCCGAGGTCCCACATGCAATAAGGAGGAAGAACAATGGCTAAGAAAAAACAAGAAATCGAAGCTCAGCTTCCCCCCGTGGAGGAGACTTTCGACGAAAGCGCGGAAAGGGCGGAAGCCAAGAAGCGCAAAGTCCTCCTCAAGCTCAAACACATCGACGTCAAATTCAACGTCCGTGGCCGCACCCTCAACGCGATTCGCGACGTGAACCTCGAGATCTTCGATGGCGAGACCCTCGCTATCGTCGGCGAGTCGGGCTCTGGTAAGTCCGTCCTCACCAAGACCTTCGCCGGCATGCTCGATAGCAATGGCTTCATCAGCCACGGCAACGTCTATTTCTATGACGACGAGATCTCGCAGACCGACGTCATCCTCACCAAGACGAACACCTTCCTCCGCAACTTCCTCGAAAAGAAGCTCGACGAGTTCTCCGCCTTTGAGGCCGGTGCCGAGGAATTCGTGGAAATCGAAAAACTCACCGCCCAGGAAAAGAAGGATAGCGACCTTCCCCCTGAGAAATACGAGGAATACGAAATCCGCGAGAAGCGCATCTCCGACGATTTGATCGACGCGAACAACCTCATCGCCACCCTCAACCGCAAAGACGCCGAGGAAAAGCAGCAATTCCTGCAGCTCAAAGAGAAGATCGCCGCTCTTAAAAAAGAGCAAAAGGACTTCTTCGCCGAAAGGAAAGCCACCCACAAGCAACACCTCGAGGCCTTTAAGGCCGAGGTCGCGGCCAGGGAGGCCTTCAAGGCCAAGATCGCCGAACTTAATTCCATCCGCGACCAGAAAGTCGCCGCGGCCAGGGAAAAGGGCCTAGACGACAAGGTCAAGGCCCGCAACGTCAAGATCGCCAACGAAATCCTCCTCTCCACGGGGCGTTACCCCATGAAGCTGCGCATCAAATACTCCCGTGCGCTCCTCAAGGGCTATCGCTTGGCTATGTGCAGGGGCAAGGACCTCTTCACGGAGAAACAGAACAACCGCGTCTTCGAACCGGTCGTCTTCCGCGTCGAATACCGTTGCACCACCCCGACCGAGACCAACGAATGCCGCCGCTACATCGAGACGGAATTCGTCGAATCGGTCGCCCAGGAGGTCGTCGAGCACGAATTGCTCCATAACGACACCCTGATCGAGCAGGCGAGGGCTTTGCACCCCCACCTCCGCAAGAAACTCATCAGGAAGGCCAACGCCGCCGCCGAGGCAGCGGGCCTAATGAACGAGACCGTGGCCGCCAATAACGAGAAACTGGCCGACCTCATCCTCATGAAGGTCGCCAATTACCTCTCCGCCTTCCACGTCCATAGCTTCGCGAGTAACTGCTTGAAGTTCCTTTGCGACTACTACGCCTCCAACAAGAAGGACTTCGAATGCAAGTTGAAGTCCAAGCCGATGGACGTCCTCAACGGCTACGCCCACATCGACTGCGCCAAGGTGCGTTACACCAAGGACTGGCAGAAGATCCGCGGCCGCCGCATCGCGACCGTCTTCCAGGATCCGATGACCTCGCTCAACCCGATCCTTACGATCGGCAAGCAGATCATGATCGTCATCCAAAAGCACCAGAACTGCTCCGCCTTCGAGGCCAAGCGCCGCGCTTTGTCCATCATGGCCAAGGTCGGCATCCCCGAACCGGAGAAGCGCTTCGACGACTACCCGTTCCAGTATTCGGGCGGCATGAGGCAGCGTATCGTCATCGCCATCGCTTTGTCTTGCCAACCCAAGATCCTCATCTGCGACGAGCCGACGACCGCCCTCGACGTCACGATCCAGGCGCAGATCATCCGCCTCATCAAGAAGCTTTCCAAAGACCTCGGCTTCACCACCGTCTACATCACCCATGACCTTGGTGTCGTCGCTAACGTCGCCGACCGCGTTGCCGTCCTATACGGCGGACAGATCGTCGAACTCGGCACCGTCGAGGACATCTTCTACGACCCGAGGCACCCCTACACCTGGGCGCTTCTATCCTCGCTCCCGCAACTTGCGGAAAGAGGCAGTGAGCTCTTCTCGATTTCGGGCACCCCGCCGAGCCTTTACAACAAGATCGTCGGCGACGCCTTCGCCCCGCGTTCCCAATACGCGATGGCCATCGACTTCGTCAAGGAACCCCCGATGTTCGAGATCAACGACCACCACAGCGCCAAAACCTGGCTCCTCGACCCCCGCGCGCCGAAGGTCGAGAAACCCGAGATCATCCGTGACCTCCACGAGAAGATGGTCCGCGTCTACAAAGGACTAGGAGAATGACCATGGCAGAAGAAAAGAAGTACAACCCGGCGGACTTCCCCGCCGAAATCCCCTATCAAGAGGGTGACCCCGTCCTTTCCATCCGCCACGTCGACATCACCTTCGGTTCCGGCAGGAAGCAATTCAAAGCCGTCTCCGACGCGAACTTCGACATCCACAAAGGCGAAACGGTCTCCCTAGTAGGCGAGTCAGGCTCGGGCAAGACCACGATTGGCCGCGCCATCGTGCGCATCAATCCTTGCTCGGCCGGCGCGATCTACTACAAGGGCCGCAAAATCTCGGGCAAGATGCCCCGCAAAGAGGCGAGGGAACTCGTCCGCAAGATCCAGATGATCTTCCAAGACCCCGCCGCCTCCCTTAACGAGAGGGCCACGATCGAGTACATCATCTCGGAAGGCCTCATCAACTTCAAACTCTATAAAGACGACAAGGAACGCGTCGAGAAGGTCGAGAAGGCCATCACCGACGTCGGCTTGCTCCCTGAGCACCTCACCCGTTACCCACACGAGTTCTCCGGTGGTCAGAGGCAGCGTGTCGGCATCGCCCGTTCCGTCGTCATGGAGCCCGAATTCATCGTCGCGGACGAGCCCATCTCCGCCCTCGACGTCTCCATCCGCGCCCAAGTCCTCAACCTTCTTAAGAAGTTCCAGAGGGAGAGGGGCCTCACCTACCTCTTCATCGCCCACGACCTCTCGATCGTGCGCTTCATCTCCGACCGCATCGTCGTCATCCACCTAGGAAAGATCGTCGAGGTCGCGGAGACCGAAGAGCTATTCGCCCATCCCCTTCACCCCTACACCAAGTCCCTCATGTCGGCGATCCCCATCCCCGACCCGATCCTTGAGAAGGAAAAGGAACTCTTCGTCTATGATCCCTCCGTGCACGATTACTCCGTGGAAGAGCCTAGCCTCGTCGACATCGGCCATGGCCACTTCGTCTACGGCTCGCCCTCGGAGATCGAGAAGTACAAAGCGGCCAGAGAGGGCAAATAATGGCGCACGACGAACCCAGGGAAATCGCGGTATCGCGTAAGCACTTCACCCTGAGGGTCGTCTTGGTCATCGCCCTATTCATCGGGGGACTCACCGCGATCGGCTTCGCTATCGCGCAGATGTTCCGGGCGGACCCCGGCGTCTACACGATCACCGCGAGTCCTGATAAGGAAAACCCCTTCAATTACCTAGGCGTCCAAGGTTCCTTCTATATCGATGGGGACTCAGGACAGGTCAAGGCGAAGAAAAACGCGATGACCAACCTCCTAAACGAATCCCTAAGGGCCGCAAGTTACCGCTTCGACGAGAAGAAGACCTACGAGGCCTATAGCTCGATCGCCAGGGTAAACCAGGGCCTAGGGACCGACGTCAAGGTGGACGAGAGGGTGTATCTAACTCTCCAAGACGCCTACAAGCGGAGCCTAGAGGACAATAACTTCTCCCTCTTCGCCGCCCCCCTATTCGAGGCGTGGTCGGACATCCTCAATGGATCGCCCGCCGCCTATGCGGAAAATGACCCCCTCAATAACCCGGTCGCCGACACCTACATCAAAAAGGCCGCCGCGATCGTCAATGACCCCACTAACTACTCCCTCACCTTCAAAGGTGAAGGGATAGTGAACCTCTCCATCTCGGAGGCCTACAAGGCCTTCCGGAGCGAGTATGAGCTAGATAGCACCCCCGTTATCTCCCTTAACTCCCTCCATGACGCCTACGTGCTCAATGAAGTCGCTACCGTCTTCAATCGCGAAGGCTACAAAAACGGGGTCCTGTTCACCCAAAAAGGCTTCTTCAAGAGTTTAGCTAACGAGCAGGAAACGACGGCGAAGGCCATCGATTACAAGGAGAAGAAGGCATTTGCCTTCGGCGCCTTCGACATCAAAGGTGACTATACCCTCCTAGGGGAAAGACACTTCACCTTCACCGAGGACCCAAACGTGAGCAACCCTTCTTATGAGCTGCTTAAAGACGGGGTCACCTACCACCGGCACCTAGGCCTAAACATCAAGACCGGGTTGCCCCATAACCTCTTCTCCTCCACCTTCCTCATCTATGAGGGCGACCTCCTAGACGGGGCCACGAGCCTAGTAAGCTTCAATGAGGCGGAGACCATAGAAGAGGCCAAAGCCCTTGCTAAGCCTGGCGCGATGCTCGTCACGTTCGCGAGCAAAACCGCCTATCAAAGCGAGCAAGCCAAATCCAAATTCCAATTCGCGTCAGGAAGCGAATATGAGGCGATAAGCCTATAAAGGAGCAAAACCATGAAGAAAAATAGAGCCCTTAGCCGTTGCTACTTCGGCGCCTACATCGTGTGGCTATTCGGCGGCATCCTCTGCCCGATGGTGCTTAACATCCACGGCGCGGCCATCTCGATCGTCTGCGTCGTGATCGTCGTCCTCGCTTTGGCGGCCCTTATCACGAGCCACGTCTTCTACACGAAGCTCCCCAAGGCCTACGCGCCCGTGTCCTTCCTCGGGCATGGCCTAAATAGCCTTCTCGTCGTCGGCGCATTCGTTGGTGAACTCATGAATACCCTTAATGGCAAGCCTGCGACCTACGCCTGGATCATCGCCTCCATCTCCTTGGTTCTCACCATCTTGATCGACGTCTTCCTCATCAAGGAGAACATCAAGTTCATCAAGCTCCTCAAAAAGGCCCCTAAGGCCCCTGCGACTGAAGAGTCTAAGGAAGAAGAGAAGAAGGAAGAAGAGCCTAAGGCCGAATAAGCCTATAGGTCCTAGCCTAAAGAAAATGGCCTTCCCCCGACTAGGAGGAAGGCTTTTGCTTTGGGCTAATCTTATTCGAGCTCGTTTTCGTGCTGGACGATGAGGTTCGTGTTGATCTCCTCCTCGTCGTTTTGTGGCTCCGCGTTATCGCGATGCTCCGCGTTGATGTCGTTAGCCAGCACGTCCTGGAAGTTCTCCCCGCGATGAAGCCTCGTCTCATACCCGTCGAAGGCGGCGTTAGCCTCATCGTAGATATGCTGGTTCATCTCCTCTTTGGACTCCAGTTGCCCTTGGACGAGGGTGAGGCAGAAGGCACCCCTATCCTTGCCCGCGCCGCGGAGGCCCGCGACCATCTCGGGGGTGACGTCCTTAGGATCGACGTCGGGGAATTTGTGCTTAAGGTATTTGGAGGCGAGATCAGCCGCCTTATCGAGGTCGCGGTTTTCCCCGATGTTCTTCCAGCTATCGACGTAGTTGGACAAATCGGTCCACTCCTTGGAGGTGCGGCCTAGGAAGCGTTCGAAGGCGTTGCCCGCGAAGCGGCTTTTGAAACGGGCCGGGTCGAAATGGGGGTTATGCTCGTTGAAGAAGGTCTCGAAGTGTTCTTTCCTCCTCGCCTCCAAAGCGGCGTAACGATCGACTTTGTTAGCCCTAGCTTGCTGATAGTTAGCCATCTCCTCGGCCATATCCCTCGCCTTGGCTTGATTGTTGCCAAAGCGGCCACTCTGGGTATGGGACAGGTCCGTATAGTGCTTCTCCATCGCCTTAACGGGGTTTTCGATGAAGGACTTGATGAACTGGCTGTCCGCGTCGTCCCCAAGCGTGATCGCGTGGTCTAGCACGATGTCAGCGGTCTTGTCCTTGGCGTCGGAGAGGAACTCGCCCATTGAAGGCGCGTTTTTGGCCTTGAATTTTTCGGCCCTATATTTCTCGACGCTTTCCTTGATGCCCGTGGCGACGTCCTTGACCTTCCACTCCGCCTTCAAAAGGGGATCCATGGACCTTGCGACCGGGTAATTGTTCCGTAGGTCCTGGGAGGCGGTTTGGAAGTTGTTATTAGGCATGTTAGCAAGGATCTGCTGGGTCTCTTCCCCCATGGTGTCGTAGTAAACGTCCCTTTCGTCTTTGTCCTCGAGCCTCATTTGCACGCGGTTGGCGTTGACCACGTAGGTCACGGGGTCGCGGAGGAAGTCGTAAACTTGGTCGTTGCTGTTGGGGTTATAGGCGAAGTTTTGCTGCGAGGCCACTTTGTAGAATTCCTGCTGGGCCGAGACCGCGAGGGCCCCGACGCCTTCTTTGGAGATGCCGAAGTGTCCCCGGGCGGAGACGCTTGCGACGCGGTTCATCGTGCCCGTGACGTATTCGAAATAGCCCTGCGGGTCATGGGGGGTGATTTCGGGGACGTAGGCCTCTTCTTTGGTCTGCAGGTCCAAATGCCTGATGGCAACATTAGTCCTTTCCTCCCCTAGCGCGTCTTCCCATTCGTCCACCATATCCTCGAAGTTATTGGGGACGTTGAAATTCACCATATCCCCCTGTGGGAGGAAGACGGTGTCTTGGAGCAATTCCGGCTCCTCGTGCTCGATGTAGGCGAGGACGTATTGGACTTTCTCGAGGGCGATCGCGGTGTCGAGGATTTGGTCCATGCTGACGGGTTGATGGTTTTTGAGGGCCTCGTCGATTTGACGAAGTTTCTCAATGTCTTTGCGGATGGATTCGTAGATTCTTCCCATGGTTGTTTTTTTCCTGCTTTTCTAGATAACGGCAACATTATAACGGAGCGGGCGCACAAGAATGCCACACGGGCGCATTTATTTATAAAACCCCCACTCCCGTTTTGGGGATGGGGGTCATGGTTTATGCCTTCGGCCTTTCGCTAGGCGGCAGGTTCATGAATTCCTCTATTAGAGGATATAGAGGGGTGTAGGGATCAGGGATCATCTTCACTTCCTCCCCTAGCCCCATGACCTTCTGCTGATCCGCTAGGCAAGGCTCCCAAGTGATCGCCTCTCCCGTGGGGTTAGGGCTGCCCGTCTTAACGAAGGAGGTCCAATAGGTGACCATCCTATTGGACAATTCCTTGTCCTTGTCGTTATAGGCAAAGCCATGACGGGAACGGTAGAGATTGCCATAGGCGTAGATGATCTCGCCCGAATGGTAGGTCCCGTAATACCCGTTTTCCTTTAGGAACTGGTAACGGTAGACCTTCTTCCCTTCCGCGACCGCGAGGCTAGACCAGGAATGATGGGGATAGATGAACCAATAGACGGAGATGATCTCGTTATAGGCGGAGAAGGCGTCTTTCTCGATCTTATCCGCATAGGCAAGGCACATCTTCTCGGCGATATTGTCCCCGAATGTCTTGGCAAGCCTTTCCTTGATGTTGCTTTTGTTCGTCGGGCTAAATAGGGTCTCGGGGACCACGAAGGCATCGGCCTCCCTCACGTTATAGCCATGGAGAAGATTAGTCTCATTGGAATTACCTTCCTTATAGACCTCATAGGGGGTCTTAGGAAGCGCGTAGGGATCTAGGGTCATCGCTGAGTTCTTGAACTTGGTGTTCACTAGCTTCTCCGCGGGGATTTTGCGCAGTTCCTCAATGGATTTGCACCCGAACTCGTCCATGATCTTCTTTCCCATGTCCATCGCGGCCTCTTTGGTCCTAAAGGTATGAGGAGCTTCTTGCACCGCCAAAGAGGAGGATTCCCCGATCGCGTTTTTGAAGAGGGACTTCCCTCCTTCTTTGCAAAGCGGAGACGCGCAAAGGGCGGATACCGAGCTAGACCCGGCCGATTCGCCAGCGATCGTGATGTTGTCGGGATCGCCGCCGAAACTAGCGACGTTGTCCCTAGCCCACTTCAAGGCCTCGATTTGGTCTAATAGCCCATAGTTGCCGGTCGTCCCGTTAGGAGATTCGGCGGCTAGATCAGGATGGGCGAAATAGCCGAATACCCCTAGGCGGTAGGCAATCGTGATCATCAAAACGCCATTACGGGCGAAGGTCTCCCCGTTATAGTCGTCCCCGGCGGAGGTGCCGCCGGTCAAAGAACCGCCATGGATATAGAAAAGGACGGGCAGTTTGGAATCTAGCGTCGCCGAGGCGGGCTTCCATACGTTAAGGAAAAGCGAATCCTCCGACCTTTCCTGCTCGGGGTACATCGTGAAATCGGGATGCCAGCCTCTCTCGGCGTAGATGTCGATGACGCTATCGACGACACGGTTGGAGGCCTGTTGATAAGACTTCGGGGCGAAATAAGAGCAATCCTTCACGCCGGTCCACGGGGTGGGCTTCACCGGCTCCTTCCATCTCGCGGGCACTTCCGCGTAGGGGATACCCGCGTATACCTCGACGGACTTGTCCTCGTTATAGACGCCTTGGATATTGCCATCCCTAATGGCCAAAACCGCGGTTTTCTCGGGATTGGCGTTCCTTACCGCCGGCTTAGGAAGCACGTCGGGCTTGGCCGCAAAGGCGATGACGACCGCGCCCACGATGAATAGGACCCAGGGGATGAAACGGATGCCCGCCTTTGCGTTAAGCAAAAGCAAGGATCCCAATAGTAGGACCACGATCATGGATATGCCTAAAACGAGTGTCCAAACGGGTCCCCCGGCTAGGTCTAGGTAGAAGATCGTGATGCCCCCTAGGATCAAGAAGACCAAGGGGAAGAAGGTGAAGAATATCTTGTGGCTTTTGCTTTTTTCCATACCCCTATTATCCCTAAAGGGAAGGGACTAGGGAAAGGAAACGCTTCTATTTGGTGGCAGGTGCCTCTTCGTGAGGGATTTGCCCTGCCTTTTCGAGGGCGAACTTAGAGACCATCGGGCCGACGAGCTCATAGACGAGCGTCGAAGTCAAAACGATGGCGAGGACTAGCGCCCCCGACTCCGCGGTCGCGGGGTTAGAGGAGAATAGGTTCGACGCGGTGGTCGCTAAGCCAATCGCGACACCCGCTTGAGGAATAAGGGCAAAGCCCAGGTATTTCTTTACCTCGGGCTCGCATTTGGAGATCGCGGCCCCCGTAAAGGCGCCAAGCCATTTGCCGCCCACGCGGGAGACGATGTAAACCCCCGCGATCGCCAAAACAAATAAGCCCCTCTCGTTGAAGAAGATGGATAAATCCAAAGAAGCACCCGAAAGGACGAAGAACATCATATAGATCGGCGATGTGAAGCGGTCCATGACGTCGAAGGTGCGGCCCGAGTCGCTTCTCATGGACGCGTAGAAGGCGCCCGCCATCATGCACATGAGCAAAGAGGATAGCTCAAAACCGCCTAGTTGGGGCTGCTTGAAAAGCATGTAGAACCCTAGCGAAGCGAAGATCGACATGATGCAGATGATGAGGCGGTTGTTCCTAGAGAGGAAGAAGCGGTTAAGGAAGACCACGAGCAAACCTAATACCGCCCCAATGCCTAAAGACAAGGCAATCTCGATGAGGGGTTTGCCGATCATCTTGTAGGCGGAGAATTCGCCTCCCCCTGCTAAAGCAGTGGCCATCTGGAACAAGATGGCGAATAGGATGAGGGCCGCCGCGTCGTCCAAAGCCACGACGGGAAGAAGGGTCGAGACGAGCTTGCCACGGGCATTGTATTGACGGATGACCATGAGGGTGGCCGCCGGGGCGGTTGCCGAGGCGATGGCCCCTAGGGTTAATACGAGTTCGATCTTCACTTGCTCGGGGAAGATAAAATGGGCCACAAGAAGAGACAAAACCACGAGGAGGGACGCCCCAAAGGCCTCAAAAACCGTGATGATAAGCACCCTTTTGCCTAGGGTCTTTAGGACCTGGGGTTTGAAGGAGGTGCCGATAGAGAAGGCGATGAAGCCGAGGGCGACCTGCGATACCCAACCTAGTTTGGATACGAACTGGAAGATGACCCCTTCCTTGATGCCATCATAAGTGAAGGAATTGAAGAAGAGCCCGAAGACGAAGGGGCCCATGATGATGCCGGTGATGATGTAGCCGGTGACGTTAGGAAGGCGGAGGACCTTCATTAAGCGCGAGGAAAGAAGCCCGGCAAGCAAAAGAATCGCGATATAGGCGAAAATGGGGAATTCCATGTTCAGATCGATCCTTCGTAGTCGTCGATCGGGCGCGAGTACATGAATCCTTTTATCTTCTGGAAATCATGCGTGTACTCGCGGATGACGCGTTTCACCTGTTCGACTTCCTCTTCTTTGAGGAGGAAGACGCATAAGACGCTTTCAAGGTTCCCCTGCTGCTCCAGGTGGCGCAGGGTAATAAAGTTATGGTCGCCCGGATTGTATTCGAGCGCGTGATGGAGCGATTCGGTCGTCACGACGGTCGCGTTGTAGCCCTCCTCCCGTAGTTCCTCGAGGGTCCTATAGGCTTCGGGGGTGCCTTTCATCACTAGGGTCAGTTCAATCATTTTCTTGCCTCGGCCACCATTCTATACCTCTTTTATCGCGTGGGCGCGATTAGTTGTCTATTGAATCGAACGCGCATACCTAGTTAAATAATTAAGCAGTTAGGAGTTTAAGATGAGTCTAGAAGAAAGCCTGCCCATATACATCCGCATCGTCGAGGGATTAAAGGAACACATCCTCACCGGTGACCTAAAGGAAGAGGAGCAACTCCCCTCCACCACCGCGATCTCGCATAAGTACAAGATCAACATCGCCACGGTCAACAAGGCCATGAACGTCTTGGTGGACGAGGGCTTAGCCTATAAAAAGAGGGGCCTAGGCATGTTCGTCAAAAAAGGCGCGGCCAAGAAGCTCACCGAGGAAAGAAGGAAGAACTTCAAGGATTACTATGTAAAGGCGTCCTTAATCGAAGCAAAAAGGCTCCATCTAACCGTCGAAGAGCTCCAACAGATCGTCAAAGAAGCCTACGAAGAAATGGGCGAATAAAAGGGCTTACGAAAAATTTATGAAAATTCACCCCAAGGGGGTGGTTTTCTTTTTCTAAAAAATTTTCTAGCAGCACACCAAATT
>DKRQ01000023.1 GCA_002472275.1 Caryophanales bacterium UBA7278 | reverse complement strand
TTTTTCGGTTCCCCAATTGATATCGGGGCTTTTTTGCCATATCCTTACTTGTAAGCAACAAAGGGAAAACGATGAAAGAAGATATTTTCCGCGCCAAGTTAGCCGCCGACCAAGGCTTGCAGGACATTTTCGAGTCCGACGCCGAGACGAGCTACGACTACGCCCACGAACTCCGTGGGGAAATCAAAGAGATCAAGGCCAGGCTCAAGAAGCTTGAGGCCGCCTACAAGGTCTACCATGGCTTCCACATGATGGGCATGGACCTTTGGGAGAACATCCACGAGGCCACCTACGAAGCCGGCATCGAGGAAGCCGAAAAAGGCAACAAGGACATCGCCGTCAAATTGCTTAAGGATTCGGCGAGCCACGATTACGTTCCCGCCAAAATCGCCCTTGCCAAGGCTTATGTCTATGGCGAATACGGCATCAAGCGCAACCCCGAGGAAGGCCTATCCATCCTCAAGGAAGCCGCCGACGAAGGCGATGGCGAAGCCTGCTTGTTGTTTACGACCATCCATGACGATTACCCCGAACTCGTGGGGCCTGACGTCGCTTTGGAGATGTGCCAGCGGGCGGCCGCGATGAACTATGGGCCCGCCTTGGAGCGCCTAGAGAAACCCTTCGATATGTCCGAGGAGACCAAGAAGCTCCTTGCTAGACTTGCGGCGGGGGAGAAAGGCGTCGCCTTCTGGCTATCGACCCGCGGCGACCTCTCCAACAAGGACAGGAAGAAATATTTCCTCGCTTCCGTGGAGGAAGGCGATCCGATGGCCGAACTCGAGATGGGCTACACCCTCCTAAGGAAAAAGGACAAGAAGGGCGCCAAGGAATACTTCCAGAAAGCATCCGATCACGGCAGTGGACCCGCCTGCTTCGCCTTGATCGACGTGATTCTAGGCGGCAAACCCCATTATTACAAAGGGCCTGAGATTCCTAACCCCGAGGACCCCGTCTACCAACAGGAATTCAAACTCATCGAACGCGCGGCCGAAATCGGCGACAACAGGGGCCTATGCATCTTGGGCAGATCCTATGTCCGCGGCTATATGGTCGAAAAGGACCTCAAGAAGGCGAAAAAGCTTTTGGAGAAGGCCCTTTCCCAAGGCGAGAAGGACCTCGCCCCGCAGATGCTCGCCGAAATCTACGAGCAATCCAAGGCCGAAGGCAGCGCCAGCAAAGCGGTGGAGTATTACGAACTCTCCGCCGACCATGGCAATGTTGCCTCGATGCTCGCCCTCAAAGGCATCTACGAAAACGGCCTAAGGGAAGTGAAGAAGAATTCCCGCAAGGCCATGTACTACGCTCTCCGCAGCGGTGGCGAGCACTGGTAATCCTATCGACGAACGAGCAAACGCGCCCTCGGTGGCGCGTTTTGTTTTCCGGTTACTTGCAGTTTTCCCCGTTTTCGGCCATTTTTCACTTGCAGTTTTCCCACTCTTTTCGCGTGCATGATAGAATAGAGCCAACAAAACCTTAACAAGGAGGGCATTATGCCTAATAAGGAAGACAAAATCTGCATCATCGGCGGTGGCCCGGCCGGGCTTTCCGCTGCCATGTATCTCGAGAAAAAGGGATACAGTGACTATGTCATCTACGAAAAGCTCAACAAAGTAGGTGGCAAATGCTGGTCGCCCCGCATCAAGGTGAAGCATAACGGGGTCGAGGAGGAACGCTCCTTCGAGACCGGTGCCATCATGGGCGCCATCACCTACCACGCGGTCTCCGAGATGGAGGAATTCGGCGGCTACTACCACAAAGGACCCGACTTCAAACCCGGCGAGCCCAACATGAGGCGCGAATTCCGCAAGCTCAACGGCGAAGTCGACCATCCCTTCGAACCGAAGGTCAACTTCTCCTTCAAGAAGCTCCTTGGCCTAGTCAAGCTCAAGAAGCAGATGAAGAAGCTCAACCACCTCATGCAGACCAAATACGTCGGCTATGACTGCTATGGCCATATCGGCGTTGCCAAAGGTGAGTATTACGGTATCTCCAAAGGCGTTGCCGGCTATTGCGGCGCCGTCCCCGAGAATTCCTTCCCTAACTATGTCAAAGGCGTGAACCCGAACCTCAAAGACCTCGCCCTTCCCTTCTCCGAATTCTGCCGCATCAATGGGGTAGAGGAGGTTCAGCGTATCTGGATCGCTCCGTTCACCTCGTTCGGCTATGGCTTCTTCGACGAAATCCCGGCCGCCCTCGTCATGAAATACCTCGACGTCACGACCGCCCTCGAGTTCGTCAACATGAAGCTATGGACCTGGCAAGATGGCACCCAGCAGATCTATGAGCACGTCAACAAGAAGCTGAAGCATCCCGCCATCCTCGAGACCGAGGTCGTCAAGATCGAACGTCCTGAAGGCAAGGTCAAAGTCACCGTCAAAGGCAAGGATGGCAAGGAAAAGACCGAGGTCTTCGACAAACTCATCGTCACCACCCCGCTCGATCGTTTCATCGACTACGCCGACGCGACCGAGGAGGAAAAGGAACTCTTCTCCAAGATCATCCACGAACGTTATTGCGACTACATCGCCACCTTCGAGGAAGGCAAGTCCCCGGTCATCTCCGGCTACATGGTCGAGAACATGGTGCCCGAGAGACTTGGCCACGCGATGGTCTACTACAACCGCTGGCAGCATCTAGGCGCCGATTGCCCCGCGACCGTCTATGCCCTTGCTAACCACACCGGTTCCCCCGATGTCGACTACGACGTCGTCATGAAGACGATGGACGAGGACATGAAGAAGGTCGGCTTCCCCATCAAGGAGAAGCTCTACGCCCAGGAAGTCTACTATTGCCCCCACGTCTCCGCTAAGGATTACGCGGACGGTTGGTATGACCGCCTCGAGGCCCTCCAAGGCAACAAGAACACCTTCTACGCCGGCGAGATCATCTCCTTCGGCGACATGGAGGACACCTGCGCCGCGTCGAAAGACATCGTCGGCAGGTTCTTCTAAGAAAGGCCCAATCGAAAACCACCACATCGTCCGAAGTGGTGGTTTTTTTCTTTGTCAATTTGCGGCTTATTTGTTCGTTTTCGCCTGCAAAACAAGGATATTTTGTTCTTTTGCCCTAGCGTAGGACATTGCCTCGCATAGGGCCGAAACCATGATGATTCCAAGCCCGCCTTCCTCATCAATGTCCTTCTCGGCTTTCGTGTGGATGGGGTCGAAGGGGACGCCGTCGTCGACGAGGGTCATGTGAATCGTCTTGGGACCATAGGAGAGGGTGAGGCTCGCCTTGGTGGCTTTGGAGTAACGGACGATGTTGGAACAGAGCTCGTCTACCATCACTAGAAGCGGGTGGATGACCGCGGCGTCGAATAGGGGCGAGAGGGTGTTCTCGACGAAAGCGGACACCTCGGACAGTCCTTCCATCGTGGGGGCGTAGTCGATGCTTTCTTGCTTGGTGAAGCCTACGTGCACATAGCAGGTGTCGTCGCTTTGCTCGGCATCCTTGACGAAGCCTTTGACCTCCTGGTCCATGGCGTCGAATAAAGCGGAGCCCGGGAACAAGGCGTATTTATTGAGGGTCTCGAGGATCCTTTCCTTGCCAAAGAGGTTGCCGTCTAGATCCATCGCCTCGGATAGGCCGTCGGTATAAAGGAAGAGGGCGTCGCCTTCTTCGACGGGGATCGATTGCTTCCTATAGGAGAAATCCTCGATGCAGCCGATCGGGAGGTTCCTTTCCTCCTCTAGGGGCGCGTAGACGCCTTTGTGGCGGAAGAAGACGGGTTCATGGCCGCAGTTGACGTAGTGGAGGACGTTCTTCTTGGTGTCGATGACGCCGAAGAAGCCCGTGACGAAGAGGTCCTCGTTATTGTCTTTGCAAAGGACGGCGTTGATGCGGTCAACGTCGAGCTCCCCGATGAGGAGCCTCGCGACCGAGGCGGCCCTGGCCATGAACAAAGCGGCGGGGACGCCCTTGCCGGAGACGTCGCCGATATAGAAACCATAATGGTCATCGTCGACAGGGAAATAGGAGAAGAAGTCGCCGCCGACTTCCTTGGCGGGGTTCATCTTGCCATAGAAGGTGACCTTCTCACCTAGAAGAGGCTTGGAGGGGACCATCGAGGCCTGGATCTTTTCGGCCAAGGCGAGGTCGGCCGCGGCCTTTTGCTCGCGAACCGTGGCTTCCTTGATCTGCTCGGAGTAGTCCTTCATGGATTCCTGCATGTAGAAAAGGGAATCGTTGAGGGTGCTGATTTCGTCGGCAAAGGGCTTGCGGTCGAGTTCGAAGCTATCGGAGAGGGAGCCTTCCTGCATGGTGGAAACATAGGCGTCGCTGCGCCTCGAGAGTTTCTTGATGGGGCGGAGCAACCCGAACTGGATGCCGATGAAGGAGAGGACGGCCATGCCGACGAAGGAGGCGCCTCCGATCCAGATGTAACGCCTCATGAAGTCGTCGGAGACCGAGTAGAGGGCCTCTAGCTTCGTGGAGCGGATGATCCACCAACCGCTGAAGGGGTCGGCGGGCTTATTGGAAGCGCCCGAGATCAGGTAATCGGTGTTGCGTTTCTCATCGCGCCAGGTGACCCCATAGAAACTGCCGTTGACGAGTTGGCCGGGATCCATCGTGTCGAAGGAACCAGCGAAGGAGACGTTATACACGGAGCCGTTAGCCTGGCATAGAACCGTGACGAAACGGTTTTTGGCCTGGTCGAAGAAACCGACCCTGATGTTATCGGCGTAATCCCCAAGCAAACTGGCGGGGAAGGAATTGGTGAAATCGGTGTATTCCTCGCTTTCCCTGGCCTCCGAATAAAGATTCTGGTAGGCCTTGACGCCTTCTTGGGTGGTGGGCCAGGCCTCGATTGGATTCGCTTCGTAAACAGTCTTGATCGCGTCTACCGCGGCTTGGACGTTAGGCGGCATCACCATGCGGGCGGCTAGTAGCTGGACTTTGTCGTTAGCGACGCAATCGTTGTAGTCGGCGTCCCTAGCCGCTTTGTGGGCGAAGAAAATCGCCACGCCCTGCAGGGCCAAAACCCCAAGCAGGACGGGCGCGAGGATCGTCAGGGATAGGGAAATACGCCTCTTTTTCTTCATTGGATGGTGACTTGCTGGTCAAAGCCCGTCACGCGAAGGATCTCGGTGACGAGTGGATTCACGTGGACGAGGATGACCTTGTCCTTGCCGCCGAGTTTCTTGCGGTAGGCGAAAAGGAGCCTGAGTCCGGACGAGGAGAGGTATTCGAGCTTCTCCATGTCGAAGAGGATGGTTTCGAAGCCTTCTTCCGCGGACAAAGAGGCCGAGAGCTCCTCGGAGGTGATGGTGTCTAGCCTTCCCTCGAGGGCGACCTTGAGCGTAGAGCCTTCTTTGGTTTTGACGATGTTCATGCGAATCTCCTATTTGCCTATGGCAATCTCCATAATTGTGTTATTCGTGTTGAGAAGACGCAAGTATTTGAATTCCGTGGCGACCTTGCGGACCACTTCGATGCCTCTGAAACTCATCTCCTCGTCCTCGCCTTCCTTTAGCTGCGAGGTCGGGTCGAAGGCGATGCCATCGTCCCTGATGCGGACGAGCAACCCTCCCTCGGCCTTGGAGAGGCTTACGTCGATGTAGTGGGAGGCGGCGTTCCTCTTATAGCCGTATTGGATCGTGTTGGAAATGATCTCCTCGGAGGCGACCGCGAGCATCCCCGCGGCTTTTTCGTCTCCTCCGATTTCGAGGGCTTTTCCCTGCAATTCCTCGACGATTTTGCTGATTTCCTCGCGTTTTGCGGGGACGCTCAGCTCGATGAGTTCCTCTTTCCTAACGGCGGGGAGAAGCAGCAATCCCTTGCCATCGAACTTGCCTAGTTTCTTGCCGATGAGGACGAAGGCGACGATCGCGACCAAGGTGCCTCCTTCCATGATGATGACCCCAACGGCGTTGCCCATGACCCCCATGGAACGTAACAGGAAGAAGATGGCTAGGGGGCCGATCAAACCGATGCGGATCGAATTGCCTAGCAAAGCGGGGGCGTTATGGAAGATGGAGGGGTAGTAGGTGACGAGGTAGCGGTTGGCCGTGTAGATGAGGAAGGAGCAGCAATAGATCCTCACCACTAGCAAGGGGTCGATGGTGGATCCTTGGCTGATGGAGGCCAAGTCGACGCCGAAAATATTGAAGAATAGGCCCGGCCAAATCATCGAAATCGCGGTCAAAACCGCGGTGACCCCCATGGAAAGGAAGAACACCCTGCGGCAGACCGAGCGGATGCCATAGTAGTCCTTCTCCCCAAACAAGGAGGAGATGACCGAAGGCATGATCTGCAGGATGCCCAAGACAAAGATATCGATGACGAAGGAGAAATTGGAAAGCATCGCGAATAGGGGCATCTCGTTGGCGCCGAGGTAATTGGTCGCCGCGATGTTGAGGATGAGGTAGTAGACGAAGGACAAAGCGGTCAGCGCGCCGCTAGCGGACCCCGACTTAAATAGGGACCCCGCCTGGGCAAAACTCCCTTTGAAGGGGACCTTGAGGTCGATGACCCTCTTCTTGGATTTAATGTAGGGGATGAAGACGATGCACCCGGCCACCATGCCGATGCCCGTCGAACCCGCTGCGCCCCACATCGCGACCGATTTGTCGAGGAGGACGCAGAAAAGGATCTCCGTCCCGATGTGGACGACGTTACTGACCACGAAGAAGGCGGCGCCAAGATTGGGGTTGTTGTCCGAAGGCAGGAAATAGGCCAGGGTGATGCCTACCCCTAGAATCGGGGCTTGGAAGGCATAGACCTTCACGTATTGGGCGATCATCGGGGTGAGGTCGGTGAATTGCCCGGCGAAGAAACCCGCGATCGCGTCGCCCGCGAAGATGCCGATCAGGATGAAAGGAAGCGACATCACGAAGGAGAGGAACATCGCGAGTTTGAATGTCTGGCTCGCCTCCTTGATCATGCGCTTGCCGATGAAGTTGGCCCCGACGATGGAGGCGCCGGCCCCGATCATCATCGCGGGGACCTCGACGAGGAAGACCGCTGGCAGAGCCAGGGAGGTGGCCGAAAGGGCGCCGTCCCCGAGGAAGTTGCCGATCACGATGGCGTCGGCCAAAGAGCCGAATTGCATCGCGAGGATCATCAAAACCGTCGGGATCAGGTATTGGTAGAACTTGCGGACGATGATTTTGTCGTTGCGTTGGTATGCCATGGTCACTCCTATTCGAAGAAGCCGAGGGTAGCGAGCGATTCGATCGTCCTCTCCAGGTATCGCCTATCCGTGATCGGCCACTTGTAGCCGAGGCGGTAGAGCGCCTTGATGGAGAAGGAGTTGTCCGAGAGGATGTAGGCCCTGGACTCACCCGAACTCGAATCGTAGGAGATGAGGGAGGACACGGCCATGTTCTTGCTCTCGTCCTTCATGAATTCGCCTAGCCTCCTGGAGAATTCGGCGTCAGGGACGATTTCGACCTTGAAACCGTAAGAGTTGAGGGCGGCGATGACGTCGCCTAGCTCGACCTCGTGGCTATTGGCGCTGTGGAAGATGGTGTATTGGGACGGGGTGGTCGCCAAGAGAAGGACCGTCTTGGCTACCTCGTCGATCGGCGAGAAGTCGATCGTGCTGTCGGCCGCGGAGACCGGGAAAACGCCGAGTTGGACGTAGGCACGCAGCGAGTTCATGAAGCTGTTGGTGCCGGAATTGACCTGGAATTCGCCGTCTTTTTCGCGTCCCATGAGGTTGCCGACGCGGATGACCTTGCCGTCAAGTCCGCGGTTATTGACCGCGTCGATCAAAGCCTCCTCGGCCTTGATCTTGGAATGGATGTATTTGTTGGAGATATCCTGCCCGAAGAAGATCTCGCTTTCGTGGATGCGCTTGGTTTCGGGGAACTTGCCGCCGACGTTTTCGCCCGCCACGGAAAGGGTGGAGATCTGGATGAGGCGCGCCTTATGGGCAAGAGCGACCTCGATGAGGTTTTTGGCTCCGCCAAGGTTGACCTTCTCGATGGAGTCGTCGTTGCTGAAGTGCTTGACCACCGCGGCGCAGTTGACGATGAGGTCGAAGGATTCGCCTTTTAGCTTGTCCAGGAGGTCGGGCGCGGTGACGTCGGATTCGACGAAGCGGACCCTCTTTTCGATCTCTTCCGAGAAGATGTCGCCGAAATAGTAGGCGAGCAACGTGGAGAGCCTATCCTTGGGGGTCATGCCCTTGCCACCGCGGATGAGGGCGATGACGTTGACCCCTTCTTGCTTAAGCAATTCGCGGAAGATGTGCACGCCAAGGAACCCGGTCGCCCCGGTGAGGAGGACCGATTTGTAGGCGAAGTCCTTTTTGATGCCGTCGACTTCCTTGACGAGGTTGTAGCTTAGGCCTTCCAAAACGGGGGCTTCCTCTTCTTTGGAATCCTCGGATTTGAGGTCGTCATGGTGCTTGACGAGGAAGGCGAGATCGGCCACGGTCGGGTTGGAGAAGATGTCGCCATAGGAGATGGGAAGTTGTTTCTCCAAAGCCATCATCGCGACTTTGGAGGCCGAAAGCGAGGTGCCGCCTAGGTCGAAGAAGTCGTCGTCGATCGAGAAGGAATTCTGACCGAGGACGTGGGCGAAGATGTCGAAGATCGCCTGCTCGAGCTCGTTCTTGGGCTTCCTGCCGACGCTGCTTGGGGCGCGGGAAAGCTCTGGTTCTGGCAGTTTCTTCTTGTCGACCTTGCCGTTTTGGGTCATCGGAATCGAGGTGAGGTGGACGAAGACCTTCGGGATCATATAGGGGGTCAACGTCGCGCCTAGATGCGCCTTCAAAGCGCTCGCATCGATCTCGGCTTCGGAGAGGTAGTAACCGACGAGGAATTGGCCTTCCTCCGCGGTTTCCTTGACGAGGACCACCGCGCGGGAGATGCCGGGGAAGGTCGCCATGTTGTTCTCGATTTCATCGAGCTCGACGCGGAGGCCGCGCAGCTTGACCTGGTTGTCCTTCCTGCCGAAGAACTCGATGCGGCCGTCGTAGTTGATGCGGGCGAGGTCGCCAGAGCGATAGGCGTAGATGCCATCGAAGTTGATGAATTTCTCTTTGTTGAGGTCATCGCGGTGGATGTAGCCGCGGGCCACTCCATCGCCGCCGATGAGGAGTTCGCCAACCGCCCCAAAGGGAAGGCGGCGGAGTTCCTTGTCCACGATGTAGGTCCTGACGTTGGCGTCTGGGAAGCCGATCGTGATGCGCGGGGAGGTGATTTCGTCCATCGTGCAGGTGACGGTGGCCTCGGTTGGGCCATAGCCGTTATAGGCCCTGGCCTTCATGCCCCTTTGCTTCATCTTTTCGATGAGGGAAGAGGGCACCGCCTCGGCCCCTAGGTCGATGGCTTTTAGACCACGGAAGGCCGCCATGACGGATTCGATGTCGAGGACATTATTGACGTAGCTTGGGGTGGTGGTGAGGATGTCGACCTTGTTCTCGATCATCCTCTTGGCGAGATCGATTGGGTTGAGGATTTCGTCCTCGGTGGCCATCACGGTGGTCATGCCGTTAGCGAAGGGGACGAATTCCTCCTGAATCGAGAGGTCGAAGGAAAGCGAGGCGAGGGCCACGGTGACCGAGGCGTTCTCCCTGTATTCCCTGACCACGTAGTTATGGGGGTTGTGGTCGACCAAATTGGCGAGGCTATGATGCTCGATCATGACGCCTTTTGGCTTGCCCGTGGAACCCGAGGTGTAGATGCAATAAGCCAGCGATTGCGGGCTGATTTTGGAAAATACGGGGGTTTTAGGGGCTTTTTCGATGATATCCTCGATGAGGAGGAACTTGACGTTAGGATAGTTGCCCTTCTTTTCGGCGTAGATGTCCTTGGTGGTCAAAACGAGTTTGGCCCCGGCGTCTTCAATGATGTAGGAGACGCGTTCGTCGGGATAGGCCGGGTCGATCGGCAGGAAGGCCGCGCCCGATTTGAGTACGCCTTCCCTGGCAACGAAAGCGTTGGCAATCCTCTTGGTGAGGGTCACGACCTTATCGTCTGGCATGACGTCGTTTTCTAAAAGCGCGTGGGCGATCTGGTTGGTCCTTTCGTCGAACTGCTTGTAGGTGAGCGTTTCGTCGATGCCGATGATCATCGGTTTGTCGGGATGGGCTTTGACTTCCCTATCTAGGTATTCGAGGTAGGTCTCGAAGGCCTTAGGCTCATCGGTTGCGTTAAAGACGTCCATCGCCTGGTGGTCCTCATAATCCATAAGGGGGATTTCCTCGAGGAGGCCATCCTCTAAGAAGGCCTGGGCGATCAAATCGAAGAGTTTGCCAAAGCCCTTGAGGGTGTCAACGAGGTAGAGGTTTTCGGGAACCTCGAAGTTCAGGTGATAGCCATCTTCCTTGAGGAGGCAGTCCACGGAGAAGGGGGCCTTCGCCTCATCAAGGGCGAAGGTCTGCAGCTCGATGGGCTTATTGGAAAGGGTGGAAGGCAGGAAGCCATCGCCTTGATAGGCGAACATGATGTCCGCTTTCACCCCATAGTCATGGCTGATCTCGGCGAAGGAATAGAGGGTGTTTTCCTGGCTTTTCTTGATTTGGTCCTGGACCTTCTTGACGAAGTCGATGCGCTTTGTGCCCTTTTCGAAGGAAGCATAGACCGGGAGGGTCTTGACGAGCATGGTGACGGAGCGGAGCACCGCGGCTTTGTCGCGACCGGAATAGATCGAGGTGAACAAGGCGTCCTCGTTGCCGTTCCATTTGGCGAGGGCGTAGGCGAAGACCGCGTTGAAGAAGCCGTTGGGATCGACGCCGTTTTTCTTGAAGTAAGAAGCGACTTTGTCTTTGTCCAAGACGAGCTTCACCCCATAGGAAAGGGGCTTCTCGGAAGAAGGCAAATCATAGTCTTTCCTAGGAAGGGAGGGGCTATCGACGCCGGAAAGGAAGGAATCGTAATGGGCTTTTTGCCTAGCGATTTCCTCGGGGGTCGCTTTCTTTTGCTCCTCCATGGAGATGACGGAGGCCCCTTTCTTCTCGGGCTCGATTTCCTGACCCTGGAGCAATAAGCCGATATCTTCCATGAGCACCGCCAAAGAGGTGCCGTCGCTAGCGATGTGATGGGTATCGAGGAACAAGTAATGTTCCTTGCCTTCGTAAATCCTTGCCTGATAGAAGGGCCCCTTGAACAAATCGAAGGGTTCGAGGGCGAAGGGTTTGGCGGGGTCGCCTTTGACGCGGCTCACCTTCGCGGGTTCGTCGACGGGGGCGAATAGGACCTCGCCGCCTTCTTGAATCAGATGTCCCTTGAGGGCGGGGTGGTTATCGATTGCTTTGACGATCGCCTTCTCCAGCGCGTCTAGGTCGATGCCTTTGTCTAGCTTATAGAGGAGGGGGATGTTGTAGATGGTGGATTTAGGATGGGCCATCATCTCGACGAAGATGCCTTGCTGGGTCTTCGTGAGGGGATAGGGTCCCTCGATTTCCTCGATCTCCTCTTCACCCTCCCCGATAAGGGAGCAAAGTTCCCTGACGGTCGGGTGGTCATGGAGTTCCTTGGTGGAGAGGTCGATGCCGCATTCCTTGGAGAGCATGCCCATGTAACGGATGGAGGAGATGGAAGTGAGGCCCGCTTCGAAGAGGTCGGTGGTGACGCCGACTTCGTCGTAGCCCAAAACCTTCTTGGTGACTTCTAGCACCTTGGCTTCCACCTCGTTAGCGGGGGCGATGATTTCGCCCTTTTGCCTAGTGGGAATCGGCAGGGCGCGCTTATTGACCTTGGAGTTCTGATTGAGAGGGATGGCCTCTAGCTGCATGAGGGCCTCGGGCACCATGTAGGGAGGTTTCCTCTCGCCGATGAAGGCCTTGATGTCGTCGAGGTCGAACTCCTTCTTGCCGACGACATAGCCCGCGATGAACATGCCTCCGCTTGCGGCGGGGAAGGCCTGCACGGTCGCGTCCTCGACGCCTGGGTATTCGCGCAAAACGCGCTCGACTTCGCTTAGCTCGATGCGGAAGCCGCGGATCTTGACCTGCCCGTCCTTCCTGCCGATGAAATCGAGGGTGCCGTCTTTGAGGAAGCGGACGACGTCGCCGGTGTGGTACATCTTTTTGTAGACGCCATCCTCAAAGGGGTTTTCGATGAAGGCCTTTTTGTTTTCCTCGGGGCGGTTTAGGTAGCCTCTTCCGACCTGGTGGCCGGAGATGAAGAGGAAGCCAGGGGCCCCATAGGGGATGCGCCTCATCTTCTTATCGCAGATGAAGGCGTGGGAAATCGGCAATACTTTGCCAATCGGGACGCGGTAATAGAGGCGGTCGACCTCGAAATGAGAGACGATGATCGTGCATTCGGTCGGGCCGTAGCCGTTTTCTAGCCGGAAAGCCTTCGGGGGTTCGACCGGGACGAGCTTCTCGCCGCCGACGAGCAAGGTGTCGAGCGGGGTCTCGCCTTCGGATTCCGAGAACTGGCGGCCGACTTGGGTGGTCATGAGGCCGTATTTGATGTGGTTTTCCTTCAAATAGGAGGCGATGCGGGGCAGGTCGAGTCTCATTTCCTCGGGGATGACGTGGAGGGTCATGCCGTTGGTGAGAGCGCCATAAAGGTCGAACATGTTCGCATCGAAGCCGAAGGAGGCATAGGCAAAGCAGGCTTGGCCGGCTTTATACCCGTAGGCTTTGCGCTGCCACTGGACGAACGCGGAGATATTATGGTGCTCTAGCTGCACGCCTTTTGGTTTTCCGGTAGAACCGGAAGTATAAAGCATGATGTAGAGGTCGTGGGGGTCGGCTTTGGGCTGGGCGAGGTTAAGGTGGAGGAGCCCTGGGATTTCATCGAGGAAGAGAATCGGTCCCTTATAGGAGGGGACGCGTTCTTCTAGTCCCCTTTGGCAGATGAGCAACTTCGCGTCGGCGTCCTCCATCATGAAGATGAGTCGTTCATCGGGGTAGGAGGGATCAAGGGGCTGATAAGCTAGGCCCGCCTTCAAAACCCCAACCGGGGCATAGCCCATGGCCAAATCGCGGCCCACCAAGATCGAGACGACGCTTTGGCGGGGGAGTTTCTTGGAAAGGAGGTAGTCGGCGATGCGGTCGGACAAATCTCCGAGTTCACCATAGGTTATTTGCTTGCCATTACAGACGACCGCGGGGGTGGCGGGGGAAGCCTTGATTTGGTCGCGGATGTCATCGACGAAATCGCGCGAGAAATCGTAGTCGCTCAGGTCTACTTCGTTATAGGAATCGAGGATGGCGAGGTCTTCCTTGCCGCAGGGATCGATGTCCTCGAGATTCTTTTTGGCCATGACCTGCTCCCCATAGTGGTCGAGCGAGGCGATCAGGTGGCGGATGCTTTCCTCTTCGTAGAGATCGGCGCGATATTCCGCCCTGACGAAGTAGGAGCTGTCCCTATGGAAGATTTCAAGCGTGATCTTTTCCTTGCCATCGCCGACGGGGAGGAGTTCCACCTCGACCTTTTTGCCGTCTAGGACGGTCTCGTAGTAATAGTCGCCCTGATAGGAGATGAGGATCTCGGGGTGGAAGCCAAGGTCCTTGACGACGTCGAGAAAGGAATAGGAGCTTCTCTTGGTGACCTCGAGGCGTTGCTGCTCCACCTTGAAAAGGAAATCGGCGATCGGGCCCTGGTCGAAGCCACTAGCGTAGAAAGGAAGCGTGCGGACAAACATGCCATAGGCATCCTTTTGCTTTTCGCCCCTTCCATTATGGACGAAGGCGAAGCTCGCTTCCTCGGAAAAGGAATATAGGCCGAGGGTGAGCGCGGACACGCCAAGGAAGAAGGAAGAGCGGCGCACGCCGACCTTCTTGAGGAAGGGGAGCAAGGAATCGTCTTTGATCCCCAAAAGCGCCATGTCGAAACGGGCGTAGGCCACTTTTTCGTCGGCCTTGTCCTGGGTGGGTAGGCTATCGACGTCGACCCCACCAAAGGTTTCTTCGTAATATTTCTTGTCCTCTTGGTAGACCTCGCCTTGCCTAGCCTTTTCTTGGTCGAGGCAAGCCAAATAGGATCCATCGCCTTCTTTGCCGATGGGTTGTCCTTCCAAAGCCAGGGCGAATTCTTTGTAGAAGAGGGTGAGCGAGAAGCCATCCATCAAAACGTGATGGAAGTCGGAGAAAAGGTAATTCCCTTCAGGGGTCTCGATGAATTCAAAGCGGTACAAAGGCGCCTCAAGCAACTTGAAAGGACGGACCAAACTGGCGCGGTCGATTTCCTTGACCTTGAGGCAAGAAAGTTCTAACGGAGCCTCGACCTCCTCTTGATAGAGGACGCCCTCTTCCATCGATAGCCTCGCGTTAAGGTGAGGATGGGCGGCGAGGACGGCTTCTAGGGCTTTCCTGACGTTCGCTTCCCCGCGCTTACCAATCGGGATCAAAGTGGGGAGGTTATAGGCTAAGGTCTCCTGCAAACAGGAAAGATAGATTCCTAGGACTTCCTGGGTGGCAATGGCTTTTCTCATAAAAAGGCCTCCGCTATGCTGGGATTATTAATAAATAATCGTGATTTCCTAGATATTTTCACGCAGGAAACGCGAAAAGCAAAGATGCTTTTTTTGCCAAAGTAGGCATAGCAAAGAAAAGACGGCCCGTTTGGACCGCCTTAGGGGTTATTTGATGAGGGAATTGCGGCATTTGCCCGTCTCGAGGTATTCGTCCATGTTCTTGAGCGATATCTCGATCATGTCGACCAGGGCGAGGTCGGTCGCCGAGCCGATATGGGGGGTGACCAAGACCTTCGGATAGAGGTCCACGAGGTCCTGGTGGAGGGGGTTATCCATGTGCTTGGGGTCGAATTCTTTGTTGAACAAAGACCCTTCGTTGGCGATGACATCGATCCCTAAGCCCGCCAAATGGCCGGACTTGATCGCCGCCACGGCGGCTTCGGTATCCATGACCTCGCCACGGGCGACGTTGACGATGATGGAGCCGGGCTTCATGAGGGCGATTTTTTCCGCGTTGACGAAGTTGTCGTTCTTACCTTTGAAATAGGCCATATGGACGACGATGATATCGGCTTCTTCGAAGACCTCGTTGGCTTCTTTCATCTCCATGAGGCTTTTCGCGTAGTCGCTAGGGAAGGGGTCATAACCGATGACCCTGGCGCCGAGCCCCTTGAAAAGGGAGGCGGTGGTGCAGCCGATCCTGCCGCATCCTAGGATGCCGACGGTGCAACCTCTGACCTCGCGGGAGAACATCCCCGAGGTGACCTTGAACTTGCCTTTGGAGGCCAAATCGACTGTGTAGACGGCGTTGCGGAGAAGCATCATGGCGAGGGTCACCGCGAGTTCGGAGATCGCGTTAGGCGAATACCCGGGGACGAATGCCGTTTCGATGCCGAGGGCCTTGCAGGCTTCCACGTCGACGTGGTTATAGCCGGCGGTCCTCGTGAGGTAATATTTGAGGCCGTGCTCTTTGAGCAACTTCATGTGTTCGGCGTCTAGGTGGCAGCCGCCTCTGACCATGACGATCTCATAGCCTTTGGCGAGTTCCCAGGTGTCGTTGCCGATGTATTCGGGGCGCAAAACGAGCTCATACCCGTATTGCTTGCCAAGCTTTTCGAAGTAGGGCTTTTCGTAGTCCCTGCAACCGAAGCAGATGATTTTCTTTTCCATGTACGTAACTCCTTATTAGCCAACGAGCGCGGGGAAGAACCCAGAGGCTTCCACGACGACGAGAAGAATGACCCAGATGACGACGCCGATGACGGAGCCGAAGGTGCCGATGAGGGAGATGTGGGACGCCATTTCCTTCTCACGGTCGAAGTTGATGCAATAGCCGACCGCGACGGTGGCCGCCGGGGCGAGCCAAGTGAAGACGGAGGATTGCACGGTTTCGAGGGTGATGATCTCGGGATGGCCGGATGCTTTGGCGATGGCTTCGACGCCGAAGAGGATGAGGAGGACGATGGCCGGGGCGACCACGACTTTGATCGCGGTCCAGATCCAGGCGTACTTATCGGTGGCCGCCGCTTTGACGGAACCGCCGCCGAGGGTGCAGCCGATCGCGAAGAGGATGATCGTCGAGGCGATGCCGCCGAGGGTGTTCGCGGCCTGGTAGAACCAGGGGAGGGTGACGTCGAATCTCCAGAAGGCGACGGGGGTGGCGAGTTCCTTGCCAGAGTAAGGATCGAGGGTGATGAAGTTCACGCCCGGGATGGCCTGGAGGACCCAGAGGATGAGGCCGGCAAAGGTCGCGATGAGGATTGGGTTGAGGAAGACTCTTTTAAGAATGCCTTTGATATCGGCGCCTTTTTGCTCGCCTTGATCGGCGACTTCCTCGGCCCTGTTTTTCTTGCCGAGCTTGATGCCGGAGACGACGAGGTAGGCGTAACTATAGAGGAAGACGCGATAGGCGACGTTCATGATGTTGAAGTAGTTGCCGGCGACGCTTCCATAAATGGAAGAGACGAGGGGGTAAGAGAAGAAAGTGGTGGAGCCAAAGGCGAACAAAACCGGGAGGATTTCCCTCTTGTTTTTGTCCTTGACCCAGATGAAGAGCAGCTTTCCGATGAAGATGAAAAGGATGTAGAAGACGAAGCCCAGGATGAAGTTCACGATGGCCCCGACGCCTTCGTTGACGGTGAATCCCTTCATGAAGGAACAGAACGCGAGGCAGGGCAGGGCGACGGCCATGACGAATTTGGTCAGGACCTTCCCGGTCGCGTCGGGGAGCAGTTTCTTTTTCGTGAAGAAGAAACCGAGGGCGATGAAGACAACCGTCTTGACGATGTTGGTCCAGAGGGTTTGGTTCGACATCGCCTTGGCGAGGTTGTCCGCCATCGAGGCGTAGGTGATGAACATAGGTTATCCTCCTTTAGCTAAGGTATGTTCGCGAAGCCTTTCAATTGTAGGGGCATACGGACGCCTTTGGCAAAGAAAAGCGGAGAAATGGTTTTTCCTTTCCGTGATTGTGGATAAGAAAAATGCAAAAACTGCGCTTTCTGCTTCCTATATAAACCTTATTAATATATATTAAGTGCCAAGGAGTCCTTTATGAGTCTTAAAGAATTACGCAAGAACTGCAAGTTGACACAAAAAGAAGCAGCGGAGGTTGTCGGCGTTTCGCACCGCACTTTCGTCCAATATGAAAACGACGAGGTCGGCGCCGATCAGCTAAGACTTGAACGAATCAAGGAGAAGCTGATGGAGTTCGCCGCCAAAGACACTTCCATCCTCAAAGGCAAAGTCCTCTTGATCACCGGCGGAACCGGTTCCTTCGGCCATGCGGTCGTCGATAGGTTCCTCAACACCGACATCAAGGAAATCCGCATCCTCTCCCGCGACGAGAAGAAGCAGGACGACATGAGGAAGGACTACAACAACCCCAAACTGAAGTTCTATATCGGCGACGTCAGGAATCTCGATTCCATCATCGACGCCTTCAAAGGGGTCGACTATGTCTTCTCCGCGGCCGCCCTTAAGCAAGTTCCTTCCTGCGAATTCTATCCGATGGAGGCGGTCCGCACCAACGTGATCGGCAGTGACAACGTCATCACCGCCTGCGTCCGCAACCACGTCAAAAAGGCCATCTTCCTTTCCACCGACAAAGCTGCCTACCCGATCAACGCGATGGGCATTTCCAAGGCCTTGATGGAGAAAAACGTCATCGCTCGTTCCCGCCAGCTCCTTCCCGGCGACACGGTTCTTTGCCTCACCCGTTATGGCAACGTCATGGCAAGCCGCGGCTCCGTCATCCCTCTTTTCCTCCATCAAATCAAGGAAGGGAAGCCCATCACGATTACCAATCCCGACATGACCCGCTTCATGATGACCCTCGATGACGCGGTCGACCTGGTGCTCTATGCCTTCGAACACGGCGAGCAGGGCGACCTCTTCGTCCAAAAGGCACCCGCGGCGACGATCGAGACCCTTGCCAAGGCAGTCATCGAATTGACCGGCGCCAAAACGGGCGTCTCCTATATCGGCACCCGCCATGGCGAGAAGCTCTATGAGACCCTCGTCACCCAAGAGGAAATGCTCAAATCCATCGACATGGGCAATTTCTTCTGCATCAAAGCGGATAACCGCGACCTCAACTACGATAAATACTTCTCCATGGGCAATAAGAAGCTGAACCTCGGCGAATCCTACACCTCCCATAACACAGGCAGGCTCGACGTCGAGGGAATGAAGCAATTGCTCAAGAAACTCGAGCTCTTCGGAGGACCGGTCAGGCAGCATGAATAAGGCCTTCTCCGTTCTCGTCACCGGCGCCAAAGGATTCCTCGGGAAGCACACCTGCCTTTGGCTAAGAAGAAAGGGGTACGAGGTTTTCGAGTTCGACCTTGGTTCCACCGAGGAAGAACTTAACGAATACGTATCCAAGGCGGATTTCATCATCCATTTGGCGGGAATCAACCGTCCTTTGAAACCCGAGGAGTTCTATGACGGAAACGCCAACTTCACGAAGCATTTAATCGATAAAATCCTGAAAAAAGGGCGCAAAACCCCGCTGATTTTCTCTTCTTCGATCCAAGCAGCTCTCGATAATGACTACGGTAAATCCAAGAAGCAGGCCGAGGATTTTCTCTTTGCCTCAGGGCTACCCGTTTACGTCTATCGTTTGGCCAATGTCTACGGCAAGTGGTGCCGCCCTAATTACAATTCCGCGGCGGCCACCTTCTGCTATAACATCGCCCATGGCCTTCCCATCGAGATCAGGGACCGCAATTACGTGGTCCACTATAACTTCGTTGAGGACATCGTCTTCGAGTTCCTCAAGGTGGTCGATTCCTACGTAGAAGGCGCTTCGATTGAGCCTAAGAAAGAAGTCCTCTATGTGAACCCGACCGACGATTGCTCTTTGGGCAGGCTCGCCGATCTTCTCTATGGATATAAGGAAGCCATAGAAAGCAAGAGGCATCTCCCCACTTTGAAAGGCGGCTTCGAGTTGAAGCTCTTCAAGACCTTCTGCGACTATCTTTCCGATGAGGGGTATACCTTCAACTACGCCAAAGACGACAGGGGCTATTTCGAGGAAATCTACAAATCCGAGAAATGGGGTCAGATTTCCATCAACATGGCCTATCCCGGCATCACCAAAGGCGGCCATTACCATACCTATAAGAAGGAAATCTTCTATCCCGTCGTCGGAAGCACGGTCATCAGGCAACGCAACATCAAGACCAACGAGATGCTCCTGGACAAGGTCGACGAGAATAGCTCTAGGCCCGTCGACATCATCCCGGAGTACACCCACGAAATATCTAACGTCGGGGACAAGGAAAGCCTCACCGTGATGTGGATCTCCAAGATTTACGACCCAAACACGCACGACACCTATAGAATGGAGGTAGAACCATGAGCAAGATGAAAGTGATGACGATCCTCGGCACCAGGCCCGAGATCATCCGTTTGGCCGAAACGATCAAGGCCTGCGACAAATACTTCGACCACATTTTGGTCCATACTGGGCAAAACTATGACTACGAGCTTAATCAGATCTTCTTTGAGCAGCTTGGCCTAAGGGCGCCCGATTATTACCTCGACTGCGCTGGCAAAGACCTCGGGGAGACGATGGGCAACGTCATCGCCAAATCCTATGAACTGATCGCCAAGGAAAAACCAGACGCGGTTTTGATCCTGGGCGATACCAACTCCGCCCTTTCCGCGATTTCCGCCAAAAGGCTGAAAACCCCGATCTTCCATATGGAAGCGGGCAACCGTTGCTGGGACTGGAACGTCGCCGAGATGACCAATAGGACCATCGTCGACAGGATCTCCGACGTCAATCTTCCCTATACGGAAAACGCCAGGAGATACCTCCTTTCCGAAGGGGTGGATGGCAAGACCATCTTCGTCACGGGCTCCCCGATGAAGGAAGTCCTTGATAAGCACAAAAAGGAAATCGAATCCTCCAAAGTCCTAGAAGATCTTGGCTTAGAGAAAGGGAAATACATCGTCGTCTCCGCCCACAGGGAGGAGAACATCGACATCGAGGAGAATTTCATGGAACTCATGAATTCGATCAACGCGATCGCCGAGAAGTATCAGATTCCCGTTATCTACAGCACCCACCCCCGCTCCAGGAAATGGATCGAGAAGAGGGGCTTCAAGTTCCATCCTTTGGTCAAAAACACCAAACCCTTTGGGCTCTTCGAGTACGTGAAACTGCAAAGCAACGCCCTCTGCGTCCTTAGCGACTCCGGAACCCTCACCGAGGAATCCTCCATCCTCAACTTCCCCGCGGTCCTCATCAGGACCTCGACCGAACGCCCCGAAGGGCTTGACGCCGGGACGATCGTCGTCGGTGGCATCAAATCCGAGGACGTCATCTCCGCGACCGAGCTCGCCATTGAGATGGCCAAGAACAAGGAACCGATGATCCCAAGCGAATTCTATGAGGTCACGAACACCTCTATCCGCGTGGTCAGGATCATCCAAAGCTACGCGAAGATCGTCAACAAAACGACTTGGCTTAAGTAAAGACTTCCATAGGTCGGGCGCACCCCGGCCTTTTTTCCTAGATATACCAGCAAAT
>DKRQ01000012.1 GCA_002472275.1 Caryophanales bacterium UBA7278 | reverse complement strand
GGGTGTTATTTGGCGACGTTTACGAAATATCTTCAAGGAGCATCCTATGAACAAACCCAAGAAAATGATGCCTTTTGCTATATTGGCGGCCGCTTTCCTGCTGACTGCCTGCGGCGGAGGCGCTTCCTCATCCTCCCACGCGTCGGGATTCTCTCCCACCTCCAGCGACTCCTCCTCGGAATCCTCGGGATCCTCGGAGTCTTCTAGCTCTTCCTCGGAAGAACCCAGCAAGAAAGCGTTGGAGACCTTCGGTGAGAAAATCGCCGCCGGGAACTACAAGGTCGTCTGCGAGGGCTTCCTCACCACGAACGTCCCCTCCGAAGACGTCATCTACTTCGACTACAACGAAGCCCTGAAGACCTCGCATGACTATTGCGCGGTGAGCATCGGCGGGGAAACCTTCCAAACCGCCCTCATCCACGAAAAGATCGACACGCTTCTGTTCATCGACAAGGGCCAGGCCATCGATATCGGCGCCAAGATGACCCCGAACTATTGGTACGCCAGGAAGCAAATCGGCAAGGATATCTTCGATTTGTTCCAAAATAGCGACCCTACCAAACCGCTCCTATTCACGAGCGATGACCCAATCGTCAAGGCAAGCCTTGGCCAATTGGCCGCGATCAACAGCCTCTACGTCTCCTCCATCGACAACATCACGATGGAATTCGACAAAGAGGACATGACCAAGGCGACCATCAAGGCCGACTACTACGAGGTTCGCACCCCCAAGAGCCTCGCCCTCACGATCGAGCTCGGCACCGCCGACATCGATCAGAGGATCACGGATTGGAGGAACGACCCCAACAGGGCGATGCCCGCCGACGTGAAGGACGCCGGGGTGTGGGATGGCAATTACCTCGGCGCCATCAACACGGTGCTTATGCTCGTCAACCAGCAGGAGGCCATGAACCAAATCCCGTTCATCGACTTCGCTAGCTATGCCTGCTGGTCCAACATGGATACCTGCATCCAAGAGCAGCAAGCCGTCATCCGCGACTACCACGGCACCATCAAAAACGTGGAGCAGTACAAGGAAAAGCTCGTCCAGCAAAACTACAACCCCGCCGTCGACGAGAAGGGCGAACCCGTCTTCCGCAGGCTCCTTCGCGCCCATGGCAACCACGCTAGCTATGTCGAAATCGGCGTCGAATACGACGAGGGCTTCAAGATGACCATCAAGAGGCAATACGACATCGAGAAGTTCGGGACCAGGAGCGGCCTAAACGCCCTCATCGAGCCCCAGGGCTTCCCCATCTTCCCCGAAACCGACGCCATCACCGCCTGGTTTGGCGAGGACGACGTCATGGTGCAAGAGGAAAACTGGGCCTACTTCCATGACTACCAGGTCTATGCTGTGGCCAACCTCAAATACCTCGACGAGGACGATGCCCTCGCCTATCTCGACGCCTATGCCGCCGAACTCGTCAAAGCGGGCTACGTCAAAGACCCGAAGAAGGCGGAATGGGAAAAGAACACCACCGCCGACAAGATGGTGTTCAGCTACGCCACCGACGATGCAGGACACCTGAGGATCATCCTCGCGAAGGAGAACTTCGACGATCCCGCGACGATGAAGGCCGACGTGGAGGCCGCGGGCTTCCCCACCCTTGACGTCACGGCCCCGAAGATGTGGAACTGCAAGGAGACCAAGCAGTTCGAGTGGTTCTATTACGTCAATCGTTACACCTTGGCTTACCGCAATATCGCCTACTTCGAGGACAACGATAACTGCAAAACCTACTTCAACGCCTATATCGCCTCCCTTGTCGCGGCGGGCTTCACCAAATCCCAGACCGGCGACTACGCGAAGGGCAACCTGAAGGTCACCCCTCTCAATCCCGCCGACGGGATGTGCGGCCTCTACTTCTTCGTGTCTCCCGCGGAATAAGGCTCATTGATCTTCCAGGCCACCGAAATAAAAATCGGTGGCCTTTTTGCAGCCTTTTCGGAGGGAATCCTTTGCTTTTTCTCTTTGAGATGTTAATTTCATGGGCGAAAAAAGGAAAATTTCCATGAAAAAGCAAATCCTGTTCCTGATGGCCTCCGCGTTGCTCGTCTCCTGCGGACAGCCTTCCTCTTCCTCGCCGGCGGCCTCTTCCTCCGCTTCGCCCGAGGCTTCCTCAAGTTCTTCCGCCTCCTCTTCCGCGTCTTCTTCCTCCGCTTCGAGCAGTTCGTCTTCCACCCCCGCTTCGAGCAGTTCGTCTTCCACCCCCGCCAAAGGGGACTACCTTTTCTATAACCTCAAGGAAGGGCAGACCAAAGAAGGCTTGGATGGCAGCCCCTGGCTCAACGTCACCCCCGCGGGCATCGCGGCCAAGGTGCAGAAGCCCTCTTTGCAGCAGGACTTCTTCCTCTCCTCCAATTACGACTACCTCTCCACGGTGACCCTGCAGCCCGGGCAGATGGCCGACGGCGGCATGATCGGGGCCCTCAACACTTTGCAGAAGAGGTACGTCGACCTCGGCACCGGAATCGCCAACAAAGGCGACTACGCCACCGTGACGAAGAAGGCCTACGAGCTATATACCGCCTCCGACAAGAGCAAGGACCTCGACGCGGTCAAGGCCCTGATCACCGAGATCAACGGGTTCTCCACCAAGGAGCAGATCCTCTCCTTTCTCTCTTCCAAGAGGGGCTTCTCCTTCGCCGGTTCGCTATTTAGCCTAAGGAAAGCCCAAAACGGCGTCGTGGCCTATGAGGATACATTGTCTTGGACGATCGAATCCTCGATCATCCCCTTCATGAACCACTCGGAGACCGAGATGGCGGGGATCGTCGATAGCTTCGTACCTTTGCTCGCTTATTTCGGATACGCCGAAGACGCGGCCAAGGAACTCGCCAGGACCGCCCTCACCTTCGACGCCGAAATGCGTAACGACAATAGCCAGTCTCCTAGCGGAAACGGCTACAAGGTCAGCGAACTCGCCACCGAGTTCCCTTCCTTCCCGCTTGCGACCGGCTTCAAGGCCTTTGGATACCAAGACACCGACACGGTGAACTTCGACACCTATTCCTATCGCCTCTGCAAAGGGGTAAACGCTTTGAGTAACGACCAACTCGCCGCCTTCAAGAAAGACCTCATCCTCCGCGTTTGCATCGGAGGGCAAAGCATTCTCCCCGAGGACCTCTACATGCAACTCGCCTCCGTTTTCGATCAGAACACCAGGGGCTTTCCGCCCGAGATGTTTGGCCGCGAGAGGTTCGTAAGCAACGCCAGACTCGTCTTCGACCGTTGCTATATCGATAATTACGAGACCAAGGCCCGCAAGGATCTGCTCCTGGACCTCATGCAGAAGGCCAAGGCGGAATACAAAGAAATCGTCTCGGAGGCCACTTGGCTTGGCGCCCAAACCAAGGAGAAGGCCAAAGAGAAACTCGAGGCCATCACCTTCGACGCCTGCTATCCGGATTACCTCCTCCAGATTCCTTCCTTTAGCCTCGGCTCCTCCGTCGACACCTTCTATAAGGCCGCCGAGGAATACCGCGCTTGGTCCTTCTCCTCGACCCAACCCGCGACCGCCGAGGATAGGATCTGGGCTGGCTCCGTCACCACGATGAACGCCGTCTATTCGGTGATGAGCAATTCCTTCGTGGTCTATGACGGCATCCTCGCCGATACCCTTTATACCGCCGACCAGGTCGAGGAAATCTACGGCTCCGTCGGCGCGATCATCGGCCACGAGATCTCCCACTCGATCGATAGCCAAGGCGCCCAATACGACAAATACGGGATCCAGACCGATTGGTGGACCCCCGAGGACAAGGCCGCCTTCGAGGCCAAACAAGCCAAGATCGTCGCCTATTGGAACACCCTTTCCTATAAGCAGGGGGTGCCGATGTGGAGTGATATCATGCTGCCCGAGATCATCGCCGACATGGGTGGCGTCTCGGTCATGCTGAAGCTCGCCTCCAAGAAGGCAAACTTCAATTACAAAAAGTTCTTCGAGGCCTATTCCGCCTCGCAGGCGAGCGTCTTCTCTAGCGACGCCATCGAAAACCTCTATTACAAAGGTAAGGACACCCACCCGATGAACTACCTTCGCGTGAACGCGGTGCTCAACCAATTCCCGAAGTTCCACGACGTCTATGGCGTCAAGGAAGGGGACCCGATGTACGTGAAGGAAGCAGACCGCCTCCCGATCTGGTGATTCGAAACTCCCGAAAACAAAAGACACGCGGCTTGCGTCGCGTGTCTATTTTTTTGCCTGGCGGAGGAATAGGGATTTGAACCCTAGCGCCCTGTTACAAGCCTACGAGCTTTCCAAGCCCGCCCCTTCAACCACTTGGGTATTCCTCCACATTGATTTGTGGCAAGCAAGATTATAGGGGAGTCCTCTACAAGAAGCAACGAGGAAATAACCTAAGGTTATGTGCTATAGTAACCCCATGCAGGAAATCACGATTACCAAGGCTAACGCAGGCCAAAAGGCCGAGAAATTCGTGAAGAAGTACCTTAGCGAGGCCCCGCTTTCGTTTATCTACAAAACCTTCCGCAAGAAAGACGTCAAGGTGAATGGGCACTGGGTCAACAAGGACTTTGTCCTTTCCGAAGGCGACGTGCTTCGCATCTACGTTAGCGACGCCCAGCTTTCCGACTTCAAGAAACCCCGTCCCGCGGTCAAAAGGGACCTGCCTTATAAGATCGCCTACGAGGACGAAAACGTCTTGATCATCGATAAGCCCAAAGGCCTATTGGTCTATGGGGATAAGACGGGGGTTAGGGAAACCTTAGGCAACGCGGTCCTGGATTACCTCCTCTTCAAAGGGGAATATGACCCCAATTCCTCCTTCACCCCATCTCCCGCCCATCGACTCGATAGAAACACCTCGGGCTTAGTGGTCTATGGCAAAACCGACGCCGCCCTAAAAGAACTCACCGAGCTATTCAAAAACAGGGACCAAATCGAGAAACGCTACCTCGCCCTTTTGGTGGGGGACCTCTCTTGCGACGGGGAAATCGATAAACCCCTATGGAAGAACGCCGAGACGGGGCGCGTCTACGTCAAATCCCTTGCCCAAGGAGGGAAAACCGCCCTCACGAGGTATAAGGTCAAGAAGCGTTATGGCGACTACACCTTGGTCGAAGCCGAGCTCGTCACGGGCAGAACCCATCAGATCAGGGTCCATTTCGCGAGCATCGGCCATCCCTTGGTAGGGGATGAGAAATACGGGGACTTCGCCGATTGCAGGAAGGTGAGGTCGCTTACCGGCCTAGAATCGCAGTTTCTCCACGCCTCCAGCATTTCCTTCAAGGACACGAAAGGCCCGTTATCCAAGTTGAATGGTAGAACCATTCAATCAGAATTACCCGAATTCCTGAAATCCGTTATTGAAACATTAACGGGCACACACGCATAATTACGCTAGAGGATTCCCTATGGACGTCGAAAAAGAATATGAGCGTTGGCTCGCATCTCCCCGTGTATCCGAGGAGGACAAAAAGGTCCTTTTGGCCATGGACCAAACCAAGAAGAACGATTCCTTCTTCCAAAACGCCGCCTTTGGCACCGGTGGAATGAGGGGGCGCCTAGGCCCTGGCACCAACCGCATCAATATCCACACGATCGGCCGCACGACCGTCGGCTTTGGCGAATACCTAGAGAACGCGCTTGGCAAGGAAAAGGCCCACCAGATGGGCGTTGCCATCGCCCACGATAACCGCCACTGCGCCGACGAATTCACCAACGAATGCGCGAGGATCCTCAACCTCATGGGCTTCAAGGTCTATGTCTTCGACGCCCTCCGTCCGACCCCCGAACTCTCCTATGCGGTCCGCAGGCAAGGCGCCGCGGGCGGCATCATCATCACCGCTTCCCATAACCCCAAGGACTATAACGGCTACAAGGTCTATGACGAGACGGGCTGCCAGCTCGTCCCTAGCCAGGTCGAGGATATGCTTAAGTTCGTCGATAGGCTTCCCGACGAACTCTCCTTCGAAGTTCCCGTCGCGGATAAAAAGGGCGAAACCATCGTCCTAGGCAAGGAAGTCGATGATGACTACATCGCCCTCGTTAAGGGCGTTCAGGAGAACCCCGACCTCCCCAAGAAGGATTTCCCGATCGTCTATTCCCCCCAGCACGGCGCCTCCTATGAGTCCGCGATGAGGGTGTTTCAGGAATCCGGGTATGAAATCATCCCGGTTAAGGAACAGTGTGTCCATGATCCCGATTTCGGCGCGACCAAATCGCCTAACCCCGAGGTCGCCTCGGCGTGGGAACTAAGCCTAGAATACGCGAAGAAACACAAAGCCCAGCTTTGCCTGATGACCGACCCCGATGGCGATCGTTGCGGACTTGCCTATCTTTCTAGCAAAGGAACCTACGAAAGGCTGACGGGCAACCAAAGCGCCGCGCTTCTAATCGACTATTTGCTCTCTGAAAGGAAAAAGAAGGGGGTTTTGCCGCGAAATGGCGTCGTTTACGACACGATCGTCACCTCTTCCATGGGCAAGGAAATCGCCGCCTCCTATGGGGTTGGCTGCGAGTCCTTCCTCACCGGCTTCAAATTCATCGGCAACCGCATCCATCATTACGAAGCGCTAGGACATGGTCCGAAGTTTGTCTTCGGTTATGAAGAATCCTATGGTTGCCTCATTGGCGACTTTGCCCGCGACAAAGACGGCGTGCAGGCCATCCTCCTCTACGCCGAAATGGCCCTTTATCACCATCTCCATGGCGAGCCTCTAGACGTCGCCTTCGATAACCTGCAGAAGAAATACGGCTACCACTTCACGACCCTTAAAGACATCTACTTCGAGGGCATGGAGGGCAGCGCCACGATGAAGCGTCTTATGGGCGAACTCCATGAGAGGCCCTTCACCGAAATCGCCGGGGTCAAGGTGACCGCGGTCAGCGATTACCTAAACCAAGTCACACAATACGCTGATGGCAAGGTCGAGAAGATCGAGGGACTACCGACATCCGACGTCTTCAAGTTCTACCTCGAGGACCGTTCGACCGTCTGCGTCCGTCCTTCCGGCACCGAACCCAAGGTCAAGTTCTACATCGAAATCGTCTCCAAAGACGGAGTGGGACAGGAAGAAAAAGCCGAGGCCATCTATCAAGATGTCCTCTCTAAACTCGGCGTCAAAGCCTAAAAATCTCTTTTAGAGTCAAGGCAACCCCATCCTCGGAGTTGCCTTTTTTGGTTATCGGGAATTCGCCTTCAAGCAAATCGGGTTTGGCGTTACTCATCGCGTAGGGGTGGCCGGCAAGACGAAGCATGCACTTATCGTTGCTGCCATCGCCAAAGGCATAGACGTTTTCCTTACTTATCCCATATTGCTCCATCACGTAAAGTAGCGCCTTCGCCTTATCCGCCTCGGGGGAGAAAAGCTCGGCATAAGGACGGTCTCTCCAGAAACGGAACCCCAAATCCTTTAAGGAGGAGAATTCCTTCCTTAGGGTTTCCTTATCCTCTTGCCTATAGGAAAAAAGGAAGGTGAAGGGGTCGCTAGGTAGGAGGGGGAACTCCCCGTAGGAGGTCTTGATGCCTTTGGTGGGGAAATAGATTTCCAAGAACTCGTCATGGCTAGTGGCGAAGAGGGTCTCCCCGTCTTCCGCCTCGATGACGTCAGCGTAGGAGCGGGCCTTTAAGTAGACCTTCGCTAGTTCTTCTTTGGGGAAACGGTATTCCCTTTTGGGGAAGCTAGGGTCGGTAGGGTCATAGACGAGCCCTCCGTTATAGCAGATGCAGGGGCCCTTGCAGCCTAGTTTCTCATAGGTCGGTTTTAAGGCGCGGTAGGGGCGGCCCGAGCAAAGCAAGACCAGGTAGCCTAGTCTATCGACTTCCTTGAGGATGGCAATCGAAAAAGGGGATACCGTCTCGTCGGGGCGGAGCAAGGTGCCGTCCATGTCAATGGCGACGATGCCTTTATAGTTTCCTCTTAGAGATTTCTTGGGGGCCATATCGCCATTTATCTTAGCATAAGGACGATATCGGTAATCCAAATGGATTAAACCTGCTAGAATATGACGGCATGATCAAGATCTACACCTCCCCCAGTTGCTCCAGTTGCCGAAAAGTGAAGAAATGGTTCGACGACAACCACATCCCCTATGTGGATAAGTCGATTTTCTCGCCCTCTTTCTCGCCCGAGGACATCAAGGAGCTCATCGTCAAAAGCGAGAATGGCACGGAGGACATCATCTCCACCCGTTCCAAGATCGTGATGGAGCAAAACATCGACTTCGATTCCATGAAGGTGTCGGAACTCATCGCCTTCATCAAGGCAAACCCCTCCATTTTGAAAAGGCCGATCATCGTGGATGACCACCGCTTGCAGGTTGGTTATAACCAAGAGGAAATCAGGACCTTCATCCCTAGGGCCAGGCGTTTAGCGGATGAGGCCTGCGACCCTAGCTGCCCGCATTATCTAGATTGCGGTCACGAACGTAAATGAAAGAGAGGCGCGCCTCTCTTTTTAACTATCCAAATTTATAGAGAGTAGAACCTCCATTTGGGTGCGAACCTCTTTCTCTATTTTCATTGCCTTGGCATATTTCATGAGCTTATTAATGTCTTTTTCCCGTGAGCGGGCATAAAGGTTTAGGGCTTTAAGGTAGACTTCGAATTCAACTTTGTTCTTATGCTTGATTAGATCGCAAACCGTTTTCTCTTTGTCATAGGCCTTAACCCGATTGCCCAGGCTCGTCGATACTTCGCTAATGCCGAGAAAATAGGATGATTCGACCGTGTCCGTGTGCGTGACCACGTCACTTCTAGGCTTTCCCATGGGGCGGTAATTGAGCGGACCGGTGACTTCCAGATAGTTTGGCAGGGCATCCCCGAGCCCATGGAGGTAGATTGCCGAGGCGAAGGAATAGATGAATTTGGGGTAGGCGTATTGAAACAGTAGATAAGGGTCTACGATCCATCCTTCCTCCGCGTAAAACCCTCTTGCTACCCGCTTTAGGCCATGTTTTTTCGCATACCTTGTGAGATAGATTGAAGGGATTCCGTGCTTGTCGATGTCCTTTCGCGTGACATAGCCGCGGTTTGAATCGATGATTTGCCTTATGGTTTTTTCCATCCAATAAGTGTTCCTAAAACAACCATACTTTACTAAATATTGGTTTATTTGCAACATTCTGTCGACGATGAAACACCGGCTTTTCTCTTTTAGGTCGTCTCCACCAAGACAATCGAAAAGGGCCCAGAACTCTGGACCCTTGATTATTTAGTCTGCTTATTTCCCGATCGCGGCCATCGCGCGTTGGGTTTTGCTCTTCTTGGAGAAGGCGGCAACCTTGATGCCTTTGGAGGCCAGAAGTTTTTCTAGGATCTTCTCGGCATCGTCGATGTTGTTGTATTCGAATTCGATTTCGTAGTCGACCTGTCCCGAATAGGAGTTACGGTCGATCGAGAGGAGGCCTCCCTCGTATTCGACGTCGATCCTCTCAGTGGAAAGGGAGGTGAGGATGCGAAGCTCCTTCACGTCGAAGTCTAGCATCGTTAGGAACCTCTTCAAATCGGTTTCGGGGAACTCGTCCTCGTCGCGGAGGGCGACGAATTGGTTCATGGTAATGGGGGCGTTTTTCTCCAGTAGGCCTTGCGAGAGTGGAGTCTTCAGGGTGAGTTCGTATTGGCCTTCCTTTTCCCTGATGCGGAGGGCGATGCCTTCTTTGGCGAGGGCACGGTCCTCGGTATCGATGTAATAGTTGGTTTGGACGTAACGGGGATATGAGGCGAATTCCTTGGTCAAAAGACGATAATCGTCTTTGCTGACGAGCACCTTGGCCTCGATTTCAATGGCATTGGACATGGGTAGTCCCTCCTAAGTGAACTAATTATAGCAATTGTTTCCGCGCGTGGGGCTTTCTAAAAGAAAAGGCACGGTTTTTGGCCGTGCCGGGATGGTAAGGGGATTAGAGATAGTCCGCTTCGTCCACCTTGCTCGTGTCGATGTGGGAGATTTGCTCCCTTAGCGACAACGTGTAGGCGGGGGAGACGGAGAGTTCGTCCACCCCGATCTTCAGGAAGAAGGGGAGGAGCTTTTCATCGCGGGCGAGTTCGCCGCAGATGCCGATGGGGATGCCATGGGCGTGGGCGTTATCGGTCGCCATCTTGATGAGACGGAGGACGGCCCTATGACGGGGATTGAAGGAAGAGGAGAGGTTAGGATTGACGCGATCGATGGCCATCGTGTACTGGCTCAGGTCGTTCGTGCCGATCGAGAAGAAGTCCACCTCCGCGGCGAATAGGTCGGAGCATACGGCGGCGGCCGGGGTCTCCACCATGATGCCGATCTTCATGTCCTTGTTGAAGGATAGCCCCCTGGCCTTAAGGTTTTCCCTGGCCAAGGCGGCCATCTCCTTAATGAATTTGACTTCGCTTAGGGAGATGATCATCGGGACCATGACGGCGAGGTTGCCATAGGAGGAGGCGCGGTAGAGGGCCTGGAGTTGGACCAGGAAGATCTCGGGCCGCGCTTTGCAGATGCGGATGCTGCGGAAGCCGAGGGCGGGGTTTTCCTCCTCGGGGAGGTCGAAGTAATCGATCTTCTTGTCGGCGCCGATATCGAGGGTGCGGATGATGACTTGCTTCTTGCCCATCGCCTCGACGACGCGCTTATAGTGTTCGAATTGTTCGTCTTCGCTAGGGTAGTCGCTTGCTTCCAGGTAGATGAACTCGGAGCGGAAGAGGCCGATGCCCTCCGCGTCGTTGCGGAGTGCGTTCTCCACTTCGAAGGAGGAGGCGATGTTGTTATAGATCGCGACCTTTTTCCCGTCCTTGGTGAGGGTCGGTTTTCCCTTGAAAGCCTGCAATTTGGCCTTATTTTCCTCATATTCCTTCTTTTTCTTGGAGTAGGAGGTGAGGAGTTTGGAATCGGGGCCGATGATCAATTCGGACTTCATCGCGTCCAAGATGGCGAAGGTGCCGTCGAGGTCGGGGGTGACTTCGAGAGTTTCGGTTTCGCAGATGGAGGGGATCTCTAGCATCCTCGTGAGGATGGAGACGTGGGAATTGGTGCCCCCTTTGGCGAAGACGATGCCGAGGATCATCTTCTTGTTGAGCTTCATAAGCTCGGAGGAGGGAAGGTCCTCGCACAAGATGATGGAAGGCTCGTTTAGGCAGAAGCCCTTGTCTTCCTTGCGCAAAGCGGAGACGATGCGGGCGGCTACCTCGCGGACGTCGTTGGCCCTTTCCTTCATGTAGGCGTCGTCCATGGAGGCGAACATCTCGGCGAGTTGGGCGCCGGCGGTTTGGACGGCGTATTCGGCGGAGACGTCGGCAGCCAGTTCAGCGCGGATCGCATCCTCGAAGTCGAGGTCTTCCGCCATGAGCTTATGGGTGGCGAAGAGGGCGGCTTCCTCCTCACCGAGTTTGGACAGGGTCTCCATGTAGGATTTGTCCAGCGCGGCGATTGTTTCCTCACGCGCCTTCTCAAAACGGGCGAATTCCGCCTCCTGGCCTAGGCCGGCCGCCTTTTCCACCTTGATGGAGGAATAGACGGCCAACTTGCCAAGGGCATAGCCCTCAAAGACGCGGGTGCCTTTGTGAGAGTCCATATCAGAGGTTTTCTTTAAGGACCTTTTCGACGCCGGCGGCTGCCGCTTCCTCGTCGGCGCCTTCGGCCACGATCTTGACTTCCTCGCCGTTTTTGACGCAGAGGGACATGACGGCGAAGATGCGCTTTAGGTCGGCCTTCTTGCCTTTGTTCTCAATCGTGATGGCGGAGGCGTATTTCTTGGCCTCGGCCACGACGATGCCGGCGGGGCGGGCGTGGATGCCCTCTTTGTCGGTGATGACGTAGGTGAATGATTTCATGGGGTTTTCTCCTTTTCTATTATTTTCCCTTGGTCCAGGGGAAGTTGATACCCTTCCATTTGCCGAGTTCGGCATTGGCGTTGTTCTTCTTGAGAATGCCTAGCATCAACGCGGTGATGAAGGAACCGATCACGATGGCGAGTAGGTAGAGGGCGATCGTCCAACCGGAGGGTTGAATGGTGGCCAAGACGAACACGCCGCCATGAGGAGCGAGGAGCTGGCAGCCGAATAGGCCGGTGAATAGACCCGCGGCGGCGCTGCCGATCACGCTGGAGAGGATGACGCGCCAGGGATCGCTGGCCGCGAAGGGGATGGCGCCTTCGGTGATGAAGGAGGCGCCCATGACGTAGTTGACGTAAGCGTCGCGGCGTTCCTGCTTGGTGTACTTCTGGGGGAAGAGGTTGGCGGAGATCGCGATGCCTAGAGGCGGCACCATACCACCGGCCATGACGGCGGCCATGATGATGTAGCCGGAGGGGTTGGCGGAAGTGGCGGTAGCCAAGGAGCCGACGGCGAAGACATAAGCGGCTTTGTTGATCGGGCCGCCCATGTCGATGGCCATCATCCCGCCAAGGAGGGCGCAGAGGAGGATGGTGAGGTTATGGTCGGCGAGCCAGTTGAGCATGTTGGTGAAGCCGATGTTGACGTAGATGAGTGGGGTGTTCACCAAGTACATGGTCACGCCGATGCAGAGAGTGCCAAGGACGGGGACGACCAAGGTCGCTTTGAGGGAGTCGAGAGATTTGGGCAAGAAGCCGAAGAGCTTGTTGAGTCCGACGACGATGTAACCGGCGGCGAAGCCCGCGACGATGCCGCCTAGGAAGCCGGCGTTGGAGTTATAAGGGTAATCCGCGCCCATGATGGTGGCGAGGATGTTGAAGTTGGATTGGGTCGCGATGAAGCCACCGACCATGCCAACCGCGAGGGCGCCTTTGTTCTGGCGGGTGATCGAGTAGGAGATGAAGCCGGCGAGGATCCACACCATGAAGTTGAAGGCGTAGCCGCCGACCGTCTTGAACCAAGCGGCGACGGGGTTGACCGAGCCGAAGGCCGCGGACCCGGCGTTGCCGGCGATCGTATCGATGAGGAAGGCGAGGGCGATGAGGATGCCGCCGCCGATGACGAAGGGCAGCATGTGCGAGACGCCCGACATCAAATGCTTGTAGATTTGACGCGCGACGGAGGGCTTGCCGCCACTTTCGGAGACCTTGCGTTCCTCACCCTGCTTGAAGATCGGGGTATTGGGATCAAGGGCTTCGTTAATGAGCCTTTCGGGTTCGTGGATGCCTTTGGCGACCGCGACTTGGACGACGCGTTTGCCGGCGAAGCGATCCATTTCGACTTGGACGTCGGCCGCAACCACGACGCCTTCGCAATGTTCGATTTCTTCATCGGTTAGGGCGTTTTTGATGCCGCCGGAACCGTTGGTTTCGACTTTGATGGAGATGCCCATCTCCTTGGCCTTGTCCTTAAGGGCTTGCTCGGCCATATAGGTATGGGCGATGCCAGTGGGGCAGCCGGTGACGGCCAAAACGCGGGGGAATTGCGCGGTTTCTTCGCTTTCCTCGAGCTTTTCCGATTCGGCTTCGTCGATGACTTTGAGGAATTCCTTCTTGCTCTTGGCCGCGAGCAATTTGTTTTTGAATTCATCGTTCATCAGCATTTCGCTGAGGCGGGCGAGGACGTCGAGGTGGACGTTGTCCTCGGAGTTGGGGGCGGCGATGAGGAAGAGCAAATGGACGGGTTCGCCATCCAAGGCGGCGTAATCGACCCCTTCCGGGATGACCATGGCGGCGAGGGCCGGTTTGGTCACCACGTCGGATTTGCAGTGGGGGATGGCGATGCCTTCCCCGATGCCGGTGGTGGATTCCTCTTCCCTTTTGAAGACGCCTTTCTCATAGGTCGCCACATCGGAGATGGCCCCGGAGTGGGAAATGAGTTCGACCGCTTGCTTGATGACGTCTTCCTTAGAAGCGGCGACCACTTTCGTGGAGATGGTTTTTTCTGATAGCAGATCCGTGATCTTCATTCGCTATTCTCCTTTCTTTTCCATCTTTTTTAGGAGCGCCTCGACCTCTTGCTTGGTGGCCAGACCTTCGGAGAAGGCCGATGCGCTTCCTGTCGCGATGCCTTTGCGGAAGGCATACGCGATGTTACCTGAGTTGGTGTATTCGTCGATGAACCCGGCGACCAGGGAATCCCCGGCTCCCACGGTGTTGACGACTTTTCCTTGCGGGGCCGCTAAGTGGAGGGGTTTTCTTCCTTCCCCTACGAGCAATGCCCCATCGCCCCCGAGGGAGACGATGACGTTTTTGGCGCCTAAGGCGACCAGTTTTTCGGCGTTTTCGATGAGTTCCTCTTCGTTATGGATCTCGACGTGGAACATTTCTTCGAGTTCCTCTTGGTTCGGTTTGACCAGGAGCGGGTGGTATTTGAGGGTGTTTAGCAGGATGTCCTTGGTCGCGTCGACGATGAGCTCGCAACGGGTGCCTTTGACCCTTTCGCAGATCTTCTCGTAGATATCGCTAGGCAAGGAGGAGGGCACGGTGCCCGAGATGACGAGTAAGTCGTTTGGCCCTAGCCTTTCTAATTGGGCCATCAGTTCTTCGATTTGGCTCGGCGTGATGTCGGGGCCTTGTCCGTTGATGGCGGTTTCCTCTTCGCCGCGTAGCTTGACGTTGATGCGGGTATTGCCGCTGACTTCGACGAAGGCGGAGGCGATGCCCCTGCTTTCTAGTTCCTTGCGGATGAATTCCCCGGTGAAGCCCCCGAGGAAGCCCGTCGCGACGGAGGGTTTGCCCATGTTGGCGAGGACGATGGAGACGTTGATTCCCTTGCCTCCGGCTAGGCAGTGCTCTCCTTGGCTGCGGTTGATGGCGCCTTTTTCCAGGGTCTTTAGGTCGACGATGTAGTCGACGGCGGGGGAGAAGGTGACGGTGTAGATCATGCTTTTGCCTCCAGGATTCCCTTATCCTTATATTTCTCTTTGATAATCGCGTCGGTGATGATGGTCGCTTCCTCGAACGGATGGAAGCTGACCGCGGTGACGACGTCGAATTTGCTCGAATCGGCCAAGACATAGCGTTTCTTGCATTGGTCCATGGCCTTGCTTTTAATGGCGGCTTCTTCCACGCCCGGGGTGGTGAAGCCTTGCTTTAGGTCCACCCCGTTGGTCCCGAAGAAGCCGATGTCGAAGCGGAATTTCTCCAGGGAATTCAAGGCCATCGGGCCGAAGAGGGCGTCGGTGGAGAGCTTGAGTTCGCCTCCGATCACGTAGGAGCGGTACCCTTTGGTGAGGGATTTCCTGGCGATGAGGACCGAGTTCGTCACGATGACGAGCCCTGGGACATCGAGGGTTTCCATTAGGGCCAAGGTAGAGGTACCCGCGTCCACGTAAAGGAGCGAATTGGCGGGAATCAGGGAGTTGGCGAAGCGGGCGATGGCTTGCTTTTGCTTCCATTGGATCCCCATCTTCTGCTCGATAGAAAGCTCATAGGAGAGGGTTTCGTCGTTGATGGCCTGCGCCCCGCCGCGTAAGCGGAGGATCTTCCCTTCGCGGTCGAGTTCGATGAGGTCCGCGCGGATCGTGGATTCGCTGCTGTCGGTGAGCGACATCAAATCGGAAAGCGAAACGTATTTCCTTCCGTTAACCGTGTCGAGAATGATGGAATGTCTGGCTTCTTTCAACATAGTAGGTTGGGTGGCTGGACTTAGTATTCCATAGGCTGAAAGCGCTTACAACAAAAATCATCAAAAATCCTTAAGAAACCGCAAAAACCATCAAAGTAGTGGGGTGGACCCTTGTTTGGATGGGCCTAGCGATAAAACGAAGGCGGATGTGGAACTAGGCTTTTGGAATCGGGGCGAAAGAAGGGTATGATATCCATTGTTCCTACTATGGGTGGCACAAGAGACTTCAACACTTTCTTAAAGGAAAACGGCTGGTGGATCGCCCTAGCCGTCGCCGGGCTCGTCCTTTTGGCGGTGCTTTCGATCCTCATCCCGATGTTTCTCCGCCGCAAGAAGAAGCCGGTACGGAAAGTGGTGGTCTCCGAATACATGGACGCCTTAGGCGGGGAGGCCAACATCATATTCCACGAACTTAGGGGTTCCCGCATCGTCGTGAAACTCAACGACTACTCCCTCCTAGACAAGGAGAAACTAAAAGGAGCCGGCGTCGACTCCTTCATCTTGATGTCTTCTCAACTCACCCTGGTCATTAAGGGCGATGCAAGCGTTGTCTATTCGCTTATCTTCCCCCAAAGTTAACGTGGGCGGCGATGTCTTCCGTAGGAAGGCCCATCACGTTATCGTAGCTCCCCTCGATATGGTGGATGAGGGGATAGCCGTCTTGAATCCCATAGGCCCCCGCTTTGTCGAAGGGCTTTTTCTTTTCGACGTAGTCCTCGATGAGTTCATCGCTAAGCTCGTTGAAATAGACCGAGGTCGCGACGGTCCTCGTGATTTCCTTGCCATGCCCGATATAGGTATAGGCGGACAAGACGACTTGCTTCTTGCCCGATTGCTTCTTGAGCATCTTGATCGCGTTTTCCTTGTTGAGGGGTTTGCCTAGGACCTCGCCATCAAGGACCACGATGGTGTCGCAGGAGAGGATTTCGTCCTCGGGGTAAAGGGAAGCCACCGCGTAGGCCTTGGTCTTGCTTTCTTCCGCGGCAAGGTCCTTCGCGGGCAAATCCAAAGCCCTTTCGTCGACCTCGGGGGAGACGATCGTGAAGGTTTTGCAAAGTTTTTTAAGGAGTTCCTTCCTTCTAGGGGAAGAGGAAGCGAGGATCAGCATCAATAGTTCTCCACGTTCATGACGATTGGGACGATCATCGGTTTGCGGCCCGTCCTGCGTTCGATGTATTTCGAGACGATGGACTTGATGGAGGCCTTCGCGTCGGCAATGTTCAGGTTATTCTCGACGATCAGGGCATCAAGAGCTTCCTGCGCCCTCATCTTGGAGTGGCGGACGACGTGGGCTTGTTCGCTGGCGGCGAAGCCACGGGTATAGACGATCGGTTCGTAGACGAGTTTCTTTTTCTTCGCGTCGATCGCGACAAGTACGGTGACCAAACCATCGGATTTAAGGATCGCGCGGTCATTCATCATCGCGGAGGAAACGCCATCGAGGTCATTGCCATCGATATAGACGTCCTCGGCAGGAACGTGTCCCCCACGGGCCACTTTGTGGTTAAAGAGGGTGAGGACGTCGCCGTTATCGCAGATGAAGACTTTGTCTTGGGGAAGCCCTAGGTCCATGGCGATCTCGCCATGGAGCTTCAGCATGCGGAATTCGCCGTGCACGGGCATGAAGTGCTTAGGTTGGACGAGTCGCTGCATGAGGCGGAGTTCCTGACGGGAGGGGTGGCCGGAGGAATGGAGGGAGAAGGCGAGGGAATTCTGCTTCACCTCGGCGCCCATCTTGACGAGCTTGTTAACGAGGCGGTCGACAAGCGCCCCGTTACCGGGAATCGGGTTGGAGGAGAAGATGACCGTGTCGCCAGGATAGATCGTGGTGTTCTTGTTGTCGCCGGAGACGATGCGGGAAAGGGCCGCCATGGGCTCGCCCTGAGAACCCGTGCAGACGATGCAGATCTGTGACATCTTGTAGTTGCGGAGCATGTTGTCCTCGATGATCTCGCCATCGGGGATCTTGATGTAGCCGTATTCCCTGGCGATGCCGATGACGTTTTTCATCGAGCGGCCCATGATGCAGATCTTCCTCTTGTGCTTCAAGGCCACTTCGACGACCTGCTGGATACGGTTGATGTTGCTAGAGAAGGTGGAGACGATGATGCGCCCGGGGGCGCTATCGAAGATCTCGTCGACGCCCGCCCTGACCGCGGTTTCGCTAGGGGTGTAGCCTTCGATCTCGGCGTTAGTGGAGTCCGCCATCAATAGGTCGACCCCTTCGGAGCCGAGTTTGGCGAGCTTATCGATTTCAAAATGGGGGCCGACGGGGGTCAGGTCGATCTTAAAGTCGCCCGTTTCGATGATCCTGCCTTGGGCGGTGTCGATGCAGACGCCATAGGCGTCGGGGATCGAGTGAGTGACGCGGAAGAAGGAGACCTTGAAGTCGTCGGCGACGTCGACCACGGTGTCCTGATCGAATTCGACGATCTTGACGGGGTCGCGGAACTTGTTGTCCTCTAGCTTATGACGGATGAGGGCCGCGGCTAGCCTAGGCGCGTAGATGACGGGGATATGGACCGTGCGGAGCAAGAAGGGGATGCCGCCGATATGGTCTTCGTGGCCGTGGGTGATGAAGAGGGCTTTGATCTTGGCCCTGTTGTTCTTTAAGTGGGAATAATCGGGGATGACGTAATCGACACCGGGGAGGCTAGGCTCGGGGAAGCGGACGCCGGCATCGACGAGGATGATCGAGCGGTCCGACTCAAAACAATAGGTGTTCTTACCTACCTCTCCTAGGCCCCCGAGGGCGTAGATGCTGATGGAACTGGATTTGTTGACCATAAAACTAACGTTCCAAACCACGCCAAGAACTGGGGTCAGTAGATATGGACGTCGGCTTGGATGGCTTTACTATACCTTTTGTTGCTTTGCTTTAGCAAGGTGATAGGTCGGAATTATGGAAAAAAGGCACCGATTCCCTCGATGCCTTCGCACTTTCTTTGAGACCGCTTTCAGATTTCGACCGAGCCAGGGATCTCCTTGAAGGGATCCTTTTTGTCAATTCGGTCGTAGAAGAGGATGCCGTCTAGGTGGTCGATTTCGTGCTGGAGGACGATCGCGTCGTAACCCCTGGCGGTGATTTCGACGTCTTGGTCTAGGCTCGCCTCAAAGGCTTTCACGACGATCTTGAAGTCGCGGTAGACCTTGCCGCGGTGCTCCCCATCCACGGAGAGGCAGCCTTCCCCGCCGGAAAGGTAGCATTTCTTGATGGAATTCACCACGATGCGGGGATTGACGAGTTGGTATTGGACGCGGGGGTTCTTCTCGTCTCCCGTTGCGTAGGAGATGACGATCATGCGGAGGTTATGGCCAACCTGCGGGGCGGCGAGTCCCACGCCTTCCCTGACGTTAGGGTGCTTTTTGCGGTAATCCTCGTCTTGAGTGAGAAGAAGATATTGGAGCATCTCGTCGATCAGCTCTTTGTTTTCTTTGGATAAGGGCATCTCGACGGGTTTGCACTTCTCGCGGAGGCTAGGTTTGTTGTCTTTTACGATGTGAAGCATTGCGCCGCTATTGTAGCAAAGAAGAGGGGGTTTAGAGTAAGATTTGCTTCGTGAACGAGAAAACGCTCGAATGCCTAAAATCCCTCTCCTGTGCGCTTAACGAAGATAAGCGCATCCTTTCCCTCTCTCTTGAGGAGGAAAAGGCCTTGAATAACGAGGAAGTGAGGGATTTGTCCAAGAAGCTAAAAGACGCCGCGAACGAATACGAGGAGGCCTGCCGCCTCTATGGCGAGGAATCTAAGGAAGCCCTCTCCTCCAGGAAGAAGCTCCACGCGGCCAAGTTAGCCTTAGATAGCAAACCGGAATGCCTAAGCTATAGCAAAGCTTTAGCCGAGGCCAACTCGCTATTATGGAAGATCGAGGACATCCTTTTCGGGGACATCAAGAAAGCCCCGAGGATCGGAGGAAGCCGTGATTAAGATAGTCGGGGGTAAATATAGGAGCAGGGTATTACTCACCCCGCCCGAAGAGACGACCTTGCCCACGAAGAATCGGGTGAGGGAGGCCATTGCCTCGGCGCTTTCCTTTGAAATCCCTAACGCGAAGGTCTTGGACCTATTCGCGGGCTCTGGGGCATTAGGCATCGAGGCCCTTTCTAGAGGGGCGGCTTCTTGTCTATTCGTCGACGCGGATAAAATCGCCGCGGGAATCGTGAAGAAAAACCTAGAATCCCTCAAAGAGAGTAACGGGGAAGTTTGGCAACTGGATTTCAAAGCGGCCCTAGATAGAGCTAGGGGCAGGAAGTTTAGTTTGGTCTTCCTCGATCCCCCTTACGCGAACAAGGAATCCTATGGATACGCGATAGAGTTCCTTCTTAAGGAAAAGATGTTAGAAGAAGCCTTTGCCATCGTCGTGGAATTTGAAGGGGACGTCCCTCTCGACCCAACCCTCTTTAGGGAAGTAAGGCGCTATACTTATGGCAAGAGCAACGTAATGATACTTCGAGGCAAAGCATGAGAATCGCGGTTTACCCTGGGTCCTTTGACCCGATCACCAACGGACATCTGGAAGTCCTAAGAAGGGCCCTCAACGTTTTCGACAAGGTCATCCTTTTGCTCGCGGTCAATCCCGCGAAAAAATCGGATTTCTCCACAGAAGAGAAACTAGAGATGATGAAGGAAGCCACCGAAGGCATGGCTAACGTCGAGGTGGATTCTTGGGATGGCCTCACCGTCGAATACTGTAAGAAGAAGGGCTCGAGCCACATCATCCGCGGGCTTAGGGCCGTCACCGATTTCGAGTATGAGTTCCAACTGGCTTCCGCGAATAGATTCGTCGACCCCAAGATCGACATGGTCTTCTTCATGGCGGAACCCTCCGCTTCCTTCATTTCCTCCTCCACGGTCAGGGAACTATGGAAAAACGGGGTGGACATCACCCCGCTCGTCCCGCCTACGGTCTATAGGCATTATCAAAACAAGAAATAGGTCTTCTATTAGAAGGATTCGAGCATTTTGAGCACGATGCGGTTGCAGTTTTCCGCCGCGACGTCGCCGAAATCCTGATAAGCCTCATGCGCGTGCCCATCCGCCTTATCGGAAAGGGCGCGCAGGATCGCGAAGGGTTTATTGTATTTTTGGCAAACGACCGCGATCGCGGCGCTTTCCATGTCGCAAGCGTAGGCGTCATGGGTGAGCTCCAGGTAATCCACGTAGGATTCGGAGGCGACGAATTGGTCGCCCGAGGCGACCGTGCCCTTCCATACGTGCTCTTTGCCCAAAACCTCGACCGCCGAGTCATAGGCTAGGTCCACAAGCTTGGTGTCGCATGGATAGTATTCCCCGGGCGTTCCTCCCATGCCGGGATCGCCCGCGAGCCATTCGAAGCCGTCGTTAGCAAGCTTCCCATAGTCATGTTGGCAGACCCTCGTCGCGATCACTTGGTCTAGGACCTTCTGCTCGTCGCGGATGCCGCCGGCGATGCCCGTGAATAGGGTCTTGGTGATTTCGAAGTGGCCGATGAGGGCCTCGACCGTGGAGGCGGCCAATATCTTGCCGATCCCCGAACGGCAGATCACAACGTTTTTCCCGTTTAGGGTACCCGCGTGGTATTTGACCCCACCATAGGTGAGGGTCTGTTCGATCTTGGCTTCCTTTAGTAAAAGGGAGATTTCGTTATCCATCGCCGAGACGATGCCGATGTATTCCTTGGAATCGGTGGGGGTGGAACCGCTTTGGCCATTAGAGCAGCCGCATAAGGGAGTCAATAACAGGGCGGTAAGGAAGAGGAGTTTGCTTTTGTTCATGGGGTTTTGCCTTTAACCCCAATAGTCTAGCCACGACCATTTCTTTTATCAAAAGAAAACCGCCATCGTAGAAGGAGGCGGTAAAAAGAGTTGGAAGGAAGAATCAAAGGAGGGTTGCCACCGTGACGTTTTCCTTTTCGTCGGAGCGGAGCTTCGAATAGAACATCTCGGGGTTTTCGAAGGTGTCGTAGTCGGAGATATGGATGTTCTTCATGGGGATGCCTAATTCCCTCATCTGCACCAAGATCGCGACGGGCACGTCGAAGAAGTCGACCCCGTCCGTCCTCTTGCAAGCCGCGCGATAGCCTAGGGCCATCATCTTCTCGATGAGCGACCTCTCGACGATCGTGTGGGAGAAGGTGAGGCAGGGGGCGATGTAGACCTCGATTTCCTTGGGGTTCAGGTTATAGGCGGTGATGGTCGTGTGCATCTTATCCTTTATATATAAGGAGACCGCACGTTCCAAATCGATTTTGGCGGCGCCTAATAGTCTGCCTTTGATCCCGAAGAAGACGGGCGCTTCCTCGGTGGAGGAGATGGCGAGGCTCGCCCCTTTGGCCATCGATACCTCATATCCGTCCACGAAGGAGGAAAAAGAGGGCTCATTGCCTTTGACGAAGGTTTCGGCGAGGAATGCTTCCCCGACCTTGGTTTTCACGTTTTCCATATTCTTGATTGTAACAAAAAGGCCCGCGTGATAGCGGACCTAGTTTCGCTTTTTACTTCTTGTAAGCGGCGTTGAAGGGGTTGGAGCTCGCCGTGGCCGCGTCGAGGTGGTTCCACATGTTGGCGAGGAGCTGCGCGTTTTCGAAGTAGGAGGAGCCGCTGACGCCGAAGAGGACTTCGCTTAGGCCGGGACGTCCCGCCTCATAGGCTTCCTTGGTGAAGTCGATGAGGAAGATGGTCGGAACCGGCCAGTTGGTGAGGTCGGTGTTCTCGATGTAGGTGTAGTTGGTCATGCCAGCGCTCGCGTTGGTGCGATAGGGGGCATCTTCCAAGCGACCCGCGGCGGAGGCCCAAAGGTCGGCCGCCTCGAAGTAGGTGAGGTAACGGTTGATGGCCTTTTTGTCGGTGTCGATCTCGTAGGTATCGTCGTTGGAGGAGGTCTGGTCGGCTTGGATCGAATAGAGCTTGAAGGGCTGGGAGCCGGCGATCGGGAAGGAGGTGTTCCAACCGGTGATCAGGGTCTCGAAGCCGTTTTTGGCCTCTTCGCAGCCGGAGCAATCGCTCTTATAGAAGACCATGAAGAACTTCTCGCCATAGCGTAGGCCGTCATCGGCCTCGACGTTTTTGCGATAGGTCTCATAGCTATCGTATTGGGTGTTGGTGAAGGACCATTTGTCGATGACGGCGGTGAGCTTATCGGCATCGGTCATGATGCGGGTGCCGTTCTCCTCGCGGCCTTCGCCTTCGAGGGAGACGCGGTAGTTGGTGTAGAAGGAATTGGAGGAGTTGACGCCCATGGCCTCGAACCAAGTGGTGAACTTGGGAATCGAGAAGATGACGGCGAAGATGCCGCCGACGATGAGCAAAGGCTGAACCCACGCGGTTTCGGTAATCCAACGCCAGAATTTGGTGATCATGGCGCTGATCGATTTGATTATGTTCATTCGAATGCCTCCGAAGAAGTTGGCCTGTTTATATAAACAGCGGGTTAATCATATCATTGGCATAGCGGGCGGGCAACAACCGAATTCGCGTTTATGGCAAATGCGATGGCTCGTTGAGCCAAGGAAGCGTCTATCCCATCGAATCTAGTTTCAAAGCGTTGGCGAATGGCTATAATCATCACGTTCCCATGGTGAAGAAAAAGTCGCTGCTAGACAAGGCGAAATCAAAACTATATGACCATCCGATCCTTAAAGGATCGATACATGAGGGTTGGGCCGTTTTTGTCGTCATGTTCTCGGCCTTCCTTTTCGCGTTTGGCTTCCGCACGTTCATGGCGCCTGACAACGTCGCCGACCTCCCGACGTCGAGTTCGCTTAACCTCATCGGTGGCGGCGTCTCCGGCATCTCGCAGACCCTCATTCAGGTCATCGACATGGCCTCGGGGCATTCGGTCACGGCGAACGGGCTCTATTCGAACCTCTATTCGATCCTATATTTCGTCCTCAACATCCCGATCATCATCATCGGCTTCATCGGCATCGGCAAGAGGTTCACCTTCTTGACCTTGCTTAACGTCGGCATGGTCTCCGTGTTCAACTTCCTCCTTGGCTTCGCCGACAAGGATTTCATCTACAAGATCGCGGCCTTCGCCGATCAAAACGGGGGCCTCGTCACCCGCGCTCTTTTGGCGGGCATCTGTACCGGCATGTCCTCGGCGATCGCCTTCAAGGTGGACGCCTCCGCGGGCGGCATCGACGTCGTGGCCTATTACATCGCCTTAAAGAAGTCGCAGCTCGTCGGACGTTATTCGGTCTACATCAACATCGTCACCCTCACCCTTCACACCCTCCTTTCCATCACTGACGCCGGATGGGGAAGCGATAAAGGTGCCCACCTTTTCGTCGCCGCCCTCTTCTCGGTCCTTTACATGTTCGTCGTCATGATCGTCATCGACATGATCAACCTGCGTAATAAGAAGATGAGGGTAGAGGTGGTGACCACCAACCCGGATTTAGGGCGCATCATCATGGCCAACGTCCCCCATGGTGCGACCCTCATCAAGGGGCAAGGCGCCTTCACCGGCCAGGAGAAGTACATCTTCGAGATCGTCATCTCCACCTACGAGATCAAAAACGTGGTCAAGGTCATCCGTGAGGCCGACCCGGGCGCGTTCATCCAAATCATCGAACTCAAACAGGTTTACGGGCGATTCTTCTTACCGCCGATTCAATAAAATAACGGGGTTTTGCGAATGAAAATGGCCGAAAATGGCTGTTTTTTGTCGTGCAAAGAAAGATTGATTACGTTAATTGAAATCGCCTGATGGGCTTGATCAAGTCCTATTACAAGGCCCTCGCGCGTGTGTAAGACCGGTCAGAAAAAACCCTCTATTGTCTTGGCTTTGGTTTCGGGGAGAATCCCGCTTTCCGTACGGTTTTGGTACATTACTGCCAATTTTCTACAAAAGGTATTTTTGCGGCACTTTTCAAGCTAGGCTGACGATGTCAGGTTCTAACAAAAAACGTCCTTGACCGATTGCATCAAGAACGCATTAGGCATATGGCGGAGAAGCAGGGATTCGAACCCTGGCTGGGGCATGACCCCACTAACGGTTTTCGAAACCGCCCCCTTCAACCGCTTGGGTACTTCTCCGCGGCGGGGATAATCATATCATCACGACTTTTCGGAAACAACGATAACGATGATATCGATATCACTTTGTGATAGACTCTTGCCATGGATTTGCCGCGCGCTTATTCCTTCGCCATGGACTGGCCCGTCTACGCCTCGATCGCGATTTTGGGCGTGCTCGTCGTGCTCATCCTGATCTCCTATGCGATCAACCGTCACCAGATGGATCGCTACAAAAAGGAAATCGAGGACCAGTCGAACTCTGTTCGCGTCTTCGTCGTGGACATCCCCCACGACAAAGTCACCTACTTCAACGTCACCTCCCTTTCCGACGTCAAGACCTATACCCTAGGCGAGTTCTATCAGCATTTCCCTATCGCCGAACAAAAGAAAGTCATCAACTGGATTAACGCGCTAGGCGACCCCGGCACCTCCGCCCCCGAGTTCCTCGAGGTGGACGTCCAGGACAGCAAATTCAAAAGGCAGACCTTCTCCCTCTTACAAGTCGAGAAGGTGGATAAGAAGAAGCAGGTCATCCATTTGCTGTCCTATCTAATGAAGTTCATGTCCTCCTCCTTTGGCTCGCCTAGGCGCGGGCTTTCCTCCATCAAGGAATACCAAGCCGCGATGGAGACGAACCCGAGGAAGAAAGGCGTCACCGGCGCCTTCCGCTTCGCCTATAAGAAGATCGCGGACAAGGACAAGGAAATCGACCCGGTCGCCTTCAATCAACTCAAGAACGCGTTGTTCCCCTTCGTGACGGGCAAGAGGATGCTTTTGCAATGCTCTGGCAACGAACTCGTCTTGGTGGATTTCCGCCTTAGCGACAGGGCGAGCGAACTCTACCTCTTCCGTTCTGGCATCAATTCCATCAACCGTTACCTTTCCCTTAACGGCTTGCTCTCCGAAATCGAGGTCAGGGTAGGGGTCGTCGAGCATCGCCGCCTAAAAGGCGAGGCGGACGCGATCATCGAACAGGCCCGCAACACCGCGGTCCTCGCCTTCGAGGGCAACGACAAGGTGCTTCTATCCGAGAAGACCAGGGAAATCCTCAATCCCTTGTCCGATTCCACCTACCGTACCGAGGTCGAACGCATCATCAACGAGAAGAGGCTCACCTATACCTTCCGTCCTATTTATGACGTAGAAAGAGGCAAGACCATCGGCTACTTCTCCAAGGCGAGCCCCAAAGACACTTACTTTGACTCGATGGACGAGCTTAAGGACTACGCGGTCCGGACCGAGGACGACAAGATCCTCTTCGCGACCGTCGCTAGGGAAACGATTCCCCTTTTCCTTGCGGAACGTCCCGATGAGACGCAGTCTCTCTTCTATCCCGTCAGGCTAGAGGAAAGAGGCTATATGCTTTTGGCCTTCTCGAAGTTACAGAAAGCCAAGTCCGCGCATATCGTCTTCCTTTTCACCGAGACGGACTTTAGGGATAAGTTAGACACCACTAATCCCGACGCGTTCGTCGACGACATCACCGCGATTAAGGCCAAGGGCTACGAAGTGGGGCTATTCCTCGATACGAGCGATCTGCAGCTTCCCCCGTCCATTTATTGGGCCTTTGACTATTTCGTCTGTGGGTTCGCCTTCGCGGGTTCTGCGGCCGAGATGGACGCGCTCGTGCGTTCTAAACTGCACGCTCTCGTTGAGAAACTGCTTAAGTTTGGCAAGCCCATCGTGGCGACCGATATCGAAGGTTGGGCGTCCATCGAATTGCTCGTCCGTTCTGGCATCAACTTCATCTCGGCGGAGGTGTTCGCCCCCTTCGACGTGATGATGAACCCGATATCGCCCAAGTCGCTAAAGCGAATTAGGGACATGAAGGATTAAAAGAGGTATATACTTACCCACGGCTTTTCTAGGAGTGAACGATTTTTATGGCAAAGCAAGCAAACAAGAACGAAGCCATCACCGCGCGTGACGTGGACTTCGCCCAATGGTACACGGACGTCTGTCGCAAGGCGGAACTGATGGACTATTCCTCCGTCAAGGGATTCATCTATTACCTTCCCTATGGCTATGCGATCTGGGAGGAAATCCAGAATTATCTCAATAAGCGTTTCAAGGAGCAGGGCGTCCAGAACGTCTATCTGCCCACGCTTATCCCCTCTTCTTTGTTCAACAAAGAGAAGAAGCATATCGAGGGCTTCGCCCCCGAGACCCTGGTCGCCACAATCGGTGGCGGCGAGCGCCTTGCCGACCCCCTTATCGTCCGTCCTACCTCCGAGGTCCTTTTCTGCGACCTCTATAAGAAGAGCATCTCCTCTTACCGCGATCTCCCTAAGATCTACAACCAGTGGTGTTCCGTCGTAAGGTGGGAAAAGACCACCCGTCCATTCCTCCGCGGCGCCGAATTCCTTTGGCAGGAAGGGCATTGCCTTTTCGAGACCAAAGAGGAAGCCGAAGGCAACGCGCTGAAGATTTTGGATGTCTACGATGAGCTAGGACGCGACGTCCTCGCCATCCCCTTCATCAAGGGCCGCAAGACCGAGCACGAGAAATTCGCCGGCGCGGTCAACACCTACACGATCGAGGCCCTCATGCACGATGGCAAGGTCCTCCAATCCGGGACCACCCATTATTTCGGGCAGGGCTTCGCCGCGGCCTACGATATCTCCTATCTAGGAAGGGAGAATAAACTCGAGACCCCCCATCAAACCTCGTGGGGCGTGTCCACCCGCCTTTTAGGCGCGGTCATCATGGTCCATGGCGACGACAATGGCCTTGTCTTGCCTCCCGCGGTCGCGCCGATCCAGGTCGTGATCGTCCCTATCCGCCAGGAAGCCCCTGGCATCAAGGAGAAGTGCCTTGAGATCAAGAACAAACTCACCGAGATGGGCGTGAGGGTGCTTCTAGACGATTCCGATAGGACCCCCGGCTGGAAATTCGCCCAATGGGAGATGAAGGGCGTGCCCCTTCGCCTAGAACTCGGCCCTAGGGACCTAGAGGAGAATAAGGTCGTTCTCACTAAGAGAGTCAACGGCGAGAAGATCTCCGCCTCCATCGAGGAGATCGAACAAGCGATCCCCGAGATCCTAAGGCAAGTCCACGTCGATATGTACGAAAAGGCCAAAAAGCACCTCGAATCCAAGATCGACGAGGCCTCTACCATCGAGGAGCTTAACGCCAAGCTCGAGAATGGCGGATTCGTGAGGATGGCCTTCTGCGGGGGGATGGAATGCGAGGACAAAATCAAGGAAATCACCAAAGGTGGCACCGCGCGTTGCATCTATAAGGAAAGCGCCCCCGAGGGCGTCAAATGCCCGATTTGCGGCAAGCCCGCGACGATGGTCGTCTATTTCGCCAAAGCCTACTGATATTTTCATGGCAAGGCAACTTGCTTTGTTGTATATTATCGGGGCGCGGAGGCATACCCAAGAGGCCGAAGGGGACGGTTTGCTAAACCGTTAGTGGTCGTAAGGCCAGCGAGAGTTCAAATCTCTCTGCCTCCGCCAACATGGAAAAACAAGCTCCCAAGGGTTGACCGAGGGAGCTTTTGCCTTGGCTATATTTTGGGCAAAGGGGGCAATCGAAGCGATGCAAGGGTGGCTTGCTTCTCCGCGGCTACCTTGAACCCGAGCAGGAAGCGGGGGAGGCTTCTATAGAAGAGACCTTCGCCATACCTTTTGTCGATCAGTTTATAGACGTGCTTGATTTGGTCTTTATAGGGGCTATTGCTCTCGAGCAGGGCTTTCGCGGAGGTTAGCCGCCCATTCGTGGCCTTGACCTCGTATACGTCGATACCTTGCCCGTTTTCCACGAGGAAATCGTTCTCTAGGTGGCGAAGGGTGTCCTCGTGGTAATAGAGGGGGACATCGGCTTTGTAGAGCATATCGGCGGCGATCGATTCGTAAATCGCCCCTTTATACGCGCCTAGGTTGCCCGAGAGGACCTCGCTCATCAAGGCGATGGGGTAGGAGGCGAGCAATAACCCGATGTCGGGGAAGTATATCTTGAACTTATCCTCCATGAAGTTCCCTTCCAAAGGAGTCTCGACGGCGGAGGTGTTGAAGCATCTGACGATGAGCCCGGTCTTCTCAAGCCAGGCGATCGCGTCGGAGAATTCCTCGCTTCTTCCGCCTCCCTCGATTTCCTTGTATTTGAACTTCTTGCTGTTTTCCTTGGCGAGTTGGAGGTGGATGGAGGAAAAGAGCTTGGCGGTCTTTAGGAATAGTCTCTCGTCTATGGCCTTCGTCCCGTCCTCTTTGAATTTGGTGCCGAAATCCGCCACATAGTCCTTGAGGAGGTTGGCCAGGACTTCCCTGGATTCGCTTAAGTCATCGGTCTCCAGAAACCGCAACACCGCCTTAGGCATGCCCCCGACGCACACGTAACGGAGGAAATGGGCGTGCAAAACGTCTAGGAGGGTGGTGTCTAGCTCTAGGTCTGAGGCGACGCTTTCCTTGACGCGGGCGATGGTTTGCTCGCTTACCCCGGAAGCGAGGAGGAATTCCTCGAAATCCAAAGCCTTCAAGGTGAGGTAGTCGTCATAGCCCGCGGGGATGTTTTTGACCTTGAAATCGGAAAGGCCGAGAAGGGAACCGGTGGCGATGACGTCATAGCCGCATCCTGGGGTGAAAAGTTTCAGGGACTCGCGGGCTTCGGGGCAATCGTTGATCTCATCGAATATGAATAGGGTGTTGTTGGGCTCAATCTTTTTGTCCGAATAATAGATCTTTGCCCTTTGGACGATGCGGTCGAGGCTGATCTTCTTATCGGGTCCGCTTTGGGAGAAGATGTCCCTGGCATTCCCGTCGAAGCGCAGATCGAAAAAGACGCAGGTTGCGTATTCCCTTTCCCCGAAGGTCTTGGCCAGGTGGCTTTTCCCCACTTGGCGGAGGCCGTCGATCACGAGGGGGTTCCTGTCCTTCTTGTTCTTCCATTTGAGCAACCGCTCATATGCCTTTCGATATAGTTCCATGCGTTTTCCTCGTCCTTATCATAACCTAAAACTTTCAAAAAATGCGATTTTTTACACTTTTTGAATTCAAAAAATGCGATTTTTTACACTTTTTGAAAATTCGGAACGTCATATAGAGACCGCAATAAACAAAGTTTATTGAACGCAAAACCGCCTCGAGGATGGGAAGAAACGGTCTTCTTCGTGCCCCTAGATAAGGGCTTCGCGTGCATCCCTAATTGCAAAAAAGGGGCCAAAAACGGCTTCTATTTAAGTTTATAAACAGAAAATCTGGTTATAAAATAAAATCACGGGGATAATAATGCCGTATTCTAACGAAAGGAAGAAAATATGAAACTTCTCAAAATCCGCCTCCCGAACGGGTATAGGATGCTCGTCCCGGGATTCGAAATCAGCTTCTTGACCAAGACCAGGGTGGACAAGGATGCCACCAACCATGACCTCGTCTTCTTGGAGGAAGGGCTCCCTTATCCTTTGGAGACGGTTTTCGTCGGGAAGAATTCGTCGGGGAAGACCACCGTCATGGATTTGATCGGAGACGTGCTCGCTCTATTCTCGTTCGGGCGCATCGAGGATCCCACCATCAAGGCCGACGAGCCTTTCGCGCTTGAGGTGCTGTTCCATGAATCTGGCGTGATTTATGACTATTACGGGGTCTTCCATTTGGATCCTAATCCCGGGCGCAGGTTCCTGACCATCGTGCGCGAGCGCTTGGAGAAGACGGTGATGAAGCGCCATTACCGCAAGGACCTTTCCAATTGCGTATTCGAACCCGAGGAGCGTTTCCTCCCTAATCCCGGAGGGGATACTTCCCATCTCACCCGCCTTTTCGGGGCGCAGGCGAGCGTTTATCTATTTCCGAACCCCACCGCGTATCTAGGCAACCTCCATCTCGTCCTTTCCGAGGTGGGGAAGCGCTTTGGGGCGGAGACGCTTATGAAGTTGATCCATCTATTCGACGATAGCGTGGAGCTTCTTGAATACGTCGGCTCCAAGGAAAACGGGACTCCGGCCTTCCGCTTCCAAAGGAAGGGCGAGGAGCCGGTGCTGGTCGGACTCGATTATTTACGCTTCCGCCTCTCCGCGGGCACGATCAGGGGCATTACGCTTTATGGAACGTCCATGATTGCCTTCATCCGCGGCGGCCACATCGCCGTGGACGAGATCGAGGAGAATTTCAATAAAAACCTCATAGGAAACCTCATCCTCATGTTCAACGACCCATCCGTGAACAAAGCGGGGGCCAGTTTGATCTACTCCACCCATTACGCGGAGCTATTGGACGAGACCTCCCGGTGCGACAACATCAACGTGGTCCATCGAGACGGCTGTTCCATCACGTTAAAGAACATGGCGACCGACTATGCGACGAGGACGGATTTGCTTAGGAGCTCGCAATTCGACGAGAACGCATTCGACAACCTGATGAATTACGACAGACTCATGGATCTGAAGGAGGCGATTAGGGCGTTATGATTCTTTTGGCGTGCGAAGGAAAAAGTGAGGTGTTGCTGATGCAGCGCCTTTTGGACGCGCACGCCTTGAGGTTTGACGCCAGCGAGATCCTCGACCGCCGTCCCATTCACCTAAGGCAACTAAAAGATGCGAAGGCGATGATCAACATCCTGCCCATCGGGACATGTCTAGAGGTATACCGCATCGGGGACACCCAAAAAGACGAATGGGACCTATCCCCCTTTGCAAGCAGACAAAGTCGAGGGAACCTGAAGGTTCATAGGATATGCACCAAACCAGAAATCGAGATATTGGAAATCATCTGTCTCGGGCTCCTTCCCGAGTATCAAAAGGGGAAGCAGAAGGTTTCCCCGAAGAGGTTTACGCGGATGAACAAGGCGTGCCTTCCCTTCCCGGAATTCGTCATGAAGGAAGACATAGGATCCCTCGTGGAGGCAATTCGGGCCTATAAACGCCTAAAGAGGCACCAAATAGACGAAGGTTTTTTGGCGGACCTCTTGCTACAATAGTAGCCAATCATGAACATCGTCATCGCCGGAGCTGGATACGTGGGGCTAAGCCTAGCCATCCTTTTGTCCTCCTCCAACTCCGTGAGCGTCCTCGACGTGGATATGGACAAGGTGGACCTCATCAATATGGGAGTATCCCCGATTTTAGACGAGGAGTTTGCTTCCTATTTCGCCTCAAATAGGGTTGGCTTTAAGGCCACGATGGATAAGGCGGTCTATAAAGACGCCGATTTGGTGATTGTCGCCACCCCAACCAATTTCGACGCGAGTAAGAACAAATTCGACACCTCCTCGGTGACCTCGGTGCTAGAGGACGTGAAGGAGATGAATCCCAAAGCCTGGGTCTTGATTAAATCCACGGTAGGGGTGGGCTTCACCTTAGAAGCCTCCAGGAGGTTCCGTAACGTTTTGTTTAGCCCCGAGTTCCTTAGGGAAGGCAAAGCCTTGGAGGACAATAGGAACCCAAGCCGCATCATCGTGGGGGTCCCTTATAAGAAGGAACCATATCTAACTAAGGCCAAGGAAATCATCGACCTATTTTCTAGGTTTGCTTCTAATGCCCCTAAGACCTTCATCATGGGTTCTACTGAGGCCGAATCGGTGAAACTGTTCTCCAATGCCTATTTGGCGATGCGCGTCGCTTACTTTAACGAACTCGATACCTTTGCCTTAAGCAAGGGGCTGGATAGCCTAGACATCATCAAGGGGGTATCCGCGGATCCTAGGATCGGGGATTTCTACAATAACCCCTCCTTTGGGTATGGGGGATATTGTCTTCCTAAGGACGCGGCAGAACTCGCCGCCGACTTCCTTGGCATACCAGAGGAGCTTATCTCGGCGACCTTATCCTCCAACTTGACCAGGAAGAGGTTCATCGTTAGGGAGATACTAAAAAAGGCCCATGGGGGCCTAATCGGGATATACCGCTTATCCATGAAGAGGGGTTCTAGCGATTTAAGGCAGTCCTCGGTCGTGGATGTGGTGGCCTTATTAAAGGAAGAGAAGGCAAACCTCATCATCTATGAGCCTTCCTTAAAAGAAGATACCTATATGGGATATGAGGTCATAACCTCCTTAAAGGAATTCGCCTCCAAAGCGGATGTGATCCTCGCCAATAGGGTAGGGGAAGAGCTAAGCCCTTATAAAGATAAGGTATACACGCGGGATCTCTTAAAAGGGGATTAATCCCCGTAATTAAGGCGATAAGGGACTTAACGCGTCCCTTCTTCCTTTCCTTGGGTTTCCTTTGAGTGAAAGGAAATTACTTCCTTTTCCTTGATGGCGAGGTAGGCGCTTAAGGCGACGAGGATGGAGGTATTTAGGCTGACCCCATCCCTTTGACTCCTTTCGATGAGTTTGCGGTGGAGGGATTTAGGCATGCGGAAGGTGATCCTGCCGGTGGCCTCCTCCTCGGCGAGGGAACGGATCGTCGGCTTGGGGATGGGTTCGCCCCGTTCCTCGAGGTCTTCTAAGACGGTCTCCAAAGACTCTCTCGCTAGGGCAATGGCCTCTTTTTGTGACTTAGCCGACCCCATCGCGGTGGGAACGTCCTTATAACGAACGAGGAAGTCGGCGACTCCCTCATCCTCATACTTGAATACCTCGAAAGGGTAATCATCAAGATCGAATCTCTTTTTCATAGTGACACCGAATGTGGTGTCATCATTATACATCTATTGTTTCTTCTATGTCTGGGTCTAGCGATGATTTCCATCGGCGGTTTCCCGAAAGTGATGTCAAAGGGATTGGTCATGATGTGTTTCTCCTGGCAGCCTATATTCCATATAGAGGGATTTCGTAATCAAAAAATTTTCTAGCAGCACACCAAATT
>DKRQ01000016.1 GCA_002472275.1 Caryophanales bacterium UBA7278 | reverse complement strand
CACACCGTGCTTCTAACTCAATCGTTTTTAGTTTCGCTGGGTTGAATCTTATTGTTCAATGCTTTGCCCACGGAGTCTTTTGGGGTCAGCAAAGCACAAAAAAGTTATAAAGGGGTCTAAAGGAAGCTGAATCTGCTTCACGATTTCAGAAAGAAGAGCCTTGTCCTAGGGTTCGAAAGACATCTTTGAAGCGATTCGCCGATGGAAATTCCGAACTATTCTTTCTCTAGTTCGCGTTTGACAAACTCAAGAAAGGCTTCCTTCTTAATCCTGCTTAGGTGTTCGCAAACACCGTCTATTGCTTTGTCGTTCGCCGTTCTCTCGACGAGGTAGTCGATGCTTACGTTAAAAAGATTCGCAAGCTCAATCAACTGGTTTATTTTGGGTTCATAGATCCCGTTTTCCCAATTGAGGATGGTTTGGCCAGAAACATTTAGTTTGGCCGCAATTTCGTTCTGGGTTAGGCCACTCCTCCGCCTCAGTTCTCTTAATCTCATCTTTTTCCTCTACGGAAATATTCAAAGAAACCTTGATTTCAAAGGTGGAAAATCAAGGCGAACTTTGTAAAATTGGAGATAATTCAAGGTAACCTTTGCTTTTTTGTCGTATCTCAAAGGTTCCTTGCACTCCAAAATGAGCGAAAAAGAATCACGGGATTATTTAACCAAACAAATCATTACGTATTTGGGCAACAAGAGGGAACTGCTCAAGGAAATTGAGGCCCAAATACTCTTTGTTTCCAGCGTGCTTAACAAAAAGAAACTGGTCTTTTTGGATTTGTTCTCAGGGAGCGGGATTGTTGCCCGTTTGTTCAAACAATATGCCTCAAAGGTAATTGCAAATGACTTGGAAGCGTATTCAAAAGTTATCAACGAATGTTTCCTCTCTAACAAACGCGATTTTGATGAACAAGAGTTCCGACGGCTTCTTTCCGAGATAAATCGGCATATCAAAGAGAAACCGGTGGAAGGGATAATCCGAAAAAACTATTCTCCAAAAAACGATACGAGAATCAAAAAAGAAGATCGAGTTTTCTACACCAACAGAAACGCTTTGTATATCGACAGCTTTCGCTACTATGTTGACGCAATAGTCCCGACTGAATATAGGAAATACTTTTTGGCTTTGCTCTTAACTGAGGCATCGATTCATGTCAACACCTGTGGAGTGTTTAAGGGATTTTACAAAGATCCCGGAACTGGAGTGGGCAAATTCGGTGGACGGGGCGAAAACGCTTTATCACGGATTTGCGGTGATATCACGATTGGGGTGCCCGTATTGAGCAACTTTGAATCAGATTATGAAGTTTTCCAGGAAGATGCCAACGCCTTGGCTGGCCGTTTGAAGGATCTGGATTTCGTCTATATTGACCCTCCGTACAATCAACATCCGTATGGCTCGAACTACTTCATGCTTAACCTGATCCTGAAAAATACGATTGATTCCCAAATAAGTAAGGTTTCGGGGATTCCGAATGACTGGAACCACTCAATTTACAACAAAAGAGGGACGGCCTTGGAAGGGTTGCGCGACATCATCAAGAAATTGGACGCGAAGTTTATTTTGGTTTCCTACAACAACGAAGGTTTCATCTCTTTTTCGGAAATGGAATCCATGCTTTCGGAGTTTGGGACAGTCCGAAAAACAGGGATTCCATACAACGCTTTTAGGGGTTCCCGGAATTTGAATGACAGGGATTTGCACACAAAAGAGTTCCTGTTTCTTTTGGAAAAGGAGAGATGAAATGGCTTTTGGGGATGTGTTGAAAAGAAGGATTCACGAACTGTCGTGGGCTTCTGAAAACAAATGTTCCAACAATGCTTTCTGGATTGTTCTTAGGGACATAGCGGTTCAAGAAATCCTAGCGGTTTATCCCTCTAAGGTGGATAGCGATGTTGGTGTAAGTGTCTACTATCACATTTTGCTTGCTAATAAGGGTTTGTTGCCCCTTTTCTTTCGGGAAAAACTAGAGTCGAATCGCCAAGAGAGGTTCCGCGTAATCAATAGGAACATTTGGACAAGCAACGCCTTCCACGCCGATGGCCTTGCAAATCAACCCGGAATTAAGGCCTACAAACAAATCAACCCAGACCGGAAGGGTCAAAGGATTGTGTATCAAGGAGTAAAAGAAGATGCTCGTTAACCAAGGAAAACTCACGCAGGAATATGTGACCGTCTATTCTCTTCAAAACCGCAAAATCGGAGTCCCAATCTTCCAGCGTTTTTACGATTGGAAGGAAAAACAAACTGATGCCTTGCTTGAAGATATTTTGGCAACTGTGCATGAACCGCAGAAACAGATTTACTTGCTCGACTTCATATATTTTGAAGAAGACGGGAGACTTAAGCTTGCGGATGGACAGCAAAGGGTTGTCACCCTCAATTTGCTGATAAAAACCATAAATGATTACATTCGAGAAAAGGGCCTTCCGATCGAACCCGTTGGTCAGTTCGACATAATCTATGACATCCCGCAATACAATCAAAAATATCAAAACTGCATTAGCAATTACCCCGTTGCTCCTTTCAAGAAAAACTACCTTTATTTCTATGGTTGGATTTCTGAACACGAGAACCAACTCGAACACATCATCAAAGCCATAAAAGGAAATATTTATGTTTTTCTGAAGAAAACGGAATCTATTGACGATGCTTTTACCATCTTCCAGCAAATCAACACGGGTGGGAAACCCTTGAGCAAAGAAGAAGTCATCAAATCAACAATCAATCAGTTTGCTGAAATCTATCGCATACCCATTGATGCGCCTGTTAAAGAGTTGAAGAAGATGATTCTTTCCTACTATAAGTACCTTTATTCGTCCAACGCGAGCGATTTCGATACGATTTCCGTTATGTCCTTCTTAAGAAAAGACGTCGTGATTTCAAGGGAGAAATTCCAAAAATTCGCTGAGACTTTGCACGTCATAAGAGATCTGACGAGCAACCCCATGACCGCAGTCATCAATTACATCAACAGACCCCAGCTTTTCGACATTCTAAACATAATGGGCATGGAGGGGATCGACGTTTTCGTCCGGAGAAATTACCTGAACTACGTTATGTTTCCCTTGTGCTTGCTTAGCATCGCCATGACCTTCAAAAAAGCAAATCCGGGCGGGATTATTAAGACTTTGTATTCAGGCGTAATCGATAGACTAAAAAACCATGAAAGCGAGGTGAACATCGGGGCCTATATTTCACAATTTGTCAATGATAACCCCGAGATTTGCAAAATTGACTATGTTGAATTTGAGAAATGTTTAGGATCACCAGACACAAGGCAAAGCATCAAAAAAGCAATCCTCATCATCGATGTGATCATGAAAAACTCTTCCTCAACAGTAAATGTGGCCGCAATCAACTTAGAACATATTTACCCGCAAAAACCCGATTCGCAATGGGCAACAGAGAATTGGCCAACCAGTTTAGAAGAGCAAAAGGAACTGTCCGAGAACATTGGGAACTATATTCTTCTTAATGAGGAAGTGAACAAAAGGATCAAGAACCGCTACATCGATTACAAAGTTTTGGAATATCGGAGGATTATTCCTCTGGACCTCTCGCTGAATACCGCAATGAATAGCGTCGATTTTGAGAGGTTCAAGAACGAAAGGAAGGATTATATCGAGGAAAGGCAAAGGGAGATCGCCAAGCTAGTTTACGAAGGTTTCAAGTTGGCCCAGGTCATCATCAAGAAAAATGACTGACGGACCAAATGTAACCTGAAAAACCGAAAAACAAGGAGGGGAGATTGGCTTGTAATAAGGCCAGTGCTAAAATCAAGTTGCCAAAGGTGGAAAGACAGCGTACGACCACGGCGCATCTCGAAAGGGATGGTACAGTGCGATCCGGGAAATAGCTGGCCCCGGTTGGCAAGCAAAACAACGATGCCCCCTGTGGGCATTTTTGTTTTCCTTTGGGGCTCCGACTATTTGAGGACGTGGCCGCCGTTAGCGTAATAAAGGATCGTGGCGATGGCGGCGAGCACCGTGAACACTGCGTTAAGGACGATGAATTTGACGAATCCGCCCAGAAGAATGGCCTAATGGAATTGTGCGCGGTGCACAAAAAGGGGATAATAGGCCCATGAAAAAGAAAAACCGCTGGTGGGACCGCTCCGTCGGCTACATCATCTATCCCTCGACCTTTCAGGACAGTAATGGCGATGGAATCGGCGACCTTAAGGGCATCACCTCAAGGCTAGACTACCTCCATTGGCTTGGGGTGGACCTACTTTGGATTTGCCCGATCTTCGCCTCGCCGATGGACGATAACGGCTACGACGTCTCCGACTATAAGACCATCAATCCCCTGTTTGGGAGCAACGAGGATTTCAAGACCCTTCTAAAAGAAGCCCATGCCAGGGGGATCCGCGTCTGCGTCGACTTCGTCCTCAACCACACATCCGACGAACACCCTTGGTTCCAGAAGGCTTTGAGGGACCCTAAGTCAGAAGAACGCTCCTATTACATCTTCAAGAAAGGAAAAAAGAAGGACGGGCAGCTCGTCCCGCCCAACAACTGGAAGGGGTTCTTCAACACCTCGGTCTGGAGCAGGGTTGGGGAGAGCGAGGACTACTATCTCCATATCTTCTCGGTGAAGATGCCCGACCTAAATTGGGAAAACCCAAAACTAAGGCAGAAGATCTACGAAATCGCCCGGCATTACCTCGACCTGGGGGTGGACGGCTTCCGACTCGACGCGCTCGCCCACTTAGCGAAGGAACCTTCCTTTAGGGATTCCAAGGCGCCCCTAGACGAGAACGGTTGGGCCTATGACCCAAGCCGTTTCTCCAACCGTCCGCGCCTATACGATTACCTAGACGAATTCAAAAAAGAGGTCCTCTCCAAATACCCATGCCTCAGCGTCGGTGAGGTCGGCGGTGGGATTTCTCCTAAAGGGAGCCTTCGCTTCTCTGACCGTGAGAAGGGCTCCATCGACATGGTCTTCAATTTCGACACGGCCTGGTGCAACGGCGCCTTCGGATCCCTCGATAGGGACGACGCCGAAATAAGGACCGACGTGATGGCCCTAAAAAGGAATTTCCTTAGGTGGCATAAGGCCTGCGCCAAGCGAAGCGACCTTCCCTTCTATTGGTGCAACCACGACCATCCGAGAGTCCTTTCTCAATACGGGTCTTTGCAGTGGCGGAAGGAATCGGGCAAGATGCTTTCGATGATCCTGCTCTTCCTTTATGGAACCCCCTGGATCTATAACGGCGACGAGATCGGCATGAGCAACGTCGATTACGATAAGCCCGAGGATTTCTTTGATGACGTCGGCAACAAAAACCACGTCATGCAGCTGCGTAGGGACGGATATAGCGAGGAGAGGATCACGAACTTCCTAAGAAGGTGCTCCCGCGTAAACGCCAGGACCCCGATGCAGTGGGACGGCACCCCGATGGGCGGCTTCTCGGACAAGGAATACAAAAACCGCATGAACCGGAATCACCTGGAGGGGGTGAACGTGCAGGAGGAACTTAAGGACAAGGATTCGCTACTTTGGTTCTTCAAAAAGGCGATCGCCCTTAGAAAAAGGAAATGGGTGAACGACCTCGTGCAAAGAGGGGGCCTAAGGTTCCTCTATAGGAAGAACGAGGACGTCATGGCCTTCGTCCACGAAAGGGATGGCCGCAAGCTGATACTCATCGCGAATATGCGCGATTTCCCCGTCGATCTGCCCTCTTTCCCAAAAAGCAAGAAGGTCCTCCTCCATAACTACAAGGGAACCGCAAAGCAGGGGAGGAAGTCCCTAAGGCCCTTCGAGGCGTATCTATTGGAGGCGTAGCCATGGACAAGCATTTCCTTTTCATTTCGAGCACACCCCTAAAGGACAACAAGAACTTCATGGTGTCCCTAAGCGAATTCGGCGTGGACCTGCTTAGCCTCGAGTTCTTTTCCGAGACCTCGGGCGAATGGATCGCCCCGGCCGAGTCCTTCGCGGAGGTGGAGACCCTCATCTCCCTCCTCCACGACGACCTAGGCTGCTCGATCTCCGTCCTGGCGGCCCATCAACACACCGCCTTCGAGGACAAACTCCTTAAAGAAGCCTTCGCCTATTTCCCGAACATGGCCCTTTTCCCTAGCGACGTGCTCATGAAGGAGATGAACTTCGGCGACTATTCCTCCTATGGGGCCCTCATCAAGCTCTTCAAGGGCATCAACTACGATCTGATGCTGACCGCCTCGACTTACCTTCGGTGCGGGCTCGACGCCTGCTTGGCCGCGAAAAAGTTATTCATCCATAGGAACACGTTCAATTACAGGCTTAACGCCTTCATCGCCGCGACGGGACTCGATATCCGCGACTACCATAACGCCCTGTTGCTCGAACTTTACCTGCAACTTAGCAACGGAAGGATGGCCTAAAACCGTCCTTTTATGTCGATTTGTGCACCGTGCATAAGACAGCGGAATCCGCATGCGATAAGATATTGCCAACAAAGAGGACATACAACATGCCAGAAAAGAAACCCGAAGCGGTTGCCGAAGAGGCTGCCGCCCCCGCCCCCGAGAAGGATCCCAATGCGGGATACGTCTCCCTCCGCCACGTCGACAAGATCTACGACAACAACGTCCAGGCGGTCTTCGACTTCAACCTTGAAATCGCCAAGAAGGAATTCATCGTCTTCGTCGGCCCCTCCGGCTGCGGCAAATCCACGACCCTCCGCATGATCGCCGGCCTCGAGGACATCTCCCGCGGCGAACTTTGGATCGACGGCGAATACTCCAACGACCGCACCTCCAAAGACCGCGACATCGCCATGGTCTTCCAGTCCTATGCCTTGTATCCGCATATGACCGTCTACAACAACATGGCGTTCGGCCTTAAAATCCGTCACCTTCCTAAGGAAGAAATCGACAGGCGCGTCAGGGAAGCCGCTAAGATCCTCCAGATCGACGAATATCTCGACCGCAAGCCGAAAGCCCTCTCCGGCGGCCAACGTCAGCGTGTCGCCCTCGGCCGTGCCATCGTCCGTAACGCCAAGGTCTTCTTGATGGACGAGCCTTTGTCCAACCTAGACGCCAAACTCCGTGTCCAGATGCGTTCCGAGATCATCAAACTCCACGAAGCCCTCGGCGCGACCACCATCTACGTCACCCACGATCAGACCGAAGCCATGACCATGGCCTCCCGCATCGTCGTCATGAAGAGGGGCTACATCCAGCAAATCGGTTCCCCGATCGACATCTATAACGAACCGGCGAACCTCTTCGTCGCCACCTTCATCGGCTCCCCGGCCATGAACATCATGGAGGTTGTCTATGACAAAGGCGTCGTCACCCTCTCCAATGGCGTGAAGATCAAACTCGCCGAACCCTTCGTCAAGGGCTATGACGAGTTCTACAACAAGGTCATCGTCGAGCGCGAAGCCAAGATCAAGGAACTCGAGGAGAAGCTCGCCCAGGTCAAGGGCGGTGATCCCGCGATCGAAGCCGACATCGCCAAGGCCAAAGAGGACGTCGAGGACGCCAAAGCCGCCCTCGCCGGCCCGCACAAGATCGCCTATGGCATCCGTCCCGAAGACATCCATGACGCCGAGCACGCCGGCCCGGGCCATAGCGAACCTTATTCCATCAAGGTCGCCGTCGCCGAGCTTCTTGGCCACGAATACTACATCCACAGCGACTTCGGCGGCATCGACATGGTCGCCAAGATCCCTCTGACCCACGAGATCAAGATCGGCGACGAGATGCAGCTCACCTTCACCCTCGGCAAAGCCCACATCTTCGACCTCCGTTCCGAAAACAGGATCCACTAATCCCGAAAAAACAATCCCCTGGAAACGTGGGGATAAGGAAGCCCGATTGCTATGATCGGGCTTTTCCTATGGCTTTTTCCTGAGGGGAGGGGTCATTTTGAGAGGATCCTCTTATCGAAGTTTTCCAAGCGCGGTATCCGTTTGACATCTTCACCAGGGTCCTCGTCGAGTTTTTGAGCCGTGCTGGGCTATTTGACGGCAAGCGACGGGCTTTAGCTGTTTTTTGGCTCTTATTAATAAGGGTTCTCCTATTGCTGTTTTTTAGACACGGGGCTTAATATCCAAGGAAATGGAAAAGAGAGAAAGGGAATTGCTTTCGTCGCTCACCCGGGCTTTGGATGACCGTGACCTCGGCCAAACACGGAGAGTTTTGGGCGAAATCTACGGGGATTACCGCTTTCTTTTGGTATCGGTTGCCTCGGGGCGTCTTCCCAACCGGCAAGATGCCTTCGACGCGGCGGAGGAGGCTTTCCTGAGGTTCATGGACGCGGTGGGGCGCAATCGCCCGAAGAACCTAAAGTCCTATCTATGCGCCATCGCGGACCACGTCGCCTTGGAAATGGCCGAATCCAAGAAGGAGGAGCAGGTCGAGGAGGAATCCGCTTTCGGCTTCGTCTTATCCGACCCCGCCATCAGCCAAGACCTCAAGAATGCGCTGGAAAACCTGACCCAAGAGCAAAAGAGGGCGGTGGTCTATCGGGCGGTTTTGGGACTTTCCTTCCACGAGATCGGGAAGTTATTGGGGATCAGCGGGATCGCCGCGGACAGTTTGTACCGCCGGGCGATCAGGAAGATGAAATCGGAATTAGGAGAGGCGTATGAGAATTAAAACCCTGGAAAAGCTGCTTCGAAAAGAACTGACCGAATCCTTCGATCGACTCTATCCCATCGAAGCCCCTGATAAAGCACCCGCCTGGGAAAGGTTCGAGTTTTCCGTCGAAAACGTTACGAAATCACGTAAAAAGCTTACTTTGATCATTACCTTGGCGGTCGGATTGGCCGCGGTGGCGGGGATCGTCATCGGCGTAAGGCAAGCCCTTTGGGACGCAGGGGGGCACGCCGCGTCTTATTCGGGCTCGGACATAAGCGTTTCATCCGATTCCGAAGAGAGTTCCTCCGAGCAAATGGGAAGCGCGTCGGTAGATTAAGCGACGGATTCTGGGCTTTGCGGCCCTCTTGGTTATTGAGAGGGACCCTATGAAACGTTCGTTGAAATTGCTTTTTGCCCTTGGCTTTACGGGTTTGGTTGTGACTTCTTCTACTTTCGTTTTCCAAAGGAGTTACCGACCCGAGGGGGGTAGGGCCGCGGTGATGGGGAACATGGGCGAAAATCAGTTCCTTCACACCGAAGGAATCTATGTTCAGAAAAGACCAAGTCTGCACGTTGTTTTGGACCATGAGACTAGTTTGAACAAGGAATGCGTCCTTGAAATCGCCTCGAAACTCGTGAACTTGGTGGAGACCAAGGATTTGACTGACCACTTCGAAGAAAAATTGGAGAATCCATCAAAGAACGGAGAACTCTATACCTCTTTTAGACGAATCATCGTTTTTACCTTTGCTTCCAAAATGGACAAGGTGGTCAACGCAAAAATCCTCCGCGCGATTCCAGGGGTCGTTTCCGTGGAAGATCTTGATGGAGCATCGGGTTTCGCCGCGATGGTTACCCCGAATGACCCAAAGTACCAATATCAATGAGGTGTGTGGGAACGAAGATGGGATTTGCGCTCTTTGTGAGCGCCTATTCCCCTCAAATTAGCCGAGGGAGCCGTGGTGAAAACTAGATTCATCTTCAAGAAGAGGGGGTTTGGGTTTTCGCTCAAGGCGCCAAAGAGAAAGCCGAGCGACGGATTCCGCGGCTTCGGACCCTCTAATTGAATGGAGGTTTTATTATGAAAAAAGGTTTCAAAATCAGTGCGGCCTGCTTATTCGTTGGAATGATGGCGGTTTCGACCGCCTTGGCAATGAGGGTCAATTTCGAATCCGAGGGCCATGGCATAAGGGCTGCGGTGGTGGACTCGATTGGAAACGGTCAGCCGCCCAGCGGGAACGAGCGAGCCGAAAAGAAGCCTCGTCTCGTCGTCGTGCTGGATCACGAAACGAGCCTGCGCAAGGAAAACGTCTCTGAAATCGCCGCCAAACTCGTAAATCTGGTTGAGCTCGAAGACACGACTCATTTTTTCGAACACAAACTTGCCGAGCCATCAAAATACCCAAATCTTTGGCTAACCTTTAAAAGGGTCGTCGTTTTCACATTCGCGGAGGAGCTGGATAAGCTGGCCAACGCCAAAATCCTTCGGGGCATATCGGGCGTGGAATCCGTGAGCGACCCCGACAAATTCGAGGTGAGGGGTTGTCTTATTCCCAATGACCCCCAGTTGTCCAACCAATGGGGGATAAGCAAAATAGAGGCCGACGATGCCTGGGACACAAACGTGGGTTCCTCCTCCGTGAGCATAGGCGTTATCGATACAGGGTGCGACGATTCCTTGAGCGATTTGTCGGGGAATGTCTCTTCGACTCTGAAAAAGAATCTCCATACGGGAAGCAACGATTGTTCGGATGATTCTGGCCATGGAACCCATGTCGCAGGAATTGCGGCGGCAAGGGGGTGGTAACGGCGCGGGTGTCGCCGGCGTTAGTTGGTTCTCGACTGTGGTCCCGTTGAAAGTGACCTACCAAGAATGGGAGTGGTTTCAATGGCACACAAGATACGACGCCCAAGCTATCGCCAACGCGATCGCCTATGCGGAAGGCGCACGTATCCCAATTCTTAACGCCAGTTTTGAAAGCAGCCAAGAATACGCACCCATCAAAGCCCAGATAGAGAATTACCAAGGCCTTTTTGTCTGTGCGGCCGGGAATGGGGGCGGCGATTTAAGCAACACCTCTGCTTGGCCTGCCAAATGGCACCTAAGCAACATGATCGTCGTAGGGGCAAGCGACAGCAACGATTCGCCTGCTCAGTTTTCCAATTACTCCTCTTCTTTGGTTGATGTCTTTGCGCCCGGTACGGGGATAGTGAGTTGCTATCCCACCGCACTGGCTTCGGGCGGTGTGGCAACGTTGGCAGGAACGTCTCAAGCCACTCCGTTTGTGTCTGGCACGGCCGCATTATTGGCGAGTCAGTATCCTTCTTTGATGAACGTCCCCAGCCTTCGTGCAAGCATTTTAGGCAACGTGTCCTCCGTTTCCTCTTTGTCAAGCAAGTGCGCCACGGGTGGGCGTTTGAACGCGAACTGGGCGATTTCCAATCCCTACCATATTCATGTTTATGACCGAGGTTATCAGTATTCGACTCCGGTTAAGCATCTCGTCCTTTGCAAGTGTGGTGCAGGAACTTTGGAAACACATGTGTGGGATTTCGGAAACACGTGGTGGTCTGGCTCCTACGAATACGGTTATTGTGCCTTCTGCCATCATTCGTTCCCATTAAACTGAAACGGCAAACACCTTTTTGGGTTTTTAGATCCGATAGCAAGCAATCGTTTTGGACACCAAAAAGAAGAATTCTTGCAAAGATAGTGGGGATTCATGGGGAAAACCTTAAAACCGCACGAAATCCACTAATCCCGAAACAACCAAGCCAAGGCCCCGAAAACCTTGGCTTTTTCTTTGCCCTTTTAGGGTTTACCATTTACCCATGCCGCAACTAGGTGGGAACAAGAAGAAGGAAATCGAAAAGGCCTACAAGGAAAAGGAAGGCCAGGTCGTTTCCGCTTACTCCGAGGATGGCCAAAGGCGCATCAAGGAGGACCAGAAGAAGAACCGCATCGCCGTCGCGGTCGCGATTTTGATTCTTCTCGCCGTCATGACCGCTGCGGTGATCATCATGAGGACGGTGGGATGAACCAGGGTTTAGAAAAGGCCAAGGAGCTATTGAGACTCCATGGCTTCCAATACGTCCTTAGCGACGGCATCGCCTTCCATAGCTCCAACAAGGCGGGCTATTCCTCTTTGCTTACTTTGTATAGCTCCGGCATCGACTTGCGGGATTTCTCCCTCGCCGCGAGGCAAATCGGCTTGGCCGATGCCTACTTGGCCGTGGCCCTTGGCATCAAGGTCGTCTATGCCTCCACGATCAGCTCCGGCGCGCTCTCCGTCCTTTCCAAAGCCAAGGCCGAGGTCAAATACGACGAACTCAAAGAAGCGGTGGATGGGGCCCTCGAGGACGTCTTGAAAGAGGGTTTATACCCAGGGCAGGCCCTCCTCATCATCAAAAACGCGGGCAAATAACCGCAAAATTGTTTCCTAACCCGGCTTGCCGGGTTTTTGCTTGGTTTCCATTGGCTTAGAAAAGATTTATCATTTCTAGGATGTCGAAATCGTTTGCCATCAAAGCCAAAGGCGGAAAGCAACGGGGCGTCGCCTACCTCACCCTTTTCGTTTTGATGCTGACCGCGATCGCGTTCGGCGGCTTTTTGCTTAAGGGGGTCACCCTCTTCGGCGACAACCCGATCGGCAGGATGAACGACCCCGAATGGTATTCGATGGCCCTCGTGACCGTCCTTTGCCTTTGCCTCTACCTATCGATCGTCCATAAGTATCTGAAGATACGGTTCCATTGGGGTTGGTTTTTGGCGGTTTTGACCCTCGTGATAGCCAATGCGGTGGGGCTATTTCTGCTCCCCGCCGCGGAGAATGGCATCGGCTATACCTTCTCGGGCCTGGAATTTAACTATTCCTGGACCGTGGAGATGTCCGAAAGGGTCCGCTTCCTCGTGGGCTTCGCCCTTTTTGGGGTGTTCCTATATTGCTTCTACGCGGTCTTCCCCAAGTCGATCGCGGGGCCTAGGCACCTCGACATCCTATATGTCGTCCTTGTTTTGATCGGCCTCGTCGCCGTGATCTATTCCTGGGTGAAGGAAGCCGCGATCTACCAATCCTTCTTCGATAGGGAGGTCGAGACCATCTCCGACGCGATAGTTTCGTTCACCGATAACCCGAACACCCTGGCCTTTGGGCTTCTTGGCGCGTCCTTCCTTTGCTGCTATCTCAATTCCCGTAGGCATAGCCTAATCTGGTATTTGGTCTTGGCTCTATTCACGGTTCAGCAGATCCTCATCGGGTCGAGGACCTCCTTGGTTCTGCAAGGGGTTTTGGTCCTGGCCTATCCGATCCACCGATTCGCCCTAACCGTCAAAGGGCATCCCGGCCGGAATATCCCCGTCTTCATCCTCTACCTCATCGCCGGCATCACGCTTCTAGTCTTGCTTTTGGTCAATCCCTTCGAGCCGACCTCCTTCCTTGGCAAAATCGGCAACCGCCTCCATAACGATTATTTCGGCTCCGACGTGGGGCAGCTTAGCAACAGGCTCCGCATCTATTCCCGGATACTCGGGATGATTGGGGAGAACCCGATGCGCCTCGTCTTCGGGGTAGGGGACCAGCAGGCCCTTTATTACCTTGCGGCGAGGAGCTTCCCCGAATACGCGGCCGCGCCGGTGCAGTTCTACGCGCATAATGGCTTCTTGCAGAATTTGCTTTGCGGCGGCATTGTCCGCGTAGGCTTCCTGCTTCTAGTCTCCGTCGTCTTCGTGATGAAGGCGATCGAGCTCATCGCCAAAAAGCAAAGGGTCGGATTCCCCTTGCTGCTAGGCTGGCTCCTCATGGTCGGGCACGGCCTTATGGAATCGACCTCGTTCGTGGCCTCGGATAGCAGGGGATTCGCCCTCTATCTCATTTTGACCTTGCCTCTACTTAGCCATCATCACCTTTTGGACAACAAGGCCCTCTCCTCCTATAAGGAGGCCTCCAAAGCGGACGCGAGGAAGGTCTTCTACGCTTACGAGGCCAGCCCGGTTAGGACCGGCGTCTCCTTCATGGCGGTGTTCACCTTCTTGATCGTGTGGGTCTTAGGATGCCTTCCCGTCTACGCCGAAATCGGGAAGGTCGACTTCGATTTGCCGCGGGTCCTCGCGATTATGCTCGGTGGTGCCTACCTTCTATTCCCCCTTGCGATTTCCTTCATTTCGACAAAAGAGGAGGCTTTTGCGGCGAAACTCTACGGTTCGTTGCTCTTCCTCGCCTTTGGCGCGCTCGTGGCGGTGCCTTTGTTCCTAAGGCAAATCGCCTGGCTGCCCTGGGCCTCTGTCGGCGGGATGGCGTTACTGACCTTGCTTTGCGTCCTTACGAACCTCAAGGGCTTCAAAGGCCATTATGGCGAGATCTTCCCCCATTTGTATTTGCCTTTCGTTCCGCTTGCCTTGATCGGCATCGGCATTGGCATCGGCAGCAGATTCGTGCCCGTGGGTCTACTGACCCATCAATTCGCGCTTTCCTCCGCGGCGACCGGCGCCTTCTTGATCCTCTTCGTCTATTCCTGGCCTTGCTATAAGAAACTCCTTTTCCCCGCGAACCTCATGGGGCTCCACTTGGATTGCCGCCTCATGGCCCGTTCCTATATCAACGAGGAAAAGTTGCAGAAGAGGGAGGACATCGGGATACATGGCAAACCCCATTGGACCGAGCCCCCGTCCCATAACCGTTATTACGTTCATATGTAGGAAGAAGGCGTGATGGTCTTTTTCCTTTCGTTGTTCTACAATTTCCGTAACTAACGAGGTAACTCTATGGAAAAAGAAACCGCCGCGGCGAGCCCCAAGGGCGCTTTGAAGCTCAATTATAAGCGCACCTTGATCATCGGCTTCGCCTTTTTCGGAATCCTGTTGCTTTGGCAACTCTACGATTCCTGGTGCTCGAGGATGCTCACCGAGCTCTTCGCCAGGATGAAGTTCGGATTGGCCCAAGGGGTGGCCCCCACCAAGGCCATGCAGGAGGACGTCTCCTACTTAGTAGGCGTCGTCATGGCGGTCGATAACATCGCGGCCCTCATCATGCTCCCGATCTTCGGGCGGCTCTCCGACAAGACCCATACGCGGCTTGGCAAGCGCATGCCCTATATCCTCGTGGGCACGGTCGTTTCGGCGATCATCTTCCCGCTCATCCCGCTATTCTTCCATCTAAACACCGCGGCCGGCGTCATCACGATCATGGCCCTCATCATCTTCTTCATGATGATGTACCGTAACCCGGCGGTCGCCTTGATGCCCGACATCACCCCTAAGCCCCTGCGTTCCAAGGCCAATGGCCTTATCAACATCATGGGCTATATCGGCGGCGGCATCGCCACGGTGCTTGGCATCTTCTTCTCCCTCACGAAGTATCTAGGCTATTCCTACATGACACCCGCCAAATTCGCGGCGGAGACTACCAAGCCCGAAATCCTAGAGACGATTTACAAGGCCGGCTCGACCGAAGTCGACTACTACATCATCAAGAACACGAACTGGTGCACCGGCAACGTGTGGGCCATCATGCTTCCCTTCATCATCGCCTCGGTCATCATGATCGTCTCGGTGATCATCCTCTTAGTTAAGGTCAAGGAGAACAAACTCGCCGAGGAACTCGCCGAGGACATGAGGCGCGGCGAGGAAGAGGCCGAAGTGGTGGAGAAGGTTGAGGAGGACGAAAACGCCAAGATGCCTAGGATCAACAAGATCACCCTCTGGCTCATCCTCATCGCCGAATTCCTCTGGTTCATGGCCTCCAACGCGGTCGCCACGTTCCAGACCAACTACATGACAATCGCGGTCAACCAGCAGTTCGAAATCTCGATGGTCATCACGATCGTCGGCGGCGTCGGTTCCGTCTTAGGCTTTGCCTTAGCGGGCAGGATCGCCGACAAACTCGGCCGTAAGTGGACCGTTTTGATCGGTTTAGGCGGCGCGCTCCTATCCTATGCGATCTTCTGCTTCACCCCGATCGTCCCCGAGAAGTTCGTCACGATCCTCCTCATCGTGATCTGGGTCATCAATGGCTTCGCTTTCTCGCTCGTCCACACCAACTCGTTCCCGATGGTCGTCGAGCTTTGCCCCTCCTCCAAGATCGGCAGGTTCACCGGCTACTACTACGCCTCCTCGATGGCGGCCCAGACGATCACCCCGATCCTCCTCGGCCTCCTCGTCAAGTTCATGCCGCAAGGCTACTTCGTCTTGCCTTACTACGCGGCCATCATGATCGTCGGCGCCCTCCTCGTCTTCGCCTTCGTCAAGAACGCGAAGGTCGGCAAGATGGGCACCAGCAAAGGACTCGCCGCCTTTGGCGAGGCGGACGACTGACCGATGCCCGCGATCTTGACCCATTACACTTTCGGGCTCTCCGTGATCGAGGCCGCGAAGGGCTATAAGGAAGCCTTTTTGGTGGGCAACCAAGGGCCCGATACCTTCATGGCCTATGGGACCAATCCCTTCCATAAGAGGGAGGACGTCAAGGCCATCCGTCCTTTCGGCGCCTTCATGCACCACGAGAAGATCGACGAATACTACGCCAGGATGATGGAATTTGCCGACAAATCCGAAAGGAAGGAGGTCCTTTACGCCTATATCCTCGGCCTATTCGCCCATTTCTCGGTGGATAGGGCCTGCCATCCCTATATCTTCTACCGTTCCGGCTTCGACGAAAAAGGCGGCCTCCACGGCTTCTATGGCTTTAGCCATGGCAAGTTCGAGGCCCTCGTCGACAAGATCCTCGGCAAGAGGAAGGGGACCTATATCCGTCCCGACAAGGCGGTTGCCCTGGACGAGGAAGAGGCGAAAGAGATTTCCAGGATGTGGGCCTATGCTGCGCCCGATAAGCTCGATGATATGGCCTTTTACCGCTGCCTGGAGGATTTCCAATCCGCCGAGAGGATGCTTTGGACGAGGACCGGCCTAAAGAGGATCCTCTTCCGGGCCCTAGGCAAATACTCGACCGCCTATTCGCAATCACATCCTCGCTTCATCCAAAAGTATAAGAAGCTCGACCTGCTGAACGATGAACACTCCGAGTGGAAAGACCCTTGCACCGAGGTGGCTTCCACCAAATCCTTCGAGGAACTCCTAGACGAGGCCAGGGAGGCCTACAAGGACCTGCTTGCCATCGTCGAGGAAGGCTCAAAAAAGGAAGGCAAATCCGAGATGAAGGCCAAACTGAAGCAGTGGGTCAAAGACATCGATCACGACGGCATGCCTTACGGGTCGAGCAAGAAAGTCCAGTGCCTTTGCTGGAAGAAGAAATGAACAAACGGGGTTTTGTTTAACAAAATCCCTTTTTTTATCTAAGATAAATGCAATATGGCCAAGAGAAAGAGGAAAATCAAGGTCGCCGTCGCTGTCGAAATCTCCCAAAGCGGGGTGCTTTTGATTCCCTCTCCCCAAGGGCATGGCTTCCTTTTCTCCGAAGTCGGTTCGGAAAGGGACGTCCACATCGCCATCCTCAATAAGTTGCAGGAGCAAGGGGTCCATGCCGATCTCATCAAGATCCTGCCCTCGATTAAAGCCGAGCTAGAGGACGTCCGCATCGAGTACTTCCCCGTGATGGTGGCCTATAAGGGCAAGCCCGCGGAAGGGGCGAGGCATTATCTTAGCGAGCGGGAGGCCAAGATCGACCCCCGTTTCGCCTCGGTTAGCCGCTTCCTTTTCCTCTATCTCCCTTACCTTCAGGGCAAAAAGAGGGAGGTGCCCCTAGAAGTGGAAGATCAGGAACGGGCCGCGTGGTGCCTGGAATCCCTCGAATACTTCAAAAGGCGCATCCCCAAAGGCAGAAGGGAAATGTGGGTCGGCCTATGCGCGTCCCCGTCCTCGCCTAGCCGCCTATTCACCGCCTACGACGAACTGATGGCCGAATTCGGCCTCAACCCCGGCGAATACGCCGAATACCAGAAATATAGATTCGATTTGAGGAACAAACTGCAATGAACCGCTTCCTTAGGGCGGGTTTTTGGCAAAAACTCCTCGTCGCCTTCATCCTTTTGCTCCAGATCGGCCTCCTCGTCGGGGTCATGTTTTGGATATTTTCGCTCGGGGCCGCGGACGGTCCGACCGCGGTGATCGCCATCATCGTCGCGATCTTTTTCATCGACATCATCGCCGCGGTCTACATCATCAACACCCCATCCCCGGACATCTACCGCCTGACCTGGATGTTCGTGGTCTTCGTTTTGCCTCTAGCCGGCGCGTTGATGTATGCCCTATTCGCCAACAAGCAAACCTCCAGAAAGAACAGGGAAAGGGTCGCCAAATACGCCAAGCCCATCGAGAGACTCCCCTCCAAGAAGGAGGACCTCGAGGCGGTGGACGCCCTAAGTCCCGGCGCCGCGATGATCACGAAATACCTGGAGGCCTGCTTTGGCGGTGGCATCCATAGGCGCACAAGCGTCGAGTATTTCGCCCTCGCCGATTTCGCCTACGAGCCCATCCTGCGCGAACTTAGGAACGCCACGCACTATATCTTCCTTGAGTTCTTTATCGTTGATAAAGGTAAGTTCTGGAACTCCATCCTGGAGATTTTGAAGCAAAAGGCAAAGGAAGGGCTAGACGTCAGGGTCATGTACGACGATTTGGGTTGCCTTAGCACCCTTCCGATGCATTATGACCGCGAGCTCGAGGCCATGGGCATCAAGGCCAAGAAGTTCAATCCCTTCCGCCCGCTTCTAGACATCAGGATGAACAACCGCGACCACCGCAAGATCATGGTGATCGACGGCCATACCTGCTTCTCCGGCGGCTTCAACATCGCCGACGAATACATCAACGAGATCGAGCGCTTCGGCCATTGGAAGGACAACGCGATCCTCCTTAAGGGCGAGGCGGTCACCAACTTCACCTACATGTTCCTCGCCAACTGGGTCACCAATAGCGCCAACCCAGAAAACATCGATAAGGCCTATTATTCCAGCGATACCTTCATCCACGAGATCGGTGGCTATCCTAAGGACGACGGCTTCGTCGAGCCCTATGGCGACATCCCCTTCGATAACGAGTCCGTGGGGGAGAGGGTCTACCTTAGCCTCATCAAAAACGCGAGGAAGCACGTCTACATCACGACCCCGTATCTCATCATCGACAAGGAGATGGAAAACGCCCTTTGCCACGCGGCCAAATGCGGCGTGGACGTGAGGCTGCTCACCCCGCATATCCCCGATAAGAAGGCCGTTTTTGCCGTCACTAGGTCCTATTATGGCTCCTTGATGCAGGCTGGCGTCCGCATCTACGAATACACGCCTGGCTTCGTCCACGAGAAGACCTTCATCTGCGACGACGAGATGGCCACGGTCGGCACCTTCAACCTCGATTACCGTTCCCTCTTCCTCCACCTTGAATGCGGCACCTTCCTGGTCGGATCTAGCTGCATCAAGACGATGAGCAGGGATTATCTTGACACCCTCGCCCTGTCCCATGAGGTGACCATGAAGGAGTGGAAGGGATGGAGGAGAAGGAGGGTCCTATATTGGGACCTGCTCCGAATCCTCGGCCCCTTCCTATGATGGAAAAGGTGGACGGCCAAATCCCCGCGTGTAAAATATTGCGGTCCTTTCGGAGGAAACCCTTATGAAGAAACTCAGTTTCGCATCCGCCCTCATTGGGCCCTCGCTTAGAGAAAGGAAAGCAAGTCTAGGTAAGGCCAGATGCTAACTAAAACCGTCGTCTGCGGACGCCTGGAAGCGACTTTCTGCTCCTTAGGCGCTTCCCTATATAACCTCAAATTCGATGGAATCGAGATGCTTTCGACCTTCGCTTCCATCGAGGATTTCCTCTCGGTCGAATCGGGATATCACGGCAGGATAATCGCCCCCATCCCGGGAAGAAGGGAAAAGCCCATCCTCCTAGACGGGAAACCTTTAGTGGTGGAGCCTAACGAAGGAAGCGTCCTCGCCCATGGCAACACCCTCGGGCCCTCTTTTAAGGAATGTCCTTTTGAGATCGTTGAAACCGAGGAGGAGACCAGGGTCGAATTCGAGTTCCCGCTCGATATCGGCAAAAGGATCGGCAAGGTCGTCTACGCCCTTTCTAGGAACGAGCCGAGACTCGAAGTCAGGATGAGCGCCCCCTCCCTTCCCAAGGGACCTTTCTCCATGGCCTTCCATCCTTATTTCTGCCTAGGGGAAACCTCTTGTCTTAACCTTTGGTTAAAGTTTGATTCCGATAAGGTTGCGACCTATGATTCGCGCTTAGTGCCCCAAAGTTACGAAAAGCCCGCAAAATGGCAGGATTTTTCTAAAGGCAAACTACTTGGCGATGCCATCAAAGAAGGCGAGGCGGTGGGGGCGAACGGCCTCGACCATTGCTTCCACGTCCTCGGGCCGATCGAGCTAAGCGGACCCAAAGCAAGGATGAGCATTGAACTATCCACCGGATTCGCTCAGCTTTACAGTGAGAACTTCCCCGCCAAAGGACCTCTTTCCTTAGGCCAGGGGCATCCTAAATACGCGGGCATTGCCATCGAGCCGATCTCCGATTTGGTGGCCGCCTCCAAATCGGTGGAAGCGGGGGAAGACGAGCCTTATCAAAACTTCTCCGTCTTCCGTTTCGAAAGAGCCTGATTGCCCCTTGAGGGACAAAGCCTTGAGGCCGCATCCCCCTTCGCAAAGCGAAAGCAATTGAAATCGAATGCCTAAAAGGCAAGAATATCTTATCGACCGATTTTTCGGTGCGCCGAAGGAGATATCTATGAAAAGTGTGAAAGAAGCGAAGGACCTCTATGCCGAGGCTTTTGGCAAGGAAAGGGGCGTCGAGGGATTCTTTTCCCACGGCCGTCTCGAATTGATTGGCAACCACACCGACCATAACGGCGGTCTTTGCCTCGTCGCCGCCGCTTCCTTAGGCATCACCGCGGCAGTCAAGCCGAACAAGGACGATTGCATCCGCATCGCCTCCAAAGGCTACCGCCCATTCTCCTTCTATCTCGATGAACTGAAACTTAGGGAAGGGGAGGAAGGGACCTCCATCGCCCTCACCAAAGGCGTCCTTTCCATCATGAAGGAGTGCGGCTTCAATATCGGCGGTTTCTCCGCGGCCATGGTCTCCGACATCGCCGCCGGGTCCGGCGTCTCCTCCTCGGCCGCCTTCTCGATCCTCATCGCACAACTAGAAAACGTTTACTACAACGACGGGGAACTAGACCCCATGACCCTTTCCCGCATCGCCAAGGCCGCCGAAAACGAGTATTTCGGCAAGCCTAGCGGCATGCTCGACCAAATCGGCTCTTCCTATGGAGGAGTCAATTTCCTCGATTTCTCCGGCGATCTGCCGACCGTGGAACCCGTCAAATGGACCCTTCCTCTGGACCTCGTCCTCATCAACACGGGCTCCAGCCACGCGGATTTGACCCCGCTTTACGCCTCCATCCGCGACGACATGTCCTGCGTTGCCCGCAACATGTTCCGCGCCGAGAGGCTTTGCGAGGCCTCCAGGGACGACTTCCTCAAGGCTGTTTGCCACCATTACGAGGCGATCTCGGAAGGCGCCAAACTACGCGCCCAGCATTTCTACGACGAGAACGAGCGCGTCAAAGCCGCCAGGAAAGCCCTTGAGGAGCAAGACGAGGTCTCCTTCCTCAACTGCATCCGCCAGGGCCAGATCTCCCAGCAATCGATGCTCAAAAACACGATGGTCCCGGGCGTTTACGAACGTTCGCCGCAGCAATGCGTCGACCTAGCGAGCAAATTCATCGGTAAAGGCGCCGCCCGCGCCATGGGCGGAGGATTCGGGGGTTCCGTCCTTTGCTTCGTCTACCCCGACGAGAAGAAGGCCTTCATGGAGGCCATGGCTTCCTATTATGGGGCGGAGAACATCATCCCCCTCACGATCCCGACCACCGGCCCATGCCGCGTTGAGGAATAGGCAAGAGAGGGCAAGGAATGGTCTTTGACGTGGCGATCGGAAAACCCGCGTTCGGCGTCCATTTCGGTAACTTTTTCTACTTCCTGGCCATCTTCGTCCTCTTCGTGGGGACCCTTGGCCTGACCCTTCTATGCCGGAGACTTGGCAAGAAGTTCGCCAAGAAGCTGATCCTCACCTTGCTCTGGCTTAACTTCGCCCTCCATTTTGCAAAGCAACTCCTCCCTTCCTATATCTCAAGGTGGCCGGTGGGCCTCACCGATTCGGCGGCGCCTAACCTTTGCGCCGTCTTGATTATGATCGCCCCCTTCGTCTTCCTTTTCGGCAACGCCTATTGGAAGGATTACCTCTATTACATCGGCATGGTTTCGGGCATTTTGGTCTACTTCGTCCCGACCGGGGCGATGCGCTACGATGCCTATCCGCAAGGCTTTGGCGACCCCGAGTACTTCACCGAGGTGCTCCGATTCTATTTCTGCCATTTCCCCCTGGTGGCCTGTTCCTTCCTGATGGTGGAGCAGGGGTTCCACAAACTCGACTACCATCGCCTATGGGCCCTGCCTTTGATGTTTGGCGTCGTCCTTGCGATCGTCGCCCTCAATAGCTTCTTCTTCGGCCCGATTCTCAAGGTGGAGGGCTTCCCGCACGAAATCCTTGGGCCGGATGGCCTTCTCAACCGAATGGGGCCCCACAGCGAGATCGCCAACCAATCCATGGCCTTTGGTCCGCAGCCGAACATGGATAAGGCCCTCTCCTGGATCTATCCCTTCCTGATCCCCGGCCTCATGACCTTCGTGATCGATGGCCAGCTCTATTTCACCCCGGTCATCTGGATCGTGCCTTTCGTCTACATCGGGACCCTCGTTTTGGGGCCCCTTTTCTCGGCGCCTTTCGAGGGGAGGCACATGGCCCTCGACCTCTCGGCTTTCCTGCAGAAGAGGAAACTGCAAAAAATGGAGCGCAACGCGCGCCCAAAGTGATAAACTACCGTTAAAGCGAGGAAATATCCTATGGACAACAGACAATCCGGCATCCTTCTTTCCGTGACCTCTTTGCCTAGCCGTTATGGCATCGGCGACTTCGGGAAGAACGCCCTTGTTTTCATCGACATGATCGCGGCCGCGGGCTTCAAGGTTTGGCAAATCCTGCCTTTGAATCCGCTTGGCTTCGGCAACTCTCCCTATCAGCCCTATAGCTCCTTCGCGATCGACGAGCAATTCGTCGACCTAGAGGACCTAAAGGCCCGCGGACTCCTCCGCGGCATGAAGACCTACCACGCCTCCGCTACCAGGGTCGACTATAACGGCGTCAAGGCGTTCAAGCTCCCTTATCTAAAAAGGGCCTACGCCAAGGAATTAAAGGAAAACGGGACCAAGGCCATCTCCGCCTTCGCGAAGAAGAACCCCTGGGTCAAGGACTGGGCCGTCTTCATGATGTTCAAACGGCGCTTCCCAACCGCCTGGAACGAGTGGCCGGAGCAAGCCAGGGAATGGATCAAGACCCGTCCCGAGCTTAGCCCCGAGGACAGGAAGGAAGCCAATTTCGAGATTTGGCTGCAAATGACCCTCTATAGGCAATGGAACAAAGTCCATCGCCACGCCAAACTCCGCGGCGTCAAGATCGTCGGCGACATCCCGTTCTACGTCGGCTTCGATTCATGCGACGTCTGGGCCTCCCAGGACACCTTCCTTTTGGATCCCGAGACCCACTTGCCCACCTCCGTGGCGGGCGTACCCCCGGATTATTTCTCCGCCACCGGCCAGCGCTGGGGCAACCCGATCTACAACTGGGAGAAACTAAAGAAGGAGGAGTTCGCCTTCATCGTGAACCGCATCCACCTCAATAGCGCCCTCTACGACATCCTCCGCCTCGACCATTTCCGCGCCTTCGACACCTATTGGGAAATCCCCGCGAGCTGCCCGACGGCCATCGACGGCAAATGGATCGAAGCCCCGGGATACCAGTTCTTCGACACCCTCTTCGCCAAATACCCCGACCTGGAGATCATCGCCGAGGACCTTGGCGACCTCCGCGACGAGGTGCTCACTTTGCGCGACCACTATAACTTCCCCGGCATGAACGTCATCCAGTTCACCTTCCACGATTGCGAACTTCTTCATAAAGGGGACTGGAACCGCGTCAATTCGGTCGCCTATCTAGACACCCACGATAACGACACGATGCTCTCCTATTTCTACTTGCTCACCCCGCAGGAGCAGGGCGATTGGCTTAACGCCCTCGCCAAGATGGGCATCGCCCTAGGCTCCGTCGTCGACCGCATGATCGTCTACTGCATGAGGAAGCCGGCCCGTTTGGCGGTCTTATCGATGCAAGACATCCTCGAACTCGACGTGGACGCCCGCACGAACGTCCCGGGCACCATCGACGACCGCAACTGGACCTGGAAGCTCGTTGACTTCGAGGCCTTCAAGAAGCGTCTGCCTTGGCTATCCAAGCTGATCGTCGAAACCGGAAGAAACTGATTTAGATGAAGAAAATCGCCCTCGTTTCCCTCGGATGCGCGAAAAACGCCGTCGATTCCGAGATGATTTTGGCCATGTTCCCCAGGGATAGGTTCGTTTTGACGACCTCACCCGAAGGGGCCGACCTCATTATCGTGAACACCTGCGGCTTCATCGAATCCGCCAAGAAGGAATCGATCGACGTCATCATGGAGATGGCAAAGATGGGCGGAAAACTCGTGGTGGTGGGCTGCCTTGCCGAGCGCTATTACAAAGAACTAAGGGACAGCCTCCCCGAAGCGGATCTTATCGTCCCTATCCGCGACTACAAGGAACTCGCCTCGAAGCTAGGCTCTTTGCTAGGGGAAGAGGGCATTTTGCAGATGAACCCCATCCGCAGGGTCCTTTCGACCGCCCCCTTTTCCTCGTATCTACGCATCTCCGATGGCTGCGACAATTTCTGCGCCTTCTGCGCGATCCCCTTCATTAGGGGGAGGTTCAAGTCCCGTCCCTATGAGGAAATCCTCGAGGAAGCGAGGATCCTGAAGGGGCAGGGGGTCAAGGAGATTTCATTGATCAGCCAGGACACGACGGTCTACGGCAAGGATTTCGAGGGAGGGCGTCCCAATATCGTGGATTTGCTCTCCGCCTTGGAGGCCATTGGCTTCTATTCGATCCGCCTCCTCTACCTCTATCCTTCCGAAATCGAGGACGAACTCATCGAGAAAATCGCTAAATCCAAGCAAATCGCCCATTATTTCGACATCCCCGTCCAAACCGCCTCCGACAAGATGCTCACCTTGATGAAACGCAACGCGGGCAAGAAGGAGACGATGGACCTATTCAAAAGAATCAAGAGAATCTGCCCCGATGCGGTGACTAGGACCACCCTCATCGCGGGCTTCCCCGGCGAAACCAAAAAGGATCACGCAGAGGCCCTAGCGATGATGAAGGAAGTCGCCTTCGATCACCTAGGCTGCTTCCCTTATTCCAGAGAAGAAGGCACCGCCGGCGCCATCTTGCCCCATCAATGCAGGGAATCTACGAAAAGGCGGCGCACCGACGAGATCATGAAGCTCCAGCGTTCCATCTCCTACGAAAACAACAAGAAGAGGGTCGGGGAGGTCATGGAGGGCCTCGTCATCGGCAAAGGGAAGAAATCTGGCGAATACCTGCTCCGTTCCTACTGGAACGCGCCCGATGACATCGACGGGCAGATCATCTTCTCTAGCCCCAAGGACCTAGCGATGGGGGAGGTCGTCAAAGTGAAGATCACCTCCGCCTTTGTCTACGATTTGTACGGCGTTTTGGAGATGAGCGAAAAATAGTTGCCCTCATCGGGCCTCATGACTATAATCTTGCTTGCCGGCAATAGCCGACCCGCCCTCATAGTTCAGCGGTAGAACGGATCCATGGTAAGGATCAGACCTCTTTTCGACTAAGGGTGAGGGCACCACCAAAGCAATATCCCAGCAACCGCTGGGTTTTCTTTTTCCTATTCCTAAGGGAATGCTAGAATCAAGGCGATGAAAACTCTCATATACTTCCAAAACGCGGACACCTTCGGCCATTCTGGCATCGGCAGGGCCATGTCCCATCAGCTGCGCGCCAACAAAGCCGCGGGGACCGAGACGACGATCGACAAGAACGACGATTACGACGTCGCCCACATCAACACCTATTTCCGCAAGTCCCATAAGGCACTCAAGATCGCCAAGAAGAGGGGCGTGCCCGTGATCGTCCACGGCCATAGCACCTACGAGGACTTCCGCAGGAGCTTCAAATGCTGGCAGCTCGTCGAGCCCTGGTTCGACCATCATCTCAAGTGGATGTATTCTAGGGCCGATATGATCATCGCCCCGACCCCATACGCGCGGGACCTCATCAAATCCTATGGGCTATGCCAAAACGTCATCGCGATCTCCAATGGCATCCCCGTCGAGGAATACGCGGAGGATAAGGAGGCCCAGAAGGAATTCAAGGAACGATTCGGCATCCAAGAGGGCGAGAAGTTCGTCATGGGCGTTGGCTTTCCCTTCGAAAGAAAGGGGATCATCGACTTCTTTGAAGTCGCTAGGAAGTTCCCCGATGTCAAATTCATTTGGTTTGGTGCCCTGCAAAGAGCCATTACCAACGAAAAGGTCGCTAGGGCCGTTAAGAAGCGTCCCAAGAACGCGATCATGGCGGGCTATTGCAAAGGCTCCGTGATCCATGGGGCCTATCAACTCGCCTCCGCGATGTTCTTCCCTAGTTTCGAGGAGACCGAGGGGATCGTCGTCCTCGAGGCCCTCGCCTCCAAATGCCCCTTGTTAGTGCGCGACATCGGCGTCTATCGCGGATGGCTATATAAAAACGAAAACTGCCGCATGGGCAGTAGCAACGAGGAATTCGAGAAGGAACTAAGGGATTTGCTGGAAAACGGCGAATCCAAGGAGCGCCTAGAGAAAGGCTATCAAACCGCGAAGGAGAGGGATCTTCCCCTTATTGGCGAGCAACTAAAGAAAGCCTATTCGGATTTGCTTGCCTCGAAATAGGGGTCAAGGATCGACCTCCAACTCGCGATGATCGCCTCATCGTCTAGCCTCTTGGCGGCTTCATGAACATCAGCCTTGCTTTGCAAGGCTTTTTCTTTTGTTTCCAGGATCTTCATGATGGCGTCCGCGTAGTCCTTGGGGTCGCGGGAATCGATGACCACGCCGTCGCGGGGATCGGCGAAGACCTCGTCGATCGGGCCTTTCCACCTGCTGGAGACGACGGGGAGATTATTGACGTTGGCCTCGCCCTTTACGATGCCAAAACCCTCGTATTGCGAGGTGAATAGGAACAAATCGTGGGCCTGGTAGATCTCGGGGGTGGTGGGGGTGCCGGTGACTAGGCGGACGTTATCGAGGCAATTGGCCTCGATGTATTTCCTCATTTCCTCTTCTAGATGCCCGTCGCCATACATATCCAAGGTGAAGGAGAAGTTCCTAGACTTCAGTTCCTTGGCGACCTCAAGGGCGAGGAGAGGGTCTTTCTGCGCGGTGAACCTGCCGACGAAAAGGATGGCGTTATCGTGGTATTCCATAACGTCGGAGAGGGGGAATTTGATGGGGTTATGGACGTAGAAGGCTTTGCCTTGGAGGGATTTCCGCTTGCTTAGGACATTGTCGCGGATGCTTTTGGCCAGGAACACCCAGCCATCGGGCTTGCGGGAATGCCCGCGTCCCCATTTCTCGACGAAGGAGAAGAATTTGTCCGCGTCGAAGTGGTAATGGAAAAGGACCTTTCTGCCCCTAGGGGCGAACATGTAGGAATCTAGGGCGGAGCCGATGTATAAGGCGTCCTCTTCCATTAGGGAAGCCATTCTCCTCCGGTTCTTCCTCACCCCGAAATAGAAGGACCACAAAGCCTTATGGACGAGCTTAAGCATCTTGAGGGGATGCCTGATCCCGTATTTCCCGGCGTTTTGGTCGAACCTGGACACCTCGATGGGAAGGCCAAGGCACTCCACCTTGATCCGGGGGTCAAGCTTATGGATGCCCTTGCCCTCGAACGCGAAATTGGAGACGAGGGTTATGTCGTAGTAGGGGCAAAGGAGGTTCATCAAATTGACGGACACCGCCTCGGTGCCTCCGGCGTTGTCCAGGGACTGAATCGCCCAATAGATCTTCTTCATCTACGCCAAATTATAGGGGCATGCCCGCATTTATGCACATGGTCGCGCGATTTCGCTTTGATTTTGCACGTTAAGTTTCCATAATTGACAGGAACAGGGGGTAAAACCATGAACATGTTCCGCAAGGCCCAGGATCTCTTCCTCGAGGCCGTCAATTCCCATAACTACGTCAAACTCCCGATCGTTCCGCGCGTCCTGCTCGGGATCTTCGTGATGTTCCCTTGCTGGGCGCTTTCGATCCTTTTCTTCGCTCTCTACTGCGTCTTCGCCTTCTTCGTCGCGATCGCCGATTACCCAGCCGAGACCCTACTTACCTTCATCCGCAAGGAAGGCCAGCAGATGAGGACGCCGACCGAGACCATCATCTACCTGATCGGCTTCCCCGCCGTCTTCTTCTTCAAGGTCTTCATCGCCTTCGGGACCATCTGGAACTTCCTGCTCTACTTCCTGATGAACGCGACCTTCTACGGGGCCACCCTCGGCGGAACGACCTTCTCCCCATTCCTTAACGAAGAGGTCGAGAGGAAAATCAAAGGCGCCTCTCCCAAAGAGGAAGAGAAGCCGGAAGAGGAAGCCGCCCCCGAGGCCGAATGATGGATCCCGAAAAGGAAGCCGTATTCGCCAGGCGAAACGGCAAGGTCATCGTCGAAAGGTGCGATAAGCTCAAGGGTTTCAAGCTCACCCATTACGAGTGGGGCCATTCCAACGTGACGGGCGAAAGCCATCGGAAGGACTTGGAAAGCGAATTCTTCCCCATCTCCAAATACGAGGGGAAGAAGATAGCCCAGGAGACCTGGAACGACTCCAAATTCACCGTCTACGCCTTCCTCCGCGACGAGATCTACGTCCATTTCTCCTGCGAGGACCGCGTCTTGGGCAGGGGGCCGATCGTCACCTCGACCGTCCATTGCTATGACAGCGGATACCACTCAAGTGGGAAAAGCGTCTCCCTGACCCCGATCTACGAAGATTAGCAACCCTCTTTTAGAGGGTTTTCTTTTTGCCAAAAAACCTCAAAACGAATAAAATAAAAGTTAGCGAGGATTGAACATGAAAATCTGCATTTCCGCCGAATCCACCGTCGATTTGACCCCCGAACTCCTGAAGGAATTCGATATTTCCACCGTGCCCTTCAACATCATCATGGGCGAAGAGCAGGGATTGGACGGGCAAATCAAGCCCGAGGACCTATTCGCCTACACCGAGAAGACGGGCGAGCTCCCCCATACCGCCGCGATCAACCAGTTCCAGTATTCCGAGTATTTCAAGGAGAAACTGAAGGATTACGATCACATCATCCATTTCACCCTCTCTTCCGGCCTCTCTGTCGCCCATAATAACGCGGTCAGCGCCTCCCAAGAAGATGGACTGAAGGGCAAAGTCGATGTAATCGACTCCCTTTCGCTTTCTTCCGGCATCGGACTCCAGTGCCTCTACGCCAGGAAACTGGCGAGGAAAGGCGAGTCCCCCGAGGAAATCGTCTCCGCTTGCAAAGCCCGTGTTAACGCGGTTCAGGCCTCTTTCTCCCTTGAGTCCGTCAATTACCTCTATAAGGGCGGCAGGTGCTCGATGTTAGCGATGATCGGGGCCAACCTCCTCAAGATCAAACCCGAGATCTACGTCAAAGACGGCAAGATGGGTCCCGGCGCGAAATACCGCGGTCCCATGAAGAAGGTCGTCATGCAATACGTCGAGGATACCCTGGCCGAATTCAACAATCCCGATAAGGAAGAGGTCTTCATCACCTATTCGACCGCGCCTGAGGAAGTCGTCGCGGAAGTGAAGGCGAGGCTAGAGAAGGAAGGGTTCCAGAACATCCGCATCACCACGGCGGGCGCGACCATCTCCTGCCATTGCGGCCCCCATTGCCTTGGCATCCTCTACATTAACGACGGGCCTCACCCCATCGCATAAGCCAATCCTAGGGATCCTTCGGGGTCCCTTTTTGTTAGAATTCAAATACAATGAAAATCCGGCGAATCCTCTTCCCATTCCTTCTTTGCCTTCCTCTTTTTTCTTGTCAAAAGGCTCCGGAATACGTGGACCCCAAGGAAGAACTGAGGCTTGTCGAAGGGGCTTACAATTGCATCGTTTCGGAGACGACATCGGTGTTCTTGAAAGCCGATTTCACCTGCGTTTTCTCTTACGTTTCAGGAGGGAACTCCGTGGAGAAAGAGACTTCCTTTGCTTTGAGACAACTGGGGAAAGAAGAGCAATACGGCTTTGGGCTTATGCATCCTCCCCTGGAAGGGCAAAGGGTTTACGAAATCAAAATTGGGGATCCCTCGATAGGGGAGGACGCGGACGATCGCCACGTCAGGGCTATGGCCAAGAACCTCTACCTTTCCCATTGGTACTCAGGCGGTCAAAGGGGTGGCAAAAGGGAAATCGAACTCTCCAACGCGAACTATTGCGGACCCCTTTATGATTCGACGGGGAGCGAGGTCGACTACCAACCCCCTCTATTCTGGTGGCAAGAGTCGAATATCGAGTGACCCCACACAAAGCAATCCTATAGCGCATACCCCTTTGCACACGTGTGGGGTATGTGCTATAGTCTCCTCGCGGAAATCCCGTTGCGGTTCCGTATCTAACCAAACCTTTAGCAGTGGTCGGATGGCCGCTGTTTGTTTTATAAGGAGGAGAAATGGCAGAAGAGAAGATCAAGAACCTGCTGCAAGGACCTTTGGCCGAAATCGGCTACGAACTCGTCTCGGTGAAAATTAGCCAAGGCAAGGAAAAAAGCCTCAACGTCGTCGTCGACCGCGTAGAACCGATCAGCCTCGACGACATCGTCTCGGTCTCGTCGCTTGTCTCGGAAATCCTGGATAAGGAGGACCCGATCGAAGGGGCGTACACCCTCGACGTGTCGTCCCTAGGCGCCGAAAAGCCGATCGCCATCGACAAACTCCCCCTTTATAAGGGAAGCTACGTGAATCTCCATCTCTCCCATCCCTATAAGGGGGAGAACATCCTCGAAGGGACGCTACTAGGCGTCGAGGATGGGGAAGTCACCCTGCAGCTAAGAGTCAAAACCAAAAAGGTGGAAGCCCGCTTCCCCCTCGCTGACGTGGACAAAGCCCGTCTTGCGATCCGCTTCTAGAAAGGAAACAAAACCATGGATGTCAAAGCATTCGTCTCGGCGGTCTCCGAAGTCGCCGACGCAAAAGGACTAAGCCGCGAGGCAGTCATCACCGCGCTTCAGGAAGCCCTCCAGCGCGCCTATGTCAAATACCTCGGTGGGGGAGACGACGCGGTCGTCACCTGCCTCATCGATGAGGAGAAGGGCGTCATCGAGCTCGCCCAGATCAAGAAGGTCGTCGAGGAAGTCGAGGACGATTACCTCGAGATTTCCGTCGAGGACGCCAATGAAGGCCTAAAGAAACCCAAATATAAAGCCGGCGACGACTTCGCCGTGAAGGCCTCCATCGATGACCTCACCAAAGTCACCGCCCTCGCGGTCAAGAACAACCTCCGCCAGAGGCTCGCCGAAGCCGAAAGGACCGCCCTCTATGAGGTCTATAAGGATCACATCGGAGAGATGATGAACGGCGTCGTTGAGAAAGCCGACGAGAAGTCCGTGACCGTCTCGATCGACAGGACCATGATCGAACTTTCCCGTAGGGAACTGATCGGCGACGAGTATTTCCGCGTCGGCGACCCGATCAAGGTCTACATCCAAGAGGTCAAATCCGCCGAGCCGATCGATGGCAAACCCGCCCGCGGCCCGCAGATTGAGGCCACCCGTTCCTCCGAAGGCTTCCTCAAGAGGCTATTCGAGGAGGAAATCCACGAAATCTACGATGGCACCGTCATCATCAAGGCCATCGCCCGTATCGCCGGCCTCCGTTCCAAGGTGGCGGTTAGCTCCGCCAACGAGGACGTCGACGCCACCGGGGCCTGCATCGGACAAGGCGGCAGCCGCATCCAGCGCATCGTCGGACAACTCGGCAATGGCAAGAACAAAGAGAAGATCGACGTCATCAACTATTCGTCCAATCCCGGCGTCTTCATGCTCGAAGCCGTCCGTCCCGCCCAGGCCCTCGGCCTCAATCTGAACCTCGAGGAGAAGACCGCCCAGGTTCTCATCGAAGACCAGACCACCCCGATCGCCGTCGGTAAGTTCAAATCCAATTTCCGCTTAGCGGAAAAGATCACCGGCTTCTCCATTGAGTTCATCGAAAAGAGCAACGCCGAAGCCCGCGGCCTCACCTTCGTTCCCGTCGAGGAATGGAAGAGGCAGGCCGAGGAGGAGAAGAGGGAAAGGGAACGCCTCGAGTTCGCCAAGAAGCAGCAAGAGGAAGCCCTCCGCCGCGAAGAGGAAGCCCGCAAGGCCGCCGAGGAAGAAGCCAAGAGGCTCGCCGAGGAAGAGGCCCGCAGGCCGATCGACATGCCCGAAGTGGTCGTCAAGGCCGAAGAGCCGAAGGTCGAGGAACCCAAGGTCGCCCCGAAAGCCGGCGTCGATCCTTCTTCCTTCCCGACTTCCGCGATCAACCCCGCGGCCGCGGCCATGAAGGCGATGGCGGCCCAGAAGGCTGCCGAAGAAGCCGCTGCCAAGGCCAAGGAAGAGGAAGAGGCCAAGGCCACCGAGGTCAAGACCACGACCACCCTTTCCGACCTTGAGAAGGAACTCGAATCCGCCAAGGAAAAGAAGACCAAATCCGCAAACAAGAACAAACGTCCCCGCAAGATCACCGAGGAAGAGGTCGCGCACGAACCGGCCAAACCCGCCGTGCCCACCATGCCCGTCTACACCGAAGAGGAACTTTCCGAAATCGAGAAAGAGGAGCAAGAAGACCTCTACGAAGGCGACCTCGACGAGGATTACAGCGAATACGACGACTATTACGACGACCAGAACGCCTAAAGGAGCGATATGAGGAGAGTCAATGACCGCATGGACATCGCAAGCAGGAAGCCCTTCCCCCAGGAAGAGCTGCTTCGCTTCCGCCTCCTTGAGGGCAAACTCTCCCTGTCTCCAGGCGGCAGGGGATATTACCTGAAGAAGGACTTGGCCTCTTTGGAGGCCGCCATCAAAAGGAAAGCCTTCGAAAGGATCCTCCGTCGTAGCCTTCTTGAAGAAGAGATCGCTCTTCTAAAGGAGGCCTTATGAAGCGGGCCCTCTCTTTCCTAGGCCTGCTCAATCGGGGTGGCAAACTCCGCTTCGGGATGGGGGTTGAGAAATCTCTTCCTAAGGCCAAAGCCGCCATCCTCGCCGACGACGCCTCGGCCAATTCGAAGAAGGCGTTCCTATCTTCTCTCCCCGAAAGTTGCAGCTTGCTGCAAGGGGTGAACAAAGCCGATTTGGGGCAGGCCCTAGGCTATGACGAGATCTCATTGGTCCTCGTCATGGACGGAAAGGCCGCCAAATCGCTAAGGGAGAAATGGGAGAAAGGAGATTAGACATGAAAAAGAACAACTACGGAAGCAAGAAGAACAACCAGAAGCCCCAGCAAAGGGTTTCCAACTTCGACCCCCGTCCTAAGGGCAAGGAGGAATACGCCAAGGTCAACGGCGGCGTCTTCGTCTACTCTAAGCCGGTCACCGTCGCCGAGCTTTCCAAAGCCATCAACGTCCCGGCCCCGGCCATCATCAAGTTCCTCTTCCTCCAAGGGAAGCTCGTCACGATCAACCAACTCCTCGACGACGATTCGATCGGCAACGTCTGCCTCGAATACGATTACGACTTCAAGAAAGAGAAACTCGTCGACGAAGAGCACTTCGAGGACATCGAGATCGTCGATGACCCCGCCTCGTTAAAAGAACGTCCGCCCGTCGTGACCGTCATGGGCCACGTCGACCACGGCAAGACCACCCTCATCGACTCCATCCGCAACTCCCGTATCGTAGATACGGAAGCCGGTGGCATTTCCCAAAACATCGGCGCTTATCAAAAAGATGTCGGTGGCAAGAAGATCACCTTCATCGACACCCCGGGGCACGCCGCCTTCACGGCGATGCGCTCCCGCGGCGCCTCCGTCACGGACATCGTCGTCCTCGTGGTGGCCGCCGATGACGGCGTCATGCCGCAGACTCTCGAAGCCATCGACCACGCCAAAGCGGCGGGTGTCCCCATCATCGTCGCCATCAACAAAATGGACATGCCGGGCGCCAATCCGCGCAAGGTCATCGAGGAACTCATGGCCCACGACGTCATCGCCGAGGAATACGGCGGCGACGTGATCGTCACCAAGATCTCTGCCAAAACGGGCCAAGGCATCTCCGATTTGCTCGAGAACATCGTCCTTAAGGCCGAGATGCTCGAGCTTAAGGCCAATCCCTCGCGTTATGCAATCGGCACCGTCCTTGAGGCCCAACTCGATAAGGGCGAGGGCCCTAAGGCCACCCTTTTGGTGCAAAACGGCTCGCTTAACGCCGGCGACTATGTCGTCGTTGGCGAAACCTATGGCAAGGTCCGTAGGATGACTAACGAATATAGGGCCGTCCTGAAGACCGCCGGGCCAAGCACCCCGGTCTCCGTCATCGGACTTTCTAGCGTCCCTAGCGCTGGCGACCGCTTCATGGCCTTCCCCGAGGAAAGGCAAGCCAAGGAAATCGCCGAGAAGAGGAAAGAAGCCAAGACCATCGCTAGCCGCGGTGGCAGCGCCGCCCTTTCCCTTAGCGACCTCAACGCCTTAGTCAACGCCGGTAAAATCCAGGACATCAACATCGTCGTCAAAGCCGATAGCGATGGCACCGCGCAGGCCCTTAAAGCCAACTTGGAGAAGATGTCGACCGATTCGATCAAGGTCCACGTCCTAAGCGCCTCCGCCGGCGCGATCTCCGATAACGACGTGCTTTTGGCCTCCGCTTCGGGAGCCTTCATCTACGGCTTCAACGTCCGTCCTGACGCTAGGGTCAGGCAAAAAGCCGAGGAAAACCACGTCGAGATCCGTCTCCATAAGATCATCTACGAACTTTTGGACGAGATGGAACTCGCGATGAAGGGCATGGTTAAGGTGGAGAAGGTCGAAAAGATCCTTGGCCAAGCCGAGATCAGGCATATCTACAAGATCTCCAAAGTCGGCACGATCGGTGGCTCCTACGTCACTAGCGGCCTCATGAAGGCCGGCTCCAAGGTCAGGTTGCTCCGTAACGGCGTCGTCATCTATGAAGGGACCCTAGGTTCCTTGAAGAGATTCAAAGACGATGCCAAGGAAGTCAAGGAAGGCTACGAATGCGGCCTTACCATCGATGGGTATAACGACATCAAGGAAGGCGACATCGTCGAAGGATACGAAATGGTCGACAAGGAGGCTGCCTGATGGCGGACCGTCATAACCGCATCAAGGCCCTCATCGCCCGCAACGTCTCCGAGATCGTGATGTTCGAGCTCAAGAACAAGAGCATCGGCATGGTCTCGGTCAACGACGTCGAGGTCTACGACGACTTCTCGCAAGCCAACGTCTACGTGACCTTCATGGACACGCATAACCAGAAGAGGAGGCTTGAGGAACTCGAAAGGACCGAAGGATACGTCCGTTCTTCGCTTGCGAAGAAGATGGACACCTACAAGGTTCCCCGCATCAAGTTCAAGCTCGACGAATCCTACTTCAAGGCCAAATCGCTCGAGGAAGCCTTGGAGAGGGAGGAAAAGCAACTCGAATCCCTTCCCAAAGAGGAAGAACAAGACAATTAAGGGCCCTCGGGGCCTTTATTTGTTCTTATAATCTGCTATAAAAGGTTGACCAAGTTAACCAAGGAGGCCAGTTATGCGTGAGATCAGCGTTTACGAAGCCAAAACCCAGCTTTCGAAATACATCGCCCTCCTAGAAAAGGGCCAAGAGAAGGAAATCGTCATACTCAAAAACGGGAAACGGGTTGCCAAATTGGTTCCGAGCATTTCCGATTCCTTCGTGCGACTTGGCGCCGGCCTACTTGTTTCTGAGGCGAAACCGTTCACACTTAAAGACCCCGCCTATGACACGGAGACTCTTTTTGGGTATAAGTAATGAACATTCTTTGGATACCCATGCGCTCCTTTGGGCGCTTTATTTCCCGGATAACCTGTGCGAAGAGGCCAAAGCCATCATTTCCGACCCTTCCAACGACGTTGTCGTTTCGGCTGCGTCCTTATGGGAAATCGAAATCAAGCACGTGAAAAAGCCTGATCTCATGCCGTTTTCTGCTAAGGAAATCCTCGCGGGATGCGAGCGAGCCGGGTACTCAATCATGTCGGTTAAGCCCGAGCACATCCTGCATTTAGTCTCCTTTATGGACCAAGGGATCCATAGCGATCCTTTCGACCATCTTCTCCTATCGACGGCCAGATGCGAAGGCCTAATGCTTTTGACTCACGACGAGCTAATGGGAAGGTATCAAGGTGTGGCCGCCCTTCGGTGCTGAGGGGCGCTAGCTGAGGCGATCGCGAATTTTCATAGTAAACGC
>DKRQ01000025.1 GCA_002472275.1 Caryophanales bacterium UBA7278 | reverse complement strand
GCGATTTACTTGCTAACTAACAGAAGAAAAGAAAAACGGCTGAGCCGTTTTCTTTTTTGCCCATGGGTGCATAATATTCGCCATGGAAGAAAGCAAGAAAAGCAAACTCCTTGATGTTTTGGCTACCTTTAGGCTCGGCGTCATCGCCGGCGTCCTCATCGGCATCGGGGGCGCTATCAACCTGGCTCTTTCCGCCAAGGGGTGGCCCGTGCTCGGGGGCTTTTGTTTCTCGACCGGGTTGCTTTCCATTTGCTTCCTTGGGCTAAAACTATTCACTGGCAAGGTTGGCTATGTCCCAGAAAACGATAAGAACTACGCCCTCGATGTCCTCATCATGGCCATCGGCAATTTCCTGGGCGCGATGCTTGTTGGTTATGTTTGCGGGGCGCTCTTCCCTGGTTGGACCTCGGTGTCCCCGAGCAAATTCGTCTATGGGGAAGGCTCTTCCTGGTGGGCTTGCCTAGGCCTAGCGGTCTTCGCCGGCATGTTCGTTTATCTCGCCGTCGAATGCTTCAGGAAGATCCCTTCCGTCCCCGCGAAGGCCCTCATGGTCATGCTCTCTATCGGGGCGATGGTGATCCTAGGCTGCAACCACTCGGTGGCCAACGCTTTCTATTTCGCCTATGCCGCGGTTAGGGTGGAAGGATTCGATCACCTTAACGCGGTCGCTTCCGTAGCCATGGCATCCCTAGGCAACATCATCGGGGCGATTTTGCTATATTTCCTCCAATACGGAATATCCCAAATCGGGAAGAAAAAAGAAGAAAGCAAATGAAAAAGAGCTGCGATTTGCAGCTCTTTTCTTAGATTCTGTCCTTACTTCGCGAGGGCCTTTTTGGAGGTCTCGACGAGTTTGGTGAAGGCACTGGGATCGTTGATGGCGATCTCGGAGAGCATCTTGCGGTTGATCTCGATGTTGCTCTTCTTAAGTCCGTTCATGAAGACGGAGTAGGAGATGTCATTGAGCCTGCAAGCGGCGTTGATCCTCTTGATCCAGAGCTTACGATAGTCCCTCTTGACGAGGCGACGGGAGTTATAAGCGTAGCGGAGGGAGTGGCAGACCTGCTCTTTGGCGGTCTTGAACAGAAGATGCTTGGATCCGAAGTAACCCTCGGCCATCTTCAAAACTTTTTTGCGACGGGCACGCGTGACGGTGCCACCTTTGACTCTTGCCATTGTCTATTTCCTCCTTATTTGACGAGCATGAATTTGATGCGCTTGTAGTCGGTGCGATCAATCATGCCAGGGCGGCGGAGCTGACGGCTCTGCTTGGCGGTTTTGTAGGGTGCGTGGTGGCCTTTGTAGGCATGCACGTATTTGAGTTTACCGGTACCGGTAATTTTGACGCGCTTCATCAAGGAGCGGTTCGATTTCATCTTCGGCATAAGATTCTCCTTTACTTTTTCTTCGAAGTGATGACGGACGAGTAGCACTTGCCTTCCCAGGAAGGTTGCTTCTCAACCCCGAGGCTCAGATCGTCGCCCAAGGCTTCGATGAACCTCTTCATGAGTTCGACGGCGAGGTCTTGGTGAGCCATCTCGCGTCCCTTTAGGACGACGCGGATGTTGACCTTGTCCCCGTCTTCGAGGAATCCCCTGGCTCTTTTGGCCTTCACGTCTAAGTCGTGCTGGCCGATGGAGATGTGGAGTTGAACTTCCTTATAAGCGGCGCTTTTGGAGTTCTTCTTCTGCGCCCTCTCCGATTTCTGCTTCTCGAAACGGAATTTCCCGTAGTTGAGGATTTTGCAGACAGGGGGTTGGGCTTGCGGGGCGACGCAATAGAGGTCGAGGCCATAACTCATGGCGAGTTCGTTGGCGGCCCTTGAGCTCATGCGGCCGAGGTTGTCACCGTTGGGACCGATGACCATGACTTCCGGATAACGGATGTTCTCGTTGATGGGGTCGAATCTTTTCTGGGGACGACGACGGTCGTTCTGATTGAAGTTTGGGATAGCTGTGTTCCTCCGTATTTGTCAAATAAGCCGGGCACTCTGGTCCCGGCTTATAACTTGCTTTAGCTTTGTGGCCAAGTTAGTCATTTGCCAACCCTCGAGGAGGATCTGGCGAGTCGGGGAGACTGCTTTCTACTTGTATCGACGAGGTAACTATACTCGTTTGGATGACCAATGCAAGCATTTGTTTTGCGTATGTGCGTTAGTGGCCTTCCACCTTGATGAAGTCGCGGAAATGGGGGCTAGGCTTGGAGAAGACCTCCTCGGTGGGCCCCAGCATGTCCACGATGCCCTTATGGAGGAACATCGTCTTTGACGATATCTTCCTGGCGAAGTCGAGTTGGTGGGTGACGAGGATCATGGTGACCCCCTCTTCCCTTAGATTTGCCATGACGTTACAAACCTCCGCGACCATCATGGGGTCGAGGGCGCTCGTCGGCTCATCGAAGAGGAGAATCTCGGGGTTCATGCAAAGGGATCTGGCGATGGCGACCCTTTGCTTTTGCCCGCCCGACAAGGAGGCGGGGAAGGCGTCGGCTTTTTCCAATAAGCCGACTTTGGAGAGGTTTTTCCTAGCGATTTCCTCGGCTTCCCTCTTCCCTCTTTTTAGGACCTTGCGCTGCGCGAGAACGCAGTTAGCGAGGACGGACATGTTGTTGAAGAGGTTGAAGGATTGGAAGACCATGTTGACCCTGGCCCTGACCTTGTTCTCGTCGGTTTTGGGGGCGAGGATGTTCTGCCCGTCGAGGATGATTTCCCCGGCGTCAGGCCTTTCTAAGAGGTTGATGCACCTAAGGCAAGTCGACTTGCCCGAGCCGGAATTGCCTAGGATCGTCAGGCAATCGCCCTTATCCAAAGTGAAGGAAACGTCGGCGAGGACGACTTCGTCGTCGAAGCGTTTGCTGATGTGGTTTACCTCCAGTAGGCTCATGCCGCCACCCCCTTCCTATGGCTGAAGCGGAAGATCCTCTTGCCCTCGAGCTTGATGCCGACGAGTTTGAGGATCAGGTTGCTGCCTAGGGTCAAAAGCAAGTAGATGACCGCGATGATGAGGTAGGAGGCCATGAAGGCGTAGGTGCTATTGGCCGCCATATAGGCCTCGAAGTAGAGCTCGGCGACGCCGATGACGTTAAGGACGCTGGAGTCCTTGATGTTGACGATCCATTCGTTGCCGATCGTCGGGATCGCGTTCCTTAAGGCCTGGGGCAAGACGACGGACCATAGGGTCTGCGAGGAACTTAGGCCAAGCGACCTCGCGCCTTCTTCCTGTCCCTTGTCGACGCCGTTAAGGCCCGAAAGCACGACTTCGCACATATAGGCGGTCGTGTTGAGGGTGATGACGATGAGGCCCGCGACCATCCAGCCGTTGAAGACGTCGATGCCGGGGAGGATGTTATTCCAGTTGACCCCCATGGCCATGCACCCGTATTTGAATAGAATCGCCTGGACCATCATCGGGGTGCCCCTGATGACCGCGCTATAGGCGGAGGAGAGCCCCCTCAGGACCCTTTTGCCGATCTTTTGGAAGGGATTGTCGCTAGGACGCGGCTTCATCCTCTTGCCTAAGGCAAGGAAAACGCCTAGGAACAAGCCAACCCCCGTGCCGACGACCGAAAGAAGGAGAGTCCCCGCTAAGCCAAGCAGGAACTCCCTCCAGTAGTTGGTCAAAAGATTGGCGATGTCGTCGCCGAGGTTCATTCTATGCCGGCGGAACGGGAAACCGCCCCCTCCATGATCGAAACGCGTTCCTCGGTCGAAATCTTGGCGAGGACATCGTTCAGCTTGTTCATCAGCTCGGTGTCGGCTTTCCTGACCCCGATGGAGACGCCTAGTTCGGCCTGGGTCTCCCCAAGGATCGCCTGATCGATATGGACGATCTCGAGGTCATCGAATTGGCTCACGATCGAACGGGCGACCGGGAGTTCGGCGGTCATCGCGAAGGCCGAGCCGTTGACGACGTCTTGGGCCGCCAGGGCGAAGGTCGCGACGGGATTGACGTGCTTCGCCCCATAATCGGAGGCGAAGACGTCTATGACGTCATTGGTGACGGTGGCCACCTGGGAAACGACGTTTTTGCCGTTAATGAAGGCGCCGAATTCGGTGGCGTCGAGTGGCTCATCGCCTTCGGGGGCGCTAGAGGCGGTCACGATTAAAACGAGCTCGCTGCGGTAGTATTCCGAGGTGAAGGCGATCTGCTTCCTCCTCTCGGCGGTGTCGGTCATGCCGGCGATGATGACGTCGATCGAGTTCATCTGCAAATCGGTGATGAGGGATTCCCATTGCGTCTGCACGATCTCGACCTTCTTGCCGGTCTCCTTCTCGATCCTTTTGGCGATTTGGATGTCGTAGCCGTCGGCATAGGTGCCGGGGTGGTTAGCGATGGGAAGCGTCGTATCGCTTTGCTGCTTGGTGGACCAATTAAATGGCGCATAAGCGCATTCTAGTCCGATGCGGATCTTGTCTTCGGCTTTCCCACCTCCGCATGAAGTGAGAAGCGACCCCGCCATGGCGAGGATGAGCATAGCGCCCTTGTTCCTTGTTTTCATAAAAGAAAACCTCCTGTGCCTGATCGAAGGTCATACCAATGCGATCAGGTCCCAGAAGGGCCGCTACTGCATCAATAGTGCCAACCCGAACCTTTTGTCCGGGAGAGTCCATAAGGTGTTCCCTTAAGTCCCAACTCAGCATCCCTAGGCAAGGATGGGGGTTTCGGCGCTCATACCTTTCACCGGGTCCCGTTTTGCCTAATGGGGCCTGGCTACTATTCCGTAGCGCTCCTCTATTCGATCGCCAATGATTGTAGGGAATCGGGAACCGATGTCAACGGGAATGATTCAAACGAGACGAGTTGCGGTCAATCTGTTTCCATAACCACCGCGAATCCGCCCTCGGCGACTTGTCCCGCGACGAGGCGGTAGCCAAAAAGGATGTTGGGGGATGGGATTTGCTTGCTTTTCCCCGATAGATTTGTGAAAAGCGTGAAGGTTTTGCGGTCTTTTTTACGGGAAATGACGACCATTCCCTCTTTTTCCTCGATATGGATATCCCCGCTTTTTAGGGCGTCTTCCTGACGGATTTGCCCTAGTTTTTGGAAGGTTTGGAACTCGATGGTTTTGAAGTTGCCCTCTTTCCAATCCATTCCCCTACGGCAATCGGGGTCGTTGCCTCCCTCCATGAGGATCTCGTCGCCATAATAGACCATCGGGAAGCCATAGAAGAAATATAGGATCGCGTAGCAGCACATGTAGGCCCCTTTGTCCTTCTTGCAAAGGGTGAAGAAACGCTGGATGTCGTGGCTAGAGACTAGACGCAGCATCATCGCGTTGTTGCCTTGCTTGTATTTCACTAGGGACGCGTTAAGCGCGTAGACGGTATCCAAAGCGCTTTTCTGCCTTAAGGCGTAGCCCGACATGATGCCAAGGAAGGGGTAGTCCATGACTCCGTCCAGTTGATCGGGCCCAAGATAGGATTCGGCGTTAAGCCAGTTCTCTCCTAGTAGGAGGATATCGGGCTTGATTTCCTTCAGGGCGATCTTGAAGCGGATCCAGAAGGCGTGGGAAACACCTTGGGAGACGTCGAGGCGGAAGCCGTCCGCGCCTTCTTTGACCCAGTGTTTCCCAACTAAGATGAGGTAATCGATGACCTTGGGATTGGAGGTATTTAGCTTAGGCATGTGGTTCACCGCGGCGAAGGTACGGTAGTTCCTCTTCCATAGGCTAGGCTTGTCCCCATAGATGAAATACCAATCGTAATAGGGGCTTTCCTTGCCTTTTTCGAGGCAGTCCTTGAAGAAGGGGTGATCGCTCGAAGTATGGTTGAAAACCATATCCAAAATGACCTTCATGCCAATGGCATGGGCTTCGGAGGCGAGTTCCCTAAAAGCCTCGTTTCCGCCGAAACGGGGATCGACCTGAAAATAATCGACGATGTCGTATTTGTGGTTGCTTGGGGAAAGGCAGATCGGGTTGAGGTAAATCGCCCCGACGCCTAGGGATTTCAAATAGGGGAGTTTTTCCTTGATTCCATATAGGTCGCCGCCGAGGAAGACGTAGGGTCTCCCATTAAGTTTCTTAGTGTCCCAGGGCGCGTTGACGTGCGTTTTGGGAAGAGGCACCGAGCCGTGAGCGAACCTCTCGGGGAAGATGTTATAGAAAACCCTCCCTTCCCAAGAAGGGGGAACCTTCACGTAGTCCGCCTCGTTCTCCGCGTCGATTTGAAAGGCGGAGATAAAGGAGAGGTCGTGGATGTAGCCTTTGCTTAGTCCGGTCTCGGAGAAGTAATAGTCCTCGCCTTTCTCGTCATAGACGCGGAAGACGTAGAGGAAAGAGGGCCTAGGGGCTTCGAGGATTACTTCGTAATAACGGTAGTAGGCATCCTCGATGGCGACCTTCATCTCGATTTCGCGGTGGTCCTTGCCGAATCTATAGTCCTCACCGTAAACGCAATAAACCTTGGACAAGTGCTCGGCCTTATCCACGCCTAAACGCACCTTAACGCCCGTATCGCTTATCGCGTAGCAATAACGGGAATCGCTTTGGTGCAGGAAGCTCTGGACTCTCATAGCAAGGAAGCAAGGGACGAGGATGACGCGAAGGCCTCGGGCTGCATGACCTTTTTGGAGAGGAAGATCATGCACACCATGAAGAGGACGAAGGTGACGAGGAACAAAGGCATGAAGACGTAGACGATGATTGCCTTCGCCGTGAATAGGCAGGGCACGAGCAAGCAGCCGACGGCCACCCCGATTAGGCACGCGGCCCCCGTGGCGAGCCCCACGTCAAGTTCCGCGTAGACCTGCCTCATGAAGAGGACCAAGGATACGAATCCGGCCACATAAATCAAAAATAAGGCGGATTTGACGAGGAATTGCATGGGTTTTGGCAGTTTTCTAATGAAGGGAAAACAAAGCATTCCAAACCCTAGGATGGCCCCTAAGGTAATCACGAGGAGGGTCAAAGGCTGCATCAGTTTTCCCTCCTGCGGTAACGCTGGGTCCTATCGGTGGGGGATAGGGGATTCGACATCTCGATGGCTTTGGAAGCCAGGGCGGGACGGAGGTAGTTCTTCTGGAGGCCAAGCCTGCTCTTTAAGCCTAGCAGGGCGCAAAGCTCCGCCGAGGAATAGAACTTGCCGCTTTCCATTTTGGAAAGCATCTTCTGCACGAGCGGGGATTCGGCCTTCTCCGATTGGAGGGACCTGTGGAACAAGGAATTCACGCCGGTCTCCAAAAGGCCAAGCATGAACAAAACGAAGGGCGAGGTATCGCCTTTTTCGACCGAAGCGGCGATCGAGGCATCCAGCTTTTCCTTTTGCTGAAGGATCAGCTTTTCGAGGCAGACCCTATAGAAAACCGGTTGATAACTGCCTAAAACCGCCTTGAAGAGCAAGCCGGCAAGCACGCGGTTATATTCGCTATAGGGGGCGATCGCGAGGATTTCGAAATAGAGAAGGGAAGACAAAACGAGAGGATGGACCTTCCCTTTGCCGGCTTTGGCGAAGGAGAAAAGGCCGCCGATCAAATCGTCGATGCGGGCGTGCATTGGGATGGAATAGGGATAATCAGGCACGCGCCTGCTTAGCCTATGGGGCACGCCTTCCTTCCAAACGGCCTCCTCGAATTTGACGAGGAAGGATTTGTCATAGGGGTCGGTGTGGGGGAGGCTTCTGGCCAGAGCGCATAAAGAAGTCGCGAGGGGATGGCTAGGCACATCGCCACCGGCCTTGAGCCCCTTTAGTTGCGAGGGTGAGATGGAAACGTTCTCCGCCTCCAAAAGGTATTTGATACCCATGGCCGCGTCTTCGTCCGTGGCTTTACCGATATTGGATAAGGAAAGCTCGCCGAGCTTGAAGGAAAGGCCGACTGCCTTGGTGAGTATCTCGTTAGACAGGGAAAATGCGCACTTATATGGTTCAAGTTGCTTCGCCATAGGTTAATTATACCCAAATTAATAACGGCTTAAAACAGTTAGATGCATATTTTGATATATAAAATGTGTCAGTCATTTTCCCCGTTATTCGGGATTTTTCCTTTGTGCGCCGGGCGATGGCGTCCGTTATGTTTTTGTTTTGCTTTCTTTATCGCGTGCTATATTGCACTTATGCAGACCCGCAGGGGAACTTGGCCATTCAAAAAATCCGCTTTCTCCGCAATATATCCCCGGGTGGAGGTGCAACCAATGCCATTACGTAACCGAAGTCGATCCTTTCATTTGAACCTCGAACCCAAAGCTTTCTCCTGCCTAGCCTTAATTGCTTTTTTATGCGTTTCCTGCGGCGAGAAGAAAGGCGTTTCGATTGATTTCGATTTCGCCGATGGACCGTTGTCCGAATCATTCTCCAAAGTCATTGGCTCGACGTGGAAGGAAATCCATTCTTCAGAAGAGACCTATATCACCGTCAAGCCGTATCCGGATTCCTCCGTAGGGTTTTCCATGGCAAAGATAGACGGTTCGGATTTCGGAGAATCCTTTTGGAATTGCCCTTGCCTGAAAGCCGAAGACATCGACCGTTTTGGCAAATACTTCTCCCGAGCCTCCTCTTATCGGGCGTCGTCTTCCACGGAGGATGGGTCAATCGTCTTCTATGTCGATTACGAGATTTCGGGGATTACCTATTCCTTTTCCACGGGAGGGGTCGAAAAAGAGGAGTCGTGGTTGGTGGACACCCCCGAATCCCTGCATCGGTCCTTGGAAAGGAAGATCCTCTCCGCCGACATGGATGGGAAATACCCCGATTCGACCAGGCGGGTATACACCGAGGAAGAACACCCCGAGCCAAGCGGCACCTTTCCCGAGAAGATCGGATTGGTCGACGCGGTCGCAAAGCGATCCGACCTCGGCGAGAAAGTCAAAACCCTGACGCCGGTTTTGACGAAGGACCCGTTGACCCTCAGCCGATATAACGGCGCCTATTTCAACACGGCCTTAACGACGTTCTACAACAAAGACGCCCCGCTTTCCGGCGAAGGGGAATCCGCCTTTTTCAATTACCTTGGCAATCAAAAAGGAACCCTTGGCCAAGGAGGGGTGTTCTTCAAGGGGCTGGCCCCCTCCGAAAAAACCTATGGGCGGCTCCGCTATTCCGAGAACGCGGACGGGGTGATATCCGCGTTGACCCTGACCATCTGCATGGACAAGGAAAGGCTCGTCTTCTTCTGGACCTACCAAGGGGAGACCTATTCCTTGTTGCTCCCAAACAACGAGGACATATACCGCCTCTTCGTGCCGCATTGTCTGATGGCGTTATAACACCTTGCGCGGATGGAGATGAAACCAATGCTATTACATTACCGAATTGAACCTAGACATCCCTCCCGTATAATCCGGATCTCTCTTTTGGCCTTGGCTTTGCCCTTTTGCGCTTCCTGCGGTGCACCCGATGGAAGCCCCGTTGACATAGAGTTCAATACCGGCACTTTCGGATATTCCTTCGAAACCGAAACCAATCTGCCGTGGTCGAAATTGGGGCTTCAGAACGAAAACCTGCTAGTTACCGTTAAGGGGGATGCCGATTCGAAATGGACCCTTATGCCGTGCCCCCAGAGTTATTTTGGGGAGATGTTCGCCAAATACCGTTGCAAAAAAACGGAGGACATCGATTCCTTTTCGAGCTATTTCAGCAGATCCTCAACCTTTAGGATTTACGTTCGTTCCGCAACTTCCAAAGCCTTTTCATTGGCTTTTTACGTCGACAAAGAGGTAACCGGGGTCGTTTTCACCAAGAACCCCGCCACACCCTCCCTAGGCTTCTCTTTGCCTTGGCTTGACGACGGGTATCAGGTTTCCTGGGTCGTGAACACTGCCGCGTCCTTCCATCGGGGGTTAGGCAACTCCGTCGCCTTGGCGGAAAGCGCCTTGGAGGATCGCAGGAGTTACCAAGAGCCCATGTGGGCTAAACCCACCGCCGCCTTGGACGGAGAATGGGCACTCAAGGATTCGCTAACTGCGTACAGCCGTTTTGGCGAATATCCTTCCGATAAGGCTCCGGCTTTGGAGGCGGACCCTTTGCTCCTAAGCCGATATAATGGGGCTTTCTTCAACACGTCGCTTTACGATTACGGGGAGACGATCACATCTTCCCTGACGCCGGAGTCGGGTGTTTTCACGACATTTTGCGATTTCGTCTTCGAGCAGAAGGGAAAATTGGGTCGTGGGGGGACCTTCCTCGGGGAGCTCGCGGAGGCGGATAAGTTCTATGGGTGCCTGACCTTCCCCTTGAAAAACGTGCCCAAAACCCAAAAAAGGAACCCGCTGAAGTTCGGGCCGAATTCGGCATGGACAAGGAAAGGCTCGTCTTCTTCTGGACCTACCAAGGAGAGACCTACTCTCTTTTGCTCCAAAGCAGCGAGGACATATACCGCCTTTTCGTCCCGCATTGCCTGATGGCGTTATAAACACCTTGCGAAGCCCGTCGCGATTTCCTAAATTAATGGCATGAGCCTTTCCTATATGGTCTACGACACGGCGCTAGGCCAGATCACCATGGTTTCCGACGGCAAAGCGATCGTGGCCCTCCGCTACGGCGCGGTTGGCCTTTCTAATGGCGATTTCCACGAAGACGGGCGCCTATACGACGCGATCGCCGAAATCAATCAGTATTGCTTCGGGCAAAGGAAGCAATTCGATCTGCCCCTCGACCCCTATGGCAGCGCCTTCGAGCTCAAAGTATATAAGAAAATACAGGAGATTCCCTATGGGAAAACGGTCAAGCTAAGCGAACTGACCGCTTCCTTAGGCAAGGCCGCGACTCTAGAAAAGACGAAGGAAGCGGTGCTAGGCAACCCAATCCCCATCCTGATCCCATGCCACAGGGTCATCTCCGACGAAGGGAAGAGCCTAGGCTATCCGGGCGGGACGCCCCTGCAAAAGAAAATCCTCCAAATGGAGAGGGCGAACATGAACAGGACCTTCGTGGCCCCGACCGACTACAAGGACCCAGAGGATATTTGAAAGGACCGCGGGATTCCGCGGTTTTCATTTGATTTCGTATATTTCGGCCTTGGGCCAAAGGTCGATCAGGGTCAGATTTCCCTTTCCCTTCATGCGGAAGAGGACCATTCCCCCTTTTAGGGGGCCATAGAAGAGGCAGCGTTCCGAGGAGGAGAGCCTCACCTCAATCGCGCGAGGCGCCTTCCCTAGATTAGGGTATTCGTCGTAGATCCAGCCGATATGGCAGTTTTTGTAATGCCCATAGCCGGGGATCCCAAAGGAAACCTCCTCGATTTCGTGGCTTGATAGTTTTTGGACGAGTTCTTCGTAGGTGGGTTTTTCCATATCCTGATTCTAAAAGAAAAAACGAGGTTTTGCCTCGTCAATTCGCGGACATTTGCTTTTCGAGCGTGTTTCCGAAGTACTCGCGGCAAGAGGCGATCTTGTCGGCGAGGCAGCATAGCCATCCTTCCCTGGTAAGGGGGGAGAGGAAGGGGTGAATCGGCCACATGTGGTTGCAGATGACGTCGTGCTCGACCCCGTTGATCCCGAAGTCCCGTTCCGCGTTTTTGGCGGCGAGCTGGCCATGGGTCCTCAGGTGCTTCTTGGGCTTGTGGTCGTTATCGTAGCAATAGTAGTCGTGGAGGAGGCAGCCCCTAACGAGGGAACGGACGTCCACCTTGATGGATTTCTCCTTGGCGATTTGTAAAGCGATCAAAGTCACGTGGAGGCAGTGGTCGTAAGTGGTGGTGTGGCCGTGGTGGCGGTTTTCCCGTAGGGCAAGAAAACGGGGGTCGTCGAGGATGTCGCGGCCATGCCTTTTCACTAGGTCCATCGGGGTTCCGATGATGTAGGTCCTAAGCGTCTTCATGACACCATTCTAGTATCAAAAACTAGATGTGCAAGGGCCATTTTGATATTTCCTTATTTTTTATTTATAGGACTTTGTCCTGCTTGGGACATTTCGGCAAAGAAAAACGGAGGGTTTTTGGGCCCTCCGTCTATTTTTAGAAGCGGGCTTTGGACTCGATCCTCTGTTTGATCAAGGCGAGGAACTCCTCGGCTTTGACGCTGATCTGCTCCTGCTGCCCATAGACGCGGTAGGTGACCGATCCGCTTTCCTTCTCCTTGTCGCCGATGACCAGGGTATAGGGGATCTTGTTCACGACGGCGTTGCGGAGCCTGTAGCCTAGCTTCTCGTTGGAGTCGTCGAGTTCGGCGCGGATGCCTTCTTTCTTCAGCATCGCAAGGATCTCTTTGGCGTAGTCGCCGTGGCTCGATTCATTGACCGGGAGCACCTTGACCTGCACCGGGGCGAGCCAGGTGGGGAAGGCGCCGCCGTAGTTCTCGATGAGGACGCCGATGAAGCGTTCGACCGAGCCGAAGACGACGCGGTGGAGCATGACCGGCTCGACCTTCTCGCCCTTCTCGTCGATGTAGCTTAGGCCAAAGCGGTGGGGCAAATTGACGTCGAGTTGGATCGTGCCGCATTGCCAGGTACGGCCCATGGAGTCCTTGAGCTTGAAGTCGAGCTTCGGGCCGTAGAAGGCGCCATCGCCCGCGTTGATGGAGAAGGGGTGGCCGCTTTCCTCACAAGCCTTGGCCAAGATGGCCTCGGACTCATCCCAGAAGGCGATTTCCCCGATGAAATCATCGGGACGGGTGGATAAGACGATGCGGTAGTCGAGCCCGAAGACGTCATAGACCTCGTCGAAGAGGGCCATGATGGCCTTGACCTCGTCGCCGATTTGGTCGCGCCTGACGAAGATATGGGCGTCGTCCTGGGTGAAGGCACGGACGCGGAATAGACCGTTGAGGGCGCCGCTGGCCTCGTGACGGTGCACGTGGCCGAGTTCGGCATAACGAAGGGGCAAGTCGCGGTAGGAACGGAGGGCGTTTTGGTAGACGAGGATGGAGCCGGGGCAATTCATCGGTTTGATCGCGTAGTCCTCCTCATCGACCTTTGTGGTGTACATGTTGTCCTTGTAGTGGTCCCAATGGCCCGAGGTCTCCCAGAGTCGACGGGACATCATCGTGGGGGTCGTGATCTCCGTGTAGTTCCTGGCCTCGTGGATCTTCCTCCAATAGGAGATGAGCTCGTTCATGACGAGTTGCCCTTTGGGCAGGAAGAAGGGCATACCCGGGGCGTAGTCGCTCAGCATGAACAAACCGAGCTCCTTGCCGAGCCTGCGGTGGTCGTTGGCCTTCCTCTTCTCGAGAATCTCGAGGTGGTTCTTGAGGGCCTCCTCGCTAGGCCAGCAGGTCGCGTAGATCCTCGTGAGCTGTTTCCTCTTGGAGTCGCCCTTCCAATAGGCGCCCGCCAAGGAGAGGAGCTTGAAGTGCTTTAAGTAGGAGGTGTTAGGGACGTGGGGGCCGCGGCAGAGGTCGACGAAATCGCCCTGCTCATAGAGGGAGATGGTCCCTTCGAGTTCCTTGATGTGCTCGACTTTGTAGGGGTTGGACGCGAAAACCTTGAGGGCTTCCTCCTGGCTCACTTCTTTCCTGCGATAGGGGATGGCTTCCTTCGAGATCTTCTTCATCTCGGCCTCGATGGCGGGGAAGTCCTTGTCGGTGATGACTTTGTCGCCGAAGTCGACGTCGTAGTAGAAGCCTTCCTCGATGGCCGGGCCGTAGCCGAAGTGGCAGCCGGGGTAGAGGTGGCTCAGGGCCTGCGCCATCAAATGGGAGCAGGAATGGTTCATGATCTCGAATCCCTCAGGGGAGTCGGGCATGACGAAGGAGAGTTCGGAGTCCCCTTCGAGCTTGACGTTCATATCATAGATATGTTCGCCGATTTTATAGGCAAGGGCCTTGTTCTTCTTCTCGGGATCGACGGCTTTGGCGACGTCAAAGCCGTTCGCCCCTTCGGCGATCTCGAATTGCTTGCCTAGGTAGAGTACGTTCATCTTTTTGCCTCCTTAAATAAACAAAAGCGTCCTCATCATAAGGACGCCTAATAGACGCGGTACCACCTTACTTCGAAGCCACTACGGGCTCCGCACTCTGGTTCCCTTAACGCGGGGTACGCTCAGGTTATTTCCCTGAGGGCTCGGGAGTGGTACCTTTCGGCCTATGGGCCGCAGGGCTGTCTCCGTCAAAGCGCTATTATATTGGACCTAAATTCGCGAAAAAGAAAGGTGGTAAAAACTTAGGTTTTCGTCCTTCTCGCATGGCGTGGGCGCTTCCTGCGATGACAAATGCGCGCTTTGCTCGTAGAATAGCGTTCTAGAAGTCCGTCGCTTCACGTCTTTTATGTATTACTCCCTCATCGGCATCATAGGCATCCTGGTCAACCTCATCATCAACGGTGACATCCTTTGGAAGCGCAAGGGCTGGGACTCGATGAAAGCGGCCCGTTCCTACCGCTTCTTCCTCTTTATCACGACCCTTTACCTCGTTTCCGACGTGCTATGGGGCATCTTTCAATGGACCGGCCTTTCGATGGCGGCCTATGTCGACACGGCCTTCTACTTCCTCTTGATGGGGATGAGCGTCTTCCTTTGGACCCATTTCGTCGTCCTCTACCTCGGACAGAAAACCGTGGCGAGCCGCGTCCTCCTCCTCGTTAGCCTCGCCTTCTTCCTCGCCGGATCCGCCGCGATCATCACGAACTTCTTCCAACCGATCCTTTTCAGCTACGACAAAAGCACCTATGTGCCGGCCGCGGGAAGGTACATCCTCCTCGGGACGCAGCTCATCCTTTTCATCGCCACCTCGCTCTACGCCTTCCTCCACACGGGACGCGCCTCGGGCGCCCAACTCACCCGCTACCTCACCGTCGGCTTCTCCGGCCTCGTCATGGGGATCGCCAACGCCGCCCAACTCGCCTCGCCCCTGCACCCCCTCTATGCGATGGGGCTCATCATCGAAATCGTCTTGATCCGCAACTTCCTCATCTCCTCCGAGAAAGAGGAATACGAACTCGCCCTCAAAGACGCCCAGGCCCTCGACGAAAAAAGAAAAGAAGAGCTCGGTTCTGCAAAGATTTTGGCTTATTCCGACCCCCTCACCGGCGCGAAGAACAAGCACGCCTACGTCGAGAACGAAGTCGCGACCGACGCCCTCATCCGCGAGGGGAAATCGGATCAATTCGCCCTCATCGTCTTCGACGTGAACGACCTAAAGGTCATCAACGACACCGAGGGCCATGAGGCGGGCGACCATTGCTTGGCCAATAGCTGCGCCCTCATCAAGAAGCATTTCCCCAAATCGGTCGTCTTCCGTTATGGCGGCGACGAGTTCGTCGTCTTCCTTAGGGGCGAGGCCTACGAGACCCGTTTCGAGGCCTTGGACGCCTTCAACGCCGAAATCGACCAAAACCTCGTCAAGGGCGGCCCGGTCATCGCGACCGGCCTCGCCGATTATAGGAAAGGGGAGGACAACACCCTCCGCGCCGTCTTCATGCGCGCCGACGAGGCGATGTACATCCGCAAAAGGAAGCTCAAGACCGTCAATAATCCTAAGGGCGGAGCCAGGAGCGAAATCTACGAGGTCTTCTATCGGAACAAGGATTGCTCCCTCATCGAATACCTCAACAATTCCTCGGCCGACGAAATCATCGAGGTCGACCTCGTCCACGACACCTTCAAGAGGTTCTACCACACCGAGGGCAAATACGCGCTTCCCGACTTCGAGGTCTCCTACAATGAACTCGTCGCCTTCGCCGCGGAGCACATCGTCCATCCAGACGACCGCGAAACCTATGAGAGGCTTATGAACCCCGAGAGGTTCCTCGATAGACTTGCCAAAGGCAAAATCCCCAATTTCGACTTCGCCCATTTCCGTTATCGCCTCCAAGACGGCGAATACCGTTACGTCGAGCAGGTCGTCATCGCCGGCGAGGAGAACGAAATCCCCCCGAACTCTTTCCGCATCTACGTCTTCGACATCCATAACCTCAAGGTCCGCGAGGAGGGCAGGGAATTCGAGGTGGCCGAGGTCATCTCCCACGAGCGCGACTCCATGACCGGCCTCTTGCGCGAAGAATCCTTCTTCCAGCACGCCCAAGACGCGGTCAACAACAGGCCCGACGTCGACTGGTGCATCATCTCCTTCGACATCGAGCACTTCAAGTTCTTCGACGAGTGGTTCGGCAGGGAGACCGGCGACCTGGTTTTGGCAAAGATCGGCGCGATCCTTTCCGAAGCCGAAGCCAAATATAACCTGGTCGGCGGCTACTTCGGCTCCGATGACTTCGTCTTCCTGGCCCCTTATTCGATAGAGAATATCAACCACCTATTCGAGCAGGTGCGCGCCATCATCGTCTCCTTCGAACTCTCGGTCGGCTTCATGCCCGCTTTCGGCGTCGCCAAGATCGAGAAGGGCATGCACGTCGTCGACGCCTACGATAGGGCCAACATCGCCCTCTCCCGTGCCAAAAAGGACATCCGCAACCGCATTGCCGTCTTCGATTCGAGCCTCCGTTCCGACCAGGAGGAGGATTACCGCATCCTCTCCGAGTTCATGACGGCCATGAAGAACGACGAATTCACGTTCTACCTCCAACCCCAGTGCCGCATCTCTAACGGCAAAATCGCCGGCTGCGAGTCTTTGGCCCGTTGGATCAAAAAGGACGGGACCATCGTCTCCCCGGCGGAATACATCCCGATTCTTGAGAAATACGGCTTCATCGTCGACCTCGACAAGGCCCTATGGGAGAAGGTCTTCTCCGCCGTTTCGGATTGGATCAAGGCCGGCCATAAGGCCGTTCCGGTGTCCGTCAACGTCTCCCGCGCCGACATCTTCACCCTCGACATCCCAAGCCATTTCCACGAACTCACCGAGAAATACGAGTTACCCCATAACCTCGTGAAGATCGAGATCACGGAGTCGGCCTATATCGAGATCACCTCCCTGATCGCCGACATCGTCAAGAGGCTCCGCAAGGACGGGTTCAAGGTCTTCATGGACGACTTTGGCTCCGGCTATTCCTCCTTGAACATGCTCGGCACCCTCGAGGTGGACGCGATCAAACTCGACGCGCAATTCCTCCGCCTGAAGGGCCAGGACTACGAAAGGGGCATCCACATCGTCGAATCGGTCGTCCACATGACCAAGCTCATCGGCCTCCCCATCATCGTGGAAGGCGTCGAGACCAAGGAACAGGCCACCTTCTTGGCGGACCTTGGCTGCCGTTACGCCCAAGGCTTCTATTTCTACCGCCCGATGCCGTTAGAGAAGATGCAGGAACTCGCCCTCGACGAATCCAAACTCGATCTGCGCGGCTTCACGGTCAAACTCAACGAGCAGTTCCGCATCCGCGAGTTCCTCGACAAGAACGTCTATAGCGACACGATGCTCAACAACGTTATCGGCGCCGTCGCCATCTATTCATGGCATGGCGAGCACGTCGACATCGTCCGTTACAACCAGCAATTCTACGAATCGGTCAACGTTCCCGATTTTCAGGAAAGGCTAGAAAACATCGAACGCTTCCTGCCCCCCGAGGACCTGCCCAAGATCTTCGCCGCCCTAAAAAGGGCGATGGAGAACAAGCTCGGCGGCTCCGAGGAAATCCTCCATTTCCACAAGACCGATGGCACCCTCTCCTCCTATAAGATGCGCTTCTACCACATCGGCAAGAAGGAAGACGGGGAACGCTTCTATGGCTCGGCGTCCAACGAGACGATGCTGGCCGACCTCGGCGACGAGATGGGGCTCATCGCCAAATACAGCAAAGACAACCTGATCTTCATCAAGAACATCGATGGCAAGTGGCGTTATCACGTCGCCTCCCATGGCTTGGCGGACGTCTTCGGGCTCACCCCCGAACAGCTGCAGGCCGAGATGAACGATGGCCGCTTCGCCAAGCGCGTCTCCGCCAAAAAGGAACTGGCGTCCTTCATGGAGGAAAGCCGGGAAAACGCCGCGGCGAAGAAAGACTTCAGCCACGTCTTCAACATCAAGGCCAAAGACGGGAAGAATCGGAAGGTCGAACTCTCCTTCTTCTACGTGGGCGACCAAACCGCCAACGTGGATTACCTCCTCCGCTCGGCGATATTGGAAGAAGAACGAAAATAAGGGAAAGGCCATTTGGCCTTTTTCTTACCCCGCACCCTCGCAAGCACTTTTTCGCATGCGAATACACCCGCATAAATGCGCTTCCTATGAGGTCCGCGCCCGTCCAGAAATTCGGGCCGCGCTACGTCGGGGCCTATTCAAGCGTTTCCGTTGTCGCCAAATTTAGGGTTGCCTCGCTTGTGTGCATGCGTAAAATAAGCGCATGCAATTTCAGGGACCCATCAAAGCCAAACCGTTCTTCGTGGCGATGATCGTCCTGCTTTTGGCGTCGGTTCCCTTTTATTTCCTGGAATGGTTTTATCCGGGCTTTCTAGGCTGGAACGGACTCTCGTTCTGCCTCTTTGCTTTGGCAAATCTAGGCGAGGCGATTTGCCTCATCCTGGCCCTCGTCAAGATCGACAAGATACCGCCTTCCAAGATGGCAACCTATTTTGCTAGGTACGAATTCGCGGTGAACCCGATCGTGGCCTTCTCCGTCCTTTCGCTTTCGACGATTTTCCCCCAAGCCCCGCGGGATTGGCTCTATTTCTTCAACATGGGCATGACCGTGGTGCTTATTTTGGCCAGGGGTTGGGCGGTCGTTTGGCTTCACCTTGCTATGAAAAAGGGCGACACGGGCTACCTTCCTTTTAGGAACCATAGCTACATTTTGATGTCGCTTTCCTTCATCATCCTCAATTACTACGTGATTTCGATCTGGAAGACGAGCGACATGGACGTCTCCATCATCTACGAGGGTGGCAGTTCCTTCGCCGGTTTCAGCGATTTCTTCCTAATGATGACCGTGCTGGAGATAGGGGTGGGCATCATCGTGCTTTTGCAATCCCTGTTCATCGCGATTTCCAACCATTATGCGGGCAAGGAGGACAAGGTCATCGATTTGCGGCTGAACGCCCATCAAAGCAAGGAGATGTTGGAACATTACGACGTGCCGTTTTGGATCGGGATCTTCTCTTTGTTCCTCATGTTCGTCTTGGCGGCGGTGTCCCTTTTCGCCGCGCCGGAAGCGTATGCGCCGATCGCCTTCCTCTACTTCGTCGTCCTTTTGACGAGGCTGCTCATCTACTTCGGGGTGACCGCGGTCAAGAAAAGAGGGAAGACCGACAAAAGGCGCATCTTCAAAAGGGAGCACGTCATCATCTTGCTCGCCGCGGTGTTCTTCGCCGCCTACGCGGTCCTATGCATCGTCTTTGGCAGGCGTGCATTCGAGAGGATGGGCGAGGTGGCCTACACCGTCTTCATCGTCTTCGGCATCTTCGTCCCATGGTCCGTCATCAAACTCGGCCTTGGCGCCTACCATTACTTCAAAGCCAGGAAGAAGGGCGACCCGGCGGCGTTAACGAACGCCTTCATCGACATCCTCCTTTCGATCTACACGATCGCCCAGACCTTCGCGATCGTCGCCGTCAAGGCCCACATGGAGGGCTTCAGGATCACCGCGATCGTCTTGGCCGTCATCCTGTCTCTCTATTGCCTCTACATCGCAATCAGGATGGGCGTCATCGGCGTCCTCGGCCTCGCCGGCAAACGCGAGAAGGCATGGCTCCGCTTCCAAAAGGAAGAGGAATTCGCGGAAGTCCCCGCCGAGGCGGATGACAATTCGACGCCTTCGAACTAGAATTAGCGATATCAGGGGGATTCGCATATGAAAAGCAAACCATCGGTCTGCCCCGTTTGCGGGGGCCGTTTGTTCCTAGAATCGAGCAAGGGGAAGCAGTGCGCGACCTGCGGCCACGTTTTGGGGGAGGAGAAAGCCTCGTCCCGTTCTTTTGAAACGCCTGCCCCTAGCCAAAGCCAAGGCGATTCCGCCCCGACGGCGACTTGCCCTAATTGCGGTTCGGTCGCTTCCTTTTCCTTCCATGACGAATCCGGGGATTTCTATTCCTGCAGGATGTGCGGGGCCACCTTCCAAAAGCAAGAGAAGTCGACGCCGAGCATCCTTCCTACCCCTAAGCCGAAGCCAAAGCCGCCCGTCAAAGACGAAAACGCCCCCAAAGACGGCGCCGAAATCTTCAAGATCGCCAAGGAATGCACCTTGGAACTAAGGAAATGGCTCGTGACCAAAAAGGGCTATACGACCGGTTCCTCCGGCTTCTACATCACCCCTGAGGTGATCCTCACCTGCAGCCATTGCGTCCTCGACGGCAAGCCCTATCAAGAGGGCAATAAGGGGAAGCACCATGACGATTGCAAGCTCGAGGCCCGTTATAAAGGCGGCAACTATTTCCCGGTCACCCTCCTTTACTATGACGCCGACCACGACCTGGCCTTGGTGAAGGCCTCAAAAAGGTGCCTAAAACCCGCCAAAATCGCGAAGAAGAACGCCGAGACGGGCGAAGCCATCTTCTCCGTGGGCAACACCCAAAACGAGGGCACATGCATCATGCAGGGCATCGTCGCGGACGAAAGCAGGATCATCGCTAGCGTCGGCGGCGTCAAACGCGAGATGATGATGAACACCGCCAACACCATGGGTGGCAACTCGGGCTGCCCGACCTTCAACGATAAAGGAGAGGTGGTGGGGGTCCACACCGCTGGCGACACCAAAAACGTCGCCATGAAGTACGACGCCCCCGTCGAGAGGATTCGCCGCTTCCTTTCCGCGGCCGAGGCAAAACTCGGCATCAAACTGGCCGACTGAGCCAAAAAAGCAACAAAAAACGGGTCCGAAGCAACGCGAACCCGTTTTTTGACCCCATTTTTGGACCCGTTTTCCCTAAAAATCGATTTTTCGGTGCATTTTATTGCCCATACCGCACCTACATGCGCTATCATGTCAGCAGTTCGCCAATTTAAGGAGAAAACATAAATGGCAAAAATTACGAAAGTCCATGGTCGCGAGGTTCTCGACAGCCGTGGCAATCCGACCGTCGAAGTCGAGGTCACCCTCGATAACGGCATCAAAGCCAGGGCCATCGTCCCTTCCGGCGCGTCCACCGGTGAGAGGGAAGCCCTCGAACTCAGGGACGGCGACAAAGGCCGTTACCTCGGCAAAGGCGTCCTCAAGGCCGTCGCCAACGTCAACGAAAAACTAGCACCGGTCGTCGAAGGCATGGAAGTCACCGATCAGCTCGGCATCGACAGGGCCATGCTCAAACTCGATGGCACCCCCTTCAAGTCCAACTTGGGCGCCAACGCCCTTCTAGGCGTATCCCTCGCCGTCGCCCGTGCCGCGGCCGAGTCGCTCCACATGCCGCTATACCGCTACATCGGCGGCACCAACGGCAAGGTCATCCCGACCCCCTGCATGAACGTCATCAACGGCGGCGCCCACGCGCAGTCCTCCGTCGACTTCCAGGAATTCTTCATCATCCCCGCCGGTTTCGATTCCTTCCGCGAAGCTCTCCGCGCCGGCACCGAGATCTTCCACACCCTCCAAAAGGTCGTCAAAGCGCATGGCTATGAGACCGGCGTCGGCGACGAAGGTGGATTCGCCCCCTCCTGCAAGAAGGGCAACAAAGAGCCGCTCGCCCTCATCGCCGAAGCCGTCGAGAAGGCCGGCTACAAGCTCGGTGAGCAGATCTTCCTCGGCATGGACGTCGCTTCCTCCGAATTCTACGAAGGCGATGGCGTCTACAACCTCGTCAAGTCCAAGGAAGGCAAGAAGACCACCGATCAGATGATCCGCTACCTCGAGAGGATGGTTAAGGAATATCCCGCCATCATCACCATCGAGGACGGCCTCGCCGAATCCGACTGGGAAGGCTGGAAGAAACTCACCGAGAAGCTCGGCGACAAGGTCCAGCTCGTCGGCGACGACCTCTTCGTCACCAACCCCGCCATCCTCCGCGAGGGCATCGTCAAGGGCATTGCCAACTCCATCCTCATCAAGGTCAACCAGATCGGCACCTTGACCGAGACCCTCGACGCGATCCGCCTCGCCCAGAGCAACGGTTACACCTGCATGGTCTCCCACCGTTCCGGTGAAACCGAGGACGCGACCATCGCCGACCTCGCCGTCGCGGTCAACGCCGGCCAGATCAAGACCGGTTCCGCCTCCCGTACCGACCGTATGGCCAAGTACAACCAGCTCCTCCGTATCGAAGAAGAGCTTGGCGAAGATGCCGAATTCCTCGGCGTCAAGGCCTTCGCGAACCGTAAGTTCTAATAGCCCGAAAGCAAGGAAGCCACGGTCATTCGTCGTGGCTTTTCTTTTGCCTGGAGACGAAGGATAATCAAGTAAATAAACAAGGGGGTTTATATATGAAAGTCGTCGCCTGGATTGGAAACATCCTGTTCGTCACCGCTTTGGGACTCGGATCCCTCGCCGTCCATTTTGCTTCGGGGCTTTCCTTCCCGATTGATTTCCCGGCCTATTGGCAGGCCTTCGTTTCGAATCTCGGCTTCGGGGTTCCCGACGCGGCCCATTTGGTCCCGACCATCGGCCTCATCGTCTTCATTATCCTCTTCCTCGTCGAGTTCTTCGGCGCTCTCAAACTCATCGCCCGTTTCCGTCAGGTCCTGATGGGGGTGGTGGTCATCCTCTTCGCTCTTGTCGGGCTTGCGGTATCCGGCTTTCTTCTCACGATCTATTGCGCGTTGCCTAAACCCATCGAGCTCGTCCCGGCCATCCTCATCTACATCTCCCTGCCCCTCGAAGCCGTTGCGTGGGTTCTAAGAAGCCTCTGCTGGTATAAGTGATTCGTTCTTAAGGCAAGTTAGCCACGGCGGTCGTCGTGGCTTTTCTTTCGCGCTTCCATGTTGGATAATAAGGCGATAAACAGGGGGTATATTTATGATTGTTGCGGCTTTGATTGGCAATTTCCTCTCCATCGCGGGTATCATCTGCGGTATGTTGAGCATCCATTTCGCCTCGGGGATTTCTCTTCCGATCGACTTGGTCGCCTATTGGAACAACTTCATCGGGAAACTCGGGTTCGGCGTGATGGACGCGGATCATCTTGTCCCGACTATCGGCCTCATCGTCGTCGGCGTGCTCTTCCTCGTCGAATTCCTTGCCGCTTTGAACGTCGTCGCCCGTTTACGCAAGGTTGGCTCTGGCGTGGTTTGGATCATCATCGCGCTTGTCAACGTCGCTTTGGCGGGCTTCCTTTTGATGGTCTATTCTTTCTTGCCGCGTCCCATCGAGCTCGTTCCTTCGATCCTCATCTACGCTTCCTTCCCTCTCATGTTCGCCGGTACGGCCATAAGGACCGCCATCAACTTCAAATACTAAAAAACTAGGGTTTTGCGACGAATTTGGGGGTATTCGCATGCTGATCGTTATCGGTTCCGTAATCGCGATCCTTGCCTTTATCGGCGTTTTGATCACCGGCAACATGGCGGATACGACCGCGAACGATACGGCCGCGTTCCTCTTTGGCAAATCGAATGGCAATGACATGTGGTCCGGTTTCGTCGCGGCTTTGACGAACCCCGCCTTCTATTTCGTCATCCTGGTACCTTTCCTCGCCTTGATCGTGTTTTCGATCATCGTGATCGTGATGAAAGTCAAAGACGAGGACGATGTGCCGCTCCTCATCCCGCGTAGGATTTTCTCGGTATACGGGGGCGCCGTCGGGCTACTCATGATCATCGGGTATATCACTGGGTGCGCGAGGTCGGATGCCCTTAACGGTGGCATCGCCAACGTTTTCAACCAAGTCTTCATGATCATCACCGGCGTGGGCTTTTTGGTCTTCGCCGTCGGCGCTTGGCGCGACTACTACCACTCCCATTGGTGGTAGTGGTATGGCAAAGGGTATTTGCCTTTCTTAGAGAATAGGAAATAATTCAATCGCATTGGCAAGGGGGACAAAACTATGTTAATCGCAATCATCGCCATTGTACTTACCCTCGGTGCGGCCGCCTGCGCGGCAGGCGCCATCTACGTGGGCGTCGCCGCCAAACCGGTCGGAGCGCCCGAACTTTGGAATGCGCTCACCACCCATCTGGGGTTCTCCGTTCCCGACGCGGACCACTTGGTACCGACCATCGGCCTCATCGTCGTCGGGGTTCTCTTCCTGGCCGATTTCCTGGCCTCTCTTAAACTCGTGGCCATCACGCGCAGGGTCACCCTCGGGGCCTGCGGGATCTTCCTCTCCTTCTTCGCCGCGCTGATCGGGATATTCGCGGTCTCGACCTTCGCCCTCCTCGATCGCCCCATGGCGACCCTCCCGATGGTTCTATCTTACATTGGCATCGGGTTGCTCATCCCGGCCGCCATCCTCCGCATCGTCACCGCGCTGAAGGACTAAACACTAGCCCCGCTTGCAAAAAATGGCGGGGTTTTCATTGACCAATAGTAACGGAATTCCGTTATAATAATGACATGGAATTCAAAGAGCTCCTGACCAAAAAAGAAATCAGCGCTTATGCCCTTGCAAAAGAAGCGGGGGTTCCTTATTCCTGCGTGGCCGATCTATGCACCGGAAAGACCGCCACCAAAAACCTTTCCTTAGAAAAGGCCTGTGCCATAGCAAAGGTTTTGAAAATCGAGCCCACCGAATTGCTGGCCTTGTCCCACAAAGACAACGTCCCTTTCCGCTATTTCCGCAGCAACACCCTGCATGAACTAAAAAGGGTCGGGGACAACAAGTTCGTTTCGGAGGTCATTCGCAAACGCGATATCGACTATTGGAACAAAAACGGGGAACTCGCCAAGGCTTTGTATCTTTTGGCCCTGATCGATCACCTTTGCTTGGTTAACGGCAAACCCGTATATGACAAACGTTTCAATGCGTTGCGACGCAAAAAACTCGACAATCCGTTTTTCGTCGGCGGGAAATCGAACATGTTCCCTTCCATAACGGAGGCGGAAAAGGCGATGGGACGAATTGCTATGCCAGACTTTGCAAAATACAATATCATCGAGGTTGATGTCCGTGACGTTGCGTAAGCAAACCATAAACAAAGAGAATCTCGATCATATTTTCAATTTGCTCTCGGAAAAGTATGCCGAACTAGGAGGCACGGAGAGGGTTTCGCTTATGCTCGTGGGAGGAGCGGCCATCATCACTCGGTTCCTCTATCGCGTTTCTACCCTAGACATAGACGCGCTTTTCCCTAAAACGGGACCTTTTCTGCGCGCGGCGGAGGAAATAGGCAAAGCGGAGAATCTTCCAGAAGATTGGATTAACGATGAGTTCGTCGGAACGCCCTCTTTTTCGGCTAAGCTTGCGGATAAGATGACATTATACAAATCATTTTCTGATGGGTTACTGAATGTCTATTCCCTTCCCGACCCTTACTTGATTGCCATGAAAATGAGGTCCAATCGACCAACTAGTGGCGACCTGGACGACGTGATTCACATGGTCGCGGAATTGTCCCATCTTGGGAATCCCGTTTCCTTCGAACAAGTCGAGCGCGCCCATAAAGACCTTTATGGAATTGGACTTGAATTATGCAGTCCTCTGTTTGTGGAAGAACTGAAAACGGTGACGGCAATGACTCGGGCCGAAATTGAGGAACTGTATTATCCATCCCTATTTGACTAAACGAAAAGGCTCAATGAGCCTTTTCTTCTGGTTTGGCTAGTTTATTTCTTCTTTTTCTTTTTCTCGGCGGAACGCTTGTCGGCGATGATCTTCATCTCCTTCTCGGTGATGACCTTCACCCCGTTTTCCTCCGCCCATTTGACGCAGCCTTGGAGGACGAGTTTGAGGAAGGGGCGGGGGACCTTCACGATGGTCTTGAGGGCGTCGTCAGTGAAGGTGACATCGGTGTTGAGCCTTTTGGCCGCGTATTGGATGGAGGAAAGGTCGACCTCGCGGTCAGGGATGCCGATCGCGTGCGGCTTAGCAAAATCGCTGCACCAGAAGTATTTGGAATCGCGGTAGCCCCAGTTGGTGGGCAGGGGGCAGAAGTTGGAACGGGTGGCCCCTTCGACGATCGCTTCCTTATAGAAAGGTTTCACGAGGATCTTGTCGATGCGGAGGATGAAGTGGGCCCCGAACTTCGAGGTGATGCCGTTGAAGTCGTGGTAGGGGCCTTCGTATTCGTCGAGGACTTGGTCGTTTTCCGCGTGATCGAGTTCCTTCATCCAGGTGCATTCGAAGACCTGGAGGGCCTCTTCTAGGATCTTGGGGCAGGGTTCCTTGCTTTCCTTGGAGGAGAAGGAATCCACGGGGTGGAAGCGGAAGTCCTTCATCTTCTCCTCGGGGGTGTCGCCAGGGAAGCCGCAGGCGACGTGCTGGGCGAAGTTCTTCTTGGAGTAGGGCAGGAAGTTGATCGTGCATTTGCCGTGCCTCAATATCCCTTTGGCGGTGTTGGAGGTGTTTCGGCATTCTAGCACCATCGCGTAATATTGCTTCCCCGCGATGTAATAGGGGAAGATAAGCGAATAGGAGCCAAAGCTTGTGAGGGTCTTGTCCTCGTTCAGGGTTCCGATGAGGGTAAGCGGCATCGGGAAGAAGGAGGAGGATTGGTAGAAATTGTCCTTGATGATGATTTCTTCGAATCGGTCTTTCATTTGGTGAGTTCCTTATCGATATAAGGGTAAGTGAAAATGAAACGGAATTCATGCAAGCGATTTGCTATAATTTGCCCATATATGGCAAAAAGCGAACGCGAGCTGATGCTAGGGGGCAAGCTCTATAGCTGCAACGACCCCGAACTCCTTAGGGCCAGGGAAAAGGCCGAAGACCTTTGTTTTGCCTTCAATCACACCCTCCCTAGCGACCCAAAAAGAAGGGAAATCCTCGCAAAACTCGCCCCAAATATCCATCCTAACGCTTTCCTTAGGGGTCCCTTCCTTTGCGACTACGGGACCAACATCGAGATGGGGGAGGGATGCTACGCGAATTGGAACCTCACGGTCCTCGACGTCTGCCCGGTGAAACTCGGCAAGAACGTCTTCATGGGGCCTAACGTCACCCTGTGCACCGCCGAACACCCCCTCGTCGCCAAGGAAAGGATGTGTTTCCTCGACCCCAAGATCGGAATCACCGACCTAGAATACGGCAAACCCATCAGCATCGGCGATGGCGTATGGCTAGGGGAAGGGGTCACCGTCCTAGGTGGCGTCCACATTGGGGAAAACTCCGTCATCGGGGCGGGCAGCCTCGTCACCCATGACATCCCGGACAACACACTCGCCTATGGCGTGCCCGCGAAAGCAATACGGAAAATCACCGAAAAGGACGAACTCCGGTTCCATCCCGAGCTCTTCGACCTAGAAAGGAAATGAAGGATATGAAGAAAATCGAACGCTTTATCGTCTACGGTGCCTTGGTCGCCCTCTTCGCGATCGCGGCCTTCTTCGATTTCAAGATCACTCAGAGCGTCTATAACGGTTCCAACGCGATCGGCAGGATCATCGAGGCCGGCGCCGAGGTGCCTTTGTTCATCCTAGGCATCTTCGCCCTGGTCCTCATCGGCCGCAACCACCCAACCGTCTCCAAGAAATGGGTCAATATCGCCCTGACCGTCGGCTTTTGCCTCGTCGCCGCGGGACTAGCCGTCTACGCGGGCAGGCACACGACGAAACTGCTTAACCGCGTCATGGGGGACCCAAACAAAATCAAAACCACCCTCGGTATGATCGGCTTAGGCCTCGTCTATTTCGCCGGTGGGGCAGGCCTTACGTACCTCGTGAAGAAAGAGCAGCGCAGGCAGGCTTTCCTATTTGGCATCTTCGTGGTCTCGGTCTTCGCGATCGACGTGCTCTTGATGCAGGCCCTCAAGATGATTTGGCTCCGTCCTAGGTATCGCACCCTCGTGGCGATGCAGGAGGTCGGCATCATCTCCGACGTCTCCGCCTATTGGCTGCCCTTCACCCATCCGCAGTTCTTCACCTCGTTTAAGAACTATCAGGTCGGCTCTGTCCTCGGCGGTCACACCATCACGCAGGATGAGATCACCGCGGTGATGGCAAAACTTGGCGTAGCCAAATGGGAAGCCGAGGAATTCTATAGCTTCCCTAGCGGCCACACGATGAACTTCGTGGGCCTATTGACCCTCACCTATCTCCCCGCGATCTTCCCGAAGCTTCAAAGCAAGAAGAACTTCGGACTCATCTTCCGCATCTGCGTCTATGTTGTTGGAGCCGTCGTGGCCTTCTCCAGGATCCTCAGGGGCGCCCATAACGCGACCGACGTCCTCTTCGCCTTCCTCCTTTCCGTCGTTGTCTATGACGTCATCTCTAATTTCCTCTATAAGGATTACCTATTAAGGAAGTTCGGGCCCAAGGAAGAGAAACCCCATGCGGAAGAAGCTGCCGCTTAGTTATCTCTACCTTGAAAAAGCGGGGGTCGAGGTCGATTCGTATAAGCACGGGTTTTTCGACGACAAGATCGCTTTGTCCTTCAAAACAAGCGCGGGGCCGGTCACCATCAAACTCACCTGGTCCAAGGTATTCGGCTCCCTTTCCTATACACTTAGTTTCCCTAAGCCAAGCAAGGAACTGGAGGAGGTTTATGATTCCTTCTTCCCCAAGGAGAAGACGATGTTTGGGCGCAGCTCCCCTAGCTTCCGCCAGGCGATCGTCGACTTTCATAGGGGACAGGAGAAATCCTCGAATCCCATCAAAATCGTTCTCCAGCCTGACTCCGTCCTAATCCAAGGCGGCGTGCCCACGAAGGGCAGGGGAGACCAAGGGCTCCTTGATGGCCTCAAACTCGTCTCCAAGACCTTCCGCACGGGACCGCTTCATAACGACGTGCTGTTCCATCTATTCGCCTGAAAAGGCATGCAAAAAGCCCTTCTTTTTTCGGGAAACGAGGCGCGAAAGTTTGTTTTGCATCGAAAAGAACGCACCAGACCCAAGAAATGGTTCTGATGCGTCTTTGATTTGGTTGCGGGAATCAAATCAAAGGTTCATAAGTCGTTCGGTCTCGTAATCTTCGACCTCAAAATCACCGTTATTGAGTTCGTGGAGACGTTCTTTGATTTTTCTAATCAAGGAGAGCATTTCCCCTTTGGTTTGCCTTTCCAAACTCTCGTTGTACGTATAGGATTCTCCATTCGTATCAAATTCGAAATAGGATGCGTATAACTCCATAGTTTGGCGATTGAGATCAGAGAGGGTGGGGTCGGCGTCAATTTTGTCCCAAGAGGAAGGGATTCCATCTTCATAGACCCATATCGCCCCATGCAGGAATTCGTTCATAATCTTTATGGTGTACATAGTGCTTCTCCTTTCACTTCTTCAATTTAACAGGATAGGCGCTGACGATGAAACCATTTGTGCCAACACCCGTGACGAGATGATACCTTCCGTTGTAATAATAGACGCGTTCGTACCCTAATCTCCCTCCACCTACGGAAATGGTCTTGTTCGACACAAGTTTTCCGTTCTTAACGACTTGCTTGATGTAAGTTGGAACGTTTTGTCTTGACACGCCAAAGGCTTTTTTGAAATCGGCGGCATGGCCAGGGGTTTTCCCATTTCCGTCAAGGATATGCTGCAATCCTCCTTTGGCGTTTCCTTTCTCAAGCCATACAATCATCCCTGTTTTATCTTTGGTGATGAAAAGGGTATCTTTGACATTAATCCTCGCCCCTTTGGCTTGAAGCTCTTTGATCAGTGCATTATTAGCGAGAGATCTGCCAACAGTTTTGCTGTCGGCAGCCGCATCTTGAGAACCACCTCTAGTCGAAAGCCCGCCATGAAACTTACTACCGGATCCCATATACGGCACCATCCTCTTTGTAACGGTCGATCTTGGAATGGGGGGCCACAATCCTGACGCCCTTCTCCATCGCGTAACCAAGCATTTCCTCAATGTTGGATTCGGTGACAAACCCGTAGACGAGAATCGCGGTAGGTTCAATTGCGTCCACCATCCGTTTGAACCCCTCGAGAAATGCTCATGTACGGTAAGGAAGCAAGCAACCGAAAACAAGAGATAGACCGCCAGCACTACACTATTCCGAACCAAAGACCAAAAGATAAGCATT
>DKRQ01000003.1 GCA_002472275.1 Caryophanales bacterium UBA7278 | reverse complement strand
CACCCGTTTGCAAATTAGGTTTTCTTGCGTCTATGACGTGAAGTTCGTCTGCGACGATTGTGGCGAAACCACTTACGAGTTCGAGATGCCCCTGCACGACATCAGCGTGTCCAAGGAGAACGAAGCCTATCGTTTGACATGCGAGCATTGCCATGAATACGTGCTCGTCGACAGTTATTCCGTGAATTCGGTCCACGACTCTTATCACGTGTATAGTCTCGACGGCAAAATCCTCGAGGCCTCCTCCCCGGAATTCGAGAAGGAAGCCGCTAAAGGCATCTTCGCCTTCCACGAATTCGACGGTGAAGGCAAGTGTGTCTGCGGCGATCATCGCGAGTAAGCATGACCGGCTTCGTCTTGGCCCATAACCTCACTTTTGTGGATCCGATCGAAGTCGCCTATTATTGATCGAGCGAACACTCACTAAGCGTCCAACCCTAGCGGTGGGCGCTTTCTTTTTTCCTGCCGGGAAACAAAATCCTTCCCTTTTCTAAAAGAAAGGCATAAGATAACCCCGTTGTCGCCTCGCTTTGGGCGCGCAACCGCATAAAAAAGGCCACTAAGTTGGGGCATCCCACGCCTTCCTAGCGAGTCATCAGCAAAGCACAAACCAAAGGAGGAAAAGACATGTACGCTATCATCGAGACCGGCGGAAAGCAGGTCAAGGTCGAGGAAGGCTCCAAGATCTTCGTCGAGAAGATCGAGGCGAAGGCCGGTGACGAGATCAAACTCGAGAAGGTCCTCTTCGTGGGCGGCGAATCCACCAAAGTGGGCGCTCCCTACGTCAAAGGCGCTTCCGTCGTCTGCAAAGTCGAAAAGCAGGGCCTTGGCAAGAAGATCCGCGTCTACAAGTACAAGGCCAAAGCCAATGAGCGCAAGACCATCGGCCACCGTCAGCCTTATACCTGCCTCGTCGTGAAGACGATCAACGCCTAATCGCCATGGTCAAGGTCAACGTCGTATACAAAGGCAAGGGACTTGAGTCCATCGACATCAAGGGCCACGCCGAGTCCGGGCCTTATGGCAAGGACCTCGTGTGCGCCGCGGTGTCGGCCATCGCAATCGGTTCATTGAACGCCCTGGATGACGGGGCGGAGAACTTCGAGGTCGATATGTCCGAGGAAGGGCACATCCACCTGGAGGCCAAAGGGCCGATCTCCGAACACGACCAGACCGTATTGGAGACCATGATCATCCAGCTCAAGACCATTGAGCAGTCCCCCAAAACCAGAGGGACCATCGAAATCAAAGAAAGGAACTAAGCCAATGAAATTCATTCTCGATATTCAGTTCTTCGCTTCCAAAAAGGGCGTAGGCTCCACCAAGAACGGCCGTGATTCCGCGGGCCGTAGGCTCGGTGCCAAGGCCAGCGATGGCGAAATCGTCACCGCCGGCAGCATCCTCTATCGTCAGAGGGGCACCAAGGTCCAGCCGGGCAACAACGTCATGAAGGGCGGCGACGACACCCTCTTCGCCACCATCTCCGGCGTCGTCAAGTTCGAGCGCGTCGGCCGTTCTGGCAAGCGCGTCTCCGTCTACGCCGTCAAAGCCTAAGCAAGAATTGCTAAAGATCACCCCCCACGTGGGGGTTTCTTTTTTCTAGATGAGGGTAGGGGGGCGATTTCCAATGCCCTTTCCTTTTTCCTTATCTATAATTAAGAGCGGATGCACACCCACAAAGGAGCACACATGAAACGAAAGAAGATCCTTTTCGGCATGGCCATGGCGACCTGCCTCCTATTCTCTTGCGGGGAACAACCCGCTTCCTCCTCCCCGGAACCCGCCCCTAGCAGCAGCAAAAGCGAAGAGCCCTTGCCTGCCCCGACCCCTTTAGTCGATTCGGTAGGGGAATTGCGCTTGCATTATTACCGCAAGGACGGCAAGTACCGCAACTGGGCCATGTGGGTCTGGCTGGACGGCAAAGAGGGATCCGAGTATTCCTTCGTCGCCCAGGACGACTATGGCGGAATCGTGCAGATCCCCCTTTCCAAATATGGCAACGACATCGAGAACCTCAAATTCGGCTATATCGTCAAAACCAAGGGCACCTGGGACTCCAAGGACCCCGATGGCAACCGCTTCATCGCGCCTAAGGACCTAGAAGGCGGAACCGACAAGATCTACAACCTATATCTCAAATCCGGCGACGAGGCCGCCTACGACGAACCCCCGGCGAAAGTTTCCGCCAACGCGAAATTCCATAACTCCTCCACGGTTCTCGTAACCGCCGACGAGCCGATGAAGGAAGTCGCGATCATGGACGGCGAACTCGAGCTTTGCAAAGCGACCGTCTCCGCCGACAAGGCTTCGGCCCGTGCCGAGCTATCCTCGCCCGCCGACGTTTCCCACACCTATAACGCAGCGATCACCCTAGAAAACGGCGAAAAGGTCTCTGTCAAGGTCAATCCGGGCGCCCTTTATGACACGGACGAGTTCAAAAACGCCTATCTCTATGACGGCGAACTCGGCGCCATCTATAGTGAGGGTTCGACCACCTTCAAGGTCTGGAGCCCCGTCTCGAGTTCCATCGAACTTAGGATCTACGATAACGGCACCCCGAAAGCGGTGGATGCCGTCAAAGGCAGCGATACCTACCAAGCCGTAGCCATGACCAAAGGCGAGAAGGGCGTTTTCACCGCGACCGCCAATGGGGATTTGGAAGGCAAATACTACACCTACTTCGTCAAGAACTCGGCGCACCCCAATGGCGTCGAAGTGGTGGATCCCTACGCCAAATCCGCCGGTGTCAACGGCAAGAGGGGCATGATCGTCGATTTCTCCAAGACCAACCCCGAAGGCTGGAACGAGGTGAGCCCGCTTCAAATCGATAGGAAGGCCCTCACCGTCTACGAGACCCACGTGGCCGACGTCACTTCCTCCTCCACTTGGGGCGGAACCGCGGCCAATTCCAAGAAATTCCTCGGGCTTTGCGAGAAAAACACCAAGTATCAGGGCGTTGCCACCGGCTTCGACCACATCAAGGAACTCGGGGTTAACGCCGTCCAGTTCGTCCCGATCTTCGACCAGGAAAACGACGAGGTCAATACCTCCTTCAACTGGGGCTACAACCCGCTTAACTACAACGTCCTCGAAGGTTCCTATTCTAGCGATCCCTACGATGGCTACGCGAGGATCAAGGAATTCAAGAAGGTCGTCGCCGCCTATCACGAGGCGGGCATCAACGTCATCATGGACGTCGTCTATAACCACGTTAACGACGCCTCTGGCAGCAACTTCGAGGCCCTCGTCCCCGGCTACTACTTCAGGGTGCAGCCCAATGGCTCCCTTTATAACGGATCTGGATGCGGCAACGAAACCGCCTCCGACAGGGCGATGTTCGCCAAGTTCATGAAGGATTCGACCGCCTTCTGGGCAAAGGAGTATAAGCTCGGCGGCTTCCGTTTCGACCTAATGGCCCTCCATGATATCGACACCATGAATGATCTCACCGCCAAACTAAAGGCCATCAATCCGTCCATTGCTGTCTATGGCGAGCCCTGGACCGGCGGCGATTCCGGCTTGTCCCCGCAATACCAGGCCAAGCAGGACAACATCGGCGAATTCGTCGGCTTCGGCGCGTTCAACGACAAGATCAGGGATGGCCTCATCGCAGGCGGTATGGCTGGCGCCGGCGATCTGGCCTGGACCGATGGCTTTGCTTCCGATAAGGACGTCCAAGCGATCGTCAACGGCCTCAAGGGCGGAATCTCGGCCACCCAAATCGACCCCGACAAGAGCGTCTCCTACGTGACTTGCCACGATAACTACACTCTCTACGACCGCTACGTGGCTACCGGTAGGTTCACTGACGAAACCACCATCAAGAACATGGCCCTCCTATCCCAATCCGTGGCCGCTCTCTCCCAAGGCACCTTCTTCATGCTGGCGGGTGAGGAATTCCTCCGCACCAAAGGAGGGGACCATAACTCCTATAAATCCTCTTATAAGGTCAATGAGCTCGATTACGCCTTGAAGGTCGCCCATCCGGAGATGATGGACTACTACAAGAAACTCATCGAGCTCAAAAAGAGCTGCCCGGGCCTCCATTTAGGGGCTGCCGAGGCCAAGAACCTCAAGGTCCAGGCCGACGTCGACAACAACGCGATCACCCTTGAGTTCAAAGGTCAGGGCACCGAAGCCTACAAAGCGATCTTCGTCGGTCCCAAGGCGGAAGGTAAAACCTTCGACCTCTCTGGCTACTCGCTCTACGCTAGGAGCAACGGCAGTGGCGACCTCACTAACGCCACCCCGCTAGCCCCGCTGACCGCGATCGTCGTCAAGAAATAGGGAAACCAAAGGAACGGACTTGCCCAAAACAGGTCCGTTTTCCTTTGGAGAAAATGGGTCAAAAATGAAGGTTTTTGGTGCGATTAAAGCATTAAAAAGTTTCGATGTATTCGGAAGGAAAGCGCTATCAATTTATATATTTACACGCGAAAAAGCGAGGCATAGAATATAGGCATGTTGATCAAAAATTACTAGGCGGATGTCTTAGACTCGTGCAGAGCTTTTTCCGCCGACTAATTTTTAGAAAGGAGAAAGTAATTTCATGCTCAACAAAAAAATCGCGCTGTTTGGTCTAGCGATTGCTGCCATGGGCCTCACTGCCTGCGGCGGTGGCAATGCCCCGGCCTCTTCTTCGGAAGCCAAAGCTGACCTCAGCAATGGTGCCGACATCACCTATTGGTGCCCGAACACCGACACCGACCTCTTCACCCAAAAGGTCGCGGCCTTCAAAACCCTCCACCCGGAGTACAAGGGCAACATCACCCAGCTCGGCACCCTCGGCGAAGGTGAAGTCAAAGGCGAACTTACAAAGGACGCCGAAATCGCCGCCGACGTCTTCGAGATCGCCGACGACAACATCCCTGATTGCGTCGATGGCCGCGCCATGACCTCCTGGGGCAAAGCCTCCGATCTCCAGTGGATCAAGGATATCTATGGCGAAACCGCCGTCCAGGCCGTCACCGTCAAGGGCCAGGTCTATGGCCTTCCCTACCGTAACGACAACGGCTACATCCTCGCCTACGACAGCGATATCGTCTCTGACGAGCAGGCCAAGACCCTCGAGGGCATCATCGCCGCTTGCAAAGCCAAGAACGCGGTCTTCGGATTCGATCTGACCAACTCCTGGTACACCTTCGCTCCCGTCTGGGCCGCTGGCGGCAAGACCTACACCGATGCCGAAGGCGTCTTCCACTCCGAAATCGCCACTGACGCGGTCGCCAAGGCCGTCGGCGCGTTCGGCAAGATCGTCGCCGACGCCGGAACCACCTGGGTCCATAGCGACGCCGATGACAAGATGGGCGTTGCCGGTGCTGGCCGCGTTGGCGCCGTCATCAAATGGAACAACTACGAAGCCGAGAAGAAGCTCATCGGTGACAAACTACACGTCGCCGCGCTTCCTTCCTTCTCCGTCGACGGAACCTCCTATACTCTTAAGAGCTTCCAGGGCTACAAGGCCCTCGGCATGAGGAGGGCTACCGCCTTCACCGAACAGAAGAAGATCGTCGCCGTCGAGTTCGCGAAGTTCATGGGCTCTGATGCCGTCTCCGAAGCTCGTTTGACCCAACTTGGCCAAGGCGTCTCCAACAAGACCGTCGTCGCCAAGAAGACCCTCTGGACCAGCCCCTGGCTCCAGACCCTAGCCGCCATGGGTGACGCTGGCAACACCGTTTCTCAGGCCAATGGCTCCTCTGGCACCTTCTGGGATCCCGCCAAGGCTCTCGGCACCGCCATCAAGGGTGGCACCATCGTCGACGCCGCTTCTGCCAAGACTGCTTTGCAGATCTGCCAGCAGGCGCAGATGAAGCAAAACTAAGGCTAAGCCTAAAGCCTTAACCTCAGCAAATTCCCCCGGGAGGCGTCACAACCTCCCGGGGCTTACGAGTATTTATCGGGAAGGGAGAACCGATGGAAGAAAAAGAACAAAATCCTCAGGCCGCAGTAGCCGAGGTCAAAGAGCAAAATGCTCATACGGATGGGTCAATCGACTTCTCCGGTGTCAAAGCGCTAGCTGATTCCTCCTATAAGACGGAGAAATGGTATGTATCGCTTGGCTATGGAATCGTCGAAAAACTCATCTCCTTGGGACTTTTCCTCTTTGGATTCCTGCTTGATATCATCAAGACTCTTTGGATTGTCGTCAAAGGTCTCTTCGTCGGCATTTACAAGGTCATTCTTGGTATCGGGCATTTCTTCCGCAACGTAGCGCGGATGTGCAAGGAAGGCGACAAATACGTCAAGATGTCGACCTTCTGCCAAGGCCTTAGGAACATGAAGGGCGGACAGGTAGGGGACGGCATCGTCTTCCTGGCTGTCGAGATCCTCTTCATCGTCTACATGGCTCTCTTCGGCGTCAAAGCCTTGATCAACTTCGTGATGATCTCCGAAGAGCAGCAGGCCGCGATGGGAAATGCCGACGAATACGGCGAAATGCCGAACAACTCGTCGATCCGCTTCCTCATCTCCGGTATCCTGACGATCATCGTCATCGCGGCGTATGTCTTCGTCTGGTATAACGGCATGAAGTCCGCCCACGACAACTACATCATCCACAACAACTTCCGCTTCATGCAGGCCCGCGCCGATCAGATCAAGACGGTCGAGCACGCCTCCGAATACGGTGAGTTCTATGATGTCGTCGACGCCAAGGACAAAAACGGCAATCCCTACAAGAAACTCGTTTATCGCAAGCCTAAGGAAATAAGGAGAATCGCACGCGAGGTATACGGCTTCCCGAAGCTTTCCGCGCAATACATCTCCTACGTTCCCTTCGACCATCTCCAGGATCGTCCGCTTAACGGCTTCCAGTCTTTCATTTTGAAGATGAAGCAGGGCTTCTATAACGGCTACGACAAGGTCCGCACCAAGATCAAAAACGGCAAGTGGTCTTCCCTCTTTGGCAAATTCCTCGAGTGGAAGTTCCTCCCGCCGAAATCCAAATACGGATATGACGTGGTCCATAACGAGGTCCTCGGCGGCTTCAACCGTTTCCGTCATACCTACGACAAATACAACGACTACCTCTCCGTCGTCCGTGACTCGGAGTCCCTTCTCCGCGTCTTGGACAATCCTGAGCTTCTAGAGCAAGCCATCCATGGCGAAGACCCGGTCTCCGTCCAAAACGGCATCCAGGCCATCCCCCATGGCAGCAAGATCAACCCGAAGTCCGCGGCTTCCCGCGTCGTCGGCGCGTTCGAATGCTCCTATAAGGATGGCGTCACCGCTTCCGAGTATTACCTCCGCGCGGTGAAGGAACAGGCCAAGACCCAACTTGAGCCCAAGAAGAAGATCGAGGCCATCGCTTCCTCTTTGCATCAAAAGCTAGACGACTTCGTCCGCGTCAACTCCAAGGAACTCAAGGAAGGCGTGCATGAGACCGAAAGGCTCTACCTCTCCTTTGAAGAGGTCATGCCGATCTATGGGCAGGGCAAGAAGAACTTCCTTGAATCCATGGTCAACGGCAAGCACATCTCCAGGTTCGACGCCGAAGCCCTCTATGGGGACATCGCCTACGCCCAGAAGGCCTTTGGCGATGACGAAGGCAAGATCAAGGAATTCCTTTCCAAGAGGGCCGAAAGGCACGCCGATATCGTCGAGCGTTTCGAAACCTATCCCTTCCATGGCCAGCCCATGCACTTCAAGAAGAAGATGAAGCAGTACGCCGACGAGAAGTTCGCGGTCACCGTCTTGGCCCTCCCGGTCCTCGGTGCGATGATTACCTCCGTCATGCCGCTGCTCGTCTCCATCGTTGTCGCCTTCACCGGTTACACCGACAAGGCGGCTACCTATGGTAACTTCCCCTGGACTATGGCGGCCTGGGAGCAGATGTTCGGTGGTGGTGCCGGCGGCAACCTTGTCGGCCAAACCTTCCTCTATATCCTTGGATGGACCATCGTCTGGGCGATCTTCGCGACCTTCACGAACTACATTCTCGGTATCGTCTTGGCGCTGCTCATTAACAAGAAGAGCATCAAGTTCAAGTCCGTCTATCGTACCTTCTTCGTCATCTCGATCGCCATCCCGCAATTCGTCACGTTGCTCGCCATGTCCAAGATCCTTGGTCCCGGCGGCCCGATCAACATGATGGCTCACGCGGCGAACCCCGACACGGTCCCGCTCGACACATGGTGGCTCAATGACCCCGCCAACCAAGGCCTATCCGCCAAGATCTGCTTGATCCTCGTCAACGTTTGGATCGGTATCCCGTACACCATGCTCTCCACCTCAGGCATCTTGCTGAATATCCCGGAGGACCTCTATGAGTCCGCTTCGATCGACGGCGCGAACCCCTGGACCCAGTTCTGGAAGATCACGATGCCTTACATCCTCTTTGTCACCGGTCCTTCGCTATTAACGAGCTTCATCGGCAACATCAACAACTTCAACGTCATCTTCTTCCTTACCGGAGGCGGTCCTACCCCCTCCGAGATGGGCGTCCTCGACGTCAACGCAGGTTACACCGACTTGCTTATCACCTATTTGTTTAAGATCACGGTCAACTCGAATACCCACCAGTACGCCCTAGGCTCGGTCATCGGTATCCTCGTGTTCGCGATCTGCGCCTTCTTCTCGCTCATCATGTACTCGAGAATGGGCTCCACCCAGAATGAGGAGGCTTTCCAATAATGGCTGAAATGGTTGTCAATTCCGCTATGCCGGAAAAGAAGAAGCACCACGCTTCTCAAAAGACCCGCCGCATCGTCGCCGACGTGGTGGTCTACATCATCCTCACCGTTATGGCCCTTGCCTGGATTGCTCCGATTCTCTGGATCGTCTTGCAGTCGTTCACCGGTGAAAACGGCGACTACTCCATGGGCAAATGGATCCCCGAGATCTGGGACTGGCAGGTCGTCCAGGGCCAAGGCGTTTGGTATAACGGCAGGATCATGGTCTTCGATTACACCTTAGGTGCCTTCGGTAACTATCGCTTCCTGTTCTCCAACCTCTACTATTCCGCCAACGGCATCGTCGAAAGTTCCGCCTATAACTTCTTCGGCTATGTCAACAACGGACAGTTCTACCTCGGCGGCTTCCTCAACACCGTCATCATCGCGGCCTTCTGCGCCGTCATCTCGACCTTGTTGACCCTCATGACCTCCTACGCCTTCTCGAGGCTCCGCTTCAAAGGCAGGACCTTCATGATGAAACTCATCATGATTATGGGCATGTTCCCTGGCTTCCTTGGCTTGGTCGTCCTATACGCCCTCTTCTACAAGGTATTCGACTTCCAGAAGAACATCTGGCTCCTCATCTTCATCTATTCCGGCGGCGCCGGCATGGGTTACTACATCTCCAAAGGCTTCTTCGACACGATCTCCAAGCAGATCGACGAGGCGGCCATGATCGACGGCGCGACCCGCTTCCAAATCTTCTACAAGATCACGATGCCTCTGTCCAAGCCGATCATCACCTACACCATCCTCACCGCGTTCATGTCGCCCTGGGCCGAATACATCACGGCCAACTACATGCTAGGGCCTCTTAACACGAACAAGGACAACTGGACCCTCCCGCTCATCCTCTACAAGATGCTCAACGCGGGCCAGCTCCAGGACCGTCGTATGTACTGGGGCCAGTTCTGCGCTGGTGCCGTCATCATCGCGATCCCGACCTCCATTCTCTTCATGGCCATGCAGAAGAACTACGTCGGCGGCGTTACCGGCGGCGCGGTCAAAGGCTAATCCCATCCCTTTACCTTCAAGGGGGTCCTCGTGACCCCCTTTCTTCAAACAAGGAGTTCCCTATGAAAAAGAAACTGCTTCTAATCGCCTCCCTTTTGGCCCTTACCGCCTGCGGTGGTGGTGGACAAAGCCCCGCCTCCTCGAGTCAGGCTTCCTCTTCGGAAGAACCCGAAATCTACGAGCTTCTTTCTAACCCCTCCGCGGCGATCCCCTATGTCGGGGGTGGCAACACCGGGGTCAACTACGAGGTCTTCGTCTATTCCTTCGCCGACTCTAACGGCGATGGCATCGGCGATCTCAAGGGAATCGAGGGCAAACTCGATTATCTGAAGGAACTCGGCGTCGAGAACATCTGGCTCACCCCGATCCATCCCTCGTCCACCTACCACAAATACAACGTCAGGAACTATTTCGCTGTCGATCCGGACTTCGGGACGATGAACGATTTCGATTCGCTTGTGGCGAAGGCCAAGGAAAAGGGCATCGGCATCATCATGGACATGGTCCTTAACCATTCGGGCAAGGACAACCCCCTCTTCTCGACGGCGGTGGAGGATTTCGTCAACAACAACACCTCCTCGTCCTCCCTGAAGGACCTCTATGTCCTTTCCTATGACCCCTATGACGCGAGGTTCAACCAAAAGAAGTCCGCCTCCGTGAGCTATGGGGGCAAGGACGTCTATTACGAATGCAACTTCGACACCCAGATGCCCGAATTCGACATCGAATCAGCGACCGCCAAGGCAAAGCATAAGGAAATCATGGATTTCTGGCTCGATAGGGGAGTCGCGGGCTTCCGTTTCGACGGTGTCGCTTATTACGCGCTCAACGATGAGGCCAAAAACGTGGCCTACGCGACCTATCTAGCCGCGACCGCCAGGGCCAAGAAGGCCGACGTCTCCCTCATCGCCGAGTATTGGCTTAACGACGAAGCAAGCCTCGCCAACATGACCAAATCGGGCATGTCCGTCTTCGCCTTCACCAATTCGGTCTCCTCGGTGAGCCAAAACCCAATCGTCGCCCAGAACATGGGCAACGGCAACCGCTTCGGCTCGACCGCGCAGACCCTGATGCAAGGCTGCCTCCAGCAATCTAGTGGGAAGGTCCTCCCGTCCTTCTTCGTCTCCAACCACGACCAGGACCGCTGGGCCCAGCAGGCCAAGAGTGAGGAAAGGATCAGGGCCGTTGCCGCCACCTATCTGCTGACCCCCGGCAATCCCTATATCTACTATGGCGAGGAAATCGAGTTACTCGGCGTCCGCCAGAATTCGCCCACAGATGGCAATAGGAGGCTCCCGATGCAGTGGGTCGCCGACGCGAGCAAGGACAGCGCCCGTTGCAAAAAGGAATCCGCGGCCGACTATTCGGGCAGGCAGACTCCTCTAGGCGCCCTCGAGGCGATCAAAGACGCTAATAGCATCACCTCCTGGTACAAGAAGGTCATCGCCTTCCGCAAAGCCCACCCCGAAATCCAAAAGGGCAGTTTCGTGAACCTTAGCCCCAAAGCCGCGCCCTTCATTGCCTTTGAGGTCAACTATAACGGCGAAAAGACCGTCCTCATCCACTCGGTCTTCGAGGAAACCGTAAAGATCAACCTCTCCCAGGCAATGGCCCTCGATAGCACCCTTTGCACGAACGCCACGAGCCTATCGGGCAAAACGCTGACCTTGGCGCCCTACGCCACGGCATATCTTTCTATCCAAAAGTAGGTTTAGGGATTAGAATAATCCAAAGGAGAAATCCAATATGAAAGCGAAAAAGGCATTTCTTATACCCCTTTCTCTGCTAGTTTTGGCCGCGTGCGGCCAGCAACCGGCAGGCTCTTCCGTGGCCCCGAGCCCGAGCTCAACCGACGCTCCCCCGGTTTCCACCGATTCGACCGGTGGCGGTGGCGGCGGTGGTGGAGGTGGCAGCACCTCCGATAGCAGTGGTGATTCCGGCGGCGACGAGGAGGCCAAAGGATTCTCTGGCATCGTCCGCATCTATTTCCATAACGACACGGGCACCGAGAAGAACAAACGCGTCTACGTTTGGTGCGATGGCGTCGATGGCAAGGAATGCGAATGGACCGGCGATTGGCTCGACGGCACCAAGAATAACGGCGTCTATTACGACATGGACCTCACAAGTCCCGAATACGCCGGTTTCGTCACGGACCATATCTCCTTCATCATCAAGAATCCCGGCAGTTGGGCTGGCCAATCCGCCGACATCGCGGTCAAATTCGCCGACTTTGCCTCCTCCGTCTCGGAAGAAGGCGGCAAGAAGGTCATGTCCGTGTATGCCTGCCCTGGCGAAGGCAACGCGATCGAAACCTACGCCGATAAGACCGATGCCCTAGGCGACTCCATGAAGGCCTTCACCGCCAACGCGGACTGGAAGTCCTTTAGCGCCGTAGGCTCCGGCCCCGTCGCCTCTTATAAGCTCTATTGCTTCGACGACACCTATTTCGCCGAAATCGCCAAAGGCAAGATGGACGCCAAGGAACGCGAGGAATTCGCCGAGACCTACAAGCTCCTGGAAGCCGAGCCCAAGGCCGCCGAATTCACCATCAATTTGCCTAGTGGAACCGAGATCGACCCGCAGAAGACCTATCGTCTTTCGACCGTCTTCTCCTCCAATATGGCCAAGGTCAAGAAGAAAGTCGCGACCTTTGACAAACTCTACGACACCGCGAAGTTCGCCAGCAAATACACCTATAGCGGCAACGACCTCGGCGTGAAATACAGCCCCGAGAAGACCGAGTTCCGTGTTTGGGCCCCGACCTCCACCCGCGTCAGGGTCAAGATCTACCTCTATGGCACCCCCGCGGCCTATACCGCTGATCCCGAAGCGGCCGCGCTTCTCCACGACTTCCCCTATATCACCGCTTGGTTAGAGAAGAAGGAGGGCGGCGTCTTCGCCGGCTCCATCGAAGGGGACCTCAAGAACCGTTACTACCTCTATGAACTCTTCTACAATGAAGGTTCCTACGAGACCGTCGACCCCTATGCGACCGCTTGCGGCGTCAACGGCCTAAGGTCCGCGATCGTCGATTGGAACGAGACCAACCCCGAAGGCTGGGACACCCTCCAATTCCCCGCGGTCAAACCGAATGAACTAACCGCCTACGAGGTCCACGTTCGCGATTTCACCGCCGACGACAGCTGGATCTCCACCAAGCAAGGCGAGGAAGCCACCCCACGCGGCACCTACAACGCCTTCGTCGAGGAAGGCACGAAGTACCAGGGCGTCGCCACCGGCTTCGACCACCTCAAGGAACTCGGCGTGAACGCCGTCCAAATCCTACCGGCCTTCGACCAGGATAACGACGAACGCACCCTCCAGAAGGAAACCACCCTTCCCGACGGTTCTAAACAAATCGTCTCCATCAAGCCGGGCTATAACTGGGGCTACAACCCGCAGAACTACAACTGCGTCGAAGGCGCCTACTCCACCAACCCCGAAGATGCGGCTACCAGGATCAAGGAATACAAGAACATGATCTACAAACTCGGCAAAGCCGGTATCCGCACGATCATGGACGTCGTCTACAACCACATGTCCTCGATTTCCAAATCCGCGTTCAATGTGGTCTGCCCGCGTTACTTCTTCTGGTATGACGCCAATTCCAACCCAATCGACTACTCCGGCTGCGGCAACGCAATCCGTTCCGACCGCCCGATGAGCCGCAAGTTCATCGTCGACTCCTGCAAGTTCTGGTGCGAGCAATACAAGGTCAAAGGCTTCCGCTTCGACCTCATGGGCGTCATCGACTCCGACACCATGGCCGCCATCAGGGCTGAGGTCAACAAGGTCGATCCTAGCATCGTCCTCTATGGCGAAGGCTGGACTGGCGAGCCCGGCGGCGGCAAACCCGCCAAGGGCTCTACCACCGATGTTGTTTACTCCGCCCTCGCCGGCAGTGGCGTCGGCTGCTTCAACGACGCCGGACGCGACGGCTCCAAGGGCAACACCGCCTATGGCAGCCCCTATCCCGGCGATGGTTGGATCTCCGAAGGCAGCAACGTCGATAACGTCTATAACGCCTTAACCCAGATCCTTGGCCAGAACCGCAACTACGCCAAGAACCAGCCCGAGGGCTACGTCATGGATCCGACCCAGACCGTCAACTATCTGGCTTGCCACGACAACTACACCCTCTACGACCAGATCAACTACCTCTGGAACAAGAACGCTCCCGCCAAGTGGAAAGACGGCTCCAACGAGTTCGTCATGCAGGCTTGCACGAGCCTGACCGCCCTCTCCCTCTTCGGACAAGGCATCGGCTTCATCCACGGCGGCGACGAATTCTTCCGCCAGAAGATAATGAACAAGGCCGACGACGAGAAGCTCTTCGAGCAGATGGTCGAGACCTTCAAATACGGCCGTTACGACAAGGCGGCCGAAAAGACCGAATACTCCTCCACCGATTGGCCCAATAAGGACTACGACAAGTACAACTATTGGACCGAGGGTGACGGCGTTAAGATCGACGCGAACACCTGGCTCGTCCGTAACTCCTACAAGTATGGCGACGCGGTCAACGCCTTCGACTGGAGCCGCAAGAAGACCTACGCCACCCATTACAACCAGATGAAGGCGGCGGTGGCCGTGCGCAACTCCCTCATGGGCAACGCCTTCGGCCAGAGCAAGGCCCAGGTCGCCGCGGGCGGAACCACCTGCTGGAGCTATAACGACCTCTTCAACCCCGAGCATCCGACCGACCTCATGGCTGGCTTCTACCAAGGCCAGAAGGATTCCAAGACCTATTACATCTTCATCAATAAAGGTAACAAGGACATGGATACCATCGGTATCGGCAACGGCAGCTACGAAGTCCTATACTCGAGCAACGCCACCCACACCGTTGGGCAGACGTTCACCGTTGATAACAACCTGATGGGCGCCTTCAAGTTGGAATGCCTACTCGTCAAGCAGGTTGCCTAATCCCCATCCCTTAATTCAATGCCCAGGCTCGCCCTGGGCTTTTCTTTTATGTGGACCGCTAGGGACAACTTAGAACCGCCTGCTATGCGGGCGAGACTTGAGTAAGCGGAGGCGTTGATGCGTAAAGACCTCCGGAGGCATACAATGGCAACGTCCAATTGTCCCTGATGCCCGGAGGTCTTTACTATTATGCCACGCAAGAACGACGAGGTCTCGAGCCTCTCGCACACGAAGTGGGACTGCAAGTACCACATCGTGTTCACCCCGAAGTATCGTCGTAAGGCGATATACGCCAAGCTGCGCGCCGACATCGGCAAGTACATCCGCAGGTGCTGCATGTACAAGGGGGTGGAGATCATCGAGGCCCACGCGATGCCCGACCACATACACATGCTTGTACGGATACCCCCGAAGCTGGCGGTTTCCAGCTTCATGGGGTACCTGAAGGGGAAGACGAGCCTCATGGTCTTCGACGAGCACGCCAACCTGAAGTACAACTACGGGGCCAGGCACTTCTGGTCCGAGGGCTACTACGTCAGCACGGTCGGCCTGAACAAGGCAACGGTGCAGAAGTACATCCGCGACCAGGAGCTCGAGGACCAGGCCGAGGATCGTCGGAGCCTGAAGGAGTACAAGGACCCGTTCACGGGTAAGTAAGGGCGTCGAGGGCAATTGGGCGGTCAAAGAGGGCTAAGATTGGCCCTGCCAGTAACCGGCCTTATAGGCCAGGTCGAAAAACCGCGCCTTGAAGACGCGGATTGTTATTCCTTGTGGCGGCTTTCCTTCCTTCCTTCATAATGGGGGTATGAAAATCGGATTCATCGGAACGGGCCATATGGGCGTATCCCTGGCCATGGCCATGCAAGGGGAGGGGATAGAACTCCTTTTGAATAACCGTCACAAGGAAAAGGCGGAGGTTTTGCAAAGGAAAATCAGGGGTTCCAGGGTAGTGGACCTAAGGGAATGCCTCCTTGAATCGGATATCCTCTTCCTGGGGGTGAAGCCAATCGACATGGATCCTTTGCTAAGGGAAATCGGGGATTCGATATCCAGTAAGCCCCTCGTCTCCATGGCGGCGGGCATCTCCATCGAGGACATCTCTAGACGCGTGCCAAATCGCATCATCCGCATCATGCCGAACACGCCTGTCGCGATAGGGATGGGGGTGACCCTCATTTGCTTTGGCGAGGGGTTCTTGGAATCCGAAAAAGAGACTTTCAAAGAGCTTCTAAGGAAAACCGGGGACGTCTATGAGGTCGAGGAAGCCTCGCTAAACCCCATATCGGTCCTCACGGGAAGCGCGCCGGCCTATCTCGACTATTTCCTCGATTCGCTCATCAAAGCCGCTAAGGAAGCCGGTTTGAAGGAAGAGGAGGCGACCGAATACGCGCTTAAGATGGCTAGGGGCAGCGTCGAACTCGCCATTAGAAGCGGTAAATCGCCCCTAGAACTAGGCAAGGAGGTCTGCTCGCCAGGAGGATCCACCATCGAAGGGGTGAACGTCCTTTTGGATAGCGACATCCAAGGCATCGTCAAAAAGGCCTACCGGGCAACCCTAGACAAAAACAAGAAGATGGTGTGACCCCCTAAAGGGAACCCCCTAAAAGGGGAGGTCTTTTCGTGGTATAATATTCGGCAACAAAAAGAAAAGGGGCACACCCATGAAAAGACGTCGTTTCCTTGTCGGCAGTTTGATCGCATCCGCGTTCGTTCTTTCCTCCATCGCCATCGCGGGCCTCCGCCCTGGCGCATCCATCATCAATTCCGAGACGCCGTCTTACGAATTGACCCTTTCTTCCTTCACCGACGCTTCGAGCAAGGCGACCGATTTAGGCAATCCCATTTCCTTCCACAACAGCGGTTTGACTTCCGTGGACGCGGGCAAAGTCGGCAAGCTTTCTGCGGGAGGCTCCATTTACAATCTCACCAAGATTTCCGGCATCAAGAGGGTCGACGTCACTCTTTCCTCCGGCTCCATTAAGATTCATAGAGCATCCGTGGCAGGGGAATCCGACGGTTTCATCGTCGGGACGAGCTACGACTTGACCACGATTTACCCCAATTACTTCAAGATCGAGGCGATTGAGACCACGGTCATTGATTCCATCAAGGTGACCTATAGCTGCGTCGATTATCAAAAGGAATCCGAGGACCTCGGCTATTCCCTTTACGTCAACGGCATCAAATCAGACGCGGTCTTCCTCGACGCAACAGAGTCAAGCCCGCAATACGACAAGCAATACAAAATCACCCTCGACGTCTACGCGGGGGACGTGCTTTCCTTCGATAAGAACGGCAGCGAATTCAAACCCACCGCAAGCGGAGACGGCAATAACGCCGCCGAAACCGACAGCAGGGGATACCTATTGGTGAATAGTACCTGCAAAGGTGCAGACCTCTATCTGAAGAAAAAAGGCGCGAATTACGATGTTTGGCTCACGGGTAACGGCACGAGCAACCCGCTTCCCGATCTCCAGGATGTCCCGATTCTCCAAGCCTGGAACTGGTCACTTTCCTCCATCACCTCCAAACTCGACGACATCAAGGCCGCGGGCTTCAAGGCGATCCAGATCTCGCCGATGCAATACCACACGGTCTCCAGCAACGACTCCTGGTCCGACAACAGGCGTTGGTCCGACCTATATAGGCCTTGGTCGATGACGATCGCCAAAGACAATTCGAACGAATCCGTCATCGGGACGAAAACCCAGTTGAAGAACCTCGCCGCGGCGGCTGATGCCAAAGGCATCTCCCTCATCATGGACGTCGTTTTGAACCACATGGATGGAAGCGGCTACAACAATTGGTACTCCGAGGACAGTCGTTACGAAGCCGCGATCGTCAATAATGACTACCGCCACGACGTTGGCGTCAGAGCCGACGACAGCCCAAAGGACACTCTGATGAAATCCCTAGGCGATTACCCTGACCTCGATACTTCGAAACCCCACGTCCAGCAAAGGGCCCTCTCCCTTCTTAAGGAATATCTCGATTGCGGCGTCAAGGGCTTCCGTTTCGACGCGGCCAAACACATCGAGACGCCCCGCGACGGGGAATTCGCCGATTCCTTCTGGCCCTATGTGGTCAATGGGGCGAAGCGTTATGCCGCCGCCAACGGTTGGGGCGCCCCGTTCTTCTATGGCGAGGCCGTGGGCAGAATCGATGATCGTTACTTCTCTTGGTACTATCCCTATATGTCTATCACCGATGGCAATCAGGCCTATAACATCCGCGAAGGCGTTACGACCGGCAACCTCGCCAAAATCCAGGAAAACTATCACGGCGTTGACCCCGCGAGCGTTTCGGTCCTTTGGAACGAATCCCACGATAACTACGCGGAAAACACCACCAGGGGCATTGGCAAGGTGAACATCAACAAGGTCTATGCCATCCAAGCCTCTAGAGCCTTGTCCTCCACCCTCTATTTGGCAAGGCCCAACGAATCCACCAAGATGGGCGCGGTGGGCAACACCGACTGGATGGATGAAGTAGTTCGTGGCGCGAATGCCTTCGCCAACCGTTATCACTGGACCGATGAATACAGGATGTTCAATGACGGATGTTTCATCAATCGCCGCGGAAGCGGGCAGGACGCCGGCGCGCTTATCGTCAACATCAACAATGGCAACGCCTCCTTCGAAGTAACCGTCCAAGGACTTTGGAACGGGACTTATAAAGACCTCGTCTCTGGCAAGGACTATAACGTCAATGACGGCAAGGTCACGCTCTCCTTCTATAACGGGGTGGTTGCCCTCGTTCCCGCCGTCAGCCATTCCTACTATGTGGTTGGCAATACCATCTTCACCGGCACCTCAGCCTCCTGGACCGCGGAATCCGGCCGTCAGATGACCAAGGTCACCGGGCAAAACCTCGCCGAACTCACCAACATCCACATCGAAAAAGACGCCGAGGTCAGGATCATCAAACAGTATGACGACGGCAAAACCCCGACGGAATGGTTCGATACCCTCGGTTCCTCCTATAGCTACGTCGGCAAGTCCGAGAACAACATCAAGTTCAATAGGAGCAGCACCTTCAGCTTCTACCTAAATAACGAAGGCAACATCTACATCGTGGACGAGGATCCTGAGCCCGTGGGCAATCGGACGGTCACGATTACGGGGGTCCCTACTTGGTGGACCAACGACAACGCGAAGTTCTATGTCTGGGCTTGGGGCGGTGGCGCCGGTGGCGGAACGGCCTATCAAGCCGCTTATTCCAACAACACGCTTACCGTCACGATTCCTTCGGATGCGACTGGAATGAAGGCCGCAAGGTGTAAACCTGAGATGACCACCTTCACTTGGGATGATGTGTGGAATGAGACCAGCAACCTTACTTTATCCTCCAAGACGAGCTATACCCCGGAAAGCTGGGGCTAATAGGCAAATCCAAACGGGTTTGCCTTGAAAGGTAGACTCTATGGAAAAACAAACCAAAACCAAGAAAAAATACTTCATTTGCAGCGATATCCACGGTTTTTACGACGAATGGATGGCTTCTTTGAAGGCGGCCGGATACTCCAAGAAAGACCCTAGCCATATATTGGTCGTCCTTGGCGATATCTTCGATAGGGGGCCTAAACCCTACGAAATCTTCTCGTTTTTGAAGAAACTTCCCAAAAGGAGAAAGATCCTCATCAACGGCAACCACGAGCAGCTCCTCAAGGAACTCGTTTTCCGTCGTTGCCCTTACCAGCACGACGTCCATAACGGCACTTTCGCGACCTTGCTGACCCTTTGTCCCGAATACGAAACCTCCATAGAGAACTTTAGGGCCGAGCATCCCTATCCTAAGGATAGCCCCGACCTCGTGGAGGAGTGGAGGAAGAGCAACCGCGCCTTCTTCGATGCGATGGACGAAAAGTTCTACGCGAACGAGAAGATCAACGAGATCATGGATTGGCTCCTAAGCGAGGAGTGGATCGATTTCTACGAAACCAAGCACCATATCTTCGTCCACGCGTTCATCCCGCTTCTAGACTTCCATGGCGAGGAGATCTACATGCCCTCGTGGAGGCAGGCTAGCCACAAGGAATGGCAGGACGCGACTTGGGGCTGCCCCTGGGACAAATACAAAAAAGGCCTCTTCGTAGAGGAGGAGAGGAAGGGGAAGATCCTCGTCTGCGGCCATTGGCATACGAGTGATTTCTACAACAACCTCGATTTCGCCGATTCGCCCACGAAGATGAGCATCCGCGAGAACCCGATTTACCGTTCCAAGGATTACCCGGGCCTCATCGGGCTAGATGCCTGCACCGCCTTGACCCACAAGGTCAACGTCCTCGTTTTGGACGAAGATGAGATTTAACCGTTTTTGAATTTGCCTTCAAGACAAAGGCCCTCGAATCCGTGCTGGCGGAGGACCTCGTAGACGCCGATCGCGACCGCGTTGGAAAGATTGAGGGACCTTAGCCCTTCCTTCATGGGGAGGCGCAGGGTCCTTTCTTCGTGTTTCTTCAACTCTTCCTCGGGGATGCCTTTGGTCTCTTTGCCAAACATCAGATAGACCTCATCGGGAAAAGAGACCCCGCAATAGAGGTGCTTGGCCTTTTTGGAGTAGTAATAGATCTCGGCCCCTTGGTTCTTCCGATAGAAATCCTCGAGGTTTTCGTAGACCCTGACGTCGAGCTTGTCCCAATAGTCGAGCCCGGCCCGCTTCATGTATTTGTCGTCGAGGGAAAACCCTAATGGCTTGATGAGATGGAGGGAGGAACCGGTCGCGGCGCAGGTGCGGGCGATGTTGCCCGTGTTCTGGGGGATTTCGGGTTCTAGGAGGACGACGTGGATCTTGCTCATGCCCCAATCATACCCCAATTGCCCCTTTTCCTTAAGGAAATGGCCTTGTGGAAAAAGTCCATCCATGATTGAATTTTGCCTAGATGAAAAGGGAATGGAAACTCGGCCCCATCGCTAGGCGCGTAAAAAAGATCGACGCCAAGGCCTATGAAAAAGGCGGTGCGACCAAGGGAATTTGGATCTTCGTCAAGTTCGCCGCGGTCGGCCTTTTCACCGCCGCCATCCAGATCGCCCTCGTCAATCTGCTCTATTTCATGATGAGAGATTGGACCGAGCCTCTGCCTGGGATCCTTGGCATTCTTTTCACTGAAAAGGTCATGGGCGTCGGCCACGATAACTGGGGTTATCTACTGCCTTTCCTCATCTCCAACCTCATCGCCAACACGCTTGGCTACATCATCAACAAGAAGAAGACCTTCAAATCCGACGCCCCGAGATGGCATTACGCCATCTTCATCGTGGCCCTCGTGATCCTCGTCCTGTTCACGACTTGGCTGCAAGGGGTCATCGTCAACTGGATGATCGACGGGGGATTAGAGAACCTCGCCCCGTCGCTAAGCTCGGCCATCATCGGCACGATCCAGGGCGTCGCCCTCTTCCCTTTGCAGAAATTCGTTCTCCTTAAGGAGAGGACGACCGTCGCCCTTTCCATAGAAGAGGCCACCGCCGAGGAAGCCGTGACCCACTATGGCGATGACGCTGCCTCTTAAAAGGATCGGATAGGGGGGATATCATGGAAGGGAACATGAAAAGCGAGACGAAAAGGATCATCTTTTCCGCCGTCATCCCGCTTTTGATCATCGCCCTCACCCTGTTGCTCGGCTTTCTGACACCGGCCTTCATCGATAAGGAATTGCACCGTTCCATCATCGTCGCGATGGCGCCGGTCGCCGGATTCATGATTTTTATCGTCGTGGTCATCGAGTTCGCCGCCAAGTTCTTCGACAAGACCGCAACCTGGCCGACTTTCTTCCTGGCCCTTGCTATCGCCTTGATGTTCTTCCTTTCCGGGGACCAAAGGACCGTGGTTTCCTATGTCTTCGGCTACACTTTCGCCGAAAACGCGATCCTCGCCCTTGATGGAGTAGGCTTCGCGGCCTATTGCCTTGGCCTCGCCACCTTCGTCCTGTTTCAGAAAAACGATTACCGAATCCCCCTTTCCAAGGTGGAGGCGGCCGCGTCCATTTCGGTTTTGGTCGGCTGCTTTGTCGCCTTTTTCCCCCTCGCCCCGTTCTCCTATCAGTTCATCCCCTTCTCCGTTACGGCCATTCTTGCGGTCGTCTGGGAGGCCAAGGCAGTCTACATAACGAAGAAAAACGGGCGCTCCACCTGGGTTTTCTCGGTATCGACCGTCCTCCTATACTGCGTTTTGGCTATGGAAGCGTGCCAAATCGCCAGGGAATGCGCCGACCCACTCGTCTTCGTCGGCGCGGGTTGGTCCTCCCTCTTCTGCCTTTTGGCGGTCATTTGCTTCCTCCTTATCTATTTGCTCTTCGTCGTTGCCACCACGAAGAAGGCCGCGACCGCCGAGGCCAACGAAAGGAAGCTCAAGGAACTGCAAAGCAGCGTCCTCAGGGAGCAAATCAAGCCCCATTTCATTTTCAACGTCCTCAACTCAATCAAATCCATGTGCCAGGAGGATCCGCAGAAGGCCTCCAAGGCCATCGACCTCTTCTCGAGGTACATGCGCTCCCTCACCGAGGCGGGCGACGTCTATTCCGTTCCCTTCTCCAAGGAACTGGAACTGATCTATGGCTACCTCGAACTCGAGGAACTTCGTAGGGGCCATCCGATTCAGACGGTCTTCAACGTCGAAAGCTTCGACCAGGAGGTTCCCTATTTCGGCATCGAGCCCCTCGTCGAGAACGCCATCGTGCATTCGGGGGTTGCCGAGATGGATGAAGGCCAGATCATCATCGCCGGTTACGAAAAGGGCGACCAATACGTGATCGAGGTGTCCGATAACGGCAGGGGATTCGACATCGGGAAGATGAACCCCCGTTCGATCGGCATCCGAAACGCGAAGGAACGATTCAGGCTGCTTTTCGGGGCGAGTTTCGCCGTGGAAAGCAAGCAGGGGCAGGGGACCACGATCCACATCGAGATCCCCAGAAAGGGGGAAAGCGCATGAAAACCATCGTCGTGGACGACGAAGCCAACGCGCTTCATAACTTCCTGGATTCCGTCATGTGGGATCTAAAGAGGGAGTACAAATTCTTCAAAGACGACAAGGAGGCGATCCTTTCCTACGTGAAGGAAAACGACGTCGACGGGGCGTTCCTCGACATCGGGATGCCCCGAATCAACGGCATCGACCTCGCCAAGGAACTGCTTAAGATCGAGCCCAACATGAAGATCGCCTTTGTGACCGGGATGAACAAATCGATGGACGACCTCCCCGAGGAGATCCGCCCTAGCGTGGTGGGCTTCATCTACAAGCCCATCAACCAAAACGACTTCGAGAAGGTGGCCGCGCTTCTAGAAAGCAGGAAGCAGATCCTCGAGGTGAGGACCTTTGGCACCTTCGATTGCTTCCTTAATGGAAGGCTCGTCCATTTCTCCTCCGCCAAATCGAAGGAACTATTCGCCCTCCTCATCGTCTACGAGGGCAAAACCGTCACGATGGACCAGGCGATCGCGGCCCTTTGGCCCGACAAGGACAGGGACAAGGCCAAGATCCTATATCGCGACGCGGTGTGGAGGCTCCGCCAAACCCTCAATGAAATCGGCTATCCCTGCGTCGAATTCGGCAGGGCGGTCCTTAGCGCCGACGTCTCCGACATCGATTGCGATTACTACGATCTAATGAATGGGAAGGGTATGCCCTATGGGGGCGAGTTCCTCCCATCCTACGACTGGTCGATGGAATACCAATCGATCATCGATTACGTCAAAAAATAACTCTTTTTCCCAAAACGCCCTTCCTTTAGCGCTTTTTTAGCACGGCCCCCTCTAGATTGATGCAGGAGCCCAAAAAGGCTTCATGGGTTACCACTCATAACCCGGGGGAAGAAAAGGCGTGGGAAACCATGCCTTTTTTCGCTTGGACCCCGTTTGTTTTACCCATTTTCAGGGCGTTCCACTATAATAGTTCGGCCTGCTCCATTAGCTCAGCGGTTAGAGCGCTCCCCTTATAAGAGAGATGTCCCAGGTTCAAACCCTGGATGGAGCACCATCTGACAACATAGGATTGATGTGAAACGTCAGTCCTTTTTCTTTGCCCGCGTCTTTTCGGGCCCGTCGGCGTGCCCCACGCTTTCTTCCAATTCCTCGATGGTGCGGAGTGGGGATTTGCTTTTCTCTAGGATCAGACGTGACAACTGATACTCGGAAATACCGGCAGGGAAAGCCAACCCTCTCAGGATGAGCTGGGCCAGTGCGTTGTCCCCTTGCCCTTGAGCATTGCGTCGTTTGTGCTTCGAATATAAAACCTTCATTTCTCGACGGTCCTGCATTTATCGATAATGACCTTATGGCGTCCTCAGGATACGTTCTGCAATTCTCCCACAACCTGTGGGAAAATCTTTTATATTTCTTATAAAGCTTCTCTGCATAACGAAGGTTTTGGTGAGCGCGTTTTCCCCGATGAATTTGGGGCGTTTAACTCTAGATATACCAGCAAATAAAG
>DKRQ01000027.1 GCA_002472275.1 Caryophanales bacterium UBA7278 | reverse complement strand
CCTTAAATGGGCATTTTCAATGCGGGGGGTGTTATTTGGCGACGTTTACAAACAACGATTACGTCGCTAAAACCATTACCGAAAAACAAAATCCGAACCATTTGATGCGATTCGGATGTTGATTGTAGATTGGTGGACCTTGTCGGGATCGAACCGATGACCTCCTCCATGCCATGGAGGCGCTCTCCCAGCTGAGCTAAAGGCCCATGTGCGCTTTTCGGCGCGACAATTACTTTATTCATGACCATGCCCTTTGTCAATGCAAAAAAGAAGTTTGGCTGGAATTTTGAAAAGGCCGTGATATAGTATGCGAGCCTTATCAAGGGAGAAACCTATGAAAAGCCTCGTCATCGCCATCCTAGAACACGTCCCCGCGACGGAAAAACTGATCCGTTCCTTATCTAAGGAAGGATATAACGGCACCGTCATCAACGCGGCCGGACTCCACCACGTCCTTCCTAAGTTCTCCGACCAAAGCGCCGCGGTGTCCTTGGCCACCATGGTCGAAGACGTCCCTAGCGGCAACATCACCTTCTTCGTCGTGGTCGACGAGGATAAGAAAGACGCCCTAAAAGCCGAGATCAGGAACGCCACCGACGGATTCAAATCCATCAAAGGCGGCATGCTCGTCTACCCCGTCGCCGACGCGGAAGGCTTTGGGGAATAAGCAAAGCACAAGAAAAGCGAGAATCGCTCGACTCTCGCTTTTTTCTTTGCTTATTTGTTTCTTTCGAAGACCCCGAAGATCGAATAGTAGATGGGGATCAGGAAGAAGAGAGCCCACCAGGGATGCCAGTAGTTGATCCCATAGAAGTTACCGATGATGCCCATGCCGCAATAGATGCCGACGATGAGCAAGGGAACGGCGACGCGGGTCATCTTCCTATCCTCGATCGCGGTGAGGACGGAGGAGATGAAGGGCGGGATCAAGAACACGATCCACCCGGCCGCCCAGCCGATGTTGCCGGGGTTCTTCCAGGCAAAGCCCATCGCTAGATAGGCCGCGAGGGCGAGGGTGAAGCCGATGGAGGTGACGATCACCTGGAGACGGGAGACCACGCTTCCGCGGGGTTCGTCTTCGTCGTCATCATCATCGGTTTTGATTTCGTGGGCGGGTTCGACGACCTCGGCTTCCACTTCTTCTTTTTGCTCGGGGACGTTGCCTAGCATCTCGTCGAGGGAGACGCCATAGAGCCTGGAAAGGGCGATGAGGTTGTCGGTGTCGGGAGACGCCTCGCCCCTTTCCCATTTGGAGATGGCCTGGCGGGAGACGCCGATCTTGGCGGCGAGCTCCTCTTGGCTATAGCCCGCCTGCTTTCTAAGTTCAACGAGGCGATTTGCGATTTCTAGATTCATGATAGGGCCTTCCTTTCACGGCGATATTGTGCGGTTTTCGGGGCGGTTGCGCCCACCAATTCCGCTTTTCATTTCCGCAACTATCGGTTGCATTTCCATTATAAGCGCATATTCGCGCGAGGAAAGCCAAAACAAAAGCCCCATCAGTTTTGCTGCGCCTGTCGCTAGTTTTTCTCTTTGAAACCAAGGGGGCCAGAACGGGGCAGCGGCGCTATATCTGGTGTTTCTTTATGAACTCGGCAAATCTTGGTAAGAACAAAGGAAAATCTAAGCAGAAATCATCGACTATTTTTCTGAAGCATGCTCCCTATTGATGTAACTTGATGGCAATTGACCAAAGGTCACTGTGAATCTGTTTTCCATATGCCCCTCTTTTTTGTTAGGTTTGTTAGTTTTTTGTTTTTGTTAGGTTTGTTAGTTTTTGATGATTTGCTTTTACGATATTTTGCCCTTTCATCAACCCATTGGCTTTCCTCTCGGTGGCTCGAATTGAAGCGGCAGAATATGCCGCATCGAGTATCAACCTTGTTGGGGGTTGCGGAATTGATCATGTCAATTTTTCGTGAAATACCTAGCCCTTAGCCTATCCGCCTGCTCTTTGGATATGAGATGTTCCACTTCTGCCACATTGATCGAACTATTGAGTTGGTCACTATAGCAATCCACCAAGGTGCTGCCCTTGCGAAGAGCTTTCCTATACGCAGAAATGGAATCCATCAAAAACGGTGGCAAAAGGGTTTTGGCTTCCTCCCTTTCGAGCAGGAGTAAATCCTCAATCGTGACACCCAAGCTCTTGGCTATCGCCCGCAGCGTCTTCCCGGAGCACTCCAAAATGTCGGCTTTCCCCGACGCTATGTCGGCCAAGGTCGTCTTAGGAACTCCGCTATCGAGGGACAAGGAGTACACAGTGGTTTTCTTTTCGGCGAGCAAATCTAGGAACGTCATACCTAAATTATATCGGTTGCCCGACCTTTTTCCATAGGGTAAGCGCAAAACAAAAGGCCCGTTAGTTTGGGCCTAGTGTTTATCGGTGGCGCGCTCGAAACGACTCGAACGTTCGACCCCTTCCTTAGGAGGGAAGTGCTCTATCCAACTGAGCTACGAGCGCGTGGTCGGAACGATGGGACTTGAACCCATGACCTCCTGGTCCCGAACCAGGCGCACTACCAAGCTGTGCTACGTCCCGAAGTTTTTGCGCATAAATGCGCGAAAGGGATTATATACTCCCCCTTACATGAATTCAAACAGCGAGATTTGGTTGGTGTCGCCTAAATCATCAAGAGTCCCTAGTTCGGCTAGGTCGTTGATGTTCGTGCCATTAAGCGCCCTGGCCCTCCTTTGGAGGTCTTCTTTGGAGAGGAACTTCTTCTTGTTGCCGTTACTGTCCACTTCTTCCCTAGCCTCGCAGATGGCCTTCGCCGCGGCTTCCCCTAGGCCCGCGACGACGGTAAAAGGCGGGATGAGGCTCCCCTTCTCGTGGTCGATGACGAACATCTTGTAATGGGAACGGTAGAGGTCGGGCTTTTCGAAGTGATAGCCGCGTTCTAGCATCTCCAAGGCAATCAGAAGCGTCTTGTATTGGTTCTTCTCCTTGGTGGAGAGGGGGTTTTTCTTGTCGTTAAGGCGCGGACTCCATTCCTGGATCTTGGCGATGACGGCCTCCTCGCCGGCGATCATGGTCTTGATGTCCCAGTCGTCGGAACGGATGGAGAAGAAGACCGCGTAGAACTCCAGGGGATAGTAAAGCTTAAAGTAAGCGACGCGCACGGCCATCATGACGTAGGCGGTCGCGTGTCCGCGTGGGAAGAGATAAGCGATCTTCTTGCAGGATTCGATGTAGAAATCGGGAACCCTATGGGCCCTCATGTCGGCTTCTTGCTCCTCGGTTAGTCCCCTGCCCTTACGGACCCCTTCCATGATCTTGAAGGCGGATTTGGCCTCGACTCCCTTGGAGATGAGAAAGGTCATGATATCGTCACGGCATCCGATGACTTCGTTTAGGGTCTTGCCGGATTTGACGAGGTCCTCGGCGTTGCCCGCCCAGACGTTCGTGCCGTGGGCTAGACCAGAGATAATGAGCAAATCATTGAAGGTTTTAGGCTTCGCCGTTTCAAGCATGTCGAGGCCTTGCTTGGTGCCGAATTCAGGCAAAGCGCTAGCCCCGGAGGTTACCCCGAGGAAATTGCGGTGCATCTTGAGCTCCTTCTCGGAGGTGAAAAGGGAGAGGACCTTCTGGTCGTTCATCGGGATGTCCTCGATCTTCACGCCGGTGAGGTCGCGGTAATAACGCATCGCCATCGGGTCGACGTGGCCGAGGATGTCGAATTTGAGGATCTCGTCGTGCATCGAGTGGAAGTCATAATGGGTGGTGAGCCAATCGGACTCCAAATCGTCCGCGGGGTGTTGGACCGCGGTGAAGTCATAGACGTCCATGTCGCTAGGCACGACGACAATGCCGCCCGGATGTTGGCCGGTCGTCCTCTTGACGCCCTCGCATTTGGAGGCGAGGTAGGCGAGGTAGATGTTGCTCATCTCGTCGGGATTGCGGCCGATCTTCTCGAAATAGCCGCGCACGAAACCGAAGGCGGTCTTCGAGGCGACCGTTTCGATCGTGCCGGCGCGGAAGACGTTATGCTCGCCTAATAGTTTTCTGCAGTAATCATGAGCCTTATGCTGCGATTCTTCCTCGAAGTTGAGGTCGATGTCAGGAACCTTGTCCGCTTCGAATCCGAGGAAGGTTTCGAAGGGGATGTTCTGACCGTCGCTTTTTAGCTTATTTCCGCATTTGGGGCAGGTTTTGTCGGGCAAATCGAAGCCAGACTTAAAGGCGACGGGGTCGGCGTATTCGAGGTAATGGCAATGCGGGCAATGGTAATGGGGAGGCAAGGGATTGACCTCGGTGATGTCCGCCATCGTCGCGGCGAAAGAGGAGCCGACCGAGCCACGGGAGCCGACGATGTAATGCTCGGGCTCGTCGTTAGCGAGTTGGATCAGCTTATGGGCGATGTAATAGTTGACCGCATAGCCGTTGGTGATGATGCCGGTGAGCTCCCTTTGCAGGCGTGCCTCGGTCTTGGCGATGGCTTCGAGGACCTTGGGATCGTTATCCCCATAAAGGTAATCGTAATGCTTATGGAAGTTGCCTTCGCAAAGCTCGCGGAGCATGACGTCGCTATGGGGGAGGTTCTTGTCGGGGGTGAAGGTATCCGAGGAAATCGGGGTGATGTCGTCCTCGATCTGCGAGGCGACGAGCCTGGAGTTCTTCACGACGATTTCCCTGGCCTCGTCTTCGCTCATCCACGCGGAGAAGGATTCGATCATCTCGCGGGTCGAACGGAAATGCTGGTCGGGGTTATCGAACATAGGCACCTTGTCTCGCCTAGGCCCGTTAAGCGGATGCGAGCCATTGCCGATGGCTTTGGCGTAGATATAGATGTCGCGGACGATCTTGTCCTCGGGATTCACGTAATGGGCGTCGCCGGTTGCGACGAGCGGCTTGCCAGCCGCCTTGGCCGCGGCGACGATGTCGCGGAGGATCTGCAGGAGCTGGTCCTTGGAATGGATGTCCTTGATGTTAAGTAGATAAGAGTAATTCTCGATTGGCTGGATTTCGATGTAGTCGTACCACTTCATGGCCTCGACGAGGGCGTCGAAGCTCCTGGTTCTGGCCAACTCGAAAATCTCGCCATTAAAGCAAGCCGAGCCAACGAGGAGGTTCTCCCTATATTGGTCGATCAAGGAACGGGGGGTCTTCGGCACGCGGGCAAGGTAGGTCGTGTGGCCCTCCGTGACGATGCGGTAAAGGTCCTTGAGCCCCTGCTGGTTCTTGCATAGGACCACGCAATGGTAATCGTGGATATGACGGCAGAAGGCGTTAAACTCGTCTTCTTTCTTCTTATAGACCTTGTATTCGGGATCCTCGGGGTCTTCCTTGTTGCCCATGTGGCTCGGGTCGCCCCTTTCAAGGGCCAAACTCTGCAAATCGGCATGGGTGATGCCAGGGAAGCGTTCATCGAGTTTTAGAATCGCCTCTTGCCAGCCTTCGTTCAGTTTCTCGGAGTCATAGTCCGCCCTATGGGCGTCGGATTCCTTATAGATGTTGAGGCCGAGGTTTTTGAGGAAGGCGCCTTCGGAATGGTAACCAGAAGTCGGGAATAGGTAATGGGAAATGGGAACCGTGTCGATCACAGGGTTTTGGATATGGGGCATGCCCTCCCTTTCCAAAGCGGCGTTAATGAAACCCACGTCGAAACTCGCGTTATGGGCGACGAGGATGTTGTCGCCGAAGAACTCGAGGATCTTGGGAAGGACTTCCTTGATCGTCGGGGCACTCTTGAGGTCCTCGGGGTTGATCTTATTCTTCTCCAAGGCCTCTTCGGAGCCATCCAAGGAAATCTCGGGGTTGATGAGCGTGTCGAAGCGTTTGAGGACGCGGCCCCCTTCGACGAGGACGCCACCGAATTCGATCATCCTGTCGTAACGGGCGGAAAGTCCGGTGGTCTCGGTATCGAAGACGCAATAACGGGCGGTCTTCAAGGGCTGGTCGCAGGGATTGAGGATATAGGTCTGCTTCAAATCGAACATGTAGAGTTCGCAGCCGTAGATCACCTTCAAGGGTTTGGCGTCGCTTCCCTTCTTCTTGAGGGCCTCTTTGTGTTTGTCCCTGGCGCTCTGCGCGGCGGGGAAACCCTGGACGACGCCATGGTCGGTGATCGCGATCGCGTCCATGCCCATGTGTTCGGCTAAGGCGTAGTAGTCCTTGAAATCGGCCACGCCGTCCATCGTCGACATCTTCGTGTGAAGATGGAGCTCGACCCTCTTTTCCTCTTCGGGGTCATCGCGCATTGGCTTGGGGGGAAGCAAATCGACGAAGTGGGCCACGACGATGCGTTGGTTATTAAACTTATCGAGGTCGATCGCACCGCGGATACGGACGATCTGGCCCGGCTCGATGCCTTTGATCTTGGCGATGGAAAGCCTTTTGCCTTCGAATGCGCGCACCGAAATGGCGCCCGTCTCGTCGCCGATGCCGATCGTGACGTTGGTGCGGCCGCTGCGGCTCATGCGGGAATCGATTTGGAAGACCTCGCCGTCGAAGTCGATGTTGGCCAGGGGCTCATCGGCGATCTTGCCGATATGGTCGATGGGCTTATAGTCGCCCGTTTTCCAAACGCGGGCCCTTTCCCTTTCCTCCTTCATCTTGATGAGGTTGGCCTCCATTTCGGCGAGGAGCATATCCTCCCCCGCTTCCTTGATGGCTTTGTCCTCGGAGGCGAAATCAAAGGCGGTTTGCATATCTTTTTCCTGCAAATCGGCCACATTTTCTTCTTCTGCGGAGATTGCAGGCTCGGGAGCGGCTTTGGCGATTTCCACTTCGGGTTCCCCTGCTTCCGCCGGTTCTTCAACGGGAGCAGGCTCTTCGACGGGGGCAGGCTCTTCCGCGACCGGCTGAGGTTCAGGCTCTTCGGCGGGGGCAGGTTCAACAACGGGTTCTTCTTTCTTTTCGACTTCCTCGATGATGTCGAAATCGTAGGTTAGGAAGGAAAGCAGCTCCTTGAAGGAAGATAGCCTAGGCGAGAGGGAATCGCGTTCCTCCTCGTCCTTATATAGGATGAGCAAAGCCTTCTCCCCTTGTGCCTCCATCCCAACCTTCGGGGTGTCGTAATAATGGGAGTAATACCAGTTGAAGAAGAGGCCGCTGATATCGTCGGCGCTAGGAGCGTTGAGATATTGGAAACGGAGGGTATAGGAATATTGGACGTTGCCTAGTCCCTCGATGAATTCCTGGAGAATAGGATATTCCCAGGGCAGGTCCTTCTGGATGACCATGTTGACCACGTCACGTTCCACGGGGTCGCGTCCGACCGAAACGAAATCGAGGTCGAACCTTTCGATGTCCCTCATCCCGATGGAGGAGAGGAAGCGAATCATTTTATTTTGCATCGTCTTACCCTCCCTATATCAACGCGACGATATCCTTGACCGTGATGGCGATCACTAGGCCAATAAGCAACACGAACCCAATCAAGCTCATGATGGAAGACACCTTTTGGGGCACCTTCTTCTTCGTGGCCCCTTCGATGAGGGTCACCACGAAGGCATAACCGTCCAATCCCGGGAAGGGAAGGAGGTTGAAGAAAGCGAGGTTAATGGAGAGGAGTCCGGCGAAATAGAAGATCATCCTGCCGCCGCCGGAAGCGTTGATCTGAGGCAACGCGGCGGTCATGCCGACGATGCCGGAGAGGTTATTGAAGCCACCCGGCTGGAACAAGGAAGCGAAGCCCCGTCCGATCGCTCCGCATGCCGCGGGCACGTCGGTGGCCCATCTTTGCCATCCTTCGACGAAGTTATTCCAGTGCTTGAGGACCCCAATCGTGACGGGCGAGTCATTGAGTTTGCCGTTAGGATCGACGGTGTAGGTGAATAGGTCCCCCTGCCCCACGATTCTCTTGGTGAGGTAATGGGCGACGTTTTCCTGCGTCCTCTTATTCAAATCGGGGTCGGAGGAGAACGGGGCAAAGGTTGTCCTCACCTCGAACTTGGTGCCGATGTTTAGCTTGGAGATGTTGATTTGGGCAGAGGCTCCCGAGGCATCGGCGATCTTAGGCAGGGCGGTGATGCCCATCTTGAAGTCATTCGCGGTCGGCTTATTCTCCGTATCGGCGGGGAAAATCGCAAAGGAATCGCTTAGGTTATGGGTGTTGATGACGGTCGATGGAGCATAAAGGGCGACATATTGCGTCGTGCCTTTGGTGTAGCTTCCATCCGCGTTCTTGGCGTAGAAATAGACCTCGCTATCCAAGACGAAATAGCCGTCTTTCTCCGTCGCGGGGATCTGAAAACAATAACCCGAGGGTTTGACGCTAGGATCGTAAGCGGGGTTGGTGGAGATATATTCGATCAAGGAATTCGAGTAGGTGGATTCGATTTTGATGAGGCTAGTGTTGCTATTGGCGTCCACCGCGGCCTTCGTCCCGGAATAGTACATCGGGAACGCCGCGTCGCCAATATAAATGAGCACGAGGCCGAGGGCGAAGTTCAAAGTGACGCCCGCGAGCAAGACGATGCATTTCTTCCATTTGGCGATGGAATTGAGCGACCTTTCCACGGGTGGCTCTTCCACCCCGTCCGGCACCGCGCCAGGCTCGCCATACATGGAGACATAGCCGCCTAAAGGCAACACGCGGACCGAGAAATAGGTCTCGCCCTTCTTCCTCTTCTTATGGATGATCGCGGGGCCGAAGCCAATCGAATACTCAAAGCAATAGACGTTGAAAGCCTTGGCCATGCTTAAATGGCCGGCCTCGTGGATGGACACCAAAACGCCGAGAATCGCGATGATCAAGAGAATGTAAAGAATCCATTCATACCACTGCATGGCTATCTCCCTGCGATGTGCTTGCCGACGAGGTCCCTCGTGTAGGCATCGGTCTTGATGAGTCCATCAAGGCTGACTTCCTCCTCGTAAGGGACATGGTCCAATGCGTAGGATACTTCATCTTCGATGGAAGTAAATGGGATTTTGCCTTCGAGGAAGGCATAAACGGCAATTTCGTTGGCGGCGTTAAGCACCGCGGGCGCATTCCCTCCTTTAGCGAAAGCGGAGAGGGCGATCCCAACGGCCGGATACCTATTGGGGTCAAAGTCCCAGAAGGTGAAGTCGCCTAGCTCTTGCAAGGAATCGGCCTTCACGAGCTCGAAGGGAACCTTGGTCTCATATAACGCATAGGCGATGGGCCCGTGCATATCAGGCGCGGAGACATCGGCTAGATAGGAGCCGTCTTTCATCTGCAGCAAGGAATGCACGTGGCTTTCCTTATGCATCAATATGTGGGTCCTCTCCAAAGGGAAATCGAATAGGACCTTGGCCTCGATCACCTCGAAGCCCTTGTTCATCATGGTCGCGGAGTCGATCGTGATTTTGGCGCCCATCGACCAGGTCGGGTGGGCTAGGGCCTCTGCCGGAGTAACCGACCCCAGTTCGTCCCTGTTCCTATCGCGGAAGGAACCACCCGAGGCGGTGATCCAAATCTTATCGACGTCCTCGCGGTTCACCCTGCTTAGCAACTTGGCGATCGCGACGTGTTCGGAATCGATGGGGTAAAGGGTGCCCCTACCCTGTTTTCTAAGGTCGTTGATAAGTTTCCCTCCGACGACGAGGGATTCCTTATTGGCAAGGCAAAGGATCTTTCCTAGTTCCATGGAGAGGACGCTAGGAGCCATGCCGGAGAATCCGACCAGGGCGTTGACCACCATGTCGCATTCGCAGTTCTTGATTAGTTGAAGTAAGCCCCTATCCCCCACGTAGATATGGAGGTCAGGGTAGATCAGGGAAAGCATCGAAGCCGCCTTCCCTTCTTGGACGCAGAAATGCCTCACATTGGGGAAAAGAGAGAGGATTTGCGAGATTTTCTCTATCCTTTTGCCCACCGAAAAACCGACGAGTTCAAAGGCTTCGCGGTCTTTCGAGAGGATATCTAACGATTGGCTTCCGATGGATCCGCTTGCGCCGAGGAGGCACACGCGCCTCATGCGAAGAACCTCCAGCCGTTCTCGAAGATGACGACGAGGACGGAGGCGAAAGCGCAGGAGAACATGAGGGAGTCGACGCGGTCGAGGACGCCGCCATGGGCGCCGAGCAACTTGCCATAGTCCTTAAAGCCGAAGTGGCGTTTGATGAGAGACATCGAGAAGTCGCCGATGTTCGCGACTAGAGGAAGCAAGTAGGAAAGAAGGACGATGAGGTACCACTTGCTGTCGGGGCCGAAGACGCGGAGGCTGCTTAGGATTGGGAAGCCGTTGACCTCGTTGATCATGACGAATCCTAGGGCCAAGGTGCCACCGAAAAGCCATCCGCCGACGAAGCCTTCCCAGGTCTTGTTGGGGGAGATGCGGGGCGCCATCTTGTGCTTGCCGAAGAAAACGCCGACGAAATAGGCGCCGATGTCGTTGCCAAACGTCGCGATGAGCACGTAGAAGAAGAGAATCAGAGAGCCCCAATAACGGAAGGGATCAGTGATGGGGCTTAAGGGATGCGCATGCACGAACGAATGCGTGGGCACGTAACGGAGGAAGAGCATCGACTGGAACCCAACGCCGACGAGGATCGTCATCATGAAGAAATAGGCGACGTCGTTGAAGTCGAAGTCCTTCACGAAGAGGGAGAACATGAAATAGACGAGGAGGGAGAGCAACATCCCGTATAGGGAAAGGTAAGGCTGCTCATACCAGTTCTCCAAAGAGATGGCGAATTGGCTTTCCAGCCCTTGGTCCTTCAAAAGGAAATACTCGCTGATATTGGACTTGATGAGGAACCAGAAGACGTAGCTTAGGGTGATCCCGAAGGTGAAGACGTAGATATACCAGCCGTATTTCTTGCCGGTCGCGTGAACGATTTCGTAGATCGCGAAAAGGAGGAAGAAGGCGACGTAGCCTAGGAAATACCAGCTGCCCAAAATCATCGCGGGGATGCCCGTCACGGCGAGGATGACGCCGATGATGACCCTGGAAAGCAAAGAAGCCTTCTTCTTCTCGTCCAGTTTGTTGACCCTACTCATTCTTCAATCCTCCAAAGCGTCTGTTCCTGCTTTGATATTCCTTGAGGCAATCGATGAGGGCCTCACGGTCGAAGTCCGGCCATTTGACCGGGGTGAAAACGAATTCCGCATAGGCGTTTTGCCATAGCAAATAGTTGGATAGCCTCTGCTCGCCCGAGGTGCGGACCATGAGGTCGACGTCGGGTAGCCCGGCGGTGTAGAGCTTGCTTGCGAAGTATTTCTCGTCCACTTCCTCTAAGGTGATCTTGCCCTGCTTATATTCCTCGGCAACCGCCCTTGCCGCGCGGACGATTTCGTCGCGGCTTCCGTAGTTAAGGCAGATGTTGATGCAGCAGGAAGCGTTGTCCTTGGTTCTTTCGATTGCATCAAGGCAGACGTTCCTCGTGTGCTCGGGGATCCTGCTTAGGTCGCCCGAGATGCGGATCTTCGCCCCGATGGACATGAGGTAGTCGATCTCGCGGTTGAAGAATTCCTCGAGGTAATCCATCAAATGGTCGATTTCGTCCTGGGGACGGTTCCAGTTCTCGGTGGAGAAGGCGTAGAAGGACATCGTGGTGATGCCGAATTCGAGGCAGTTGTCGAAGGTATTCCTTAGCATCTCGCAGGCTTTTTTGTGCCCTAGATGCCTAGGAAGGCCGCGGAGTTTGGCCCACCTGCCGTTTCCATCCATGATGAAAGCGATGTGGTTGAGGCGTTTCTCGAGTTTGAACTGAGTGGGTTTCTTTGCCATTAAGCGAATTATATAAAAGCGCGCGCATTATCGCGAGAGGGAAGATGGGCTCCTCCTTAGCCAATGTAATGGTTTTTGGGGGAATCCACCGCTTTCACGAGTGAAAGAAAACTATATTCCCAAACTAGAAGCGGCTTCCGCCGGTGTCTTGACGGCAACCCCACAACCAGCAAATCCTTTTTCATCGCTGCTAACGATAAAACTGGCGCCGGCTCTCCTCGCGCTCTCGGCGATGACCGCGTCTTCGTAATCGGGAACCTCGGAAGCAAGCGACCTCACGAGCAGGTCTTTGTCAATCGGAAGGATTTCGAAGCTTTGGAGCAAAGTTTCAATGAGGTCGCGCCTGATGCGGTCATCCACAACGTATTTGCGAAGAACGTAATAAATGTCCGTCATCTGCTTGGAGGCCATCACGCCTTCAATTTGACCCACGGCGGAGGCATAGACGAGACGCTTGGAGGCTTCGACGGATCCCTCGCGGTTAGTTAACGCATCGATGATGACGTTGCTATCAAAGAACACCTTCATCGGCTTATCCTCTCTCATTCGGATCTTTTCCAATGGAAGCCTCGTTAGGTAGGATGCCGAAATATCCCTTTAGCTTTTCGCCGAGTTCATACCTTTTGGGAACCATGGTGAAAACCACCACCCCCCTTTTGGTCACTTGGATTTTTTCGGTCTCCGCTAATTTGACGTATTTTCCGTAATTGTTTTTTAGTTCTGTTGAAGTAATCGTGCACATAGTTGTCCCTCCGCTTATTATGGTAGCCCATAAATGTGCATAAAAAAATACGAATTGTCCATTTGATTCTTATATATGCATATTTGTTATTTTTGTTTGCCCAAAAAGAAAACCCTGGTCGCCCAGGGAATCCTTTGATAGTTCGAATTAGATCGACATGATCTCGGTGGTCTTGGTCGAGATGATTTCGTCGATGGCTTTGTTGGCCGCGTCGACTTCCTTTTGGATGTCCTTTTCGACCACCTCGCGGTAGTCGTCGGACATGGAATCGTCGTCTTTGACCATGGAAAGGATGTCCCTCCTGACGTTGCGGATAGAGACCTTCGCTTCCTCACCCAAGGCTTTAGCCTTCTTGGCGATGTCCTTGCGGATGTCCTCGGTCATCGGGGGGACGATGATGCGGATCACGTCGGCTTCGACGCTAGGATTGACGCCGAGGTTGGCGGCGGCGATGGCCGCGGCGATCGACTTGAGGTCGTCCCTGCTATAGGGCTTGATCACGAGCTGCCTCGGCTCGGGGCTAGAGATGGAGCAAAGGGAAACGATGTCCATCTTGTCTCCATAGTAGTCGCATTTGATGCCGTCGAGCATGGCGGGGTTGGCCCTGCCCGAACGGAGTTTGCCTAGATTCTGTTTGAGCGCGGCGACGGATTTGTCGAATTTGTCCTTGCACTCGATTACGTATGCGTCCATGTGTGTTTCTCCTTATTGATTTAGTCGGCTACCTTGGTGCCGATTTCCTCGCCCGCGAGGAGCTTGTCGAAGTTGTTGGGATCGTCCATGGAGAAGACCCTGATTTCGATGCCCTTTCCTTCGAGCATGACCGCGGCGTTGAGGTCCATGACCCCGAGACGCCTTTGGATGAGTTCTTGGAAGGTGAGGTTTTTGATGAGTTTGGCATCGGGGTTCTTCCTCGGATCGGAGTCATAGACTCCATCCACCCCGTTTTTGGCCATGATGATGGCATCCGCGCCGACTTCCATCGCCCTTAAGGCGGCGTTGGTGTCGGTCGTGAAGTAGGGGTTGCCAGTGCCACCGGCGAAGATCGGGACGATGCCTTTCCTTAGGTGGCTGATGGCCTTGAGGCGGATATAGGGCTCGCAGACCTGGTTCACCGCGATGGCGGACATGACCCTGCAGTCGACGCCCCTTTCCTGAACGGCGGATTGGATGGCGAGGGCGTTGATGATGGTGCCTAGCATCCCCATGTAGTCGGCAGTCGATTGCTCGATGCCAATCGTGGCGGCGAGGCGCCCCCTCCAGATGTTGCCGGCGCCGACGACGACGCCAACCTCCACTCCCTGATCGTGGATCTTTTTGATGACGAGAGCCGCTTTGGCGACCTTCTCGCGGTCTAGAATCGTGGAGTCTTTGGAGTTCGCTAGCGCTTCTCCGGAAAACTTGATGATGATGCGTTTGTACTTAGCCATGTTTTCTCCGTGCTAACCATTATAAAGAAAGGCTCCCGTTTTGTGGGAGCCGATTTCTTTTTTATTCCTCAGCGGATTTCTCGATGCCGTCACCGACCATATAACGGACGAATTTGACGACTTTGAGGTTCTTGTCTTTGCAGAGCTGGGCGACGCTTAGCTTGCCATCGGGATCGAGGGCGTAGGCCTTCTGATCGAGGCAGTTCTCGCCAAGGCGAGAGGCGACTTTGCGGTCGGCGATCTGGGCCTTGATGGCGTCGGGCTTCGCGGCGAGCTTAGGATCCTCGGCGACCTCTTTCTGGGCAAGGGCGAGTTCACGGGCCTTTTCGGACTCGGGGACATCGGCCAAGGTGAGGTAGTAGGGATCGGAGGAAGCGACGGTCATCGCGAGGCCACGGTTGACCTCGGGGTTGCCGTTGCTAACGAGCACGAGAGCGGTGATCTTGCCGCCCATGTGGACGTAGGAACCATAGGATTCGCCTTCGGCAGCCTGAAGGATTTGATAGCGGCGGAGGACGAAGTTCTCCCTCATCGCGACGACGGCGTCGGTGAAGAGGTCCTGGGTGATTTCCTTGGCTTCTTCGAGGGTGGCGGGAGCCTTCTCGAGGAGGCGGTCGACGACGGCGTCGACGAGTTCGCGGAACTTGGGCGAGCTGGAGACGAAGTCGGTTTCGCAGTTGACTTCGACGATGACGGCTTTGCCGCACTTCTCGCAGATCTTGAAGGCGGTGAGGCCTTCGGCGGCGGTCCTACCAGCTTTGGAAGCGGCTTTGGCGATACCCTTCTCGCGAAGGATGTCGATGGCCTTTTCCTCATCGCCGTCGGCTTCGATCAGGGCCTTTTTGCAGTCCATGATGCCAGCGCCGGTACGGTTCTGGAGGGATTTGATCATCTGAATGGTGACGGCAGCCATTATTCGGCCTCCTTCTCAGCGACAGGGGCTTCTTCGGCGGGAGCGGCCTCCTCAGCGGGCTTTTCCTCGCCCTTCTGGGCAGCCTTGCGGGCGGCATAGCGAGCCTGGCGTTCGGCCTGCATCTTGGCGTAGCGCTCCTCGCGGGCCTTGCGGGCGGCGCGGATGGCTTCGCGGTGCTGCTGGGCAGCGATGTCGGCGACGCGGATGGCATCGGCCATGGTGGCCTCTTCGCCTTCGTCCTTCACATAAGCGAACTCAGTGAGGGTGATGCCGGTGCGGGCTTCGACGATGGCGTCGGCGAGAACGCCGATGCAGAGCTTGATGGCGCTCGTGGCGTCATTGTTGGTCGGGATGGGGAAGTCGACGACATCCGGATCGTCCGAGGTATCGCAGAGAGCGAAGACGGGGATGCGGAGCTTGTGGGCTTCGAGGACGGCGTTGTGCTCAAGGGTGGGATCGACGAGGACAATGGCCTGCGGGACGCGGCGCATTTCCTTGATGCCGCCGAGGTTCTTGTTGAGCTTGGCGTATTCCTTCTTGAGGAGGGCGACTTCCTTCTTGGGGAGGCGATCCCAGGAGCCATCGGCCTGCTGGCCTTCGAGCTCACGGAGACGCTTCACGCGGATTTGGATGGTGCGGAAGTTGGTGAGGGTGCCACCGAGCCAGCGGTTGGTGATGTAGAAGGAGCCGGAACGGACGGCTTCGTCGATGACGATTTGCTGGGCCTGGGGCTTGGTGCCGACGAAGAGGACTTTGCCACCGCTTTCAACGATGGAGCGGAGCGCTTTGTAGGAAGCGATGGTCCTTTCGACGGTCTTGGCGAGATCGATGATGTAGATCCCGTTGCGGGCGCCGTAGATGAATTTGCCCATGCGGGGATTCCAACGGCGGGTCTGATGTCCAAAATGGACACCGGCTTCGAGGCATTTCTTCATCGTAATGATGGGAGCCTCGGGATCGCGGAGCACTTCAGCCATGCTGGGCTCGGCGACCGGCGCTTCGGCGACAGCCTCGGCGGTCTTGATTTCTTCGTCACTCATTTTGGTGACCTCCATTTGTTTGTGCCTCCCCCGTTTCGAACAGCTGACCACCTTCTCGACTTTTTAAGCCTAACTTCGGCCCGAGAGGGAACAAGGCGCTGAATCCGCGGGGTGCGTATTCGCCTGCTTTGAGCACAGGCAAGGGAAAGTATACGCTTGCGCGTAAGCCACCTCAATAGTCAATTTTGGGTTTTTAATCGTTGCCCGAAGGCCCTTTTCTTTTCGGGAAAAAGGTATCGTATTCGGCCTTCATCTCCTTCTGGGAGACGTGGGTGTAAATCTGGGTGGTGTCGATGCTTTCGTGGCCGAGGATTTCCTGGATGAGACGCAGGTCGGCGCCATGCTCAAGAAGATTGGTAGCAAAGCTATGTCTTAGTTCGTGGGGGTGCAGATCGTAGGAAAGACCCGTCTTCTTTTCGACGGCGCGAAGGATGTATTCAAGGCCCCTCACGGTCAGGGGCTGACCCTTTGCGTTAAGGAAAAGGGCGGTTGGTTTGATCTCGGATTCGTTTTTCTTAAGCAACTCGGGACGGAGCTTGGTCCTATATTCGTCCACCGCTTTCGCCGCGTTTTTGCCAAAGGGGACGTTGCGGTCCTTCTTGCCTTTGCCATTTACCTTGACGATGCGCTTCCTCACGTCGATGTCGGCGTAATGCAAAGAAAGCAACTCGGAGGCGCGTAGGCCAGAGGAGGAAAGAAGCTCCAAGATGGCCTGGTCGCGCAAAGCCAAGGGATCGGCTCTCGAGGAATTAGCCTCCAATAGTTTCTTCACTTGGTCGGGGAAGAGGACGGTGGGGAGTTTGTCGTGCCTTTTGGGAGCGGAAACAAGTCGAAAAGGATTGGAAGAGGCATAGCCTCTCTTTTCCAGGAAATTGTAGTAGCCGCGAAGGCAGGAAAGCCTTCTGGCGAGGGTCCTTTTCGCCGAATCGGTTTGGCCTAGCCTCTTGCTCTCATCCGCCAAAAAGGCGCGGATATCGTGGAGGTCGATGTTGGCGAAATCGATGTTCTCCTTGCTGCAAAAAGCGTGCCATCGATCGATGTCTTGCTGATAGGCCAGCGCAGTTTTGGGGGAATATCCCCTACCGGAGACCAAATATACGAGATAGTCGCTTTCCTGCTTATTCATGAGCCTTTGCCCAATAGGATTCTATCGCAGAAAGGGCGGACTCAATAGAACGCTCTCGGTTGTGTTTGTCGGCGTTAGGGACGATGCCCCAATTCGCGTTCATGGGCTCAAAGGGGGATGAGGCGTGGAGGATATAGAAAAGCAAGGAACCCAAGACCGATTCTCTAGGGACTGGAAGGAAGGGTAGACCATTAAGGCGTCGGTCGAGATTGATCGCGGCGACGATGCCCGTCGCGGCGGATTCGACGTATCCCTCAACCCCGGATAACTGACCCGCGACGAAGACGTTATCGATGCCTTTGATCGATAGGTCCTCGTTCAAAACCCGCGGGGAATCGAAGAAGGAATTGCGGTGCATGAGGCCATAACGGAGGAACTCGGCGTGCTCAAGTCCGGGGATCAACGAGAACACCCTTCTTTGGGCGGGATAGGTGAGGTTCGTTTGAAAGCCTACGAGGTTATAGTAATCGCCTAGCAAGGTGTCTTGCCTAAGTTGGACGACTGCGTATGGCTTAGGGTGTTCGGGGGTGCCTAGCCCAAAAGGCTTGAGGGGTCCATGGCGGAGGGTTTCATAGCCGCGGGAAGCGATGACTTCAACGGGCAAACACCCCTCGAAATATTTGGTGTCGAAAGAATGAAGAACCGCCTTCTCCGCCTTGAGCAGTTCATCCACGAAACGGGTGTATTCCTCCTTGGTGAAGGGGCAGTTGATATAGGCCGCGTCATCCTGGGCGAAACGGGATTTGAAATATGCTTTCGAGAAGTCGATCGAGTCCTTGGAAACGATGGGCGCGGAGGCGTCGAAGAAGGAGAGGCACTTGCTCCCCATCCTTTGTTGAAGATGTTCTAGTAACGGCTCCGAGGTCAGAGGCCCCGTGGCGAGGATTGTCGGCTCGTCATCGAGGTTTTTCACCTCTTCCTCGTGAAGGACGAAATTTGGAAAAGAGCGTAGTTTTGCAGTGATTTCCTTAGCAAAAACGTCACGGTCCACCGACAAAGCGTTGCCAGAAGGAACCTCCGATTTAGAGGCGGCTTCCATGGAGATGGAACCCATTTTCCTCATCTCTTCCTTGAGGAGCCCAGCCGCGTTATCGAGGTTTTTGGACTTGAGGGAATTGGAACAAACGAGTTCCCCGAAAAGGGCGGTATGATGCGCTCCGTCATCACGGGCTGGACGGCACTCGTGGAGGTGCACCTCATACCCGCGCTTAAGAAGATAAAAAGCGGCTTCGCTCCCGGCGAGGCCACCTCCTATCACGTGGACGACTTTGCTCATTTCTTTTCCTTATTGCTCAGCCATTCGTGGTAACGGCAACGGGGGAAATTCGTGCATCCGAGGAACTCGGCCTTCCTCCCTTTTTTGACGATCAGGAAACCGGTCTTGCACTGCGGGCAAGGCTTGACGTGGTCGGCCTCGGTTACCTCTTTTTTGGGCTTCTTTTCCTTGGCGTTAGGATCGCGGGTGTAATGGCAGGTAGGGAAGCCAGAGCAGCCGATGAACCTCTCGCCTTTTTTGTTCTTCTTATAGACCAGGGGTTTTCCGCAGTCGGGGCAAAGTTCCCCCACTTCTTCCTCGGGTTCCTTTTCCTTTTTCTTGATGTAGGTGCATTCGGGATAGCCGCTGCAACCGATGAAGGTGTCGCCTTTGCGGGTCTTCTTCACGACGAGGGGTTTTCCGCAGACGGGGCAAAGCTCTCCCGTTTCCTGCGCGGGTTCTTTGTACATGAGGGTCTTGGCCTGCTCGAACTTGGCCATGAAGGGTTCGTAGAAGTCCTTCATCGCGGTTTCGAAGTTGGTCTTGCCGGCCTCGACTAAGTCGAGTTGCGACTCCATGGTGGCCGTGTAGTCACTGGAGACGATGTCGGGGAAGTATTTTTCAAGGACGGTCGTCGCCTTGATGCCGGATTCGGTGGGCGTGATCACCCCTTTGGTGGTCGAGATGTATTTCCTCTTGGAGAGAGTGTCAATCGTGGAGGCGTAGGTGGACGGCCTGCCGATGCCCTTTTCTTCCATCGCCTTGACGATGGAGGCTTCGTTATAGGCCGGTTCGGGCTTGGTGAATTTCTGGTCGGGGAAGACGCCCTCGACCTTAAGTTCCTCGCCTTGCTTCACCTCGGGCAAAGAGGCTTCCTCTTCGTCGTCGAATTCGCCATAGACGATGGTGAAACCCTTGAAAAGGGTTCTTGAGCCGCTTAGGGAGAAATCAAGTCCGTTTCCGGAAAGGATCAAAGAGGTGCTTTCGATGCGCTTAGGCGCCATGACGGAAGCCATCGCGCGGCAATAGATCAACCGGTAGAGCTTGGCCTCATCGGGACTAAGGAAAGGGGCCACCGCTTCCGGGGTCCTGTGGGTGCCGGTAGGACGGATCGCCTCGTGGGCGTCCTGAATCTTCTTGGAGGACTCCTTGGCTTGCCTTAAGGTGCCTAGGTATTCCTTGCCATAGGTCTCCATGATGAAGGGAACCGCGTGGACGTTGAAGAAACGGGGCGAAAGCCTCGTCGAATCGGTACGCATGTAGGTGATGAGACCGACATGGTCGCCATTGACGGTTTTGCCTTCGTATAGCTTTTGGGCCACCGATTGGGTCTTGGAGTTGGAGAACTTGAACTTATTGAAGGCCTCCTGCTGCATCGTGGAGGTGGTGAAGGGCATTTTGGGGGCGATGCTCTTCTCGACTTTGGAGACGGAGGTGACCGAAAGAACCTTGGGCATCTTCGCCAAAATCACATCGGCCTCTTCCTTGCTTTTGCAGTGGAACGGCTTGCCATCAACCTTAATAAGGTTGGCTTTGAACTTTTTGCCGCCTAATTCGATCTCGACCTCGATGGTCCAATACTCGTCTGGAACGAAGGCCTGGATCGCGTTATGGCGGTCGACGATCATCTTGAGGGTGGAGGATTGAACGCGCCCCGCGGATTGGATTTTGATGTTCCTTTGCAGCAAAGAGGACACCTTGAATCCGATGATCCTATCCTCCATGCGGCGCGTTTCCTGCGCCCTGACGAGGTTCATGTCGATGCGTTTGGGGTTGGCCATCGCCTCGAGGATCGCGGGTTTGGTGATTTCGTGGAATTGGAGGCGGGGGGTCGTCTTGACGGGAAGATGAAGGACCTGAGCCAAATGCCAGGAAATGGCCTCGCCTTCGCGGTCAGGGTCGGTTGCGAGATAGACTTCGTCCGCCTCTTTCGCGGCCTTTTGAAGTTTGGCCACGACGGCTTTCTTGTTCTCGGAGATTTCCCAGTCCGCTTTGAAGCCCTTTTCGACGTCGATGCCTAGACCGCCCTTGCCGCGCATGGAAAGATCGCGGATATGACCTTCGGAGGCCAGAACTTTAAAATCCCCGCCTAGATAGCGGGTGATGGTCTCGGATTTTTTGGGTGATTCAACGATAACGAGCTTCATGAAACGCCATGAATATAAGGAGGGCAAAACGCGTTTTCAAGGGTCACTAAAGCCATTCCTATATATATAAATAAGGTATTTATTTATAAGATTTTTCTACAATTTTGCCGATTGTTTGGTTGACCTTCTCCTCCTTCATCATCCGATACACATCCTCGGCCGATTCGATGAGCATCGCCCCGTCTTGGATTAGGGCGTTGCCGATGTTCCCCTCGTCGGAACGGAAGGGAAGGCAGCCTACGTCACGGCCGAAAGTGGCCGCCAAAGCCGCGGTCACATAGGTGCCCGAATTGGGGGCGGCTTGCATGATGCACACCGCGGCGCTAAGCCCGGCGATGATGCGGTTCCTCATAGGAAAATGGAAGGGCCTAGGATGCGTGCCGTCAGGGTATTCGCTTAGTAATAGGCCAAGTCTCCCAACGTCTTTTTGCAGTTTGCGGTTCCCCGAGGGGTAAAAGTAGTCGAGCCCGTTTCCTAGCACCGCCACCGCTTTCCCTTCTTTTACGGCTCCTTCCGCCGCGGCCGTGTCAATTCCCGTGGCAAGGCCCGAAACGACGCTAACGCCGTCTTTGGCGAGCTCATTGGCTATCTTCACGGTCTTGGCTCTCGCGTATTCGGTGCAATCTCTGGACCCGACCATGGAAATGCAGTGATCCATATCTTGAATTAGGGAAAGATCACCCTCGTAATAAAGGACCAAAGGCGGGCTAGGAATCTTCGAGAGGGCCTCTGGGTATTCCGGATCGAAGATGGTGAGCACCTTCGACTTGCAGGATTCGATCGTGCTTTTGACGTCCTCATAATTCAGAGGCTTATGCGCCAGGATGGCTTTTTGGATTTCCGACCATTCCCCTCGATGGACGATGGAAAAGTAGATGAGGATGTCGCGTTTGGTAACTTCTTTCATGTTTGGCTCCATTCACCTTTTATAGGGAGGAAGAGGGCCAAAAAGTGATTTGAGTTTTGATTTGGCCAAAGAAAAACGGCCCAGAAGGGCCGCAAATCAAGGTTTTTCTCTTCATTAGAAGAGAGTGAGTTGTTTGGAATAGTATTTCGCCACGGGAGAAAAAGTTTTCCTGTGGACCCCTTCAATCGGTCCGTTCTCCTCGATTTCCCTTAAATGGAGGGCGGTGCCATAGCCTTTATGTACCGAGAATTTGAATTCGGGGTGTTCCTTTTCGAGATCCTTCATGTAACGGTCCCTCGTCACTTTGGCCAGGATCGAGGCCGCGGCGATGCAAAGGGCCTTCGCGTCGCCTTTGATGATCGGCTCGACCGGGGCGCCTAAGTCTTTTAGGGGCATCGCGTCGGTCAAGATGAGTTGATACGGGGCCTTGATCTGGGAGATGGCCTCCTTCATGGCCTTTTGGGTCGCCTTGTAGATATTTAGTTCATCGATTTCTTCCGCGGAAGCAAAGGCGATGCCATATCCTAGCGCATGGCTTTTGATCTCATCGAAGAGAGCTTCCCTTTTCTTCTCGGTAAGCTGCTTGGAATCGTTTATGAGCTCGTTTTGGTAGTCGCTAGGGAAAACCACCGCGGCGGCCACAACCGGGCCCGCTAAAGGGCCTCTACCGGCCTCGTCGACCCCGACGATCGCCGTGACATCCTTGGAATAGTATTCCTTTTCTAGCTCAAGCATGGGGCACCTCGAGGGATATGCCGCCAAGCAACCCGTCCTTAAATTCCTTGATAAGAAGGTAAGCGGCCCTTTCGATGGAGGGCGAGGAGCCTTCTAATAGCCCCCTGACGAGAGCGATCTTCTCCAAGATCTCCTCCCCGAGGTATTGGTCGATTTCCTTTAGGCCAAAGCGGCCTTCTAGGGAATTGGGATAGTTTTCCTTTAGATAACCTAGCAAAGCGATGGCAAGTTCCTCGGTAGGAAGGACGTCTTCCCTCATGGAGCCTAGAAGCGCGAGGCGGACCGCCTGAGCGCCATCAGGATAGTTCATGGGCAGAATCCCCGGGGTGTCGAGGAGGGTGAAGTCCTCGTTGAGTTTGATCCATTGCTCCGCCCTGGTGATGCCGGCCTTGTTGCCAACATTGGCGATCTTCTTGCCCTTAAGGTTATTGATGAGGGTGGATTTGCCTACGTTAGGGATGCCCACCACCATCACGCGGATCGGCTGGGGTTTCATCCCGTATTTAGCTTCCTTTTCCCTCTTCTTGGTGAGCAAGGGAATGGAGGCTTTGGAAAGGAGGTTGACGAACTTCTCCTTCTTGAGGTTACCCGCGATAGCGGTGATGCCCTCGTTAGCGAAATAGGCGATCCATTGCTTGGTGACTTCGGGATCCGCGTAGTCGGTCTTAGAAAGCAAAATCAGCCTTGGCTTGCTGCCTATTACGCGAGAAAGGATAGGGTTTTGCGAGGAAATCGGGGCCCTCGCGTCCAAAATCTCAACGACGAGATCCACTACTTTCACGTAGTTTTGCATCGCCTCGAGGGCCTTGGACATATGTCCGGGGAAATAGTGAACCGATTGCTGTCCCATTATTTGACCTTCCAATAATTCCAGGGGGTGAAGTAATGCCAATAGGTATCGACTGGTTTGCGTTCGGAGTTGAGCCTCTTGGTGCCGGCGATGAGGTCCGCCTTACCCGTGATGAGGCTGCCTTTAAGGACGCCGAAGACGCGCGAGTCATCGCTATAGCCGCGGTTATCTCCCATGACGATGAATTCGTCTTCGCCGAGGGTCCAGGTCATGTCGCCATTAGGGAAGGCATAGGCCTTGCCCTCGGGTACATGATAGTCGGCCAGGGTATACAAGGGCTTATAGACAAAGGTCTCTCCGCTAACGGGGGTGATCGTGGTCTTGCCCCAGATGCGGTTATAATCCTCGCCATCGCTCGTCATGGCTTGCCAATGGACCGTTTCCCCAGGCAAACCGATGATCCTTTTGATCTTGGAATAGACCTTGTCCTTAAGGATCGGGGTGCCGTCGGGGTTCCATCCACTCGCGTCTTTGGGGAAGTAGGTAATGACGATATCGTTCCTGACGAGCTTCTTCCTCCACTCGATGGTGCTGCCTGCATGGCCATAGCCGAAATCGACCAAGTCACCAGGGATGGTTCCGATGTCGCCGCGGTTATCGTGGTCGTCATAGGTAAGGGGGCGATACGAGTTGGTGGAAGTCACGAAGCGTTTGCCATCCGCGTTAAGAGTCGGGTACATGGACATGCCGTTAACGAAAAACGGCAGGTCATAGGCCAGGGAGAGATAGATGATGTTGCTAGAGACCGCGATGGTCAAAAGGAAAACCGCGATGGCGGTGATGTCGATGACGGTCCTCCACCACTTTTTCTTCGCTCCGGCGGGCTTAGGTTCGCCCTTCATGCTCTTATGGGTTTCAATCTCTTCGAAGTCCACGTGGACAATTTTAGTGTTTGCTATAGCAAATAACAATCAAAGCAGCAAAAAAGGCCCATGCAATGGGCCTTGGTCACTTGGATTCGGATGTTTGGTTTTGGCTTAGTCAGCCGTTTTGATACGGGCAGCTTTGCCGGAGAGCTTGCGAAGATAGGAGATCTTGTTCCTGCGGACTTTGCCCTTCTTCACGACTTCGATCTTGGCGATCGAGGGGGCGTTGACGGGGAAGGTACGTTCCACGCCGATGCCAGAGGAGATTTTCCTCACGGTGAAGGTGGCAGAGACACCGGATCCGCGGCGCTGCATGACAACGCCTTCGAAGACCTGGTTACGCTCCTTTTTGTTCTCGATGATGCGGACATACACCTTGATGGTGTCGCCGGAGGAGAACTCGGGGATGTCTTGGCGAAGCTGACGGGCGGTGATTTCATCAACAAGTTTCATGTTCATGGTAATTGCCTCCTTTAGCTAATGGGTTCTCTTCAGGTTCATGCTCGTGACTTAGCAGCGGAGCCTGCGTAGCGTCCTTTGACGCGAGGCATAGTTTACCCCGATTCCTATAAAGGAACAACCAAAAGTTTTTCTAGGCCTAGATTCGACCCTCAATTTGCCAAGAAGCTATGCTTAGTGCGTGACGATGAGGGTTCCGGCGGCGCCTTGCTTCCCCGGGTTGCCGTCGCTTCCAAATTGCATGCCGGCCCATTTGTCGCCTTTTTTGCCGGCCGCTCCGCCATCCCCGCCCCTGCCATAGGACCAGTTCTCCGTAGGGACTATTCCTTCTGCGGACAGAACGCTAAGTGCGGCGCCTCCATTTCCCCCGTTGCCTCCATTGGTACCGTTAGCGGAAGCTCCGGTCGCGGTCGTTCCGTTGCCGCCATCGCCTCCTTTACCACCAGCCCCGCCGATCAGGAAGACTTTGGCTCCAGGGTGGAAGGTGAATTCGTCGCAATAAAGGCCGGCTCCACCGTTACCGCCGTTGCCGCCGTTAGTCTCGTTATGGGTGGCTTGACTTGTGGCGGGCGTGCCTTTGCTGCCTAAGCCGCCTTCGCCGCCAATCGCGCTCAAGCTGGCGCCAGGATGGACGATCACCGTTTTGCAGGTGATGCCGTTGCCGCCATTTTCGACCGTCCAGCCGGTCTGGTCATAATCTCCGCCGGAAGCGCCGTTGGCCATGACCGTGCCGCTAGAGATTTCCAGCTCGTCGCAAAGAATCCCCGCATCGGCCTTGTTGTGGTTAAAGGCAGAAGGGCCATCGCTTTTGACGTTCAAGGTGCCAGACCCCTGGACCTTGATATTCTTTCCAGTGATCGTGCCTTGGCCGGTGGATGGGGAAGTCAGAGTGCTCTGTCCCCTTAGTTCCAACGTGATATCGGATTTGGCCAAAAGAGCAGGATAGGGACTAGTCGTTTCTGCTTTGCTATAAGTTAGGTCATTTAGGCGAATTATGACGTTAGAATTCCAATCCTCGCTGATGGAAATTGGGCCGATTTCCCCGACAATTCGGCCATATTTTCCCGTTATTTCCACTACTTTTACTTCTTTTTCGCCGACTGTCGCAGCGACTGTCGCGGGGGAAAGATAGAGGCCAGGAACGTCCTTATTGTGGAAGCTGCTAGACCTGTCATTGAGGAACTGAGTGACATCGATCACCAACGTCTTGTCGCTTTCCCAATAGAGGGAGCAGGGCGATTTCTGGACAAGGTCAAAATCCTCAAAAGTGGATTCGTAATGGACCGCGATTTTCTCCTTGGTCCAGCTTAAATCGCAGACAAGCTCCTCTTGCTTTGCCTCGGTATAGAGTTCGAGGTTAGGGCAATTGGAGAAAGCGTCCGGACCGATGTATTTTGTCGAGGCGGGGATATCTACTTTCCTTAACGATTTGCAACTGGAAAACGCCCCATCGCCAAGGTGAATGAAGCCATGGCCAGGACGGAGGCTCCAAACGCTTTGATTGGAGGCGAAAGCGCCGTCGGCGATCACTTTTGTGTCTTTTAGCAGGGCCAGATTGACCCCCGTGGGAGTTCCGCCAAAGCAATACATCGCGGTTCTTTCCTTGTTGCCAAGATAACGGACTCCATCGAAGACGGTATAACTAGAAAAATTCGAGGGAAGCGCGTCCTTCTCAATCGATTCGATGCCATCGGGCAGATATAGGGAAGCCACCTTCTCGCAACCATCGAAGGTATGCGCGGCCAATTTGGTGATCCCTTCGGTGATGGTCAGGTTTTTGACTCCGCTTGAGCCATAAAACATGTAGGGATAAACATAGTCCAGCTGGAGTTCATCCCCTTCGTAAACGAAGTGGGAGCCGTCTTTCGAGAAATTCCCCGCGCCGATATGGCGGATGGAAGAAGGAAGGGTGACCTCGAGAGTTTTTCCTTTGAAAACATTGTCGAAGATGGAGATGCATCCTTCTTGGATTTTGGTATCGCCCCTTTGGTATTTCGTATGGACCGCGATGAGGTTTGGGCATTCCCTGGATTGCAGGTATTGGACGCCATCGATATAGTCCGCCATGATCTCACAATCAGCAAAGGCGTTTGGGGATACTTCCCGCAAAGCGGGAGTGACGTAAAGGGAAGTAATGGAACTCTTGGTGAAGGCGTAGTCGGAGAGGTATTTGATGTTCTTGCCTAATTCCAGCGTTTCGACGGGGCGCAAAGAAAAGGCGTAGCCATCGATACCTACAACCGGGGTCTTTTTCTCGCCTTCCCTTACATAGTCAGGAAGGAGGAGGGTTTTCTCGCTCCCTTTGTAGTCGGAAACGAAATAACCGCCCTTTTCCTCGCGGAGAGTGAAGGTATAGGACCCATCCCGTGGTGACGGTCCCCGGCTCGTTCTCACCACAGGAAAAAAGCGCGGACGAGGCCAAGGCGAAGCATAGAAGCGCCCCCACGCGGTATCTCATGGAGATATTAAAGCCCATGGAAAACTAATTGTTCAACCGCGGGAGAAGTAACCAACTCCGGACACGATGGTGGAAATGCCCATGAGGGCCAAGAAAATGGGGGCGGTGAGAAGGATCCCGCTTGGAAGTTCCTTCATGAGGGCGGTGATGACGAAGGCGATAAAAGCCAGGGCGAGCATCGCAAGCCCAAAGAGAATGGCGAAGACACCCGAAACGCGCATGAAAACGGATTCCCACCCACGGAAGAAGGCACCGATGGCCCCCAGGAAATAAAGTCCGGCGATGATGGAGGCGATGCTCGAGGTTACCGTGACGAAAGTGAGCATGTTGTTGACCCTCGCGTTTCCATAAAGAAACGAACTTTGGTCCATCGCGAGTTGGTTGAGCCAGACGAGCATCGCGATGAGGAGAATCATCATGAGGAACCCGATGACAGGTCCGATAAGAAGGAGTTTTCGCATCTAAGGCAAAATACTTGCATGACAAAGAAAAAAGACAAGCGAAACAAGAACCTTCAAAAGATGTTAAGCAAAAATGCTTGACACCCATTTCCTATACGCGTAATGTATCCCTCGCAAAGGAGATAAACCAACATGTCCGTCAAAATCAGGTTGACCAGAATCGGCCGTCACAAAGATCCGTTCTATCGTATCGTTGCCGCCGATTCCCACTTCACCAGGGATGGCCGTTACATCGAGCAGATCGGCACCTACGATCCCGCCAAGGGAACCAAAGGCGCTGAGATCAATGAGGAAATCGCCCTCAAATGGCTCAATGACGGTGCCCAGCCCTCCGATTCGGTCCGCGCCATGCTTTCCGAGAAAGGCATCATGGCCAAATTCGCCGAGTCCAAAGTCAAAAAGGGTGGCAAGTAATGGAACGCGATTACCCCGCTATCCTTCATCCCATCATTGATCCGCTCGTTGAGAACCCCGAAGCCCTAATCATCAGGGTCCTCCCCGGCGAGACCAAAAGGGATGTGACGATCCTCATCGTCGCCGAAGACGACGACACCGCTCGTCTCATTGGAAGGCACGGCCTCATCGCCAACGCCCTTCGCGAGGTGATCGGCATCGCCGGGAAAGCCGACGATTCCAACCAGAGGATCCACTTGAAGTTCGAAAGCTTCAACGAGGAAGAAAAGCAAAACGAGGAGGAGTAATCCCCTCGCTTTTCTTTTATAATCTCGGTTGATATGGAACAGCTCCTATTAGCAAGAATCACGAAGCCCCTTGGCCTAAAAGGAGAAGTGAGGGCGCTTTGCCTTACTTCCTTCCCTAAGCAAAGGTTCAAAAAGGGCAATGTATTCACCCTCACCAATCCCAAAACCAAAGAAAGCAAATCCCTGACCTTGGCTTCTTATCGTCTCCAAGGCGATGTCCTGATCCTTTCTTTTAAGGAAATAGAGTCCGTCGAGGAAGCGGAGACCTTAAGGGGGTATGAGGTCAGCATGGATAAAGACGAGGCGCCCCTACCCGAAGGCTATTATCGCTTTGAGGACCTGAAGTGTCTAAAAGCCATCGATGACGAGGGCCAGGAACTCGGAGAGGTCATCGACGTGACCGCCTATGCACCCACCAAAAACCTGAAAATAAAATCTAACGAAGGAAAGGTATTCTATGTGCCTTTCATTGACGTTTTCGTAGGCGATATTGACCTCGCAAAGAAAACCGTCATCATCCACGTCGTGGAGGGTATGCTATGAACATCACCATCCTGACTTTGTTCCCCGAGATGTTCGAGGGCTTCACGACCAACTCGATCATCAAGCGCGCATTAGGCAAAGGGGTGGCCACAATCAAGGTCGTCAATATCCGCGACTACACCAAAGACAAATATGGTCGTACCGATACCCCACCGATTGGGGGAGGCTCTGGTCTAATTGAGAAAGCCCAGCCTATTGTCGACGCTCTCAAGGCTAACAAAACCGAGAATAGCCACGTCATCCTCATGTCTCCTAGAGGCAGGACTTATGACGAAAAAATGGCGAAAAGCTACGCAAAACTAGATGATTTAGTGATTATTTGCGGACATTACGAAGGAATCGACGAACGCGTGAACGCCTATGTCGACGAGCTCGTTTCTATTGGCGACTACATCCTCACCGGTGGCGAAATCCCCGCGATGGGAATCGCCGATTCCGTGATCCGCCTCCTTGATGGGGCCATCACTTCCTCCTCCCTAGACGAAGAGTCTTTTAACGACTCCATCCTAGAATACCCTCAATACACGGAACCCTATGAATTCGAAGGGCAAACCGTACCTGACATCCTCTATTCCGGCAACCACCAAGCCGTGGCCAAATGGAGAAGGAAACAGGCTCTTGCGTTGACGAAAAAACATCGTCCCGATTTGTTTGCGAAACTCGAGCTATCCAAACAAGACAAAAAGCTCCTCGACGAACTAGAAAGAGGCGAGGAAGGTAAATGGGAAATCGAGGCCAAGGAGAAAGGCCATAAGTTCCTCCACGACAAGGAGAAGAAGAATGGCTGAGCAGATCAACCTCTTCCAAAAAGACGAGGCCACCACTCCTTTGGCGGCGCGTCTACGTCCCTTAACCCTAGAGGAATACGTTGGCCAAAAGCACCTCCTAGGCGAAGGCAAGCTCCTTTCGCGCCTCATCGAGGAAGACCAAATCTCCTCCATGATTTTCTATGGCCCGCCAGGAGTAGGCAAAACCACCCTTGCCCGCATCATCGCCGAGAAGACCAAGGCCAAGTTCATCGATTTCTCCGCGGTCACCTCTGGCATCAAGGAAATCAAGGCGGTCATGGAAGAGGCCGAAAACAATCGCCGTTTTGGGGAAAAGACCATCCTTTTCGTCGATGAAATCCACCGCTTCAACAAAGCCCAACAAGACGCGTTCCTTCCTTATGTAGAAAAAGGTTCCATCATTCTTATCGGCGCCACCACAGAGAATCCCTCCTTTGAGGTCAACTCGGCGTTACTTAGCCGCTGCAAGGTCTTCCTCCTCCATCAACTTAGCGAAGAGGATATCCTTGGGCTTCTTAAACGCGCCATCGAAGACCCTAGGGGTTATGGCAATAAGAAGGTCGAAGTCGAAGACGGGGCCTTGGAGATGATCGCCACCTTCGCTAACGGCGACGCCCGCACCGCTTTGTCCACCCTAGAAATCGCCCTTATGGGCGAAAAGGGCGATAAACTGAGCCTCACCAAAAAAGAAGTCGAGGAAGCGACCTCCAAGAAGGCGCTCCTATATGACAAAAAAGGAGAAGAGCATTACAACATCATCTCCGCCCTTCATAAGTCGATGCGCAATAGCGATCCCGATGCCGCCGTCTATTGGCTAGCCAGGATGCTAGAAGCCGGGGAAGACCCTCTTTACGTCGCTAGGCGCGTCGTTCGCTTTGCTTCCGAGGACGTGGGCCTAGCAGACCCCCGTGCCCTAGAACTCGCCGTCGCGGCCTATCAGGCCTGCCATTACATCGGCATGCCCGAATGTAACGTCATCCTCACCCAGGCGGTCGTCTACATGGCGATGGCCCCGAAGTCGAACGCGATGGAAGTCGCCTATATCGCCGCCGCAAAAGACGCGAACTCCACTTATGCCGAGCCGGTCCCCCTCCAGATTAGAAACGCCCCTACCAGGGCCATGAAGGAATGGGGCTATGGCGAGGACTATATGTACGCCCACGATTACGCGGAAAAGCTTACGCCCCTCGTCTGCTTGCCCGATAAGCTAAAGGACAAAGCCTATTACAAGCCAACCGACCAAGGCCTTGAATCCAAATACAAAGCTAGGCTAGAGCAAATCAAAGCCTGGAAGGAAGAGCATCGCAAGAAAGGCAAGTAAGAAAAGCACCGGGGAAATCCTCGGTGCTGTTTTCTTTTTCGCTTTTCTTCTATTAGAAGAAGACGGCTTCGCTCTTGGCCTTCATCTCCTGAGAGGCGGTAAAGGGGATGCGAGTGGTGTAGCCCTGCTTCGCGGCGACGATCATCTTGGTCGGCCAAGCGAAGATCTCGGTGTTCCAACGTAGGACAGCGTCGTTATAGAGCTCGCGGGCAGCGGTGATCTCCTGCTGGAGGTAGAGGTTCTGCTGCATGACGGAAGCGATCTGGGCGTGGGCCTTGAGGTCAGGATAGTTCTCGAAGGCGACGTTGATCTTGTTGGCGACCTGGTCGAGCTTGCCCTGGAGTTCATTACGGGCTTCGTCGGAGTTGCCGGAACGGAGACGGGCGATCTCAGCGAAGGTCTCCTTGTCGAGGTCGATGGACTTGTCGAGGAGCTTGGCGGCGTTTTGGAGAACGATGACCCTTTGGGTCTGGTAGTTGTCGATCGTGGAAGCGGCGTGCTGGATCTTCTGCTGGCACTGCTGGAGATAGCCGCGGGCGCTTAGCTTCATGAGGGCGAAGATAACGCCGGGGAGGATGAGGGGGAACCACAGGAAGAATTCGAACACCTTGGATCCCTTGGTGATGGTGACCGGGATCTGTTTGTTGATGACGTGGGGTTCACGACCTTCCGGGTTGATGTATTGGGTCTGTGTTTCGTCTAGTTCGTTTGGCATAGTTTTGCCTCCTTTGCGAAGAGTATATGGCACCGATAGTCACAGCAGTGCCACTGGACTCTCAAAAATTTTACCTTAATTCTCTTTCTTAGTGAATAAGGAAGAGATGCCGTCGGCCTCGGAGGGAGACCAGGCGTTTTTGCCGCCCAGGAAGAGGGCGACGATGCCCTTTTGGAAGGAGGATCCGCCTTCGGAGCGGAGATACTTCCCTAAGGAGCCTTTTAGTTGCGACATGTAGTCGCGCTTACTCGCGTTAGTCTCCTCGACGCCGATGTTGTCGGTCTTGGTGACCTCGTCGTATTGGATCCAATGGACCGGGACCTGGTGCATGCGCCCGTCGCCGCCCATCTTGGAGACATAGGTGACGCGCGGGGTCTCCTGGTAGCCGATGGCCTTGATGGTGACCTGATCGCCTTTGCCGACCTTGGAGGATTTGACCGCCTTAAGGATAAGGGGGCATCCACCGGCCTTCTCGGGTTTGAAAAGAGAAGGATTAAGCGCGTTGGCCGCGGCCTCCTGCTCATAGGAGGTAACATTGGATTCAAGGACGTCTTTGTAGATGTATTCGTGAGGCTGATGCATCTGGTAGAGGGGAATCGATAGAAGCGGGGCCAAATCGAAGAAGAGGCCTTTGATGTAAGCGTCGCAATAATCGACGAATTTCTTCTTCATCGCCTCGTAGTCATATCCGGCAAACCAGTCGGGATTTGCGGAGTAATCGAAGCTTTGGCTGTGCCTGGAGGCCACCGAGTTGATCATGCCATCCTTGCACATCACGAAGTCGTCGCCGAAAGGCTCCGGGTTCTTGATGAGACTCACCAAGTTGGTCTGGGCAAGCGGGGTGAAGAGGAGACGGAACTCTACTTCGTTGTCCCTGTCTTGGGCACCGAAGAGAGCTTCGAATTCATCGTTTCCTAGAACCGTGAAGTTAGGCTGCTTGCCACTCTTCATGGCCTTCTTCTCGCGCTTCTCGAATTCCTTGATCTTGTTCTTAACGAACTTGTCGATATCCTTCTCGGATTTGCCGCTTACGCCAGAAGGGAAGCGGGAGAAATGGAGTTTCGGGGCCGCTTCGTTACCAAAGATCAAGACGGTGTCTTCGCCATGGAAGGGAGCGGGCTCCTCGATCGTGGCGATGAGGGTCTCGCTGCGGGTGACGGTGGTCGTGCCACCCCTGCCGTCGCTACGGGTCTCGGTCCAGGTGATGGTGAGAGTGCCCTGGTATTCCTTGTCCCTAATTTCGCATTTTCTGGTTTTGACAAGGAGGAAGGGGTTGCCTTGGATATTGCCGCTTTGGACGCCGAGGACGCTCGTCATGGCGCCAAGGTCTTCGGTCATGCCGTAGTGGTTGACGAGGTATTCGAGCCTTTGCGGGGAGAAGACGTGGTCAAGGTCGATGATCGGGGTCGCCTTTTCCATGACGTCGGCCGGCATGTTCCAATCTAGAAGCGCGTTGAGGGTCGCTAGGTCGGCGTAGCAAACGTCGAGGGCGTCCATCGTCTTCTTGTGCGCCTTCTCTAGCGCGGCGGCTTCGTTATTGGCCGCGGGTTTCAGTTTTTTGGCGTAGAGGATGATCAAAAAGATGCCGATAATCGCGAGGGCGAGCAAAATGCCGATCACCAAAACGAAGGTGGCAAGCCTTTTGGCTTTCTTGGCCTTCTTGGCGGCCTGGGCTTCCGCCTCACGGGCGGCGGCGAGGGCCTTCAAGTGGATCTTGTTGCCGCCTTTATCGGTCGAGGCCTTCGTGGCCAATGCCTCGAAGTATTCGTCCGCGGCTTGGTGATACTGCTTTTTAAGGGAATGTTCATACATGTCCCTTGGCTTATAAATCATCTGTTCTTCGGCCATAAGTTACCTCCCAAAGCCTCCCATTCCGCCCATCCCAGGGGGAATGCGTCCGCTTTTTTGATATTGTTTCATTTGCTTCATCATCTCTTTGGATTGCTCGTATTTGCGGAGCACCCTGTTGACGTCGGCGTTGGTAAGACCCGAGCCTTTCGCGATGCGGTTTTTATGCGAGAAGCGAAGAACTTCGGGGTGGCGCCTTTCGTAGGGGGTCATCGAATTCACGATGGATTCGAAGACCTTCATCTCCTTCTCGGCGGTCTCCTTCTGCTCGTCGGTTAATTTTGGCATGCCGGGAATGAGTTTGGCTATCGCGCCGAGATTGCCGATCTTTTGCACCATCTTCATCTGGCGGAGCATGTCGTCGAGGGTGAATTCCCCTTCGAGCATCTTCTTCGCGTCTTTCTCGGCCTGCTTTTCGTCGATGGCTTCCTTGGCCTTCTCGACGAGGGTGACCACGTCGCCCATGCCAAGGATGCGGTCCGCCATACGGTCGGGATAGAAGGGTTCTAGGTCAGAAACCTTTTCGCCCACGCCGGCGTATTTGATGGGAAGACCCGTTAGATATTTGATCGAAAGCGCGGCGCCGCCACGGGCATCGCCATCGAGTCTAGACAGGATGATGCCAGAGAGGCGCAGGTCCTTATTGAAGGCGTTAGCGACGTTGACCGAGTCTTGGCCCGCCGCCGCGTCGACGAGGAGGAGAACCTCATCGGGATGGACCTCGTGGTTGATGGCCTTGAGCTCGCCCATGAGGGTTTCGTCGATCTGCAAACGACCGGCGGTATCTAGGATCAATACGTCAAAATCTTCGTCAATCGCCTTCGATTTTGCTTTTTTGGCGATTTCGACGGGGTTCACTTTGTCGCCCATTGAGAAGAAGGAAGCGCCCGCCTTCTCGGTGACGGCTTGGAGTTGGTCGATGGCACCAGGACGGTAGATGTCGAGGGCGGCCACCATGGTCTTCTTGCCGAGTTTGTTCTGGAATTGGTAAGCGAGTTTTCCGGCGGAGGTGGTTTTACCGGTGCCTTGCAAGCCCACGAGCATGACGATCGTGAGCCCTTTGACGAAGGCCACCTCGGCTTGCTCCTCGCCTAAGAGGGCCTGGATTTCGTCATGGACGATCTTGACGACCATCTGGGAAGGGTTGACCTTCGCGTAGACGTCTTGACCAAGGGCCTTTTCCTTCACGTCGTTGACGAACGATTTGACGACTTTGAAATTGACGTCGGCCTCAAGCAAGGCGACGCGGATCTCGCGCAGCATCTCGTCCATGTTGGCCTCGGTGAGGCGCGATTGTCCCCTCATCTTCTTGAAGAGGGCAGAGAATTTGTCGCTCAGCGATTCAAATGCCATGTTCGATCTCCTTTCTTAGTCTTTCGTAGATTCTTTCTTTCTTGTTCGGGTCAGGTTCCGCCTTTGCTTCGTCTAGCATCTTGGCGACCTTTCCCTTGAAGGCGACGAGGCCTAACTTTGCCTCAAAGCCCTCCAGTTTGGCGATGCCTTTTTTGATCGCGTCATATACGCCAGCGCGGGACACGCCTTCTTCCTCGGCCATCTCGGCCAAGGAGAGGTCATAACGGTAATAGCCGGTTAGGGCCTTGTCCTGGGCGGGGCTTAGAAGCGGCCCATAGGCATCTAGTAGAGTCAGGACCCTAACACGTTTTCCTAGGAGTTCCTCTTCGCTCATTCCGCACTCCCTAATAGCAAGCCATAGAGGTATTTATCCAGGTCAAATTCCTGCAAATCCTCCATTTTTTCGCCAAGACCGATGAAACGGACGGGCAATCCGAGTTCGTCGCGGATCGAGAGGATGATGCCGCCTTTAGAGGTGCCGTCCATTTTCGTGATGACGATGCCCGTAAGCGAGGTGACCTCTTTGAAGGCCTTGGCCTGAAGGACCCCGTTTTGCCCGGTGGTCGCGTCGATGATGAGGAACGCCTCGTGCGGGGCGTCTTCGATTTCCTTGCCCAAGACGCGGGAAATCTTGCCTAGCTCCGCCATGAGGTTGTTCTTGGTCTGGAGCCTTCCGGCGGTATCGACGATCAATAGGTCATAGTTACTTTGCTTAGCCTTAACCGCGGCCTGATAGGCGACGGAAGCGGGGTCTTCCTCGGGCTTGCCGACGACGATCTCGCATTTAAGCCTATCGGCCCAAACCTTGAGTTGCTCGACAGCACCCGCGCGGAACGTATCTCCCGCGGCAAGAAGGACCTTCTTGCCTTGCTTTTGATAACGGTAAGCAAGCTTAGCGATCGAGGTGGTCTTGCCAACCCCGTTGACGCCGCAAACAAGCAATACGGTCGGCCCGTTTTCCCTGAAGGCGATTTCGTTTTGGATGGCCTCGCCACTCGTCGCGTAATCGACGAACATCGCGTCGACGAGGAGGTCGTTGATTTGCTTGGGTTCGGTGAGTTTTTCTTTCCTAGCCTGATCGAGGAGATTCTCGATGAGGCGAATCGAAAGTTCGACGCCGACGTCGGATTCGATGAGGATCTGCTCTAATTCCTCGAAGTATTCGGCGTTGACCTTGCCATAACGTTTGCTGAGGTCATCGAGTCTGGAGGCAAAGGCCTTCCTCGATTTGGCCATGCCCTTTTCATAAACCTCGACGGAGGTCTTCTCCTGTTCGGGGGCCCCCTTCTTGGAGAACTTGTTTTTCAAAAACGAGAATAAGCCCATGGTTTACCTGCTTTCCGGAAGGGACATCTTCTTAAGCGCATCACGCGCGGCCTCGGTTTCGGCGGCCTTCTTGTTCTTGCCGCTTCCCCTGCCGATCTCGTTTCCCTCGAAATAGACCGCGGCCACGAAGGTCTTGTCCCCGCCCGCGCCGATTTCGGAGACGATACGGTAGGTGACAGATTCCTTCTTGTCGGCCTGCATGCATTCCTGAAGGTAGGACTTGGGATTGATGGCCATGTCGATCGTCGCGTTCTTGATGTCCTCTTCGTAGATGGAACGGACGAGTTTGTAGCAAAAGGTGAGGCCCTGGTCGAGATAGACGGCCCCGATGAAGGATTCAAAGACATCCTCAAGGAGGGACACATTGCTAGAGGCATCCTTAGCGAAGGAAGCCCCGACCTTGATGTATTCGTTTAAGCCGAGCTTCTTGCAATAGTCGGCCTCGGCGGCGGAGCGGATGAACTGGGCCTTCAAGACGGATAGGCGGCCCTGAGTCATGTCGGGGTGGTAGATATAGCAAAGCTCGGAGGTGACCATCCCGATCACGGAGTCGCCCAAAAACTCGAGCCTTTCGTAGTCCTGGTGGCGGGTTCCCGCCATCCCGTTATAGGAGGAATGGGTGAAGGCTAGGTTATAGAGGTTTTCGTCGTGAGGCAAGATGCCGAAGCGACGGTATAGGGGCATGTATTCGCTCGCCATGTCCCAAATTATACTTCAAATAGACTTCTATTTGGAACAGGGCGGCCCAAAAAGGAAAAAGGAGCCCGTTTTGCAGGCTCCTTTGGAGGAAATCACTTCTTGTATGCCTTGTGGAACTCGCGGACCAGGCGCTTGCCCTTGCCTTCGTGTTCGCATTCGTCCACGAAGATGGAGGGTTTGCCTTTCTTCCGCCTTTTGTGGTCGAGGACGAAGATCCCGATGACGTAGGCGGCTAGGAGCACCACGACGATGACGGCAACCGCGATGCCCATATCAGGCTTCCCCTTTCTCTAGCTTGGCGGCCTCTTCCTTCTTGCAAGCCCTGCGATACCAAAGGTAGGCGAGGACGAAGATGAGGATGATGAGGGGGATGATGATGGCGAGGGTCCAGACGAAGTCGAACATGAGGCGCACCATCAAGGCGACGATGTAGGAGGTGCCTAGCCAGAACAAGACGGTCCACTTTAGCTGTCCCTTAGGAAGCTCGGCTTTGGCGGTAGCCACCGCGGCGAAGCAAGGAACGGTCGTCAGGTTGAAGACGAGGAAGGCGACGAGGCCACCGACGGAGATGCCGGTCGCGCCGATCATGCCGGCGACGAGTTCCTCACCACCGGCGATGGTGATGAAGGTGTCGGCGACGACTTCCTTGGCGACGAGGCCTAGGGCCGTGGCAAGGGTCATGGACCAGCCTTCGCCTAGGAGGTTATTGCCGAATCCTAGCGGGAAGAAGATCGGGGAGATCGCTTGGCATAGATGCTTCAGCATCGAGCCTTCGTAGGCCGGGAGGGGCTCACCCATTTCGTCGACCATCGCGGGGATGTATTGCCAGGTCGGGGTGAAGTTGGAGAACACCCAGATGAAGAGGGCGGCGAGCACGATGATCGTGGAGGCCTTCTTGATGAAGCCTTTGGCCTTGTCCCAGATATGGATGGCAAGGGCACGGGCCTGCGGGGCATGGTAAGCGGGGAGTTCCATAATGAAGGGAGGAACCTTCTCGCGTTGGGTGGTCCAGTGCATGAGGATGACCATCGCGACCGCAAGGACCAATCCAACGATGTACATGGACAAGCTGACGAGCTCCGCGTTCCAACCGAAGTTGGAGGCGAGGACACCGGCGATCGCGGCGACCGCGGTCACCTTGGCGCCGCAGCAGAAGAAGGCGATGACGCGGATGGTCGCGGTGCGTTCCTTCTCGGTGTTCAGGGTACGGGTGTTGATCATCGCGGGGACGCCGCAGCCATAGCCCATGAGCATCGGGATGAAGGCGCGGCCAGAGAGGCCGGCCCTACGGAAGATACGGTCGAAGACGAAGGCGACACGGGCCATGTAACCCGAATCCTCGAGTAGGGAGAAAAAGAAGAAAAGGACGAGGATTTGCGGGAGGAATCCGATGACTGCGAAAAAGCCATCGTTGATGACGGAACCTAGTAGACCGATGGTCCAATCAGGGGTTCCGATTTGGGTTAAGCCGTTTTGGGCGCCCGTCCAAATGGCCCCGGTGATGCCGTTGACCAAGTTGGCGAGGATGACGCCAATCGAGTTGATACCTCCATCGGTCCAGAAGAGACCTTCGAAGAACTCGTTGCCCTCGAAGTTCATGGAGAACTGCACCCCCATCGCGTGGAGGTAGAAGAGGTCTTCGGCGAAGGTGAGGTGGAAGATGAAGAACAAGGCGACGATGAAGATGGGGATGGCGGCCCAACGGTTGGTGAGCACGCGGTCGATCTTATCGGAACGGCTTAGCTTTTCCTTGGCCTCGACCTTCTTGCCGCTTCTAGCTTTGACGTAGCTGCCGGTGATGTATTGATACCTTTCGTCGGCGGTGTCGGCCTCGAAGTCCTCTTGTTTGCCTTTGGCGAGGATTTCCTGGGCCTTCTTGACGAGCTCGGGGTTGGCCTCGAGTTCCTTTTCATCGTTTTCCAGGGCTTTGATCGCGTGGAACAAAGGGTGGCTGACCTCTTGCTCCTCATAGAGGACCACGGCCTGCTTGATGTCCTTGGCGTATTTGCCTTCGGAGAGGACGGAGAAGCCCTTCCTTCCGGATTTGGCGGCCTTAATCGCGACGGACATGAGCTCGCTTAGGTTGCTTTGTTTCAACGCGGAGATGGCGACGACGGGGACGCCTAGACGCTTGGAAAGATCCTCCGCGTCGATTTGCTCGCCGCTCTTCTCGACGACGTCGATCATGTTGAGGGCGACGACCATCGGGACGTCCATCTCCATGATCTGCGTGGTCATGTAGAGGTTGCGTTCGAGGTTGGTCGCGTCGAGGACGTTGATCACGACGTCTGGATTCTCATTGAGAATGAAGTCGCGGGAAACGACTTCCTCAGGGGTATAGGGAGAAAGGGAATAGATGCCCGGGAGGTCGACGATCTCCGCGGATTCCTTGGTTTTGCGGTTCTTATAGGTGCCCTGCCTCTTCTCGACGGTGACGCCCGGCCAGTTTCCTACGTATGCCGTGGCACCCGTCAAAGAGTTGAACAAGGTGGTTTTGCCGCAGTTAGGGTTGCCAGCTAGGGCAACGACGATGCGCTTGTCTTCCATCACTTCTCCTCCTTGACCTCAACTTCGACGTTTTGGGCCTCATCCTTCCTTAAGGAGAGCTCATAACCGCGAAGGGTGATCTCAATCGGATCGCCTAACGGGGCCTTCTTACGTAGATACACCTCGGCGCCGGGGGTTAAGCCCATGTCGAACAAACGGCGGCGGACTCTCCCCTCCCCGTTTACTTTGACGATGGTGCCTGATTCGCCAATGGCGAAAACATCTAGAGTCTTCTTCATTTTTGACTCCTCCATTTCTAAGCGACGAATATATGAGACGCGGTCTTGTGGTCGAGGGCTAATCTGGTGCCCTTAATCAAGACGATCACCGCGCCATGCAATGAACTCAAAACCGTCACGGAGGCCCCTTCGATCACTCCTAGCGCGGCTAGGCGGGTGCTCTCCTTACGGTCGCAGGCCACTCTCGCGATCTGCATTTCTTCGTGTATCGGTGCTAACGCTATAGGCATGTTAATCTAACTAAACTTTCCTTTGCCGACAATATGATAGTCATAAAAGGGTAAATTGCAAAGAAAAAAGTTAAGATAATATAACAATCGCTTTTCCTGCTTTGTTTTCTTTAGAAAGGTTAGGCCAAACCGATGTCGCCTTTTTCCTTTTCGGCGCGTTTGATGAGGGCTTGGCAGCCGCTAATCTCCCCGGAAAGGATCTGCGCCGCGTCATCACGCGCGGCTTCGAACATGCGGAAATCGGTGATGACGTTGACGAAACGGAGGTCGGGCAAGCCCGATTGACGGGTGCCGCTCATCTCGCCGGGGCCCCTCCTTCGGAGGTCTTCTTCGGCGATCTTAAAGCCGTCGTTGGTCGCGGTCAAAACATGGAGTTTGTCGAGTTCGTCCTGGTCATTGCCATCATATAGGAGCAAACAGGTCGCCGGGGTGCCGTCCCTACCGATCCTGCCCCTAAGCTGATGCAAAGAGGACAAGGCGAACCTAGAGGGCTCATGGATGAGCATCAAAGAGGCTTCCTTGACGTCGATGCCGACTTCGATGACCGAGGTCGCAACCAAAATCTTGGTCATGCCCCTAGAGAAGGCAAGCATCGCGGCCTCCTTCTCGATTTCGTCCATCTTGCCGTGGATGAGCCCGACTTTGCCGGGATAACGGAGCTTATAGTTCTCGTAGAGCCTAAGGACGCTGGAATCGTCATCCTCCCCTCCTTCGATCTTGGGGGCGACGACGAAGATCCTTTTGTCTTCCTTCAGGGCTTTTTCGATTTCCTTGGTAACCCCCGAGGAAGAGGAACGCACCACTTTGGTGACGACGATTCTTTCCTTGGAAGGGAATTCGCTTAAGGTCGAGACATCCAAATCCCCATAGAGGGTGAGGCTAAGGGTTCTAGGAATCGGGGTCGCGGACATCAAATAGACGTCGGCGTGGTCTCCCTTGTTCGCCAGGAGGTTCCTTTGGTTCACGCCGAACTTATGCTGCTCGTCGATGATGGCTAGCCCTAAGGCGGCATATTCGACCGAGGCGCTGAACAAGGCGTGGGTCCCAACGATGACGTCGGCCTCCCCACTAGAAATCATCTCCTCGACCACTTTTCTATCCGAATGGTCGAGCGCGCCCACCAAAAGGACGACCTTTAGGCCAAAGGGTTCCAAGGTCTTCTTGAGGTTTTCGTAATGCTGCCTTGCCAAGGAATCCGTTGGGGCGAGGAATGCGGTTTGCATGCCCCTGGTGAAATTCGCATAAGCCAGAATCGTCGCGACCAGGGTCTTGCCCATGCCGACGTCGCCTTGGAGGAGGCGGTACATAAGGGTTGGCTCATCCATGTCCTTGATGGCCTCGTGGACGGCTTGGGATTGCGATTTGGTGAGAGGATAGGGAAGAGAGGAAACGAACTCGGTGACCTTTTGATGGTCGGTTTTCCTTTTCCCTTCGACGAGGGCTTTGTTGGCTTTGCGGATCAATTGGTTTTTTAGCGAGAAGAGCAAAGCCTCCTCGTATTTAAGAACCCTTAAGCCTTGTCTTACGTCCTCTTCGTTACTAGGGAAATGGCAGAGATTGAAGGCCTTTTCGCGGTCGATGAAACGATATTTTTTCTTGATAAAAGTGGGTAAAACGTCGTAAATCCGCCCTTTTTCTTCTTCAAGACTCCTTTTCACGAGGTCGCGGAAAAGGTGCTCCGGGTAATCAGTAGGGAGGCTATAGATCGGGACGATCGAATGCTCAGGGGGGATGATGCCCTTTTTCATGTTGAGCATGTTGAGGCTATGGTTTTTGGAATCGTAAGAGGCCTGCAAGGTATAGGTCTCCCCGACTTGGATCGTCTTGCCTAGATAAGGACGGTTCCATGCGACGACGAGGAAATCTAGGCCTACGTCCGCCCGGAAATAGAACTGCGCTTTGGAGATGCCCTTGAAGCGCATCACCTTGGGCGATTCGATGGCCTTGCCCACCACCACGACCTTCTGCTTATCAACCATATGGAGGAGTTGGTCTTTGCTAGAAGGAAGATAGGAATCGTATTTACGGGGCAGGTGTTCGATGACTTGATACGGCGAGAAAATACCCATCTCCCCCAAAAGGTAATTGAGTCTTTTCGAGCCGGTCAGCTTCATGCCTTTCATTCTAATCTAGACCCCCTCTTCTATAAAGAAGGGTTTGCCCTTTCCTTTCCATCCTAGATAATGTGCGTATGAGAAAGAGCGCGGTAGGGAAACTCTTTTCGGTTCTACTCCTATCTTCCTGCCCTTTGGCTTTGCTTTCCTGCGGGGAAGATGACCCTAGGGAAAAAGGCTCCTCCCATAGCCAAACCGAGGCGGGGGATTTCACTTTGTCCCTTAGGGAAAACCACCACGGCTACTACGTAGATGACTATAAGGGGAAAGAAAGCGTCGTCACGGTCCCTAATGACTATGAAGGCACCCCGATCGTCGGGGTCAGTCCCTATGCCTTCTTCAAAAGGAATCACGTCAAGACGTTGCGGCTAGGGGAAAACGTCGTCGCATTGGACGATAACGCGTTCACCTATTCCTCGATCGTTAGGTTAGAGGTCACCGGCCACCTTTACGATTTCACCCCGAAGGCCTTCGAGGAATCCGAAATCGCCTTCAATACCTCGGGTTCCCTTTCCTATCTCCCCTCCTGGACTTCCGATTATGGTCTCGCCTACAAAAGGGCCCCGTTAGAGGAAGGGAAAAGCGCCTACGTCCTAGAAGACGGGTGCGAGGCCATCTACAAAGGCATCTTCTCCGACACCAAGGAGCAGACCTCAGTGCTCGCCCCCTTGTCCCTCCATGACATCGGGGAAGGCAACTTCGGCCCTGGCCTAGATAACTATTTGATGTTCAAAGACCCTGAGGCGAAAAACAAGGAACTCACGATTTACCACACCTTCCCCTATTGCGTCTACGGTATCGGAAGGAACACGGTGACGAAACGGCCATACAAACTGAAGCTCGCGGAGGGAATCAAATCCATTCCGGATCAAGGCCTCTATGGCGGGGGCTTCGAATCCGTTGAGCTCCCCTCCACTCTAGAAAGCATAGGTTATGATGCCCTGTCGCGTTGCTCTTTGCTTACTTCGATCGTCTTGCCGAAGAACCTGAAGACCGTCGAAGGCAACCCGTTCGGTTATTGCGACGCGCTGGAATCCATAAAGGTCGCCGAGGATAACCCCTATTTGGATAGCAGGGGGAATTGCAACGCGATCATGCATTCGCAATCGGACTACCTCGTCGGTTCCTGTGCGAACACGGTCATCCCAGAAAGCACGAAGGGAATCGGCAATTTCGCCTTTTGGGGGACGCCCATAAAGAAGGCTTACATCCCCAAAGGCTGCACCCAAATCGGATATAAGGCATTCGCCTATTCCGAGGAACTCACCGAACTCAAGGTCGATCCCGAAAACGAGAACTACGATTCCAGGGACAACTGCAACGCGATCCTTCGCAAAACCGACGAATACGAGGAAAGCGTCATCCCCGGCGCGGGCAAATACGTTTCGATCAAGGAAGGGACGATCATCGCCGCCTGCAAAACCTCGACGATTCCATCCACGGCAACCGGCATATGGTCGGGTGCCTATTGCTTCAAATCGCCGATTTCCATCGTTATTCCCGCCTCTTTTTCGGCTAGTTTGTCCGTGAACCCCTTCAACGAGCTGCAAGGTCTATCTTCGATTGAGGTCGAATCCGGAAACGAAACCTATGATTCCAGGGACAACTGCAAAGCCATCGTCAAGACGACGACGAATGAACTCGTCGCGGCGAGCGATGCGACTTCGATCCCCGACTCGGTGACCAAGATCGGATATCGGGCTTTCACCAACCGTTCCCTCGAAAGCGTTGAGATCGGCCATAACGTCGAGACCATCGACATGCAGGCTTTCTTGTCTTGCCCGAAGCTCGCTTCGGTGAAGATCCTCCCCGGCACGAAGGAAATCGGTTCGTCCGCATTTGGGCAATGCCCCTTACTCTCCGGTTTTGAAATGCCAAACACCATAACGAAGCTCGACACGGCCGTTTGGAACGTAACCCCCAAACTCACATCCATCACCTACAAAGGGACTTCGGAAGAATGGGCAGCAATCTCCAAACACGATAACGACCCGTTCAACTTCTCTTCTATCACCGAGATTAGATGCTCGGATAAGACAATCCCCGTCGGGGAATAGCAAAAGGCGCCGAATCACTCGGCGCCTTACCTTTTTCTTTATTCGATGCCGACTAGGAAGCTATAGACGGGTTGGCCGCCAGGACGGACATCCACTTCGACGTCGTCGCCATAACGGGATTCGAGTTCCTCGGCAATCGAGGCCCCTTCTTCCTCGGAGACGTCTTCGCCTAGAATGACGGTCAATACCGCGGAGCTAGGAGAGACGAGGGAATCGACTAGGTCGAACAAGGCTTCGTTCTTATCCTTGACGCAGGAGACGATGGTCTTGTCCTTCATGGCCATGAAGTAGCCTTTGGTGACGTGGACGCCTTCGATGTCGGTGTCCTTGATCGCGTAGGTCACGGAGCCGGATTTGACCGACTTAAGCGCGCCCTTCATCGCGGTGAAGAGGGAATCGGGGCCGAGTTCGGGGTTGAACTGCATCGCCGCCGCCATGCCCTGGGGGATGGTCTTGGAGGGGATGACCCTGGCGCTGATGTCGCTGCCTTCCATGACGTCGCAGGCTTGGGAAGCCGCCATGACGATGTTGGAGTTGTTGGGAAGCAGGTAGACGTTACGCGCGTTGCATTTCTTGATCGCGGTCACGAAGTCCTCGGTGGAGGGGTTCATGGTCTGGCCGCCGGAGACGATCACCTCGACGCCTAGTTCCTTGAATAGCTCGTCTAGGCCCGTGCCGGCGGAGACGGCCACCATCGCGGCCTCCTTCATCGGCCCGGCGGGTTCTTCTTCTTTCTTGGATTCGGAGGGACCGATTGAATAATCGGTGGCCTTCTTGCCTTCTTCGATGTTGCGGTGCTCCTCGGACATGTTCTCGATCGTGATGGTCACGAATTCGCCGAATTGCTGCCCATAGTTAAGCATGTTGCCCGGGGTAAGTGTGTGGACGTGGACCTTGACGATGTCCTCATCCCTAACGATGACCACGGATTTGCCATGGGTCTGGAGGAATTTCTTGAAAGTCTTCTCGGAGAAGGCTTTCTTGCCTTCCTCGGGGCTGCCTAGGCGGATGATGAACTGCGTGCAATAGCCGTATCCTTCCTCATCCTCGCTTAGCTTTGCTCCCGCATAGGGGGAGGCGACCATTTTCTCGGATTCGGGGGCGGCTTGGACGTCGGCGTTCCTTTCGACGAACTTGCCATCGGCGGCGAGAGCCATGCCCTCGATGATGCGGACTAGACCCGCGCCACCGGAGTCGACGACGCCGACTTCCTTAAGGACGGGGAGCAAATCGGGGGTGTGATCCAAAGAGATCCTAGCCTGTTCGAGGAAGTAATTCATCGCATCCTCGATGGAGGTCGAGGGTTTGCAATAATCAGCCAAGGCGGCGGAGGCTTCGCGGATGACGGTGAGGATCGTGCCCTCAACCGGCTTCATGACGGCCTTATAGGCGACTTCTTTGGCAGCGAGGAAAGCCTCGGCCAAGACGACCGCGTTAAGGGCCTTCTTGCCTTCTAATCCTTTGGCAAAACCACGGAAGATCTGCGAGGTGATGACGCCGGAGTTGCCGCGGGCACCCATGAGGAGGCCGCGCGAGAAACTAGATGCCAAAGAAAGGATGTCGTCCGTATCGGGACGGTTGGCGATTTCCTTGGCGCCCGAGGAAATCGTGAGGTTCATGTTCATGCCGGTATCGCCGTCAGGAACAGGGAAAACGTTGAGTTGGTCGATCTCGGGATAGTGGTTATAGAGGTTATTGGCCCCCGAGATGAACATCTGCTTCAGCGTTACTGCATCTATAGTCTTCATGGTCAGTTGTTCTCTTGGATGTTAACGGCGTAAACGTTGATGGCCGCGAATTTGATGTCGAAGGTCTTCTCAAGTTCGTATTTGACCTTCTTCTGGGCCTCGGAAAGGATTTCGCTGAGCTTAACGCCATAGGCGCAGCAAAGGTAAACATCGACTTCGAAACTTTTCTTATTTTTCCTGACGTAGACGCCTTTTTTGTAGTCCTCGAGCTTTAGGATCTCGGACACAGCGTCCCTGATCGAGGCCCTGGGGGCCAAGCCGATAACGCCATAACAACCCTCCGCGGCTTGTCCTGCCACAGAAGCGATGGCTTCGAGGGATATGTCAATGTCACCGTATTTGGTGTGCTTGTCGATTTTCATAAGGGGTAAATTAACGCGGTTAGGGAGCGGATTCCCCTTTAGAGGGAACCTCTGGTGATTGAAATATATCACGCGTGGGAAAAAAGGGAAAGCATCCATAGGGGATAACGAGACACAGGGATAAAGAAAAGGCCTCCAAAGGAGACCTTGTCTATAAATAGGGTTTAGATTTCCTTGCGCCTCTTAGCGAAGAAGATCATGGTGCCAGCGGCAGCGACTCCGAAGACGGCGAGGCCACCAATAACGGCTGCTCCGTTTACGTCGTTTCCACCAAATTTGGAAACGTTATAGGCACCGCTAATTTTGCCAGTCTTGTACATGTTTTCAACGGCCACATATTTTGTATAGGCATTTACTGTTTCGCTGGGATTGCCGGTGTAATCAGATTTATATGGATAGTCCGTAATTTCATAATCACTGAGATTACCAGACGTTTTCCAGTTCTCTCCATCTTTAACGAAAGTGCTGTTGAAGTTCGGAAAGGCGTTGTAGCCATTTATGGCGGACGAGTTGCAAGCGTGTATGCCCGCCAAAGCTTTTGCGACTAAACCCGCATCGACAGAATCAATCGATCCAGCAGAGACTGTTCCTTGGGTTTTATCCCACGCCCAGTCGCCCCAAACATAATAAACTTGAAAGGCATTTGCGCTGGACAATTGTATAGAGTTGGTAGTGGCTTTCCAGTTTCCGTCCTGGAATTTCTGAACGCTAAGATACCAGCCGCTGGTATAGTCGGCTTCATCAATGTCGAAGTAGTCGTAACGTCTGTTGCTTTGCGCACCGTTATTAAAACTTCCGCCATTGCCAGAAAGGGTATAAATGTGCTCGCCGGCGCCTTTATCGGTCTCCCCTTGATGGATCCATAGTTTCATTTCAGTGGCATAAGAAGTGAACGGATTACTGGGTTCGTAACCCACCCAAACGCGAGCTTTCCCGGCCGGAATGACACTCCCTTGAGAATAAACTGCCCTTGTTTCAACCGCGTTTTTTCCGTGACCAAGATAAGCTATGGCGGTAGCAGCCATGGCGATGGTCACAAACGAGAGTAAAGTTTTCGCTTTCATAATAATTCCTCCTTGGTTTAGGAATTCTTATTGGAAATAATACTCTTATTTCTTTTTAAGAAAAGTGTTTTATGAAAGCGCTTTTATGGAAAAGGGGAGCAAAGAATCGCTGTGTCAAAGAATGCCTGGAGAGAATTCACAAATTGTGAATCTTTCGTAAATTGGGCAAGGGAATGACCCAAGAATTCCTCGCCCTATTTCTTAAACTCTCGTTTGGTGCAGCCGCCTTAGCAATTGGATTTGCCATAGCCGCCACGTCTCTGACCGTTTCCCCCGTTGAGGTCAGGGCAGACTGGGAACTCACAATCCAATCCACGAATCCAGCAAGAGAAGTTAACACGGGCACAGATCGTTACTGGTTTGCCGCTCGGGCAAGCAGCGGCATTTGGGCTGACGGAGCGGTTCTTGGGGTTTACATTTGGGGAGCCAATTATGCGGCGAAAGCCTATCAATTGAGTTCTTACGGCAACAACACGGGAACCGAACTCGACACGCTGTATTGCATCGACATCCCAAAAGCGGCCACCGAAGTCATTCTCCTTCGACTCCCCGGGGGAAACTCCCAAAAGAAAACGGTTTGGAACCAAAGCGACGATATGCATGTTTCAGACTTATCAAAAACCGCGCTTAATGTCTGGACGTTCAGCAATAGCAAACTCGTCAATACCCCCGAAGCATACGTTGGTGCAAGCGCCTATATGCTTAGCTCTTTGCTTGAAGATTTCCCAACTTGCAGTAGCAGTATTTCTGCCGCCGATGTCCAGTCCCTGTACACCAATTTTTGGTCTCAGAAATGGGACAACAACAACGGAAAGGTTTCCGAAGTCCAACTCGAAGCCGACTTCGATTACGCGGCCTATGTCGCTAACGGCAAAGATTACAAGAACATGACGACTACCACCGCAACAACAAGGCCAACCGTCCAGCAAAAGTGGGATGCCCTATGCGCCCATGCTGGGGTGAACCCTTCGACCGGCAAAGCCCAAAACACCCTTGCCCTTTCGGCAAAAGATAACGTTGGCCCAGAAATTACTGTGGGCCTTGCAGGCTTTGGCTTGGCCGCAGCAGGAGCCATGATCATCTTTGCCAGAAAACGCAAGGAAATCTAAATCTACTCAAGCTCAGAAATAGCCCCGAAAGGGGCTTTTCTTTTCCGTTTTTGCCTCAAATACCGCAAGATTCTTGTGGCATGTTGCTTATGCGCATTGCGTGTCCATTGTCGCAAACGATGTCTTCGATAGCTTTTGCAAAAAAGTGGAGAGGGCTTTTTTGACCCTGTCCACTTTTAGGCTAGCACTTCATTTTGGGCGGCCTTTGAGCCAATTTTATTCAGTTTGTGAAACAGATTAGAGATTAGTTCTCTTTTCGCTTCCTGGCGAAGAAGACCATGGCGCCAGCAGCCAGCAAGCCAAAGGTTAGGATGAGGCCCATTCCTAGCGCGGCGGCGCAAAGCCCTAATAGAACGCTTTTCTTCATAAGTAATTTCACCTTACTTCGTGGAAACTTTGCGATCCAATATACGTATACGCGTAGACATGGGAAACGAAAGCGCTCACGCAAAAGTTTCGAAAAAGGTGCTAAACGCTTTTATCCCACGCCCCATCGGAATAACGGATAATTAAGTCATGCAGAAAATCGGTTTGTTACGTTTCCAGTCGGTGATGTCCTCCTCTAACCCCGACTTAAAAAAGGAGGAGCAGGCTTTCCTAAAGTCGATCGACCCGAAAAAGGATTTTCTTTTCACAGGGCCAGGAAAAGGTTATCCAACTCTTTTCTTCATCCAGACCGGTGGTTCGGAGATCTTCTTTAAGGAAATCTACGAAAACTTCGAAGAACCCTATCTCCTTTTGGTGCAGGGATGCCGCAACTCACTCGCCGCGGCCCTCGAGATCCTTTCCTTCCTCCACCGTCAAGGAAAGGAGGGTTATATCCTTCAAGGCGAACCCGCGGAGATTAACAAAAAACTACGTCTATTTTCCCGTCTATATAACGTCAACCAAAAACTTCGTTCATCCCGCCTCGGGGTCATCGGAAAACCCTCCGATTGGCTTATCTCATCCGATGTGGATAAGAAGAAACTCCGCGAGAAATGGGGCGTTGAACTCGTCTCTGTCCCCAATAAGGAATTCCTCGATTCCGTCGATAAAATGTTGCCTTATCGAGAAGGTGCCTATAAAGAATACGGCGCGAAGACGAGCCGCAAAGGCGATCTGAAACAATCTCTCTATATCTACGGGGCGTTAAAGGATATCTGCAAGAGAAGGAAGTTAGATGGCTTTACGCTTCGTTGCTTCGATTTAATCAATGAAAAGAAGCAAACCTCCTGCCTTGCCTTTGGGATGCTCAATGACGAAGGCATCGTGTCGACCTGCGAAGGCGACGTGCCCTCTCTCCTAACGATGTATCTATGCCAGCTTCTACTCGAGCAGCCTTCCTTCATGGCGAACCCCGCTAGGATCGATATCAAGAAGAAAGAGGTGGTCTACGCTCATTGCACCTGCCCTTTCAAGATGACGACGTCCTATCGTTTAGACACCCATTTTGAGTCTGGTTTAGGCTTTGGCATCAAAGGCGAGCTTAAGCGCGAACGCATCACCGCCGTAAAGCTCTCTCCCGACCTCGATAAAGTCAGAATCCTCACTGGCCGCATCGTTGATAACCTCGATGAGAAAAACCTCTGCAGGACGCAGATTAGGGTGGTCTTCGATGATCCAATAGAAGAACTCATCAAAGATCCTTATGGAAACCACATGATATTCGTCTATGGGGACCACGAGGAAGAGTTGAAGGCCCTGTTCGAATATATCGGTCTATAAAGCAAAAAGGGGCTGCGACGCACCCTCAACGATCGTGAGGTTTAGTTACAGCCCCTTTTCTTGTCGTGGGTGAGGAATTAACGTCCTTACTTAACCAAAGCCAAAGCGAGGTCTTTTAGGAGCCCACAGGCATGCGGCTTGTTCTTCGCGTATTCGCCTCCGTCTCCGGCGTCGGAGATGCAGCGCACCGCGACATAGGGTACTTGATAAACATAGGCGATCTGGCCGAATGGGGCGCTTTCCATGTCGAAGCAAATCGCGCCATTCCAGGCATGGACTCTCTCGTAGTCCTCTTTCTTACCGAAGAAGGTGTCGCCACTTGTGATGACGGCCTTTTCGGCTTGCAGATTCAAAGCGTGCGCCTTTTCGATAACTCTATCCGCAAGAGTTTCGGACGCGGGAATCTCAATGATCTCAATGCCGGAGATAAAGCCAAAGGGGTCTCCGATCTCGGAGGTATCTAAATCATGCTCATAAAGGGCTTTGGAAACGACGAAGGAGAATACGGGGGCGATCGAGGCGTCGATCGATCCTCCGATACCTAAGTTATAGACCTCGTCGATTTGGCCTTCGTAGGCGGTTAAGACGGCGGCTAGCCCCGCGGCGGCGAAGGCCTTGCCCATGCCGGCGATCGCGACGAGGATCTTCTCTCCCCTAGCCTCAACTTCGTGGACACTCGTGTAGCCTAGTTTCTTGGTCGTGAGGATCTTGACTTCGCTTAAGAGGCCTTTCGCCTCGTCCGCCAACGCGTAGATAAATAACTTCATGGGGTAATTTTAGGAAAAGGAGCAGGTTTTGCAACGAAAAAAGGGCCTTTTTAGGCCCCATAAAAGAAAAAGCCCGGCAACTCGCTATTCTTGCCGATTCCTCGGCTACCTTCGCCACTGCGGTGCTTAACTTCTGTGTTCGGGATGGGAACAGGTGTGCCCACCGTGCCATCGCCACCAGACTTTTTCTACTCAATGTTCCTTGAAAACCGAATACTACCGATCGCACGTTCTTCACAATTGCAATTTACTTTTGCGCCTGACTTAGCTTACTCATCTATAGATATAGAATTAGTGAAATTAAGTCCTCGAGCTATTAGTAACGGTCAGCTGAACACATTACTGTGCTTACACTTCCGTCCTATCAACCTCCTCGCTTTGAAGGGCTCTTACTACTTTCGTATGGGAAGTCTCATCTTTAGGTTGGTTTCACGCTTAGATGCTTTCAGCGTTTATCCTTTCCAGAGGTAGCTACCCAGCCATGCCACTGGCGTGACAACTGGTATACCAGAGCTCCGTTAATCCCGGTCCTCTCGTACTAGGGACTAATCCTATCAAACTTCCTGCGCCCACGACAGATAGGG
>DKRQ01000004.1 GCA_002472275.1 Caryophanales bacterium UBA7278 | reverse complement strand
CCCATACCGTTACCTCGAGTACGCCATTGAGAACGTCGGCAAAAAGCCGATCGAGGACACCCTTCCGTATTCGAAAAACCTCAAACTCGATTGAGATTCCGATAGTTTCCGATTCCTCGGAATCCAACCGATGTGCCCTTAAATGGGCATTTTCAATGCAGGGGGTGTTATTTGGCGACGTTTACATACCCGATCTGATATGGAACGATAGAAAAACCAGCCGGCAGAGTTGTCTTCCTGCAGTTATAATCGGAGCATTTCATAATCGTATTGCAGAATGGAATGGTTCTGTCGAGCATAACGTCCTCCTTCAAATCCCGATTTGACGAGTTCCAAGCAGGCGAGAATATGTAAGATTAGTTCCCATCCTGCCGTTCTAATTTCTTAGACAGGAAAAGCACAAGATTATCATCATTTGCAATTTCCGTTTCGTATTGCGAACAAGGTTTATTCCGATACCAGACACCCGTTCCATCCGGGATATAGCCTCGTTTGGCATACATTCGCTGAGCACTTCCATATCCGCTGTGAAGTCCGACGCCAAGCCATACCGTGTCGGCATATTGCCCAGCAATCTGTTCAGCGACATCCATCAGTTTCCAGCCGATACCCTTCCTCCTGTATTTTTCCAATACGGCAAAATCAACGATCTCCGGAAGCCCTTTTCCGCTGAACGCACCGCTGAGCCCCGTTATGTATACATTCACATACCCGGCAGGCTGTCCCTGATATATGGCTGTCAGTGAAACACATTTTCCCGCAGACTGATCCTGGAGTCTTGTCAGATATTTGAAGATATCCGCATGCCAACCCTGCGCCATCTCTTCATCCGTTAAGATCCGTGCATCTGCTTCTTCCATATTACGAATTATCAATTCGTTATCATTGTAATAAACCATGGTTCCTACCTGCAGTCTGACGAATCGGGAAACAGAATTTTTTCTATTCAACGCAAACGCAACGTAACGACCGTTTCGACATGTGTGGTGTGGGGGAACATATCCACCGGCTGAACGGACTTAACCTCATAGGTGTCTTTGATATAGGCGATGTCCCTAGCGAGGGTACTGGGGTCACAGGAAACATAGACCACACGGGAAGGCTTGAGTTTCAACAAAGCTTTTAGGAACCTCTCGTCCGACCCTTTTCTAGGCGGATCCATGAACAAAACGTCCACGTGACGGTTTTCTTCCGCCATACGAACCATGAAGGAGCTCGCGTCATCGCAATACATAAAGAAGTTGTCGATACCGTTCCTCTTCGCGTTTTCCTTGCCGTCCACCACCGCTTCTTTGACGAGCTCGACGGAGAGGACATTCCTGACGCTTCTACTAGCGATAAGGCCGATCGTCCCGATGCCGGAATAGGCGTCGAAAACGACATCGTCTTCCTTTAGCTCCGCGGCCTCCATCGCCTTGGAATAGAGAAGTTCGGTCATGACGGGGTTAGTTTGGTAGAAGGATTTCGCGGAGATCTTGAACTGCACCCCGCACAAAGAGTCCTCGATATAGCCTTTGCCATAGAGGACGCGTTCCCGTTCGCCCAGGATGACGTTTGTGGCCCTCGTGTTGATGTTTTGCACGACGGTCGTAATCTCGGGACAAGAGGAGACGATCGCTTTGACGAAGTTGTTCCTGCCGGGAAAGGAATCCACGTTGGTGACGAGGACCAACATGATTTGTTTTTGGTAATAGGAGGTCCTGATAAGCGCGTGCCTAAGGACGCCTTTTCTGGAATCCTCGTCATAAGGGGCGACCCGATGGGCCTTCATGAGTTTCTTCAAAACGGAAAGGATATGTTCCGCCCTTTCGTCTTCGATGTAGCAACGTTCCACGGGGACGATCACGTGGGTATTGCGCTTATAGAAACCGCAGTAAACATTCCCCTTTTGATCGACCCCAAAAGGCATTTGGATCTTGTTCCTATAGAAATAAGGTTCCTCCATCCCAAGGGTCGGGAGAACCTCCAAATCCATCTTCGCGATTTTGCGGAATTGCTCTTTGACTTTGCTTGTTTTCCATTGCAACTGCGCAGAATAAGCAAGCTGCTGAAATTCGCATCCACCGCAAGAAGAACAGATTTTACAACGGGGTTCTACGCGGTTTTTTGAGATTTTGCAGAGTTTTTTGATTTTGCCAAAGTAGAAATCCCCTTTGGCGAAAAGCACTTCGATATCCCCTTCTTCTCCCGGGAACATGTTGTCGACGAAAACGACGTCTTTGCCGTGTCGAAGCACTCCCTTGCCTTCGCTAGAGAGGTCGACGCAGGTCCCGTGGACGATTTGGTGGAGAAGGGGTCTTTTCATTAGGCGGCCGCCTTTTCCTTAGGGGCGGCCATCATCTCGGCGATCGCCTTTTCCTCAGCCTCGACATCGAGACGGGGGAAGAGCTGCTCGCCCTTATTGACCACGTGGCCGTTAAGCTTGCCTAGTTTCTTGAGGTCATCATAGGTGGCTTCCTCTGAGGTAAGGCCAAGCTGAGCGAAGAGCTTATCGGCCTTGGTGACGAGGATCGGGCTAAGCAACTTACCGGCGACGTAGAGGACGTGGGCGAGGTGAGCCATGACGGAGGCGAGTTCCTTGACTTTGCTTTCGTCTTTGGCAAGAGCCCAAGGAGCGGTCTCCTCGATGTATTTGTTGGCGCGGGACACAAGTTCCATCACGTCAGCAGCGGCACTCGTGGGATTGAGGTCATCGGTATGGGCCTCATAGGCCACGACGGTTTTGGCGATGAGCTGTTCGAGCTCGGCATCGGTCGGGTTGACCCCGGAGACGAAATCGGGGATGTTGCCGCCGAAATATTTGCCGATCATCGACACGGTGCGGTTAAGGAGGTTGCCAAGGTTATTGGCGAGGTCCTGATTCACGCGCATGACGAATTGCTCAGGCGTGAAGGTTCCGTTTTCGCCGAAGGGAATCTCGCTGACGAGGTAATAACGGACGGCATCGACGCCATAACGTTCGATGAGGTCATAGGCGGAGATGGTGTTGCCCCTGGATTTGCTCATCTTCCCGTCCTTCATCATCATGAGGCCGTGGACGAAGACGCGGTCGGGTTTACGAAGGCCAAGGCTATCGAGGAACATCGGCCAATAGATCGTGTGGAAACGGGTGATGTCCGCGCCGATGACGTGGACGATTTCGGATTCGGGGTCCTCCCAGAACTTTTTGAAGTTGGAGTCGTCCTCTTGGAGATACCCTAGCGCGGTGATGTAGTTGGTAAGGGCGTCTAGCCAGACATAGACGACGTGGCTGGGGGCCTCTTTGACGGGGATGCCCCAATCAAACGAGGTACGGGTGACGCAGAGGTCCTGAAGGCCCGGTTTGATGAAGGTGTTCACCATCTCGTTCTTCCTGGATTCGGGAACGATGAAAAGGGGATGAGATTCATAGAACTTCAAAAGGTCGTCCGCGTATTTGGAGCAGCGATAGAAATAGGCGGGCTCGTCCTTCTTTTCGACGGGACGGCCGCATTCGGGGCAAAGGTGCTCTTCGCCAACCTGGGTCTCGGTCCAATAGGATTCCTCGTGGACACAATACCAACCGGTGTAGGAGGAAAGGTAGATATCGCCCTTAGCGAGCATCTTGGAGAAGATCTTCTGGACGGTCTCGACGTGGCGGGCGTCGGTCGTGCGGATGAAGCCTTGGTTATCGATCTTCATCGCTTCCCAAAGGGAAAGGAAGGTCTTGGCGACCCCGTCGACGAATTCCTGCGGGGTGACGCCTTTGGCTTCCGCGTTTTTTTGAATCTTCTCGCCGTGCTCGTCTAACCCGGTGAGGAAGAAGGTTTCATAGCCGCGCATCCTCTTGCTGCGGGCAAGGACGTCGCATAGGGTCGTGCAATAGGCATGACCAAGGTGCGGGGACGCGCTCGGGTAATAAATCGGGGTGGTGATGTAGAACTTTTTGCTCATAACTGCTCCTAATGATGGATGATAGGCAAACAACAAGTTGTTTCGCGTCGCTATTCTAGCCTAGCGCGCTCAAGAAAGAAACAAGGCGCGAAAAAAGGCCCAGAATCTCTGAGCCTTGTCGATAACCGTGCGCTTATTTCTTTTCGGCTTTGGCGAGCTTCTTGTTGAAGCGATCGATGCGTCCATCTTGGGTGATGAAGCGCTGCTTGCCGGTGTAGAAGGGATGGCAGTTGGAGCAGGTGTCGACCTTGATTTCGTCGAGGGTCGATCCGGTCTCGAAGGTGCTGCCGCAGGTCGTGCAGGTGACCTTGCAGGTGTGATACGCCGGGTGGATGTCCTTTTTCATGTTCAACTCCTTTCGCCGTGCTGGCTTAGCCGCACAGAGAGCGGATAAATAATAGGGATTCCCAAAAGGAATAGCAACCCTTTTCTCCAAAACGGTTCTTAGATAAGAAAAGCGCCATCCGAAGACGGCGCGTTTTGCCTAATTTAGGCTTCTGGCAGTCAACCCCAGATTTTCTTCATGATGTCGGGATAGGCGGTCTCGACGATGTTGGCCATGCGATAGACGATTTCCTCGGCGGCCTTGGGACCTTCGCCGGCTTTGATGACGGAGGACGGGACGTCGTGGTCGCAAGAGATGGCGCCATCATCGGGATCGATGCGGAACTTCACGTATTTGAAACGGTTGTTCAGCTGGTTGGCGACCTCATAGGCGACGGCGAGGCTGTCGGTTCTGAAGTTCGCGAAGTCGCTGGACTGGATCTTGATCTGATCCTCGCCGCTAGAAAGAACGCGAATGGTCAGGTTGACTCCCTTGAGCCCGAAGCCGAGCTCGAGATAGGAAAGGTCGCCCGTTTCCTTTTGGGCGAACTTCAAACCAACTTCCTGAAAGTGGTTTGCGATGTCTGTGGTGATTTGGTGCATATATATACCCCCTGTGTGCCTTTCATTATAACTTGAGCAAAACCAGTTGTCTTTACTCATGTTCGAGTTCGATTTCCATGCCGGGTTTCACGAGCATCGCCTTATCGTAGGTGACCCTCATGTCCTGTTTCATGTCAAAGAGCGTGCCAGGATGCATATGGTAGGGAATCAGGTGTTTTGGCTTGATGATGTTGGCCACCCTCGTCGCCTCTTCCGGACCCATGTTGAAAATGCCGTCGATCGGGAGGAGGGCGTAATCGATGCCCATCCTTCCAAGCCGTTCCATATAAGGCATGTAGTCGGTGTCGCCCGCCACATAGACCTTCACCCCATCGATTTCGATGAGATAACCGACGCATTCCTTGGGGTCGTGCTTGGCGTTGCCGGCGGGAACCCCTTTGATTTTGACCCCGAAATATTCGAAGTCCTGATAGGAGCCGTTAGCCAAGGCGTCCGCGGCGCGGATGATGATGGTCCTAGGGCTCATGGAAACCCTGCTCACGTCGTTATGGTCGTAATGCTCGTGGGTGATGAGGACGAGATCGGCTTTTGGTTCATAGCCTTCCCCCGCGAAAGGGTCGACGTAAATGACCTTGCCCGAGTTCGTGGTGAGCCTCAAAGAGGCGTGTCCTTGATAAAGAAGTTTTGCCATGGCTCAATTATCTTCCAAAAACCCACGCGTTCCCATAACCATTTTTCGGGTCTTCGATATATCGAATTGTGTTGAGGAAAACCCATTTGGAAAGTAGAGTTAAGGACGCGACACCCTTCTATACGCAGAAAGGACATCATGGTCAGCAAGAAACTAGCAATCGAAACGCTTAACGCCGCCTTGGCCACCGGCGGCGACTATGCCGAAATCTATGCCGAAGACACCGATTCCGAATCCGTCTTTTTGGAAAACGGGAAAGTCGAGGCCTGTGGCCGCAACAAAACCTATGGCTGCGGCATCCGCATCCTAAAAGGCTTCCAATCCGTTTACGGATACACTTCCGACCTAAGCAGGAAAAGCATGGTTGGCCTTGCCACCAAACTCGCGGCCCGCTTTGACGGAAACAGGGCCATCGAAGTCAAATCGATCAGAAAGCAAAAGGTCAAAGCCGTCAACAAAGTGCAAAAGCACCTTTACGATGTGCCGGTCGACGAAAAGATCGCCTATTTGAAGAAATGCTACGCCGCCACCGCCTCGGTCGACCCTAGGCTCGTCCGCATCCAAGACGGCTTCCTCCTCGTCTCCCGCAGCACCGAAATCTATGTCGCGGAAGGCGAAGAAGCCGTTTTGACCACCAACAAAGAAGAACGCAGCCGCCTGATCCTCTCCGCCATCGCCAAAGGCGAAGACAACAAAATCGAGTCTTCTTTCTCCGGCCCCGGAACTTCTAGCGGCTGGGAATATTTCGAATCGCTCGACTACGAAGCCGAGGCCAAGAAAATCGGACAGATCGCGATTCAGCAACTCACCGCGAAGGAATGCCCCTCCGGCAAGTACACCGTCGTCATCTCCAACGGTTGGGGCGGCGTCCTCTTCCACGAAGCGTGCGGCCACCCCCTCGAGGCCAGCGCAACCTCCAAAAAGCTCTCCGTTTTCTCCGAATCGATTGGGAAGCAAATCGCTTCCCCTATCGTCTCCGCTTGGGACGATGGCACCATCGAGAACGAATGGGGTTCCGATAATGTCGATAGCGAGGGCGTCCCCACCAAGAAAAACGAATTGATCCGCGATGGTATCTGCGTCGGATTCATGGTGGACCGCTTAAGCGGTCGCCGCCTTGGCATGGCTCCTAATGGAACCGCTAGGAGGCAATCATATAAGTTCGCCCCAACTTCCCGCATGTCCAATACCTACATCGCCGCGGGCAAGGACAAACCCGAGGACATCATCAAGGACACCCCGCTAGGCATCTATGTCGCCAATTTCGGCGGCGGTTCGGTTGAACCCACCACCGGCCAATTCAACTTCTCGGCCTCGGAAGCCTACATCATCCGCGATGGCAAGATCTGCGAGCCCGTCAAAGGCTGCACCTTGATCGGAACGGGCCAAGAGGTCCTCATGCAAATCGATAGGGTCGGTAACGACTTGGCCTTGGGCCAGGGCAATTGCGGCGCCGCGTCGGGCCTAATCCCCGTCAACGTCGGTCAGCCCACGATCCGCCTAAAGGAAATCACCGTCGGCGGAAGAGGAGGAAAGCTAGAATGAACCCCCAGAAATTCTTTGAGATCGCCAAAGCAAAGGGCCTTAGCGAATCCCAACTCATGGTCTCCAAGTCCACTTCCACCAACTTCTCCTTGTTCCGTCACGAAGTGGATGAATACGAAATCTCCGACACCACCCGCGTCATCGCCGTCGGCGTGTATAACGGGAAAATGGGCGTCGCTAGAAGCGAAGAACTCTCGCTTTCCTCCTTCGAATACCTCGTCGACCAAATCATCCTCGGCGCCTCCAAAGTCGAGAAAGAAGAAATCGCCGACCTTTTTGAGGGTTCGGAAAAATACCACAAGAGAAACGTCTATAACAAAAAGCTCGCCGTGATTCCCGTTTCGGAAAAGATGGCGACTTTGCGCGCCCTCGAGAACAAGATCTATGCGGTCGATGAAAGAGTCGCGGAAGTCGAGGCCTATTATGCCGAAAGGGAAAGGTCCGTCTATTTCGGCAATTCCCACGGCCTGAAGTTAAACGAGAAATCCAACTACTTCGTGATCGGGGCCTCCGTAGTCACCAAGCAGGGCGAAGAGACCAAAACCAACTATGACGGCATCGTCGACGCGGACTTCTCGGTCGTCGACGTGGACAAGTTCTCCCGTCACCTCGTCGAGGAGGCGGTTAAGAAATTCGGTGGCGAAACCATCGAATCCAAAAAATACCCAACCGTCCTTTCCAAAGAGGTTGCCTCGTCCTTCGTGGGAGCCCTTCTAGCTTCCGCGATCGCCGAAAGCGTGCAACGCCACTCCTCCTTCCTCGAAGGCAAGCTCAATACCAAGATCGCCTCGAGCAAGCTCACGATCGAGGAAAAGCCTTTGGCTAAAAACATCTTCTTCACCTACTTCGATGACGAAGGCGTCGCCACCCAAAACAAGATCGTCATCAAAAAAGGCGTCCTCAATACCTATTTCTATAATCGCGAGACCGCGAAGAAAGACGGGGTTGAGACCACCGGCAACGCAGCGTTAACTGGCAACAAGATGGGGACGAGCTTTGGCAATGTGTTCGTTAAACCGGGCAGGCATAGTTTCGAAGAGATGATCGCCCCGATTGAAGAAGGCGTTTACATCACCGAGGTCATGGGTCTAGGAACTGGCCTTAATGGCAGTTCTGGCGACTTCTCCTGCCAGGCCGAAGGCTACATGATCCGCAAGGGAAAGGTCGCCGAACCAATCACCTTGATCACTCTTTCTGGCAACGTCTTGAAGATGTTCAAAGATCTTAAGGACATCGATAACGAAACCAAGTTGCTTCCTGGAGGAACGACCATCTCCAACATGTACTTCAAATCTCTCAATATCGGCGGAAAATAAGCCGGTTTTGCAGGATTAACCTAAAAATTGCGAAGAAAAACCACGGATTTGCGTTCCGTGGTTTTCCTTTATTTTTCTTCTTTGTTTTCGTCTTGCTTAGGCTCTTCGGCCTTTTCCTCGGCTTCTTCCCAAGGGAGTTTGCTTAATTCCCAAGTCGGGTGTTCTTTCTTGACGAGGTCGACGTCGAGTTGGACAAGGGATTTCTCAATGTCCTTGCTCACGGACTCGGAGTTCTTGAGGATCTTCTCGACCTTGTCGATCGCATAGCTCGCTTCATAGTCGCTTTGCTCGGCGAAAGCCGCGACCATGAGGTAGGCGCGGAGGGAGGACATCGTGGTGATGTTGGCGATGTAGCGCTTCTCGTCTTCCTCCATCTCTTCGTAATACTGGAGGGCTTTCCTCTTATCGGGCCTTTCGAATAGGGTCGCAAGCTTCAACGCGGACATCTCCCTTTTGACGGCGAGCGATGCCTTGGAATCCTCGGCCAAGGTCTTCTCGATGATCGGAAGGGCTTTATCCATCTCGCCTTGGGAGAGCAAGCCGTAAACGGTGAGGGAATTAAGGAACGCGGTGAAGTCGGTGATCTCATCATAAATCGGTGATTCGGGCGGGGTGCGGCCTTCTTCCATCGCGGTTTCCTGGGCGAGGAGGTTGTTATAGGCGACGCGGTTGGCCTTCTTGGTGAATAGCATCAGGAGGAAGCCGTCGTTGATCGCGTCGATCCTCGCGGGGAAAAGGTCATAGATGAAGACGAGGGCGCCGGTGGCCAAAACGGTAAGCGCGGCGACATGAAGCCAGGCGATTCTAGGATTGGCGGCTTCTTGTCCGCGGGCAACGTTGATGACCACCATCAAGGCGATGACCTCAACGAAGAAGAAAATGAGGGGCAAGCTGATATAGGCGGACAAGGAACTCCTCTGCACATCGAGGGGTTCGACCTTGGTTTGGCCGGTAAGTCCATCATAAGAGGAGAATTTGACCTTCCTCTTGCCGTCTACTTTGTAGAACTTGATGCCGAAGATGGTCCAGGAACGGACTCGATACTTACCCGCCTTCGCACCGGCGAGGTGGCCGAGTTCGAGCATCAACGCGTTGAAGATGATGCCGACGATCAAGGAGATGAGAACGAGGGCGATCGAGGAGATCGGCATGTCGCTTCCGTGGGCGTCCATGACCGGTTTGATGGCGAATAGGCCAATCAAAATAGCCACGACGAACATGGATAGATAAACAAGGAATATGGCGAAGTCGTTTTTCTTCATAGAGCAATAAAACCCCTTTCCTTCAGCAAAGACTTGAGAAAATTTTCTCAATGTCCTCTGCCCTTAGTGATTGGTGGCAACAGCCAATCACACGTGTTCCGTTGCCGCTTACTAAGGACACCAAGGAGGGGATGTCCGATTTGTTGAGTCCGACGTCACTGAATGACGTGGGCAATCCCAAGGAAGCGAAGAACTCCCTCGTTTTTGCGACACACATTATAGCCTTCTCCTTCGTGGAAGTGGAAACAATGTTGAATAAACGCTCACCCATGCGTGCGAACTTCTCCTCGTCGCGTTCCAAAACGTATTCGGCCCAAGCGGGGAAGATGAGGGCAACGCCGGCTCCGTGAATCACGTCGGGTTTATAGCCAGAGAGAGCGTGTTCCATCGGATGGACCACAAAACCAAAGGGTTTGCCTAAGCCCGTGAGTCCGTTATGGGACAAGGAGCTCGCCAGCATGAGGGCTGCCCTAGCCTCATAATCGTTAGGGTCTTTTTGGACGGCCTTGCCAGCCTCCATGACGTTGCGGCAAAGATCCAAGGCGAAATCGTCGCTAAGCTGATAGGGGCCAGAAGGATCGAAGTAGCGTTCCAAAGAATGCATCATCGTGTCGGCGATGCCGGCCGCGGTTTGGTTCCAAGGGGTTGAGAAGGTGAGTTCTGGGTTCTCGATCGCGAACACGGGTCGGACGAGATCGCTATTGAAGCCCTGTTTCACGCCGGTCTCATCATCTTGAATTACGCAGGAATTCGATAATTCGCTGCCAGCGCTAGCGATTGTCAAAATCACACCGATGGGGAGACTTTTGCAGGGTTTTTGCTTTTTTAGATTGAAACCGAAGGGGTTTCCTTCATAGAAAAAGGAGACGGCAATCGATTTGGCGGTGTCGATGACCGAGCCGCCGCCAACCGCTAGAACGAAGTCGACCTTTTCCTTTTTGGCGAGCTCCACTCCTTCTATGACTTTGCTCACGACGGGGTTTGGCCTGACGCCGCTAAGTTCAACGAATCCGATTCCTTTTTCTTGGAGGCTCTCCTCAACGCGCCCCAAAAGCCCGTCGTTTTTGATGCGGTTGGACCCGAAGACGATGAGCGCTTTTTTATAGCCAAGGGAGGCGGCTAATTCGCCGACTTTTTCTTCGGTCTTCTTCCCGAACACGATTTTGGTTGGGCTCACGAATTCGAAGTCTATCATTTCGTTTCCTCCGCTTTGGAAAGTTCGAAGATCGCCGGCAACACGCAATCGATGGAGCGCTGGGAAAAACGGACCATCTTTGTTCCAAATCGCTCGGGGGTGAGTTTTTGGTCCTTGAAGCAGTTGCCGAATTCGTCGGCGATGAAGTGGGAGAATCTTCGTGCGGCGTTGCGGACCCCTTCTTTCTTCAAGCCGTTGGTCTTGGATTCCTTGATCCACAAAGCGACGAGAACGGCGTTGATCTTTCCGAAGATGAAGTCGTCAATGAGGTCTTTGGCCGCGGAGTTATAGGCGGCCCTAAGAAAGGAGAAGTTCTCCTTGATGTATTGGATGAACGCGGTCAAAACGCCTTGGACGTCCTCGGCATTTTCCACCGCGCTAAGGTCTTCGTTTAGGCAGATTGCCGCGACGAGGTCATAAATGTCCTGATAGTGGTAATAGAAGGTTTGCCTATGGCAACCGCACTTCTCGCAAAGGGCGGTGACGTTGATTTTCTCAAGGGGCATCGTGCGAAGCATCTCCTTGAGGGCGTATTTGAGTTTTGCCTCGATGATCATTTGCCCTCCTTTCTCTGCTTAGCTAAGCAGGAAGAGATCTTCGCGCCGAGTTTGGCGTTATTGATGACAAGTCGGATGTTGGATTCCAAAGACCTTCCACCGGTGAGCTCGACGATGCGCTTGAGCAAGAACGGGGTGCTTTCTTTGCCTTTGATGCCCTGCTCTTCGGCTTCCCTCACGGCCTGCTCGACGAGCGAGTCGATGTATTCGTGGGGAAGGGCGTCTTCTTCAGGAATCGGATTGGAGATAAGAACGCCGCCCTTAAGGCCTAGTTTTTCCTTCGCGTAAAGGATGCTCGCCGCTTCCTCGGGCGTTTCAAAGGCATAGTCGACGGGATCGGAAGAGGAGACGCTATAGAAATTGGCGAAGGTCTTCGCTTTGTTGGACAAAACGGTGACGCCTTCGGTTTCGAGGTATTCGAGGGTCTTGGGAATATCGAGAATCGCTTTGGCGCCAGAGCAAACGACAGCAACGTCCACTTCCCCTAGCTCCCTTAGGTCGCGGGAAACGTCCCAGGTTTTTTCGGCGCCTCTATGAACGCCTCCGATGCCACCGGTGACGAACACGGGGATGCCCGCCATCTTGGCGACGATCATGGTCGCCGAAACGGTGGTCGCGCCCCACATCTTCTTGGCGACGACAATCGGGAAGTCGCGCTTAGAAACCTTGGCGACGCCTTTGCGCTTGCCGAATTGCTCGATTTCCTCGTGGTCCATACCCACGACGATTTCGCCATCGATGATGCCGATGGTCGCGGGGACAGCGCCGTTTTCCCTAACCGCTGCTTCCACAGCTAGCGCGGTTTCAACGTTTTTGGGATAGGGCATGCCGTGGGAGATGATCGTGGACTCTAATGCCACGACGGCCCTTCCTTCTTCCAGGGCCTTTTTGACTTCTTCATTGATTTTCATGTTCGTTCTCCTTTTGGTCTTTGAGTATGAATTTGACGATGATGTGATCGGCTAGGTAATAAACGCCTCCGCATAAAGCGGTGAAAATGATGGCGACGATCGGGAAGGACCACTTTAGACCATCCCACCTCAAGTTGAGGAATGCGCCCCTTAGGAAGAAGTCGGCGACGAAGGCCGCGATTCCAAGGACGAGCGCCCCGCCGAAAACGGTCGCTCTATATTGGCCTAGTGGCAGGCAAACACGGAAAAGGACGTAGTAAGAAACGATTGTGAAGCAAATCGTCGATAGCGTTTTGGCAACTTCGAAGGCCTCGATCCCCGGAGCGATATCTGTGATGGCAGCTGGCCAGAGCTTATACAGCACGAAGGGGGCAATCGCGGCGAACACCTCGGCCATGCCAGCGGGAACCGCACGCACGGAAATGTTTCGGATGAAGGACCCTCTTAATCTTTCCAACGAAGGCTGCAAAGCCAAGGCGAAAGCGGCCAGCCCAATCGTGACGACTTCCCATACAAAGAGATTGGAGGTCGTGAAAGGATAGTGCTTCCCGCCGATCGCGGAGTTGATGAGGAACACCAAAGAGACGAAAACGGCGAAGATCGTTTTGGAAAGGAACAAGGAGCAGGTCCTTTGCAAATTGTTGATAACGCGCCTGCCTTGATTCACGACATCGGGCAATTTGGAGAAGTCAGAATCAATCGAAACGAGGTTTGCCACATTCCTCGCAGCCGAGGAGCCGCTGGCCATCGCGATGGAGCAATCCGCCACTTTGAGGGCGAGGATATCGTTGACGCCGTCGCCAGTCATCGCGACCTTATGGCCTCCTTCTTGCATCGCCGAAATAAGGGCGGCTTTTTGCTCGGGATTCACCCTGCCGAAGACCAAATAGGAGTTGGCGAGCTTACCAACTTCTTCAAGGCCCACGCCTTCCAAGGAGATGTATTTCTCGGCATCCACGATGCCTGCGCGCTTAGCGATTTCGGAGGCGGTAATCGGGTCGTCACCCGAGATAACCTTCACCGAAACCCCTTGGTTTTGGAAAAGGGAAATCGTGTCAAAAGCGTCTTCTTTTAGATGGTCGGACAAAGCCAAAACCGCTACATTTTCAATCTTTTTCGCTGCAGAACCCTCATCAATTACCTGATTCGACCTAGTTAGCAGCAAGCATCTCATCCCTTTTTTTGCATAAGTTTCGATGGCCTCTTCGACCTTTGGATCTTTGGCGGAAGGGACGAATCCATAAGCGCCGAGGAAGTAGGTCCCTAATCCTTCTAGAGCAACCGCGGAATATTTGGTTTCGGAATCAAACGGTTTGGCGTAACGGCACGTCTCGCGGCAATCGTCGCCGTATTTCTTTTTCAGGGCCACCGCGGTCAGGTTGTTGTCTTGGGTGAAATGGAGCAAGGCGGCGATGGCCAGGTCGATTTCCGATTGTTGACGGTGCCCAAAGCAAGTGACCTCGTTCACCGACATCGTCCCGTCGGTTAGGGTTCCCGTCTTGTCTAAGCAAAGGGTATCGACCCTGACGAGCATCTCGATGCAATAGAGCTGTTGAACGAGCATTTTGCGTTTGGCTAGCAATATGACCCCAACGGCAAGGGTCAAGGAAGTGAGCAAGAACATGCCGGCGGGCAGCATCGCAACCATCGAGCCGGAAAGGGAATCGATGAACTCGCGGCCTTCTGGGGTCATCGGGTTGAATAGAGGCATGACGGTTTCGCCCGCGAGCCACTTAGGAACCATAAAGGCAAGGCAACTGAAGACGCCCATCAAGACCGCGGCAACACAGCAATAGGTCATGATGACCCAGATGGAATGCTGGATTTCCGATTGCGGCCTTTTGAAGGCAGAGGCGCTGTGCTCTAGGCTTTCCGCGTAGCTCGCCACCCCTACCGCGGTCACTTCCGCCAAACAAGATCCGCTAGTTAGGAAAGCGCCGGAAAGAAGGGTGTCTCCTTCGGTCTTTTTCACGGGAACGGATTCGCCAGTAAGCAAAGCTTCGTTCACCGAGCACTTCCCCCGCACGAGTTTGCAGTCGGCGGGAATTTGGTCCCCTAATGCCAAGACGAGGATGTCGGAAAGAACGATTTCCCTAACGGGGATATCGATTTCCTTGCCTTCCCGCACTACTTTCGCCTTGGGATCGGAGACGACTTTAAGCCGCTCAACGAGGACCCTCGCGTGAATGTCTTGAATCACCCCAACCAGGATATTGGCCAGCAGGATGATCATGAAGAAGAAGCGAACGAAGGGAAGGCCTGCATAGATCATCAAGGCGAAGATGAGGAAAAGGATGACGTTAAGCTCATTGAATACGTTCTCGAAGAAGATGCGGGAATAGGTTTTGGTTACCTGCTTCTTCTTTTTGTTCCGCAGGCCGGCTTTGATACGACTATCTACCTGAGCGGAAGAGAGGCCAAAAGAAGGGTCGACTTCAAATCGTTCGGCCCCTTCTATGAGTCGTTGCAGCTTCTCTTTGCCTTTGGCCATCACTCGCTCCTAAGACATTCGACGGGATCTTTGTTGGAGGCGATTCTGGCGGGGATGAAGCCGCTAAGGAAAGCCAAGACGATGGAGAGGGCGAGCAATAGCAACGCGTGAAGCGGATGCAAAGACGCGATGCTGCCTAACCCGTTGCCCGGGAACATGCGATCCAATATGAAGTTGATCGGTAAGCAGGCGATAAGGGTAAACCCTATGCCGATGATGCCGGCGACGAAACCGATGATGACGCATTCCGCCTCAAAGAGGCGCCCAACGTCTTTCTTTCTGGCGCCGCAAGCTCGCAAGACGCCGATTTCCTTCGTTCGTTCGATGACGGAAACGTAGGTGATGATCGATGTCATGACGGAAGATACGACAAGCGATATCGAGGCAAATACGATCAATACCGCCGAGATTACGTCGATCATGACGCCTAGGTTGGAGGTAAGCTCGGACATGATATCGGAATAGACGATCTCCCCTCCTTCGCTTTCTTTGGCGACGTTCCACGCATCGAGATACTGCTTAATGGCGTCTTTGGTGGTAAGCGAAGCGGGGAAAATCAAAATGGAGGTGACCAAGGAATAGGAGTTCGCATATGCGACGTAGGTCATCATCGAATTCTCGTTCGTCGGAGAGAAGAATCCTTCGGGGGTTCCGCCTTCGACTACGAGGCTAGCCATCAATTTGGTGAGGTCGGCTTCTGGGAAGTTTGCGCCGAAGTTACGGCAAGACCCAAGGAATCCGCTCGCGCTCGTGTAATAGGAGAACCCGGTGCTGCCGCCACTCTTGGTAAGCGAGACGACCGAGACGGGTCTAAAGGCGGCGAACAAAGAGTTAGGTAGCGATGTAGCCAAAGAAGCAATCGCGGTTTCGGACAAAGTGCCATCCGGCCCCATCGCTTGCATCACGTCGCTAAAGACGCGGCGGACGATTTCCTTGCCGTCTTTTTCCGGGTCGACCACGATCTCGCTTCCAACGGTTTTGGTCACGTAAGGCACGAACCAGTTGTCCTTTTGGATTTCGCCTAGACGATGGGTCGAGGTGCCTTCCTTGTAGTCATCGGACATGATCTTGGTGAGTTTCGAGGTGTAGGCCAAAGAAGAGGGCATCAACGAGATGTAGGAGTCCTTAGTCGGGCGGAGAACGCCGACGATTTTGCATTCGATTTGGCCCCGGTTGGGATCGTTATAAACCTCTTCATAAGAGGGCGAGGCCATCGCCTTCACCTTCATGGGCTCGTGGTCACCGGTGACTACCGGGCTAAATTTGTTGTCGGGTCCTTTGACCGCTTTGACCTTGAGATTTGGATAACCTTCGACCGCGATATCGGTCAGCATTGAGTCGACTTCTGCAGGGTTTTTGGGGAGATTGTAATAAGAAGAGTTAGTGAAGCACTTATAGGTGCTGTATTTGGTATCGCCGGCTCCGTTATAGAGGATGTCGTCAAAACTTAGCAGGGTTTTGCCGGATTCTTCATAGATCTTGTAGTTGGCGTCACTAGGATAGAAGCCGAGTCGCTTCATCGTGGTGAAGTCGATGCGGTTCCACCTATCGACGATGAGGGCCATCTCGTTCGCCTCTTTGGGGAAGCGACCGTGAATGGTTTCGTAAAGAGAGGCCATCTTATCCTCTTCGCCATAGAGCTCGTGGATGACGGTGGTCGGAAGCGAGGTCACCGAGGAAATCGCGGAACCAAGAGCCCCGGCGGAAGCATATTGGTTGACCTTATAGAATGCGCCGGTCTCGGGGATTTTCGTGATGAAATGGAAATCCAGGGCGTCGCGGTTATATAGAACCGACATCGCCTTGCCATAGGCGGGGCAGTTCGGGTCGGTAATCATCGCGTTGAGATAATCGAAATATTCCTGAGAGAAGTTGTTGTAGACCGGAGTGCTATAGGAGGTGGAGGGGTTATAGACGCGGAGGTTGCCATCGGTCGGGAATTCCTGGCCGGGGTCAAGATTCTCGGTGGTGATTTTGTAGGTGACGGGGTTAATGGAAATCGGCACGGAGGAAGCGATGGAAGCCTCGACCCTGCTGATGTAATTGGAGAAACCGTTGTTGGTGGCCAAAACGAGGGCGACACCGATGATACCGATCGAAGAAGCAATCGCGGTAAGGATCGTCCTGCCTTTCTTGGTTAAGACGTTTTGCGCAGAGGAACGAAGGGCGGTGAAGAAAGACATCGAGGTTCTCTTGCCTTCTTCTTTGCCTAAATCGGCGGCTTCTTTGGAGAGAAGCGGCTTGGTGTCGGTTTGGATTTCGCCGTCTTTCATCGTGATGATGCGGTCGGCGTATTCTTTGGCGAGGTCTTGGTTATGGGTAACCATGATGACGCAGCATTCCTTGCCGACTTCCTTAATGAGGTCCATGACGGAAGTCGAGGTCGCGGAGTCAAGGGCGCCGGTCGGCTCGTCCGCCAAGATGATGTCAGGATTATTGACCAAGGCGCGGGCGATCGCGACGCGTTGCATCTGGCCGCCAGAAAGCTGGTTCGGCTTTTTCTTCAAGTATTCGCCTAGACCGACTTTTTCCAAAACTTCGGTGGCGCGGGCCGCCCTTTCTTTGGCGCCGACGCCGGCGAGCTGAAGCGAGATTTCAACGTTTTGCAAAATGGTGAGGTGCGGAACGAGATTATAGGATTGGAAAACGAAGCCAACGCGGCGGTTACGATAGGCATCCCAATCTTTGTCTTTGAAGTCCTTGGTGGATTTGCCTTCGATGAGGAGATCGCCTTCGGTGTAATGATCGAGTCCGCCGATCATGTTGAGCAAGGTGGTCTTGCCCGATCCGGAATGGCCTAGGATTGCGACGAAGCCAACCTTGGGGAAACAAACCGAAAGATTCTTAACCGCAGTGAACGGCTTTCCGTCGACGTAATAGTCTTTTTTTATGTTCCTAAGTTCGAGCAGGATTTCCTGGCTGGACTCAGGGGTGATTTCCTTCCTTTTTCTCATAACGATCTCCGCTTTAGCGGAATAAGTGTAGCACTAAGAAAAAACGATAAAATCGCTTTTTCCGCCCCGATTTTATACAGCGACAAAAAAGGCTAGATGCCATCGGCACTTCTTTGAAAAAGAAGGCTGGAAAACTTTTTGGTCTTGAGACAAAGAGGCCTATTTTTGCCTCTTCTTGGCGAAGAACTCGTCAAGGAGCGCCTTGCATTCTTGCTCCATCTCGCCTTTGGAGACGAGGGTCTCGGCGTCGTCGAAAACGTGATAGGAAGAATTGATCGCGCCAAACTGGGGGTCGCTCGCACCATAAACCAAGGTGGACACCCTGCTTTGGATGATGGCCCCAGCGCACATGAGGCAAGGTTCCAAGGTAACGTAAAGTTGGCAGCCGTCCAAAGCCCATGTCTGCAAAGCTTTGCCTGCTGCTTTTAAGGCAACGATTTCCGCGTGTCCCGAAATGTCGTGTTCCTTTTGACGGCAGTTATGCCCCCTACCAATAACGCGTCCGTTTTTGACGACGACCGCGCCAACGGGGACCTCTCCTTCCTCCAAGGCTTTCCTGGCTTCGAGGAGGGCTTCTTCCATAAAACTAGTAGATTCGAAATTCATCGGATTAAGTATGCCATTAGATTTGAGTTTTGTGTTGAAAGCACGATAAATAGGTCCGATCTGCAGGGAAAACGACCGCGAGTTTGCTTTTTATGCCTATTCTTTCAATTCGTTCAGCGTTGCCAAGAAAAGTTCTTCCTTCCACGCGTTGAGGCTTTCTTTGTCTCGAAAGACAAAAGGAAAAGGGCACCTTGCGATGCCCCTAGCTTTCCTTTGCTTATTTCTTTTCCTTCACGGTCTCGGCAATCGTGGCCGCGACGGCGGAGATGTCAGATAGGTTGTTCGGAAGGAAGATCTTGGTCGCTTGGCCAGAGGCGACGTCCTTGAGGGCTTCGTAGCCTTTGATGGTGAGGACGGCCTTGTCGGCGCCAGCTTCCTTGATGGCTCTGATACCATCGGCTTCGGCCTGGCGGACCATGCGGATGCCTTCGGCTTCCGCGGACCTTAGATTGAGGATTCTCTGCGCTTCCGCTTCAGCGTTTTTAATGGTCGCCTGCTTCTGGGCTTCCGCGTTTAGAATCGCGGATTCCTTATTACCTTCGGCGATCAAGATGGCGGATTGCTTTTTACCTTCGGCAAGAAGGATCTGTTCCCTCTTCTCACGTTCGGCACGCATCTGCCTTTCCATGGCTTCCTGAATGTCGCGGGGAGGAAGAATGTTCTTAACCTCGACGCGGTTGACCTTGATGCCCCATGGATCGGTCGCGGCGTCTAGGATCGACCTCATCTTCTCGTTGATGATGTCGCGGGAGGTGAGGGTGCTATCGAGGTCGAGCTCACCGATGATGTTACGAAGGGTGGTCGCGGAGAGGAACTCGATGGCCCTGACCGGTTCTTCGACACCATAAGCGTATAGTTTCGGATCGGTGACGCAGAAGAAGACGACGGTGTCGATTTGGATCGTGACGTTATCGGCGGTGATGACCGATTGAGGCGGGAAGTCTTTGACCTGCTCCCTCATGTCGATGCGGTGGGCGAGTCTATCGAAGAAAGGAACCTTGATGTGGATCCCGGTCCCCCATGTAACGCGGTAGGAGCCGAGGCGTTCGATGATGCCTTTTTCTGTTTGCCCGATGATTTTAACGTTGAGAAGGATGAGGACCAAAAGGATGCCCAAGAGAATCCCAACGACGAGTAATGCGATTTGCCAGCCAGCCATTTTATTTGACCTCCAGATGTTCAATCATCAGCTTGTTGCCGTCGATTGCCTTAATTCTAACCGTTTCGCCCTCGTCGAAGGTATCGCCTTCTTTGACGGGGACCGCGGTCCAGATAACCCCTTTAAGTCGGACCGCTCCCCAATGGAGCGAGTCAACCGGGGTAACGACGATTCCCTTTTCGCCGACGAGCGAGTCGACGTTAGAGCGGATCGTCCTCTTCTTCATGATCTTTGAGATATAGGGCCTAATCGCGAGGAAGGTTCCTAGCGACACGCCCAAGAAGATGATGATTTCTCCCCAATACGGTAAGCCGGGGATGAAGCTTAGGCCTAAGCACACGAGTGCCCCTGCCGCAAACCAGACGGACACGAGCGCGGCGGTCGCGGCCTCCACGACCAAGGATAGAACCAGGATGATAAGCCAAACGAGCCACATCCACTGTTCGAGTGTCGCAATGACGTCGTTCATTGTTTGATACCTCCCGTTCTTACAATCAAATGATTATCTTTTTCGTTCCAAATAGTGGGGAATTGCATGGGTTTTGGCCCAAACGCGAGGTTTAATTCGCTCGCAATCGACCTAAGTAACGCTGTCGAAGACACCCTTGCGTAGCCTCGGTGGTTCACCACTTTGTAACACGACTTCAAGTCGATGAGGCCCTTGTCTAGGTCCTCAGGGGAAACCGCGGCCACGATGACGTTGCCCTCCTCGTCGATTCCAAAGCGGACATATTCATACGCCTCAAACGGGGCGGCCGCCACGGAATTCAAAGTGAGGTTCGTATCATAGAAAGACGCGTTTCCTTCTTTTTCTTTTTCGTTAATCCATTTGATCATGGCCCCATTTTACAAAATGTTTCAAACTTTTTCAATATGATTCAAACGTATAGAAAAACCATCGCACAGGGAGTCTCGTCTTAAGGCTGCTACGTTCCCGTCCTGACCTGGTTCGCCGCGGCTTCCTCGCGATGGCCCGCCTATTATAACAATAATTGCGAAGAGGCGTTAGTTTCATGGCAACTCAACCGCTGGTTGCGGGATTATTCAATTAACGGTTGTTCTTTTTCAACCGCGGCTCGTTAGTTATCCTTTTGTTTCGGGGATAGCATGGAAGCGAAGGAGGTCCTCACACATGGACAACAAATCATTCTCTGAAACCCTTATTCGCCTTAGAAAGGAAAAGGGCCTCACCCAGGCAGACGTCGCGGAGCGCCTAAGCGTCTCTCCACAAGCGGTATCCAAATGGGAGAAAGGCGATAGCTTCCCCGACGTTTCCCTTCTTGCTCCCCTAGCGCGCCTATTCGGCGTCAGCGTCGACGAGCTCCTCTCTGGCGAAAAACCCACCAAAGTCGAGGTGGTAGAGCCAGAAGGCGGCGACCTATCCAAAGTCTTCCTGCGTATCCGCGTTGATTCTAAAGAAGGAGATAAGATCAGGGTCAATTTGCCCTTTGAGATCGTTGAGGCCTGCACCGGGGAAAACGGCAAACTAGAAATCTCTGGCGACGGCCCCATCAAGAACATCGATTTCCGCAAGATCATCGAACTCGTCAAAAAGGGCGTCGTCGGCGAACTCGTCAGCATTGAATCCAAAGACGGGGACATCGTTAAAATCTACGCGGAAGTCGTCCAATGAGAATCAAAATCCATAAGAAAGGACGCCCAACGTTTCGTCTTGCTTTACCTACGGGCATGATCGTGTTCTTTCTAAAACGGGAATCTCCCGGCCTCGCCAGGGCGATCCGCAGTTTGAAGAAAAACAAAAAGAGAATTAAAAAGCTGCTTAACGGGGAACCCCTCATCCAGGTTATCTCAAAAGAAGGCGACGTGGTCGAAATCCGGCTATAAGAAAACCCCATCAAAGATGGGGTTCTATTTTACTTTTTGATCGGTTTTAGGACCTCGAGGCCACCGAGGTATTTCCTTAGGACCTCAGGTACGATGACCGAACCATCGGCTTGCTGATATTGCTCGAGGATGGCGGGGAAGACGCGGGAAGTCGCTAGGCCAGAGCCGTTGAGAGTGTGGCAGAACTTGGTCTTGCCGTCTTTGTCCTTATAACGGATCATGCCGCGGCGGGCTTGGTAATCCCTGGCGTTAGAAACGGAGGAGACTTCCTTGTAGATGCCCATGGACGGGATCCAGACTTCGATATCATAGGTCCTCGCCATAGAGTGGGAGCAGTCGCCGGCGGCGAGCTTATCCATTTGGTAGGTGAGGCCAAGGCCCTCGACGAGAGCCTGCGCCTTTTTGACCATTTCCTCGAAGGCGGCATCGCTGCCTTCTTGGGTGGTGTATTGGACCATTTCAACTTTGTTGAATTGATAGCCGCGGATCATGCCCCTTTCCTCGGTGCGGTAGGAACCCGCTTCCTTACGATAGCAAGGGGTGTAGGCGAAGAATTTCTTCGGGAGTTCGCTGGCGGGGAGGATCTCATTACGGTAGACGTTGACGAGCGCGGTCTCGGCGGTCGGGAGGAGGAACTTCCTCGGTTCCATGCCTTCTAGATAGAAGACGTCTTCCTGGAATTTCGGGAATTGACCAGCGGTATAGCCGGATTCGTAGTTAAGGATATGGGGCGGCAGGATCATCTCATAGCCATCTTTTAGGTGGGTGTCGATGAAATAGTTAAGTAGCGCCCATTCTAGACGCGCGCCAAGGTTGGTGTACATCCAGGTGCCAGAGCCGGAGATCTTCGCGGCCCTCTTGTAATCGATGAGGCCAAGGGACTCGGCGAGTTCGACGTGGTCCTTCATCGGGAAGTCGAACTTCCTCTCTTCACCAAAATGGTAGAAGGGTTTGTTGTTCTCCTTATAACCGGGGGCGAGGTCATCATCAGGAAGGTTAGGAAGCACTTCGACGAGAGCCTTGATCTTGGCTTCGACTTCGTTAAGTTCGGCTTCGTCTTGCTTGTTGGCCGCGCCGAGGGCTTTGACTTTCTCGAAGATGGCTTTGACGTCGCCGCCTTCTTTTTTGACCGCGGGAACGGAAGCGGAAAGCGCGTTTTGCTCCGCTTTGTTGGACTCGACCTTCTTGAGGAGTTCGAGCCTGCGCTTAGAAAGCTCCTGAATCGGCGCGGGATCGAAGTCCCACATCTTCTTCGCGAGGGCGGCCTTCACGTATTCGGGTTTTTCCAAAATCAGTTTGACGTCAATCATATCGTCTCCTTATTCCCTTATCAGGGATTCGTACTCTTCCTTCAGCTTTTTGCCAAAGTAAGGGAGCGAGTGGCTTTCTGCCACTTTGTATGCCGAGATTATAGTGCTCGGCGCGCTGCCTTGATATAGCGTTAGCAAGTATTTTCCCATTTTCTCGGGATCGTCGAAATAGAAGCAGGTCGACCCTTCTTCGAGCAGCAGGTTCTCGCCTTTTTTTCTGGCGGGCCCAATCACGAGGACCTGCCTTTTCGCGGCGAACGCCTCGAGGGAACGAATCGCGTCCGGCCTCAAGGAGTCGTTAGAAATGTAGGCGAGGCAATTGAGGATGCCCGAGCGGTAGATGTCGTCTTGAACGGTCCTAAGCAAATGGAGGTTTTTGGGTTTTTTCACCAAAGCCACCGCCCTAGACAAACCGAATCCGTCGCGTTTTGGAAACACGCCGAAGAAGTAAAAATCGATTTTTGGGCAGGCTTTTGCAACGTTTTTGATGAAATCGAGGGTTTTTTTATCCGCATAGGAACCCGTCGCAATCACCGTTTTCGCATTCGGTGGCAACGTGAAATAACGCGGGAATATCATCGCTTCTTGGATGGGCCCGCTGAAGCGACGGAGGTCGACCGTCGGCCTTAAGACGTCGATTTTCGCCTGCAAGCCGATGCTGACCAAATAGCGGCGTAACCCTTCGCTAGGAACCAGGATCAAGTCGGCGACTTCGAGCATCTGCCTTCCTTTTTTGGAAAGCTTCTCGTTGCCGGTCCAGGTCTCTTTGAAGAAGCACGCCTCGGGGTCGGATTCGCAATAGAAGGCGCTGACGACGATCTTGCTCCCGCGTTCTTTCTCCGCTCTAGCTAGATGAAGATCGCGCGGGGAGATGAAGTGGGCGATCTCGGCGTCCATGTGGGGCGAGTCAACCCATTCGACCCCTACCGCTTCGCAGGCGCCCTTGAGGGTTTTCCTCATGCGGGCGCCTTCGAAAATCGCGGTTTCTTTCTTTTGCCTATGATGGATGAATACTTTCACCCTATTGGCTCCTTATCACTCGACGGAATCGGGGGTGACAGGGGCTTCTTCAGAAGCGGGTTCGCTTTCTTCGGCAACCTCTTCCTCGAATTCCTCGTCTTCGGTTTCGTCGCTATGAGGCATGATGGCGATGGAAGCCACGCGGGACTTGTCGTCGATGTTGATGATCTTGACGCCCTGGGTGTTCCTGCCGGCCACCTTTACCTCGCTTAGCGGGGTGCGGATGACGATGCCTTGCTGCGTGACGACGAGGAGGTCCTCGTCGCCGCTGACGGCAACGACGGCGATGAGCTTGCCGTTCTTCGGGGTCAAATTCATCGTGGTGACACCTTTGGCGCCCCTCTTGGTGAGGCGGTAGCCGTCATAGGTGCGGGTGGTGCCGTCTTCTAAGGTAACCTCGGTGTCGGCGGCATAGGAGATCTTGCCGTAGCCACGGGTGGAGAGGACGAGGATCTTGTCGCCCTCGAAGGAGCCGGTGACGCCGACAATCTGGCTGCCGTCTTTGAGGTCCATGCCGGTGACGCCGGAAGCGGTACGGCCCATGGCGCGGACATCGGATTCGTTGAAGGAGCACATCTTACCGTTGCTCGAGGCAAGGGAGATGATGGAGGAGCCGTTGGTCCTCTTGACGTCGAAGAGGTCGTCGCCTTCCCTTAGGCCAAGGGCGATCTTGCCGTTAGAGTGGATGGAGGCGAATTCCTTTAAAGAGGTTCTCTTGACGATGCCGTTGACGGTGACGAAGAAGAGGTAGTTGTCTTCCGGATAGTCCTCGCAAGGAACGATGGAGACGACCTTTTCCTCTTTGTCGAGGTTAAGGAAGTTCTGCGCGGGCACGCCTTTGCCGATCCTTCCGGAATCGGGGATCTGGTAGCCACGGAGGCGGTAGACACGACCTAAGGTCGTGAAGAAGAGTAGGTCGGTGTGGGTCTTCGTGTGTTTGATAAGGCGCACGATGTCCCCGGCCGTGGTCTTCATGCCGGTGATGCCCCTGCCGCCGCGATGTTGGGCGGAGAAGGTGTCGTCATCGACCCTCTTGATGTAACCGTTACGGGTAAGCGAGACGATGATGTTCTTCTGCGGGATGAGATCTTCGTTCTCGATGTCGGCGGCCTCGTCGGAGATTTCGGTAAGGCGGTCGTCACCAAAGCGATCCTTGATCTCGGTGATTTCCTTGATCATGAGGTCGATGATGTTCTCCCTGGCGGAAAGGAGCCTGTTGTATTCGGCGATGTTGGCTTCGAGTTCGTGCTTCTCGGCGAGGAGTTTATCTTGTTCCATACCCTGCAAGCGGCGGAGGGTCATCGCGAGGATGGCGTCGCACTGCTCTTCGGAAAGGCCGAAGCGCTCATTGAGTCTCTGCTTGGATTCGGAGTCTTCCTTGGAATCTCGGATGATGTGGATGACCTCGTCGATGTTGTCGTGGGCCAAGATGAGGCCTTCGACGATGTGGAGGCGACGGGAATCCTCGCCCAAGAGGAACTGGGTCCTGCGGGTCAAAACCCGAACCTGGAATTCGACGTAGTCCTTCAAAAGGGCGTCGATAGGAAGGATCTTAGGCGCGCCTTCTTCAAGGCAGAGGTTGATGATGCCAAAGTTGGTTTGGAGGGCGGTGTGCTTAAGAAGGTTATTGGCGACGACTTCGGGGATGGAGTCCTTGCGGATTTCGATGACGACGCGGATGCCTTCTTTGTTGGATTCGTCGCGGACGTCGGTGATGCCGTCGATGACTTTCTCGCGGACGAGCTGGGCGATGTTCTCGATCATGGAGGCCTTGTTCACCTGATAGGGAATCTCGGTCACGATGATGCGGGACTTGCCGTTAGCCATGTCCTCGATGTGGTATTTGGAACGGATGGTGATGGAACCTTGCCCAGTGGTATAGGCATCAAGTATGCCTTGCCTGCCCAAAATGATGCCTCCGGAAGGAAAGTCGGGGCCAGGTAGGTAGTTCTGCATGATCTCAAGCGGGGTGAGATCGGGGTTCTTCGCCACGGCGATGACGGCGTCGATGGCCTCCCTCATGTTGTGAGGGGGCATGTTGGTCGCCATACCGACCGCGATACCCTGACTGCCGTTGACGAGCAGGTTGGGGAAGCGGGAAGGAAGGACCTCGGGTTCGGTGAGGGTGCCGTCGTAGTTAGGCGCGAAAGGAACGGTTTCCTTTTCGATGTCGCGCACCATCTCGAGGGAGAGCTTGTTCATCCTCGCCTCGGTGTAACGCATGGCGGCGGGTTCGTCGCCGTCGATGGAGCCGAAGTTACCGTGGCCATCGACAAGGGTATAACGGAGCGAGAAGGGCTGCGCCATACGGGCGAGGGTGAGGTAAAGGGCGGAGTCGCCGTGGGGGTGATATTTACCCATGACGTCACCGACGATACGGGCGCACTTCATATGGGGTTTGCTCGGATACATCTTGGCCTCGTTCATGCCGAAGATGATGCGGCGCTGAACGGGTTTGAAGCCGTCGCGGACATCGGGGATGGCACGGGAGACGATGACGGACATCGAGTAGTCGAGGAACGCGGTCCTGACTTCGGTGGTGACGTCGCGGTCGATCAAACCGGGGATGATGCCCGAAACCGCGGCCTCATGTCCGAACATGGCGTCATCGGATTGGGCGCCTTCTTTGCTCATTGAAGGGGCGGAAGACTCCTTGGAGGAAGCTTCTTCGTCTTCTTCGGGCTCTTGGCCCTCTTGGATTTTCTTTTCGTCGTTTTCCATTGTTCTTCCTCCTATCAGATATCGAGGTTCTTAACGAACTTCGCGTTCTCGACGATGTATTGGCGGCGTGGCGCGACCTCGTCGCCCATCAGTTCGGTGAAGGCCTTTTCGGCGTCCGCGGCGTCTTCGACGGTGATGCGGATCATCTTCCTGGCTTTGGGATCCATGGTGGTCTCCCATAGCTGCTCGGCGTCCATTTCGCCTAGACCTTTGTAACGTTGGAACGCGAAACCCGGCTTGAGGTTGAGTTCCCTGCGGAGGTTCTCTAGTTGCGCGTCGTTATAGGCGTAATAAGCCGAGCCTTTGTAGTCGATCTTGTATAGAGGCGGTTGGGCGATGTAGACGAATCCACCATCTAGAAGCGGCCTCATGAAACGATAGAAGAAGGTAAGTAGCAAGATGCGGATGTGGTCGCCGTCGACGTCGGCGTCGGTCATGATGACGATCTTGTGATAACGGATCTTGGAGACGTCGAAGTTCTCGCGGATGCCACCGCCGATCGCGGTGATCAGGTTGCCGATTTCGGCATTGGCCCAAATGCGGTCTTCCCTGGCTTTTTCGACGTTAAGGATCTTACCCCTCAAAGGAAGAATGGCTTGGATTTCCCTGTCGCGGCCGTTTTTGGCGGAGCCGCCGGCGGAGTTACCCTCGACGATGTAGAGTTCACAAACCTCAGGGTCACGGGAGGAGCAGTCGGCGAGTTTGCCGGGAAGGGTCGTGATTTCCAAAGCGGATTTCCTGATCTTTTCCCTAGCGGCACGCGCGGCGTCCCTAGCCTTGGAAGCGAGTTGGATCTTCTCGATGATCGCCTTGGCCTCGGCGGGGTTTTCCATCAAATACTGGGAAAGTCCTTCGCCGACGACGGTGGAGACGATCTTACGGACCTCGGAGTTGCCGAGTTTGGTCTTGGTCTGGCCTTCGTATTGGGGGTTCGGATGCTTAACCGAGATAACGGCGGTCAAACCTTCGCGGCAGTCATCGGTGGAGAAGTTGCTGTCGCCTTCCTTGAGGAGTTTGTTCCTCTTGGCATAGTCGTTGATGATGCGGTTGAGGGCGAGGTTCAAGCCTTCGTTATGAGTACCGCCTTCTTTGGTGGAGATGTTGTTGCAGAAGGAATAGATGCCGTCAGAGGAATAGGAGTCGGTCCACTGAAGGGCGACTTCGGCGTAGATTCTTTGCTTGGTCTCGCCATCGGCGAGGGTGACTTCCTCGGCGCCTTGGCAATAGATCGGCGCAGGGTTCACGGCAACCTTGTTCTGGTCGATGTAGGTGACGTATTCGCGGATGCCGCCGTCATAACGGAAGGATTCCTGAACGGGGGTCTCGCCGCGATCGTCGATGAGGGTGATCGCGATGCCGCCGTTGAGGAAGGCCATCTGACGGAGGTGGTTCTTGATGGTGTCGAATTTGAAGACGGTGGTTTCGGTGAAGATGGTCGGGTCGGGTTGGAAAGTGACCGTGGTGCCGCGTTCGTTCGAATCGCCGACGCGCTGGAGCCTGCCGACTGGGTGGCCGCCGTTTTCAAAGCGAATCTGATATTTGCCGCCGTCCCTGCAGACGGTGACTTCGACCCAGCTCGAAAGGGCGTTGACGACCGAAGCGCCTACGCCATGGAGACCGCCGGAGACCTTATAGCCGGACTCACCGCCGAACTTACCGCCGGCGTGGAGGATCGTGAAGACCGTTTCAACGCCAGAAAGGCCGGTCTTGGCAACGATATCGACCGGGACGCCACGACCGTCGTCTTTAACGGTGATGGAATCGCCTTTGTTGATGACGACCGTGATGTGGGTGCAATACCCGGCGAGGGCCTCGTCGATCGAGTTGTCGACGATTTCCCACACGAGGTGGTGCAAACCAGCTTCCGCCGTCGTGGCGATATACATGCCAGGGCGTTTCCTGACGGCCTCAAGGCCTTCGAGAACCTGAAGGTCCTTGGCTTCGTAGTCGGCCTTGGCCTTTTCCAGTTCCTTTTCGTTGGACACGTCCTGCTTTTCGTATTGGAAGCGTTCTTCCTCAGGAATCTGCTGTCCGTTCTTTTCTTCTTCTGCCATTTCAATTCCTCCTGGTGGCGTTATGGTCGGCCACATCGATGATCGATGCGCCTTCTAATCTAAGTTCCGTCGCGGTGACGAAGGTCTGTCCCAGGTCCTCTTGGACGATCTTCATCAGATTCGCGACCCTTGCGGCGTCGAGTTCGCTCGCGACGTCATCGAGCACGCAAATCGGCTTCCTGGCCTCGTCCTTTACCAAGTAGTAAGGCGCGAGCTTAAGCGCCAGGGCGCATATGCGGTTTTCCCCTTGCGACCCGTATTGGGCCACGTCCTTCCCTTTGTAACGGAGGGAGAAGTCCTCGCGGTGGATGCCGATCCCCGTCGATTTCTTGAAGAGGTCGTCCTCAAGCTTGTCTCGGTAGAGGCTTTCGGCCCGTTCCACGAACTTCGGCCCCGGTTTTAGGAAGGGCTTATACGTGATGCGGCAATCGCTAGGCTCGCCGGTGATCTTCTCTAGCACCATCGGCAGGACCGAATTGATCGACTCGCAATAGGCTTCCCTTTGTCTCACGATGATCTCCGAGACCTCGGCAAGTTGCCTTGCGTAGGCCCAGAGCAGGTCTCTACTAGGATTCTCTTGCTTGAGCAGGAGATTCCTTTCCCTTAACAGCGAATGCGCTTTGGAGAGGCTTTTGAGGTAGCGGGGATCCTGTTTGCTAAGGCTTGCGTCCAGGAACGCTCTTCTATCCGAGGGGGAATCCCGGAAGAGAGAGACGTCGGAGGGCGAGAACACCAACACGTTGACGAGTTCGGTGAGCTCGCTGAGCCTAGCCACGGGTTTTCCGTTGATCCTAACCCTCTTTTGGTCCTTGCCGATTTCAATCGACACGGTCCTTCGGAGGCTGCCTTCGTGAATCCTGGCCTCTATATAGGCGGATTCCTTCCCTTCCGCGATGAGGCTATCGTCGTCGCTGCTCCGCCAGCTTCGCGCCGCGGAGAGGTAGTAGATGGCCTCGGCCAGGTTGCTTTTCCCGACCGCGTTAGGTCCTAGGATCAGATTCGTCTTGTCCCCGAATTCGATTTCGAGGGACTCATACGATCGGAAGTCCTTAAGAACGATGCGGGTAACGTTCATAAGACGATCTCATAGGTCGTTCCGTCCACCTCGACCTGGTCGCCCGGGTAGAGCTTGCGCCCCCGGCGGGTGTCCCTTTCCCCGTTTACGAGGACGACGTCCTCGGCAAGGAAGGGCTTGGCGAGGAATCCTTCGTCCACAATCCCCTCGAACTTCAAAAACTGACCGAGGGTGATGTAGGGTGGTTTGATGGCAACTGAGCGTTTCATAAAAAGCGTCTATTTTTACCGCGAGTATAGTTTACTACTATGTAGTAAAAAAAGGTAGAACGATTTTCTACCTTTTTTCGCGACGCGAGTTTTCATAGTAAACGCA
>DKRQ01000020.1:10566-31718 GCA_002472275.1 Caryophanales bacterium UBA7278 | reverse complement strand
TCATGGAAAACTCCCTTCGTTTTTGACGAGGGGAGTGTAGTCGGCATCGTGCTTTGGCGGCAGGGTGTTATTTGGCGACGTTTACCGTTGTTTAGCGAAAAGCCCTGCTTCGTGAAATCGTTGGTTGGGAAAAGCAGATCAGATAGCAAGAATTCCCTTGCCTGAAGGCATGGTTGTCGTTCCAAATCGGAACAGTCATCCGCCTTTGCATAGCAAAACGCTTGCCATCCCTTCGTCTTCCCTTAAAATGTGGCAAACCAAATAGATTCATCTATACACGAGGTCAAACAAATGAAGAAAGCCATAATCGCGTCGCTGCTCGTCGCCCTCACCTCCGGGGCAGCCATCACCGCATTCGCCCTAAGAGGGCCGGACAAACTCGTTGACCTCCGGGTCAATGCAGACCCCGTCGAGTACAGCATCACCTTGGACGCAAGCGATACGGCCAATACGACCGTCGAGAATCCCTACGGAAACGGCAGATACGCCATCTGCACGACAACCGCCCGCGGCAACAAGGTCGGAGTGGCGGGTCCCAGTGTCGACATCCCTCAGCTTGACCGCTTGCATTTCCGCGAGGCAAATTTCTACGAGCTGCACCTGCACGACGGCACAAGCACGTTGATAAATGCCGGCGCCTATGAATTTGGCCACATCACCGGCTACATGATTACTTTCTCGGGCGGATCCCTGTTTTTTAGGACAGGCGGCGGGCATAAGGGCGGCTCTTCCGTCACCAGCGGGGTAAAATACGACGTGTCATTGGGACCTGACGACCAACCGACGTTCGCGAGGGACGACCATTCAGAAGACAACATTACCATCACCTCCCTCACGATCTGGTATTCCTGCTAGGGGCCACGATCATCCGCGAATCCAGGCCGATGCCCATGTGTGCTTCGGCCTTTTTTCGTCCTTCGGTTCTCCTGCTAATCGTCAATTGGTGCATTATCGGTTTTAGCAATCAACGAGCAGTCCGAAAAGGACAAATTCTCAGTAAACGTCGCTGATTAACACCTGTCCATTACAAGAGGCCAGGTTTGGGCCTGGCGGTCGAATCCCGTTTTGTTGGAAATAAGCGGATTTCGAGGTTCTTCGAATACGGGGGATCGCCTCGACTTCGGTTCGTTCAAGCCGTTCCTCCAACTCACGATCGAGAGGTTCCTAGGCTCCTCAATAAAGGAATTTCGGGAAGTCGGGGAGACGTTCTCGAACTGGAGGAAGGAGATATGGAGCTCCTACATGGAGGTGCCGGGGCTCGGGAGGCTGAACAACTCCCTTTCCGAGGGATTCAACAATAAGGTGAAGACGTTGAAGAAGGCGTGTTACGGCCTTTCTAGCTTCGAGCATCTCAGGAAGCGGGCATTCCTCATCTATGACAAAATCGACCCCAGGAAAAGTTGGAGAACCAATGAAAAAGCGCCGACCCATTTAGGACCGGCGCCCCTCTTGGACGAGATTAGACTTATTCCATCCCTAGGCCAGGTTCTTCCTCTTCGAGTTCGTTGTCGATTTCGTTGTCGCTAGACTGTTGCGCTTGGGGTTTGCTATCGAAGTCCCATTCTTTGGAGTCGTCCTGAACTTGCTTTTGGAAGAGGCTTCCTCCGCCGTCGATGATGATCTTGTCGTTATAGACGGGGACCTCGTTGAACCTAATGTCCTTCTTTTCCGCGTAATCCACCATCTCTTGGTAATGGGTTTCCGATTTCTGCTGTTCCTTGGCGGCTTTAAGGATGTTGAGGCTAAATTCCGCACGGGCTTTCTGGGTGCCGCTAAGACGGGCGATGTCGGCGGGGGTGGGGATGTTGTTTAGACCGTCGGGCCTATAATCGGGAAGGACGTGCTGGAGGTATTTGGTCGCGGCGTCGGAGATGGTCGGGAGGTTGCCATAGAAGGCGTGGTTAGGATTGTTGAAGGCCTTATAGGCTTCGTCGAGGTTGGCCGCGGCCAGGGACCTCGTCCCGAAGATGCTCGATAGGATGCCGGGCTTGGTGGCATCGTAGGCCTTTTGCAAAGCGGCGGGGCCGCCGAAGGCCTTCTCCATGCGGATCCTGACGTCGAAGGCGTTGGGCTGCTTGATGTCGGAGGCGATCTTCTTCCTGAAATCCTCGGTGAAGACCTGGTGGCGGAGACGCTCGGAGTTAAGGAGCAAGTCGGCGTCGGCTTCGCCTTGGGCGCCTTTGATCTCGATATCCCTAGAAAGCTTCTCGGCTTTGCCTTTGAGGTAGCCGACGGGATTAGCGATGAACATCTGGTTAGCGAGGTCCTTCTGCTCGTCGTCGACGGTAGGATCCACCATGGCATCGCCGTGCCCCCTGTTGGCGTCGGTCTCGCGGTAGAACTCCTTGAGCTTCGCGGATTCTTCCGCGATCTTCATGTGGGCGACCTTGATGATCTTCTCTAAATCGGCGTCGGGCCTCACGTCTTTGCTCTTGCCGTGGCTAAGAATATAACGGGTGGAGAATTCGAGTTTGTTGGAAAGGCCTTCGATTTGGTCGATTCTAGTTAGATAGTCGTCGATGGAAACGTAGGTGATTTGATCGAGCTCTTCTTCGGTAAGCTTAGGCATGGGGCGTTCCTCCTTCTTGCTACGCCACTATCATAAACGAGGGCTTGCAATAAACTTGCCACAATTCCGCAAAAAAGTTTTGCTAAGCAAAATCTGCCGAAAAAGCCTAACGCGTGTTGCCTGCGTGATGCAAGCAATTGACCGAAAGAACATTTGATTCCCTTTTGGGGCTGCTCTTTTGATAGAATATGGCCCGAAAAGAGGACTCCATATGAAATCCATGCGCATTCCTTTGCTCTCCGTGATGATCCTAGTCTTGGTCGGCCTCGTCTTCGGATCGCTCTTCGATCTGACCATCTCCCATAACGTCGCGACCGTCGGCCAACCCTTTGGCCTAGCCGTGTCCGCGGTTTCCCCGACCATCGGCTTCGCGGGACTTTGTCTTATCGGTGGCGGCTTCTTCGCCCTTGCCAGAAAGGAGTGGTATCCGACCTGGGCCAAGGTTTGCTTCTATATCCTTGCCGCCGGCATCTATGGCGTCTCCATCTATTACGCGGGCGTCGAATACTTCGGGCCCAACGGTTTTGCCGGGGCCGCGCCCAAATGGGCCGGCTTCTTGATCGCCGCGGTGCCTCTAGCCGGAGGAGAAGTCGGTGGCTATTTCCTATTTAGGAATACCGAGAACAAGAGGATTTGGATTCTCTTCCTCATCTCTCTTGCCATCCTTGGGGTCGCCCTTGTCTTCGGCGGCATGATTCTAAAAGGCATCATGCACCGTCCCCGTTATCGCTTCATCGTGAGCCACAGCGATGTGAACTTCCATAACTGGTGGCAGCCTTTCAAGGTGCCCGCCGAATACGCGGACGCCGCCTTCAAGGAAGAGTTCCGTTCCTTCCCTAGCGGCCACACGATCGAGGCCACGATCCTCTATGTCCCCGTCGTCTTCATGGGGCTATCGGAAAAGAAACTTAGGAAAGCCCAGCTTCCCGCCTTCATCGGCGTCACCCTCTTCGTGATCCTCCTCGCCTTCTGCAGGATCCTCTGCGGAGCCCACTTCCTTAGCGACGTCTCCATGGGTGCCTTCATCACCCTCTTCCTGACCTATATCGCCAACGAAGTCGTCATCAATCAGAAAAAGCTCCAACTTCCTGAAGAGGCCCCGCAACGGGAATAAAAAAGATCCCCATGAAGCAATTCGTGGGGATTTTACGTTGGTTTTCGCTTAGTTTTGCTTTTTCTTTTCCTCGTCTTTCACGAGTTTTAGGTTGACGTGGCAATATCCGCCTGGGTTCTTGTCCAGATAATCCTGATGATAGCTTTCCGCGGGGAAGAAGTTACATAGCTTGATGACTTCGATCGCGTAGTTTTTCTCTAGGTGCTCCGCGAAATAGGCGTTCACCTCGACCCCGTCCAGGACGTCTTCGTAGTAGACGCCAGACCGGTATTGGTGTCCTTCGTCATGCCCTTGCTTATCGATGGAGTAGGGGTCGACGAAGCGGAGGTAATGCTCCAATAGTTTGGTCAAGGAAATCTTCTCGTCATCGTAGACGACCTTCACTGTCTCGGCGTGATCGGCCTTGCCTGATTTAAGATCCTCGTATTTAGGGAAGGCGGTGGTGCCGTTAGCGTAGCCGACCTTGGTTTCGATGACGCCTTCTAGCATCTTGAAGTAGGCCTGCACGCCCCAGAAGCAACCGCCCGCTAGGTAAATGGTTTTCCTCATGGCAAACATTATCGGCTTATAGCCGCCCATAGGGAAGAGGAACGCTCGCCCCCTTTCCCTCGTGGCCCGTTGGTTTTACAATGTTGGCTATGCCAAGGAAAAGAAAAGAGTTATCCATCGCCGAGAAAGTGAAGATGCTCTATGGCGACGGGGCCTGGGCCATATCGGGCGCCCCCTCCTATAAACTAGATCCCATCCATCTTAGCGACGGTCCCTGTGGGCTAAGAATCCCCGTCAATCCGGGTGATCCTTTGGATTTTGGTGGCTCCAAGACCGCGATTTGCTATCCCGCGCCTTGCGCGACCGCCTCTAGCTGGGACAAGGCCCTCATGGGCAAGCTCGGCGTCAGCATGGGCAAGGAATGCGCCTCCCAAGGCGTCAACGTTTTGCTTTCCCCCGGCATCAACATCAAACGCAACCCCCTTTGCGGCCGTAACTTCGAATACCTATCCGAGGACCCTTTGCTCTCCGGCAAGATGGCCGCTGCCTTCATTAACGGCATCCAAAGCCAAGGGGTTGGGGCTTGCCTAAAGCACTTCGCCGCGAATAGCCAGGAGACCTACCGCATGGTCAACGATTCGGTCGTCGACCAAAGGGCCCTCCATGAAATCTATTTACGCGGTTTCGAAATCGCGATCAAGGAATCCAATCCTTGGTGCGTGATGTCTTCCTATAACAAGATCAACGGCGTCTATGCCTCCGATTCGGATGAACTCCTTTTGCACACCCTAAAAGGAAAGTGGGGGTATGAAGGCGTCGTCATGTCCGATTGGGGCGGATGCGCCGATCCCGTACTCTCCCATAACCACGGCATGGACGTCGAGATGCCTTGCTTTGAGAATCGGCAGATGCGTCTTCTGCGCGCCATTACCTCAGGCAAACTCAAAAGGGCCGCGGTCAACGATTCGGCCGAAAGGATCGTCCTTCTTGCTAAGCGCGCCTCGGCCTTGAAGCAGGCTCCCTTTGATTACGCAAGCGGCCACGCCGTCGCGGTCGAAGCCGCCGAAAAAAGTGCCGTTTTGCTGAAAAACGACGGCATTTTGCCTTTGAAATCCCTCGGCAATACCGCCGTCATCGGCGAGTTTGCCCGCTCGCCCCGCATCCAAGGCGCAGGCTCAAGCAAAGTCAATCCATGGCGCGTCGAGAATTTCCTTAACTGCGTCCGTTCCCTTCCTTCCACCGAGACGACTTTGTTTAGCCCCGGCTATTGCTTACATGAAGCGGAGGCCAATCCTGAATCCCTCATCTTGGACGCGGTCGATATCGCCTCCAGGTGCAATAACGTCATCCTCTTCCTCGGCCTTCCCGAGGACATCGAATCGGAAGGCTACGATAGGAAGAACCTCTTGCTCCCCGATGAGCAGATCCGCCTCTTCGACCAAATCTATTCCGTGAACAAGAACATCGTGGTCGTCCTCACCTGCGGCGCCCCGGTCGAATTGCCCTTCGCCGATAGGGCGAAAGCGGTGCTGCTCGCCTATCTTCCTGGCGAAGGCGCGGGCAGGGCGATACTAAGTCTACTTACTGGCAAGGCCAATCCTAGCGGCCACCTCACGGAGACTTGGCCTAAACGCCATTACGACGTCCCATCATTCGGCTTCTATCCCGGCTCGCAAACCACGAGCTATTACAGGGAATCCATCTACGTGGGATATCGTTATTACCTTTCCGCGAATAAGGAAGTCGCCTTCCCCTTCGGCTATGGCCTTAGCTATAGCACCTTCAAACTAGGTCAACCTTCCCTTACCAAGAAGTATCTGAAGGTAGGGGAGGATACCGTTATCAAGGTGCCCGTGGAAAACACCTCCAAGGTCAAGGGCGAAGCGGTCGTCCAGGTTTACCTAAAAGACCCCAAGAACAAGGTGTTCAAGCCCGAAAGGGTGCTCGTTGGCTTTGCTAAGGTTAGCGTCGCCCCAGGCGAGACCAAGGTCGCGGTCATCGAGCTTTCTTACGAGGGCTTCTGCCATTATGACGTCGAGTCCGAATCCTTCCTCGCCGAGAAGGGCGAATACGTCCTCGAGGTGGGGCAGAATTGCCGCGACATCGAGGCCAAGGCCACCTTATTCGTGGATTCGGATGCCGTCTTCGAAAGCAAGAAGGCGTTTTGCCCCGTCTATTACAATCCACCCGTGGATGGCTTCATCCCCTATGAATCCGATTTCGAATACCTTTTGGGCAAGCCCCTTTCCATTGAAAGGGATCCCCGTTCGAAACCCTACACCCTCAATAGCACCGTCCTCGATATCTCCGGCACCTGGGTTGGCAAATTGATTTTGCGCCAGGCGGATAAGCGCATCGCCAAGGCGGACGAATCCTCCAAGAAGATGATGAGACGCTCCATCGAGGAGATGCCCCTCCGTTCCCTTTCCATGGGCGGCATGTCCTCCAGGGTGCTTTCCGCGGTGGTTGACCTTGCTAATGGCAATCCGTTAATGGCTTTGTTCCATCTGATCGCTGGAGGTGGCCAATGATCCTCGACCGCATTTTGTATAACTCCATCACCAAGGCCTTGGGGGGTAGGGGCGATGGTTCCCCGACCCTTCCCTATTGGAGTGCGGAGCAACTTGGTTTAAGCAAAGAGCCTTTTTCCTTCGTTTCCGGTAAATGGAGGCTATTTGGCTTCCGTTATTACAAAGGGCAGGTTAAGCCTAAGGCTTTGGTCGTCTTTTTCCATGGCCTAGGGGGAGGACACGCCTCCTATATGAAGCAAATCGCCCTTTTGGCAGGTGCGGGCTATTTGGTGTATGCCTACGACAATTCGGGTTCAGGTATCTCCGAAGGGGACGCGATCCATGACCTAAGCCAAACCCTATTGGACCAAAAGGCTTTCTTCGCCTTCCTCGATAAGGATGAAAAGGCCAAGGGACTACGTAGATTCGCGATGGGGCATAGCTGGGGTGGCTTCACCGCTTTGGCGAGCTTACAAAAAGAGTATGGCATCGAGAAGGTCATCTCCATCTCGGGCTTCCATTCCGTCATCGACGCGATGGAATTCGCCTCGCCTTCTATTAAGAAGATGAGGAAAACGATCCTCTCCTACCAAAAAAGGAGATTCGCTCCCTTAGGAGGGCTAGATGTCCTCGACTTGATGAAAAAGACGAGCGTCAAGGTCCTCTATATCCAAGGGGATAAGGACGAGGCGGTGTCTTTCCTCACCAACTATGAGCTATTCGAGAAGGAACTCGCCGATAGGCCCAATATCTTTTTGATCCGTTGCAAGGATAGAGGGCACATGCCCTATTGGACGAAGGAATCCGAACGTTATTTCTTCAAGCTGACCCGCGAGGATAAGGTGTCCTCCGTGGACCGCGATCCCAATCTAAAAATCGACATGGGATTACTTAACGTAAGCGACCCGGAAATCGAGAAAACCATCATCGACTTTTTGGGTAAGTGAGTATATATTTATCCCCGTGCCCAAGTGGCGGAACGGTAGACGCGCTCGTTTCAGGGGCGAGTAGTTAACAGCTGTGCGAGTTCAAATCTCACCTTGGGCACCAACACCTAACATGATTTCACGCATCGGAAAGGTGCGTGTTTTTTTGGAACCTTTAGAAGCAATGGAGGGGTTATAAAATTGGAATATGCATACATGGGTGACGCTGAATGGTATGCAACGAAAGATTTTTTAACAAACACATTTCCTCAAAAATGATAAGCATGATGCACGTTCTTGACACCCTCATTCCAAAAATGAGAACCCGAGAACAATCTCAATAATGTCCTGAATTATCAGGACACTTTCTTTAAAGTGCAAAAATATCACCTTTTGCACTTTAAAATTGCACTTTAAAATAGAGACGTGGAAAACAAGCACCCGAACAAATACGCGATCGAGACAGGGATCGGCCTTCAAGACGTCGACGGACTCAAGAACTCCGCTTATTTCCTTAGCGAGTCGAACCGTTACATAAAAGGCGAGATATCTTTAGAGGAACTCGATAGGATCGTCACTTCTTATTATGAGAACAAGCCTGCGGAAGACGAGCGTCAGGGAGAAGCTGACAAAGTCGCGACGAGAATCGCCAAGATCATCTCCGAGGATTCCTTTGTTTTCTCCGTCGGCCAATTGATGGCGATTCATCGCTCCCTATTCGATGGGATTTTGGAGCATCCGGGGGAACCCCGCACCTATAACTTCACCAAAAAGGAATGGGTCCTTGATGGCGCCTCCGTCACCTATGGCGATTTTCGGGAACTCCAAGCGACCCTCCAATACGATTTTGAACAGGAGAGGAAATTCCGTTATGACCTCCTTACGATCGACGGGGTGATTGATCACCTCGCCCTCTTTGTCTCCAATCTATGGCAAATCCACGCTTTTGAAGAAGGAAACACGAGAGCGACCGCGGTGTTCTTCATCAAATACCTGAGGACGTTGGGCTTCGACGTTACCAACGATACTTTTGCCAAAAACGCCTGGTATTTCAGGAATTCTCTTGTCCGAGCCAATTACACGAACATCGTCAAAGGCATTCACGCGGACCGTTCTTATCTCGTTTTGTTCCTTAGAAACCTGGTTCTCGGTGAGACCAATCAGTTGAAAAACAAGGACCTTCATATTTCCTCCCCGAAATTAGTCTCGGTACGTTCTCGAGAAGCGAGGATACTTCGCTTAATGAAGGAAGAACCTGATATCACCGCGGATCGAATCGCCAAAGAACTAGGGGTTTCTCTTAGAACGGCGAAAAGCCTCATCAAAGCGCTGGAGGATGAAGGGATAGTCAAAAGGATGGACGGCAGAAAGTTCGGCCGTTGGGTCGTCGCAGACCGGTGAGCCATTCATCTTGGTTGTTGCATTTTGGAAGGCGAAGCGGTGCAATAGTAAGGCTTCGCGCGTTCAACTCATTCGCGTTCGTAGCTCAGTTGGATAGAGCGCAACCCTCCGAAGGTTGAGGTCAGGCGTTCAAGTCGCCTCGAGCGCGCCACTAGAAAAGATTCACAGTACTCGGTGCTGTGATTTTTTCTTCCCAAAGTCGATTTCGTTTTGTTGAAAACCCCGAAATCCCTTTCGTTTCGTATACGGAGCAAAATTCCCCGACTCATCGATATAAACATCCAACTGTCTGCTACGTCTCATATAAAAGAAATGCCGACGTAACTGTCGGCGCTTCGGTAGCCCTAGAGGTTTCCCCCAGACCACCTATAATATATTTTCCTTCTTGGAGAAAAACAACACGGGCGCGAATACACCTCATACGAATTCCGCTCGACGCTCAGGGCGCTGGGTATCAAGCAATCCTTTTCCAACCCTGGGGTCCCCTATGATAACGCGGTCAAGGAATCCAACACGTTTTCCTTAAAGCTCTTCGTCACCATGAGATAAAAAAATGGCGTTTTTAGGTGCGCCACCACTGAGCGGACAGGTTTTAGGTCTCTGGCCCGACTGCTGCAGGGATATTAACGTCCTCCTTGCTGGACACCCATATCATCACGCACGCAAAGGGCAAAAGCAATATACCCTGCCTGATCCGTGCGCGATTGATGGTTCCTCGATTCATCCCTGGACCGCCGCTTCTCCCACAAAAAACGAAAAAGGCCTCCCAGCCCCCCAAACATCTTTGGAGCGCTGTTTTTTCTTTCCAAAGTCGATTTCGTTTTGTGGAAACCCCCCGAAATCCCTTTCATTTTGGCCCTTTTTTGAAAAAAAGGTGGCAGCCTGCTTTCCGCTTAGTAAAATGTCTATACCTTATGAACGAACTAGAAGAACTAAGAAAAATCCTCGATAGCGATGAGACCATCGCCTTATCCATCAAACCGAACAAGAAGAGGTTCACCTTCCTCTCCATCATCGGCACCATCCCTTTGCTCCTTTTTTCGCTTCCCTTCCTCATCGTCGGCATCCTCGGGCTCGTCGGGGTGATCCAATTCATCCAAGAGGGCGGGGTCTCGTTGCTAGGGCCTGGGATCATGTTCGGCGTGGGGCTTCTCGTCACCATCATCTGGATCACCAACATCGCCTCGGTCTTCGTTAGGTACAAACGTTGCGTCTACGTCGTCACCAACAAGAGGCTCATCGTCCGTTCGGGCTTCGTCGGGGTCGACTATAAGTCCCTCGAGCTAAGCCAAGCCACCGCGATGACGGTCAGGGTGGACTTCCTAGATAAGCTAGTCAAGCCCAACACCGGCACCATCACCTTCGGCTCGGCCTCCATGCCGATGGTCACCGACCGTAACGGCAGGGTCGTTCCCTACGCCTTCGCCCACATCGACGATCCTTACGAAAACTACAAGAAAATCCAATCCCTCATGGGCAAGTGAAGTCAAAACGGGATAAACCCCGTTTTTTCTTTGCCCATGGGCGCGTCCCGTAGTATGCTTGCATAGCAATGGAAAAGGCGATCCAACCTAAGAAGAGGACCTTTCAAAGACAAGAGATGGGCAAGCCCCTGTTTTTGTATAACCTCCTGTGCTTCTTTTTCCTCTTCACCTCGATGGCGTCCTCGGAAATCCCTAAGTACATGGGGTTCACCGCGTTTCCCATCTATAGCGTCCCCCTCCATTTCCTTTGCTGCGCGGCCAATATCTTCCTTGGCGTCGTGATCGTCACTTTGGGACACCGCCACTTCGGGGCCAAGGTCAATTGGTTCATTCTTATTCCTCTCCTAGCTTTGGGCTTAGGGGAATTCATCGCTTTGTTAGAGCTTCCCGCCTCCATCACGGTCTATTTCCCCTCCCCGGTCCATCCCGACCCGACGACCTATGCGTTTACCTCCGAGGAAAGGTTCCGTTTCTTCCTCTCCGCGATCTGCACCTGCTTCTCCCTCTACGTCTTCTTCGTCTACGCCCCACTAGGGAAAAAGAACAGGGCCGTCTTCTATTTCGTCTATGAGGCGATGATCGTCTTCGCCCTCGTCTCCGTTTTCTATTCCTACATCAAGGAAGCCGAATCCTATCGGCAGATCTTCTCCGGTCACCTATTCGAGCCTTGGTGCGCCCCGGTCGCCTTCTATGGGCAAAAGAACATCTTCGCCCGCTTCTTGATGGTGGGCGTCTTCGCCGAGCTATATCTCGTCTATGTCGACCGTCATTACTTCCGATATCTAGTCGCGGCCTATCTATGCGCCTCGATTCTCTTCACCGCGGATAAGACCATCATCGTGATCCTTTTCTTCCTCATCCCGCTGTTCCTCGTCTTCCAGGGGGTCACTTTATGGAAGGAAAGAAGGAAGACCGCGATCGCCCATCTTTCCGTACTGGGGGTGTTCCTATTAGGAATCCTGCTGCTATTTGTGATTCCTAAGCAATCCTTAGGGGCTTTGCAAAGATTAGTGGATCTCATCGTCTCAGGCGCCCATGGAGGCGGAACCGTCGAGGCGAGGAAGGTCATCTGGGACCATTGCCTTGAGATTTGGAAGGGTAGCCCCGTATCCATCGTTTTCGGTAGGGGGTCCTACGCCTATTCCTATCTCATCAACAACGCGATGGACTTCGTGACCGAAGGCATCGGCACTAGCCATAACGTATGGATCGAGATGTTAGGTAGGGGAGGCATCCTCCGCTTGCTCGTCTCCATCTACTTCCTAGGTGGCTTCATTTTCATCCTAGTTAGGAACGCGATGAAGAAAAGGAAAGACGCCTATTTGGCTCTGATTTTCCTAGCTTGCATGCTCTTCCACTCGATGCTGGAGGTCTCATGGATGATGGACATGATGGCGGAGTCGATCTGCCTTACCTTCCTCATCGTGATTCCGAGTTTATCTAAAGAAGGGGACCTCACCCCCGAAATCAAAGGCACGAGGATCGCGCTTATCCCAACGCTAAGGATCGCAAAGGAAATCGTCTTCTTCTTCTCGCCCGCCCTCGTGATCGTATTCGTCTTCAAAGGAGGGCTATTAGGCCTAGGCCTAAGCGCAGCCGCCATCTTCATTCAAATCCTCATCCTCTGCCTATCCGATTCCGCCTATCCTAGAAGGAAGGCCAGGAGATTCGCCCTGGTGATGATAGAGGATGCCATCGCGATGGTCATCGCCGCGATTTACCCCGCGGGCAGCTCCATGGACATGGTGGCCCTAGGGGCAGGATACTTCGTCGTCTTGCTCGCCACCATCGCCTTCATCGAAAGAAGGCATAGCTATTGCAACTTCACCTGGAAGATGAGGCCATTAGAAAACCTATATGCCTCCCTCCTAGTGACCTTCGCCCATCGATAGGCAAAGCAAAACGAGCACCCGCGAGGATGCCCGTTTTTTTTGTTTGCTTTCCCTTAAGGGAATTAGAGCGCGCCGAGCGCTTGCGACAAAGTCTTGGACTTATCGGGGAGGGAGGAAGTCGAGATGACCTTCGCCGATTCTAGCTGGTAGATGGTCGCGTTACCGATGGAGGTGGAAACGGTATCCGGGTTATTGGATAGGGTCGCGAAGGTGAGGGGCGAGGGGGTGAAGGTATCCGCGCGTCCAACGACGGGTTCGATGCTGGAGGCATCGTAGGCCATTAGTAGCCACACGCCTGCGGTCGCGGAGATGTAGTAGGTATCCGCGTCATCATCGGGCAAAGCGGCGTTATAGGTATAGACGCCCGTCGTGGGGTCAAGCTGGTACTTGTCGCTTCTGGCCCTAGGCGAAGCGGAGGTGCCGGGGATGAAGACCTCCTCACCGAAGATGCTTTGGATCTTGAGCGCGTCGATCTTGGAGGCGAGGTTGCCCATGGTGACGGAGTCATCCTTAAGGAGGGCGTTAAGCACCGCGTTATCGGAAGAGGTGGTGCCTAGCAAGGAGGAGAGCCTCACGTTATCGATGTCGCCTCCGTTTACGCTGCCCAAGGTAACGTCCTCGGGGCTCGCTTCGCCCGAGAGGTCGCAAAGGACGTTATATATCTTCTCGTTGCCCGCGATGGGGATGAGGGTGCTAAGGTGGGCGTCGTCGGTGTTGATGGTCTTTAGGTCATTCAAGACGATGTCGTCGCTGCCTTTGCCCGTGAGGTCCTCGAGAAGATTGAACATCTTCTCGTTGGAGGTGGATTTGTCGATGACCGAGGTGAGGTGGGCATTGTCCGTGTTGATGGTCTTGAGGTCATTTAAGACGATGGCGGCGCTACCTTTGCCGGTAAGATCCTCCAAGAGGTCATACATCTTCTTGTTGTTATCGGTCTTTGCGACGATGGAGGTTAGTTTGACCCCATCCATGGAGGCGCCATCGAGTTCGCCTAGGGTGATGGAGGAAGCGAGTTCTTGCTTCGTGCCGGACCCGGTTTTGCCCGTCATGTCGATGAGGACATCGTAAAGCTGCTCGTTGCCCGAGTAGGGAATGAACTTGACGACGTGGGCGTCGTCCATGTTGACCTTTTTAAGGTCACCGACGGTGAGTTCTTCCTCGGCTTTGCCCGTGACGTCGGTCAATAGATCGTACATCTTCTGGTTCTCGCTGGTCTTGGGAAGGACGTCGGTGAGTTTGAACTCCTCCGCTTTGACGTCGTTGAGGTCTTTGAGGTATTTGTCGCCGATGAGCTTATAGATGATGTTGTCTTTTAGTTTCGACTCATCGCCGCCCATCAAGTTGATTGCGAATTCCTTGTAGGTGCATTCGTTTAGACGGGGGGTAAGGCATTTGAAGAGCTGGTCGACGGGGACCTCGGATAGGCTTGCCCTATATAACTGGGCATCCGCCGGGCATTCGGCGACGCGGTTACCGGAGTTATCAAAGGCGCGGACATACTTCCCGCTTGCGTCTTTGAAGTAATAAAGCTGCGGGGCTTCGGCGATTTCATCGGCGGTGGGGGCCCAAGGGGTCCATTCCTTGAAGATCTTGAGGTTGCCGAATTTGCCCGTGTCGACGTTCAGGGACTTGATGGTCGCGGTGATCGTGATCGCGTTCTTGAGGATCGTGGAGGCTTGGTTTAGTTCGACGAGTTTGACGTTTTTGATCTTCTCGTAGTCGATGGAGATGAGGTCGCCCATGCCACCCGAGACGAGGAAGTCGTCGAGCATCTTCTTGATCGCTGGGACGTCGTCCACGACGTATTCGTTCATGTGGTTATAGACGTCGATGATGCCTTTGTTGCCGATCTTGTCGGTGACCACTGTGGTACCGAAACCGTTCAAATAGGTTTTCGACGGCATGACCGCGAGGGTGAGGGCCTCGGCGCCGGTGATGACGATGGCCCCGGTTAGCATTCCCAGGAACCAACACGCTACTTTTCCCATTGTTTTACCTCCTTGCCGCGAGGGCGGCTGGATACGCGTTTATTGTGCGGGCGAAAAGATGACTAGGCAAGTGATTTAGGCCGTGAAATGGCCGCTTTTAGGAAAATATGCGGGTTTTGCGGGGGTTTTGGAAAGAAAGGATTTCGACCCTTATTTAGGCTCCTTCATCAATAGGAAACCGACTTCCATCGGGGAGAAGCCGCGCCTAGCAGGGCCTTTGGTGTCGTTAAACACCGCGTAATAAAGGAGGAGGAACTCGTCCATCTTGTTGCCTTTGATGGGCTTATTGCCGAACTTCCTGCCATAGATGATCTCGTCCGCGGAGCAAGCCGTATCGAGGTTACGGAAACTGTCCTTGACGAAGCGGAGCACCTCTTCTTCGTAATTCCCCTCGACCCCTTTGAAGTAGGGCTTAAGGAAGGAGAGGATATTGGCGAAGCCGCGTTCGTTCTCGCGGAAGTAGGGGTCTAGGTAACTAAGGAAGGTCGCCTTGTCGGGAAGGTAGTAATAGCCATCCCTTTTCATATCCTCCAGGGCTTCGCTAGATAAAGTGGGGTCATTTAGGAATAGGACCCCGTTCTCCTCGAGGATGGTAAAGCCGCCTAGGTCCTTGCCAAGGTTAGATTTGAAATAGTCGGCCCACTCGGTGGGGTCCACCTTGAAACCGATATGTTCTAGTAACGTCAAAGAGGTCTTGATGCCAACCCTTCCATACATGGAAACGAGGCATTTGCATAAAGTGGGGAAATTATCGATGAAGCTTGTCATAGACATAGGAGGCCACGAAGGAGCTCGGTTCCTTGAAGCCCTTGTTCATCCAGCAGCTGCACGCGGCGACGATCGTGTAGACCATGACATAGATGTCGTAATGGTCTTCGACGTTCGCGGATTGGAATTCCTTACGGGTGATGATGAGCTGCCCTAGCCTCACCGAGATGATGGCGCGGTTTTCGGGCAAGATCTTGCCATAGGGGCTCTCGGGGTCTTTGAAGTGGTCGAAGAAGAGGGCGAGGCGTTCCTTGACGAGATTCTCATCCGCTTGGTTAAGGAAGGGGATCCATTTGTTGAAGAGGGCGTTGAAGAAGCGGTCGATCGCGTCCAGAAGGACTTCGTCGAGGCTATTGTAGTTGCGGTAGAAGGAGGCCCTGGCGATGCCCGCTTCTCTTACGAGGTCGCTGACGGAAATATCGAGGTAGGGCTTCCTGGTAAGAAGCGCGACGAAAGCGTTGATGAGGGCTAATTTGGAAGAGTTTCTTTTCATCTCGTTATTAACCTTTATATTTATATACTGTCGCGCCGATAGAGCATATCGGTCGCGGGACTTCCCCAAAAAAGGATACGCTTTGTCTCGTTTGGGGAAAAGAACGAATCCAGGATGTCGAAATTCTTCACTTACTTCAAGCTACGGGACTACCTCATGGTGGCCCTGATCCTCGGCCTCATCGTCTTCGAGGTGTGGCTTGATTTGACGATGCCCGATTACACGGCCAAACTGACCACCGCGGCCTCCTCCTCTTCGATCGACGTGAACGAGGTTTGGAGTAACGGGGGCATGATGGTCCTCATCGCCTTTGGTTCGAGCGCCTCCGCGGTCGCCTCGGGCTTCCTTTCCTCGATCGTGGCCGCTAACGTCGCCAAGAACCTAAGGAAGAGCCTATTCAATCGAATCCTCTCTTTCTCCGACGTAGAAATCGACCATTTCCAGACGGCCTCCCTCATCACCAGGACCACCAATGACGTCGTGAGGGTCCAGATGCTCGTCTCGATGGGCACGCAGCTCGTCCTAAAGGCGCCCGTTATGGCCATTTGGGCCATCACCAAGATCTCTTCGACCTCAGTCGAATGGACGACCGCCGTCGCGGTCACCGTCGTATCGATGGTCGTGGTCATCGCCCTCATCGTCGCGATTGCTTTCCCGCGCTTCCGCAAAATCCAAAAGCTCACCGATGACCTTAACGCGGTCACCCGCGAATCCATCTCCGGTGTGCGCGTCGTCCGTGCCTTCAACGCGGAAGGGTATCAAAGCAATAAATTCGAGAAGGTCAACGAGGCCGTCACGAAGAACAACCTATTCACTTCTAGGGTCATGGGCTTCCTATTCCCCTTCATCACGGTCGCGATGAATGGCCTAACCCTAGCCATCTATTGGATCGGCGCGGTGCTCATTAACGACGCCCCGATTTCGCAAAGGCCGGTGCTACTAGGCGAGATGCTGGCCTTCACCCAAATCGCCTTGCAGCTAGTCATGTCCTTCATGATGCTTGTCGCGGTGTTCGTCTTAGTGCCCCGTACCTTCGTCTCCGTCAAGCGTATCAACGAGGTGCTTAACACCGAAGCTAGCATCAAGTTCCCCGAATCCTTCACCCCTGGGGAAGGCAAAGGCGAAATCGAATTCGACCACGTTAGCTTTGCATATCACGGTGGTGCGTCCCCTTGCCTAAAGGATATTTCCTTTAAAATCGAAAAAGGCGAGACCTTCGCGATCATCGGGGCCACCGGCTCAGGCAAGACGAGCCTCATCAATTTGATCCCCCGTTTCTACGACGTGAGCCAAGGCTCCGTCAAACTCGATGGAGTGGATATCCGCGATTATCCCCAAGCGGAAATCCAAAAGCGCATCGCCTTGGCTCCCCAAAAAGCCACTTTGTTCAAAGGGGACGTCAAGCATAACGTCGCCTATGGGGCGGGGCAGATCGAAGACGACGACCCCCGTTTGAAGAAAGCGATCGATTTGGCGCAGGCGGGCTTCGTCTACGAATTAGAGGAAGGCATCCATTCTAATGTCGCCCAAGGTGGCACCAATTTCTCGGGTGGCCAAAAGCAAAGGCTTTCGATCGCTAGGTCCTTATTTAAGGATTCCGAGGTCGTCATCTTTGATGACACCTTCTCGGCGCTAGACTATAAGACCGACATGCTCGTAAGGAAGGGCATCCGCCAGGAGTTAAGCGACCGCACGGTCATCATCGTCGCCCAGCGTATCGGCACGATCAAAAACGCGGATAAGATTTTGGTCTTAGAAGACGGGGAAGCCGTCGGACTAGGGAAGCACGAGGAACTGCTCAAGAATTGCCCCGTCTATAAGGAAATCGCCTTGTCTCAGCTAAAGGAGGAGGAACTCTAATGCCCCCGCACGGTAGAGGCGCCGTGATGCCCAAAGAAAAAGCGGACTTCAAGGCCTTAGGCAAGGTTTTGGCCTACATGAAGGGATATTGGCCCGCGCTTTTCTTTGCCCTCGTCTTCGCCGCTTTAGGCGCCGTCGCGACCATCGTGATGCCTGACCAAATCAATGAACTGGTCACTTTAATCCAAAAGGGCATCTTCACTGGCATCGACTTAAAAGAGGTCGCTAGGATCGGGACTCTTCTAATCTCGATTTATGCGGTAGGGGCATTGCTCTCCTATGCCCAGCAATTCATCACGGCGACCATCACCCAAAGGGTGGCTAGGAAGCTACGTCATGAGATCTTGGATAAGATCAATAACATCCCCCTTTCCTATTTCGATTCGACCACCAAAGGCAATTTGCTTTCGGTCGTCACCAATGACGTCGACACGATCGCCGAGACCTTGTCTAGCTCGATCGCCAATATCCTTTCCTCCGCGGTCCTCTTCCTAGGCATCCTCATCAAGATGTTCCTCGTCAACTGGATCCTTGCCTTCATCACCGTCGGCATCGCCTTACTAGGGTTCATCGGCATGGGCATCATCCTCAAGGTGTCACAAAAATACTTCAACAGGAAGCAACGCGACCTCGCCGAGATGAACGGCCAAATCGAAGAGGTGTTCTCTAGCCACAAGATGGTCCGCATCTACGGGGGCAAGTCCTATGAGGATGAGATCTTCGATAAGACCAACGCGAGGCTATTCGTCGACAACTGGAAGTCGCAATCCTTCTCCAGGATGATGTACGCGATCATGGGGTTCGTCTCCAACCTCACCAACGTGGCGATCTTCATCGTCGGCGTTTACTTCATCTTGGATGGCAGCGAATGGGTTACCTTAGGCACGATCACCTCGTTCCTCATCTACGCGAGGCTATTTAGCCAGCCTTTGTCCACCTTCGCCCAATCGATGACTTCCTTCCAGCAGGCCTCCGCGGCCTCCAAGAGGGTGTTCGGATTATTGGAGCAGCCTTCCTTGTCCGATGAAAGCCATAAGAAGAATGGCTTCGATATCGTTAAAGGCGACGTCTCCTTTGAGGATGTTAGGTTTGGCTACGAGGAGGGCAAGGAAATCATCCATGGCTTTTCCGCGTCGGTGAAAGCGGGGCAGAAGGTAGCGATCGTCGGTCCTACAGGAGCTGGCAAGACCACCCTCGTGAATTTGCTCATGCGCTTCTACGAGATGGGCAGTGGGGACATCAAAGTCGATGGTGTTTCCATCAAGGACGTCAAAAGGGCGGGGGTCCATGATCTATTCGACATGATCCTTCAGGATACCTGGCTATTCAATGGGACCATCAAAGAGAACCTTGTTTACAACAAGGAAGGGGTCACCAAGGAACAACTAGACCAAGCGATATCCGCGGTGGGGCTATCCCATTTCATCAAGACCTTACCCGATGGCTATGACACGGTCATAGACGAGGCGATGAACCTTTCCGAAGGGCAAAAGCAGCAATTAACGATCGCTAGGGCCATGGTCAAGGATTCGCCACTTCTTATCCTAGACGAGGCCACTTCGAGCGTGGACACCCGCACGGAGGCCATCATCCAGAAGGCGATGGACGAACTCACTAAAGATAGGACATCGTTTGTGATCGCCCATAGGCTATCGACCATTAGGAACGCGGACATCATCTTCGTCCTGAATCACGGCGATATCGTAGAGACCGGTACCCACGAGGAACTACTCGCCAAGAACGGCTTCTACGCGGAGCTATATAACTCGCAGTTCGTGAACGCTTAAGCAAAAGGGTCAGGAATCAATCCTGGCCCTCTTCTTTCTTTTCGTTTGGCTTATGTACTTTGACCGTGGGTTTCCCCGGGACTTGCTTCACCCAAGGTAACTTCTTGGCTTTGCGTTTCCTAATTGGCTTTTCGTCCATAGGCTTATCTTAGCCTTATTTGGGCTTATGGGGCAGGGGTCATGGAGGTGATCTTCTCGGCAACGCTTTTGCCTTTCGCCTTAAGCGAATATGCTTATAGGAGAGAAAGGAACGTTCAAAGGTCGGGCATGAAAGCGAAGGGTTTGATTCTTACTGCGTCAATGTTTGTGGGGGTGACGTTTTCATTGCTTTCCTGCTCTCTCGGACACGCCTCCGACGCCACATCCCTTTCTTCGGAAGAGGAAAGCATCGTCGACCCCAAGGCGGAGGAAGCAAAGTTCGAGGATTTTTCCTTATTCTATGTCACCGAAAAGAAGGGATACCTCGTCGGCGACTACAAAGGCCCCCTTTCTTCCATCGTGATCCCGGACAGCGCCACGGGAGAGGATGGGGTCACTGCGCCCATCATAGGATTAGCCGATTACGCTTTCTATAGTCGCAAGGGCGTGACCACCGTGCTTCTGGGCAAGAATATAACCTCTATCGGGGACTATGCCTTTGCAAACACCGACATCCACGATTTGCGCATCGCCGGCGGGCTCACCCAAGTTGGTGAGCATGCCTTCGATGACTGTAAGGTCACGTTCTATCGGAAAGACGGCATCGATTATCTGCCAACCTTCAACGAGTTCTACGGCACGGCCTACTGCGAAAAAAGCGACTCAGCTAAGCCACTTTATTCTGCCTGCCACAGCTTGATCATCCCCTCTAGCGCGAGGAAGGTTTCTGATCGCGCCTTCCAAGATTGCTCCTCCCTAACCTCGATAGCCATCTCCAAAGGCATCACATCCATCGGCGATTACGCTTTCGATGGCTGCTCCTCCCTGACTTCGGTAGGCATCCCTTCCTCGGTGACCTCCATCGGCGCTTCCGCCTTCGGAGGCTGTTCCTCCCTGACTTCGGTATCCATCCCTAAGGGCGTCGCATCCATCGGAGCTGATGCCTTCTCGGGCTGCTCCTCCCTTGCCTCGGTATCTATCCCGAAAGGAGTGGCCTCCATCGGCAGCCAAACTTTCTCCGAATGCTCCTCCCTTGCCTCGGTAGGCATCCCCTCCACGGTCACCTCCATCGGCGAAAAGGCATTTCGCAACTGCTCCTCCCTCGCGTCAGTGGTGATTCCCTCCTCTGTGACCTCCATCGGCGCTTTCGCCTTCTTTGGCTGCTCCTCCCTTACCTCCGTCAACATCCCCGAAGGCGTGGCCTCCATCGGCGAAGGCGCCTTCGCCAGCTGTTCCTCCCTTACCTCGGTATCCATCCCCTCCACGCTCGGGTCCGTCGCTTCCGCCTTCGGAGGGTGCCCGTCATTGACAACCATCACCTTGGCTTTTGCCGACAGGAGATGCGGGTCTTTGTTCCCCGAGAACATAAGAAAATCGCTGGCGACGGTGATTATTTCCGAAGGCGTCACTTCCATTGGCGATTACGCTTTCGATGGCTGCTCCTCCCTCACGTCCATATCCATCCCCTCCACGGTCGCCTCCATCGGCAATTACGCTTTCGTAGGCTGCTCCTCCCTCACGTCCATATCCATCCCCTCCACGGTCACCTCCATCGGCAATTACGCTTTCGGAGGCTGCTCCTCCCTCACGTCCATATCCATCCCCTCCTCCGTGACCTCCATCGCGGAAAACGCCTTTTCTTATTGTTCCTCCCTGTCTTCGGTGGTCATCCCGAACTCGGTGACCTCAATTGGATATCGCGCTTTCGATGGCTGCTCCTCCCTCACGTCCAT
>DKRQ01000020.1:0-10550 GCA_002472275.1 Caryophanales bacterium UBA7278 | reverse complement strand
CCCCTCCTCCGTGACCTCCATCGGCGAAGGTGCCTTCCAGGACTGCTCCTCCCTCGCGTCAGTGGTAATACCCTCCTCGGTGACCTCCGTCGGAGCTTCCGCCTTCTATGGCTGCTCCTCCCTCGTCTCGGCAACCATTTCCGAGGGGGTCAGATACATCACGAGATACGCCTTCCAAGGCTGCTCCTCCCTCACGTCCATATCCATCCCCTCCACGGTCACCTCCATCGGCAATTACGCTTTCATCGGCTGCTCCTCCCTCGTCTCGGTAGCCATCCCCGCCGGCGTGGCCTCCATCGGCGATTACGCCTTCCTAAACTGCCCCTCCCTCACCATTCGGTGCGAAGCCGAATCCCAACCGAGCGGATGGAGTTCTGGTTGGAATCCTGATAACAGACCCGTTGTTTGGGGATACAAAGACTGAAGGAAAGACCAAGCAAACCTAAGGGAATGATGACTCTGGTTTTCGCGAGTTTTCGGATGGATTGGACGGCTGAGCGCCTCGTATTCGGTGGTCCCGTGTTCGCAGACGTTCAGTTATGATACTTGAAAAAATGATACTTTAAAGATACTATAAATCCGGGCAACCATGAATTACGAATTGATGCACAAAGACACGGTGGTCGCCACGGTCGAGATCAACGAACGCGGCACCTTGACGAGGCTGGTATCCGTTGCTAACCCCGCTCATTTTCCTTATGGAACCGCGCCAAAGACCGGGACCAAGGATCCCAGCGGTTTGATTCGGTGGTGGGAAAACCGCCGCATCCCGATCAGCCGCGACGATTTGGAGAACGTCGTGGGGGTCTCCCTCCCGAAGGCGGCGACCCTAGGGATGATCCTCTTGGCCTGCCAAGGCCTGAGCCTTTCCGATTGTTATTGGATTAGGAAGGAAGGCTCCAAGGATGCCTTCGACGACCTCAATTTCTTCGGGAATTCCTTTTCCTTCGATTTGGGAGACGCCCTCGTCGGAAAAGGCAAGGGAGGAACCCATCTATCCCTCTCCCCCGACGGCACGAGCGAAGGCAACCTCAGGAAGAGGTGGAAGATCATCGACGGGAGGAGGGTCCTGCTCAAATCGGGCACGCCCCCGTATCGATACGAGGTCTATAACGAGGTCATCGCCTCGGTCTTGATGAAACATTTGAACATCCCCCATGTGGATTATTACCTCATCGTAGACGCCGACGAGCTTTATTGCGCCTGCGACGACTTCGTCGGCTATTCTCAGGATTTCGTCACCGCCTACATGATTCGCGAGGGCGGGGGCAAGTTGAACCACGAATCCGAATACGAGTTCATGGTACGCCGCTATGGCGAACTCGGCGTCAAGGACGCGAAGAAAGCGGTCGACACGATGCTTTTGGTGGATTACCTATTGGGGAACGAGGACAGGCATCTCAACAACTTCGGGCTCATCCGCGACGCGAAGACCCTGGAGTTTTTGGGACCCGCCCCGATTTTCGACACAGGCAGTTCTTTGGGATATCGGATGGACGACGACGCCTTGGCGGTCGCCCCTCCCGCCAAATGGAAGCCGTTCCCATCCCATTCGCGGCCTTCCCAGCTCGACTATATCGAGCCCCTTCCCGACGGCATCTCCGTCGAGGCTTTGCTTTCGCTTCCTAGGGTCATCCTCTCGGCCTGCGAGGCTTTCCCATCCCCTTTCTCGAGGAAAAGGGCCAAGGCCATCGCCCGTTATATCGGGAACAGAGTATCGGAGGTCATGGGGAAATACGGCTTGACCGAGAAGAAGCGGGGGAACGACCTCACCAAAACGCAGGAAAGGATAATGGAATTCTTCCATTCCAACGGCGGGACCGTTTATGCCGCCCAAGACCTATATGAGACCCTCGGGATATCGAGGATCACCGCGATAAGGAACCTGGAGCATTTGGTAAGGCAAGGCCTAATTATCCGCGTTGGACCCAGAAAAACGGGCTATTGGAAACTATTGGACCAATAGGGGGCTCTTTTCCCGCGCCTTGGTGTATCACGGCTTCGGCGAGGGGGACCTGAGCGGTAAAAAGAAACTCTCCTGAAAAGTTTGGGGATTCATGGGGATGGACCCTAAGAATCCGATGATTCACTCCTGAAATTCATGGGGATGCCGCTTTTTCGAAATGGCCAGAAAGCAGGGGGATGTCACCGAACCCCTAGCGATAGAGGTCATCGCCGTCGAACATGTAGTCAAGTCCGGTCACGTCGGCGTCGAAGCCGTTGATGGAAACGAAGCCGATTTTGGCGACGGCCAATTCCTTGATGGCGAGTATCTGTCCCTTTTCCCGATGGACTTCCTGCTTATCCACCGGCTTGGACCAGTATTTCGCCTCGATGATGTCCACGCCATCGCCACGAAGAACGGCCACGTCGAATTCCCCGTTTTTGCGGGCGACGGGATCGTCGTAATAGTAGGTGCCCACGTCAAGCGCGCCAACAAACTCCCCTGCGTTGATCCGCCTCCAGACGAATTGCCTGGCGATGCCCTCGAATCGGCGGGATAGATATTGGGCGAGGCCCGGCTCGATGAAGACCTCGTATGCCTTGTCGGGATCGTATAGGGCGAGCGGGGAGCGGTGGGGGTGGAGGAAGGTGTAGTAAAAGCGGAGGAGGTTGTCCTCGATACAGTAGAAAGCCTTCCTGGGGTCGCCCGGCCTATTGATTGGGTATTGTTTTCCGATAAGCCCCATGCCGATGAGGGGGTTGATGATGCGGGCGAGGTTTCCCGTTCTGCGGGGATCGATCGTTTCCTCAAGTTCCCCATATCTTTTCTTCCCGTTGCCTAGACAACTCAAAAGACGCTCGCTTTGGGCTTTGTTCCCGACTTCGCTAAGAAGCAACGAAGAAGCGTATAGGGAGATGACGCTATCCTGGGACAGCAGGAGCCCCACGATGTTCTCACGCAGTCCCTTATCCGGGTCAATCGCGCTTAAAACGTAGGGGGATCCCCCGAACACCGCGTAGAACCCCGCCTTCTCATATGGGGTTTTGTCCGGATAGAACAAGGAGGCGTCGTGGTAATCGAACTCCTGAAGGAAGAGGTTCAATCCGAATCTCCCGTATAGGGCGTTGTCCTCCCTTAAGAGGGATTTCATGATGGCCATGTGGGAACCGGAAAGGACCAAGGACACGTTGGTAATGTGGTTATCGATGATCTTCTGAAAGGAGGAATCGACGGTTTCGGCGGGGGCGAATTCGCGGAGGTAGGGGTACTCGTCAATCGCGATGGCGAGGGGTTTCCCAAGCGAATCGAGGTATTGGAACAAATCGAGGAAGGTTTTCCTCCCCAAGCCAAATTGTCCCGGCACGACCCCGACCCTCTTGCATTCGTTCAACAGCGATTCGACGTTGGCCTCCTCGGTGTCCTTGACGCACTCGTAATAAACGAACGGTTTGCCAAGGCGGGCGAAAGCCTCGAGGATCAACGTGGTTTTGCCGACCTTCCTCTTGCCGTAGACGATGGTCGCCGATGAGCGCTTCTTCAGTTGGTCCAATAGGCTCTTCAACTGCTTTTCCCTGCCGATGAAGCGATGGTTGTTCGAGGTCATATAGAAGCCTCCTTTCACTGAGAATTTTATCACTGAGAAAAAAATCAGTAAATATTCCTTGGAGGTTTTGCAAGCAAAGTAACTTGCGATGCCTATCGTTCAAGGCGTTTTTAGCGGTGAAATCCAAACTATGGCGGCTCATTGACCCATGGATTATCTTGCGATAACCGCCTTCTTTGCTATCCTTAAGGCACATGGCCGGGGTTTTGCCGGTCGCGGGCACAAGCCCGCATTTTCTTTTGTTTTTGGCAAAGGAGGTCTCCCTCTTGTTCCTGTGCTTGCGAAAAGTGTGGAAGCGGTGCTCCACGATGAGACCTTAAAACCGAAGCCCATTCTTTAAAAGAATCCGCTCGGGGTCGCGAAGGTATAACCCTCCTTGGGCTTTGTGAACTTTTTGAAATCTTGTGAACTTTCCGACGGCTGCGACTCAGGGGGCCATGATTCACGTCGGCAGATTCAACACCGAACTTTCAATCTGCCGAAGCGTCGATTGCTACTTAACTTTTTCATTCGAAACGGCGCGCTTCCCCTTTGGAAACAACTTCCTTTCTCTGTCATGATTGGTCAAACTTCTTGGTATCACATGTTACCAACAAGTTTCGCGAATTCTTGCCTAGCAGTCGATGTGCCGCTGTTTTTTCGCCTGGAATCTCAAAAATTCGGAAAAAGGTGTAAAAGTGACCAGAAAAACATCGGAAAAAGGTGTAAAAAGTGTGCTAAAAACAGGGGAAAACGGTGTAAAAACCGCCTTCAAAACATCGGAAAAGCGTGTAAAATATCGATGGGAGGCCGATTATGAGACGTAAGATTACTAAGCTGCTCGAAAATTGGAAAAATAACCCTGGCAAAAAACCGCTCCTAATCAAAGGGGCCCGTCAAGTCGGGAAGACTTTCATCATCAACGAATTCGCCAAAGCAAACTATCGAAGCGATAGGATAATTCGCATCAATTTCGAGGAGCGGCCGCAGATGAGGGAGGTGTTTGACTCTTCCCTTGACGCGGAGACGATTTTGGATCGCCTAAGCCTACGTCCGGAATTCAAGGACATCGATTTCCAAGTGGATGTCGGTCACCCTTTGTTTTTGTTCCTGGACGAAATTCAAAAATGTCCCAAGGCCATCACGTCCCTTAAGTTCCTATCCGAGGCAAAATCCTATCTCCATGTCGTTGGATCGGGCTCTTTGCTTGGCGTGCAGTTAGGAAAGAAAGATGGTTCCTCCTTTCCGGTAGGCTATGTCGAGCAAGCGACTCTTTTCCCTTTGGATTTCGAGGAGTTCATGTGGGCCTTTGGATATTCTGAGCAATATATAGAAAACCTAAAGGCATTGGCTTATAAGCCAAACGTCGGATCCCTGATTGAGGATTCCGTCCATGAGGAGCTCATGGGTCTATTCCGGAAGTTCGTCGTGATCGGGGGAATGCCCGCAGCGGTGAAGTCCTATGTCGAGACGAAGACATTCAAGGAATGCCGAGCCATCCAAAGGCAACTGGTCGAAGCCTATGAGGTCGATATTCAAAAATACGTGGAAGGCGCCACCAACAAAGTCCGCGTTGCCAGTGTTTTCAAGGCGATACCTAAGCAACTGACGTTGACCTCCCACAAATTCAAGCTGGCCACAATCGAGAAAAACGCGAAATCCAGGGAATATGGAGACCCGTTGAATTGGTTGATTTCCTCCGGCCTCGTCATCAAATGCGAAAACGTGAAAAGAATAGAAGAGCCGCTGGAGTCTTTTTCGGATTCCAGCGACTTCAAATTGTATTATTTCGATTCCGGCCTTTTGCTCTCACAGCTTTCGGACGATGATTTCTACGCGGTGCTAAACGGAACGCAGAACATCGACGTCGGCGGGGTCTATGAGAACGCGGTCGCGGCCATATTGCATCGTTACCACGGGGATGGAAGCCCTTTGCATTATCACCACCAAGGGGATGACCTGGAAATCGACTTTGTCGATAGATACCGCAGGGCTTTTCTCCTTATCGAGGTTAAGTCCGGCGAAAACCTCAAATCCGCCTCTTTGAATAAAGCGTTGGAGGGAAGCGATGGGCATATCGACGGCCTGAAGGTCTCGAGGAAGCGGGTGATGGAAGACGGGAAAGAGAAGAACCTTCCCTTCTATTTGTTCGCTTTGATGTTCGCGAACAACCTTTATATATCGTCCGTAGATTGACCGAGCCGATCTTCGTCGATGCTTTGTCTACGCCAATCATTAAAGCGTGCTATGATAATCACGGCCCAGGAGGACCTGAGCGGTAAAAAGAGGCTTCGGCCGCTTTTTATTTGCCCGTGCCCGATAAATGGATGGAAGAAATGGGTTATGCCTGCACAATTTTCCTAGAAGATTATGCATACAACTATTGATGATGTGCATAAAAATAACATAAAATTATGCAGTTAACTTTTGGGGTTATGCATATGAGAACCTTCGATTATTCCTTTCTTAAAAACGGCAGCATCCCCGCGGTTTTGGCTAACGTCTTGGCGGGCATCTATTCCTTGAAGACTTCTAGCGAAATCAGGAAATCCCGTTTTGAAACCGTCTATTCCGAACTCGAAAGGATCGCGAAAGTCCAATCCGTCAAAGGCAGCAACGCGATCGAGGGGATCGTTACCACCGACGAAAGAATCAAGGCGATCGTCAACCAAAACAGCGCCCCCCTCAACCATAACGAGGAGGAGATCGCGGGGTATCGCGACGCGTTGAACATCATCCATACCTCCTATCCCAATTTGTCCTTTGACAAAAAGACGTTGTTGGACCTGCATAGGACCATGCTACTAGTGGCAAAACCCGATGCCGCGGGGCATTTCAAGAAAGAGGACAACCTCATCATGGAGATCAGGGGCGATGGGTCTAGGCGCGTCAGGTTCGCTCCTACGCCCGCTAAGGAAACCGAGGAAGCCATGGAGCAGCTGATCTTGGCCTATATGGACGCCCGCGACGACAGCGCCGTCAATCAGCTCCTCCTCATCCCATGCGTCATCCTGGATTTCCTATGCATCTATCCTTTCAGTGATGGCAACGGCAGGATGTCGAGGCTACTGTCCTTGCTGCTTTTATATAAAGCGGGCTTCGACGCCGGGAAGTACATTTCTTTCGAGGAACAGATCAACAAAAGCAAAGGCGCCTATTATGAGGCGTTAAGGCAATCCTCCATCGGTTGGCATGAAAAGGAGAACGACTATTTCTTCTTCGCAGGCAACTTCCTGATGACCTTGCTTTCCTGCTACCAGGAACTGGACAAGAGGTTCGCCACGGTGAATTCGAAGAAGGTCAACAAGACGAGCCGCATCGAGGCGACGGTCCTTAACGCCTTAGTCCCCATCTCCAAAAAGGAAATCAGCGAGATACTCCCGGATGTATCGGTCTCCACGATAGAGATGGTGCTCACGAAAATGGTAAGCGATGGGAGGGTCGCCAAGATCGGCGCGGGCGTCCAAACGAGGTATTACCGGAAATAAAAACTGTATGCACGTGGGACACGGGCTGTCCCTGCAAAGGTTTTGCTAATTGCGCAAGCATTTCTTTTCGCCTGGAAAAGGCGCCTCGATTTTGAAACGGCCGGGCCAAAGATCACTTCTACTCGGTTTTTCTTCCCAAAGTGCAGTAGTCAACGAAAAATAGACACGCGTTGTTATTTTGTAATCAACTCTGCTTTGTTCGTAGGCAGCACCGGGGCGGCGGAAGCGCTGAGTTGTTGTTGAGCCTGATGTCACGCTATGGGGCTAAAACGGATTCCTTAAGTAACTCGATGGGTGGATAGGCGTCGGTTTTGTAATGCTGGATTCGAGGAAGTCGAGGTCCCCCGTTAGAATGTAATCGCTCTGCGAAACGATGGCGGCCCGAAGGATCGGCATATCCTTCAAATCCCTGAGCGGTAGGGTTTCGCCAGCCTCGTTCAAGGCCGAATTGGGCAACTCGATATGCCCAATGGACCCAAGGAAAGGCATGACCAAGCCGGATTTGCAGGGGAATTTCCTCTCGATTGTTTCTTTCAGCTCATCCAACACGTATTCGGGGATGACGACTTCGTTCCCACGCGCAAGGCAAAGGGAGAGGGCCTTGTCGGAGACGCCCCCGGGGAAGACGATGGCGGCGAAAAGGACGTTAGTGTCAATGAGGAATCGCATTGGCTCAGCGTTTCCCCTTCCTCGTTTCTACTGCAAAGGCCATAGCATCTTCCTCGCTTTTGAATGCCCCGGCCCCGAAGCTAGAGAATGCCTCCTGCGCTTTCTTCAGAGAAAGCAAAGACGCGTTGACGACGTAGACGTTCCCGTCCTCGCCGTCGATGAAGGCGACCTTTGCCCCGGCGCGCAAGCCCAATTTGTCGCGGAATGCGAGCGGGATGGTTACCTGTCCTTTCGATGAAATTGTTGTTGTTTCAATCATAAAGTATCCTCCTTGGTAAAGATTGTAAAGAATATTTTACCAATCGTCAAGCGCTTGTGCCCTTACGAAGCCCCGAGTTTCTATTTTGCTTTTTTGCCTGGGACCCGTGCTTGTTTCAGGCGGAAAGCAAGAAGACATAAGTGGGGCAAAACAAAGGTTAAAAACAAGGTTAACTCAGAGGTTAACCGCGGGTATCCTATTTAGGAAGGCCAAAGGCTCTTGTTGCCTTGGACACCGGTGGTGGATGCGTCGCCTGCCGTTTTTCGTTTTTAAGGATTAAACCATAGGTTTTGTGACAGAGCCTTCATTTAAGGAATATACTCGTCCCATGTAACACCTAGGTATCCTCCGGGACCTAGGTCTGGAGGGTCCTTCGTGGCCCTCCTTTTTTCATCGGTAGGGTTCGGAACGCGAATTGAATTCTTACTGAGATTTTTTTCAGTGTTTTTTTGGGCAAGCCAATGGGGCTCGTCGTCAGCGAGAAAGCCCAGGGGATTGGCGAAAGAAAACTCGGCCATTTGCTATACGCGCGCCGAGTAGCGGGATTTTTTGGTTAGGCCATTAGACCTTTTAGGAAGACGCTGATTTCGTTCTGGTGTCCGTCACCTGTCGCCGTCCATTGCTTACGGCATGATGGGCCATCGTCAATGCCTGGCCTGGCTTGGTCGCCGTCCATTGCTTACGGCATGGGTCGGATTAGCGTGTCAGCACACGGCCTAAGAAACGTCTTAAGCGGCATCATTATATCCTTGGTGCCGGTAAAGTGGTATGGATTCGGGGCATTGGACTGTTCTTAAATTGCCCCCACCCATGGATTATCTTGCGATACCCGCCTTCTTTGCTATCCTTAAGGCAGATGGCCGGGGTTTTGCCGGCCGCGGGCATTGGCCCGCATTATATAATGGTGGTAGGCAAACCAATGGAACTAAGAGAAGTGGTGGAGGCTTATCTACGAAAGCCCAGTAAATATCTTTTCTATAACGTCACGACGGGGGAGAAGGCTTATGGGGTCTTTTCGGATTACGACGCCTTCATGTACGGGGAATCCTTCCATGACGGGAGGGGCGATTGGCGCTGCTTCGAGGCAAGAAGCGCCACGTTCATGAAGAGGGCCCGCGAAGGTTTCCTCCTTAGCCAAGGCATCGAGGCGGATGCCCCCGCCCTCAAAGCGGCGGGATTTGCCTCCCTTTTGAAAAAGAGGGGCCTTTTCGAGGCTTGGGTGGATTTCTTTTTGGAAAGCAACCACTTCCTCGCCGATTACGCCTTCGTCAACGAGCTCGAGGAAGAAGAGGCCTCGAAGGAAGATTACCGAGCGATACGCCTTTTGATGGAGGAATACGATTCCCACGAGTTCGACCGCTTCTTCTCCGATTCCGTCTTCTTCTCGGTCTTTGGGGATTCCCATTACACCTCCTTTTCCATCTTGGGCGCGAGCCACGGGACCTATGGCGTCTCTTTCTATCGGGGTGACGATGCGGCCGATGAGTTCTATTCGTTCCTTAGAAACGCCGAAGGCTTTGGCAGGGAACGTGACGTCGGCATGCTCCTCTCGATCGTGACTTTGTATTCGGAAAGGAGGAGTGAGGAACGCCTCACCGTTCCGAATTCCGTCAACCCCTATGGGGAGGATGGTTTATATTCGTCCATGTGCATCCACATGGGGAAGCGGGCGCTCAACCATTTGAGCAAGTCGATGGCGGGTTGCCTGAAAACCGAGTTAAGGGCCCTCATCGACGGCCTGTCCTATTTGAAGAAACGGGCGGACCGGCCTAAGAAAGACGAGGACTGCAACGTGTTCCTCGATTTCGTCGGCGGGAGAATCAAATACTCCAAGGTCGCAAGGACGGATAAGATGCTACATGCACCCGCTTTCTTCCTGGAAACGGCCCTCATCGACGTCGATTCACCCACTTATGAGACGGGGAAGAGGCAAGGAGGGGACTTCGCCTTCACCTTCCGTTATATGCCTAGTGGCAATTTCGATTACGACGACGATGACCCTAGAAAGGGCTTTGTGGGCTTCGTCGGCATCCTTTGCGACGCCAAGACGGGTGCCGTATTGGTCCCGCTTCTATTTGCGATGGAGGATGGGCAATCGCTAGGCAAAAGCCTTCTGCAAAATGCGGAGAAATACCTTAAAGGGATCCCCGTCCCCAAGAGGATACTCGTGAATTCCGAGCTCGATTTCCATGTGGCCGATTTCCTTTTTGTCCCCATGTACCTAAAAGGGGCGGAAGTGGTGTTCGTCGATGAGGATCTGCCCACCGACGACGCCTATGCGGAACTATGCGAATTCGCGGAGAAGAACCCTTTTGGGGTCGCGGAGGCATAGCCTTCCTAAGGCTTTGTGAACTTTTCGGCAATCGCGGTTCGCGATGCTTCGACTAAGCGAATCGGCAAGTTTGATACCGGGCTTTGAATCTGCCGGAGTATCTCGCCACTGAACTTTCGCGTGTGAGGTAGCGCGGTTTGCTTTGAGGTAAATCGTCTAATCCTGCCCTGGTTTGTAAAACTTCTTGGTATCACATGTTACCAACAAGTTACGCGAATTCTTGCCTAGCAGTCGATGTGCCGCTGTTCTTTCGCCTGGTATCAGAGCACTGCTGC